>CAZSOC010000001.1:0-53539 GCA_964608415.1 uncultured Flavobacterium sp.
CATTGCATCAAGAGTAAAAGCGATTATCGTTGACAAATTAGGAGTTGACGAAAACGAAGTTGTATTAGAAGCAAGCTTCACAAATGATTTAGGAGCTGATTCATTAGACACTGTTGAGCTTATAATGGAATTCGAAAAAGAATTTGATATTCAGATTCCGGACGACCAAGCAGAAAACATCGCTACTGTTGGTCAAGCTATTTCTTACATTGAAGAAGCTAAAAAGTAATTAAATATACACCCGAAACTAGAATTCCAAAAATTGGAAATTAAATTCTAATAACTATATTTGTTTACAAATATTTCAGGTAAGCATTTATAGGCTGAAATAATTTTTAACATTTTGAATTTTAGCATTTTCGGGTGTTCTTTTTATTACAAATTTTTTAAAATTGCGGATTGATTTTCAATCTTAGATAATATCAATATTGTGTAATACCTATGTCTTTTTATGCTTTTACATAGAAAAATACATAGGTATTATTTGTTTAGGTCCAAATTAAAAATTTAATATATGGTTTTAAAGCGAGTTGTAGTTACAGGATTAGGTGCTCTTACTCCAATAGGAAATTCCATCGAAGAATACTGGAATGGATTAGTAAACGGAGCAAGTGGAGCAGCCCCAATAACTTATTACGATACAGAAAAACATAAGACTAAGTTTGCTTGTGAGGTAAAAGATTTCAATATTGAAAATTATATGGATCGCAAGGAATCCCGCAGACTTGACAAATTTGCACAATATGCAATAGCTGCAAGTGATGAAGCTATAAAAGATGCCGGAATAACTGCAGATAATGTAGATAAATATAGAGTAGGTGTTATTTGGGGAGCAGGAATTGGTGGTCTCGAAACTTTTCAGGAAGAGGTAATGTATTATGCAAAAGGCGACGGAACTCCAAAGTTCAACCCTTTCTTTATTCCGAAAATGATTGCAGATATTGCTCCGGCTCATATTTCTATGAGAAATGGATTTATGGGGCCAAATTATACAACAGTATCTGCTTGTGCTTCTTCTGCAAACGCATTAATTGATGCATTTAATTATATCAGGCTGGGAATGTGCGATGTTATCATCTCAGGAGGTTCCGAAGCGGCAGTAACAATTGCAGGTATGGGAGGTTTTAACTCCATGCACGCGTTATCGACCAGAAATGAATCTCCCGAAACAGCTTCAAGACCATTTGATGCAACCCGTGATGGTTTTGTATTGGGAGAAGGAGCAGGGGCATTAGTTTTGGAAGAGTATGAGCACGCAAAAGCACGTGGCGCAAAAATATATTGTGAAATAGGCGGAGGCGGAATGTCTTCAGACGCATATCATTTAACAGCTCCTCATCCGGAAGGAATAGGTGTAATTGCTGTAATGAAAAATACTTTGAAGGATGCAGGGTTAAGTCCGGATGTTGTAGACCACATCAATACTCACGGGACTTCCACTCCATTGGGAGATGTTGCAGAGCTTAAAGCGATTAGTGCTGTTTTTGGGGATCATGCCAAGAATATTAACATTAATTCAACGAAGTCAATGACAGGTCATTTACTTGGTGCTGCGGGAGCTATTGAAGCGATTGCTTCAATTCTGGCAATGGAACATGGTATTGTTCCCCCAACCATCAATCATGCTGTTGTAGATGAAAATATTGATCCGTCTTTGAATTTAACATTAAATAAAGCTCAAAAAAGAGAGATTAAAGTTGCCATGAGTAATACTTTCGGTTTTGGGGGTCATAATGCTTGTGTTTTATTCAAAAAAATTGAAGAATAGTTTTCGATGAATATCTTTAAAAAATATTTCAAGAAATCCCGTTATCAACAAGGCGGGATTTTTTTTGATAATATTCAGAATATTTTAGGCTTTAAACCTTTAGATATAGAGAAATATACCAAAGCATTTACCCATAGATCTTCTAATAAGCTAGATGATAGCGGAAATCCTATAAGCTACGAACGATTGGAGTTTTTAGGAGATGCAATACTAAGTACAGTCATTGCGGCATATTTGTTTAAAGAGGTTCCCGGAGGAGATGAAGGCTATCTAACAAAGATGAGGTCAAAAATTGTGAGTCGTGAGCATCTTAATGAATTAGGTCGTGAACTTAATCTGATCCGGTTTGTAGATAGTAAAGTTCCGTCCAATCATTTTGGAGAAAACATACATGGAAATATTTTGGAAGCTTTGGTTGGAGCAATTTACCTTGATCAGGGGTTTTTACAATGCGAAAAATTTATACATAAAGTTGTAATAGCTCCTTATGTAGACATTGCAAGATTAGAAGGTAAAATTATTAGTTATAAGAGTTTGCTTATAGAGTGGTGCCAGAAAGAGAAAAAAAATTTTCATTTTGATGTTTTTGATGATAATGATAGTAGTGGCGAACGCTTTTTTGGTGTAAAACTGAGTATCGATAATAAAATAATTGCAAAAGCAAGAGCCGCATCAAAGAAGAAAGCTGAAGAAAAAGCCTCTCAACGCGCTTATTTTGCCTTGCAGGAAAAAATCAATAGTAAGTAGAGTTTAAATTTCCGCTTTAAATTCAGAATTTCCTTTTGGTTTATTAGCTTAAATGTACTTTAAACTATATCGTTTTCGTTAATAAATTAACGTTAACTAATTGGGTTTTTGAGAATTTATCAGGGATAAACACTATCTTTACCTCTTATTTATTATCCAATGGCTGTTCACAAACTGAACATTGATGAATTCGATGAAATCGATTATGACTTGATTGCTATTCATACTTCTTTGGAAGATTACCGTATTGCTTTTTTGATCAATCAAAATTTGCCAATTCTTCTTTCAAAAAGTAGTGAACTGACTTCTTTTTATACAAAAGAAGGAGTTGTAAACTTTTCAAAATTTATTTTTAAAGAAGAAAATTCAGATTCGGTCTGGACATTGATACAAAATAAAAACAGTATAGAAATTCAAAGTGCTGGTGAATCATCATCTCTTTTCGATGAACAGACGAATTTTATTCCCAAAATGGTTTTTCTTTTACCTGAATTCAAAAAAGTAGATTATTTTTTGAAAATAGAAAATAGCGAAGAAAATATTGGTAATATTATCAATGGGATAAATAGTATTGATAAAGTATCGACTGTTTATCTAATAGATATTGAAAATATTAAATCCAAAAACAATTTAATTTTTTAAATAAAATGTTAACAAATAAGAAAACTAAGATTGTAGCGACATTAGGACCGGCTTGTAGTACCAAAGAAGTCATCAAAAAGATGATCGAAGCAGGTGTAAATGTTTTTAGAATAAATTTCTCTCATGCAGATTATGCAGATGTATTAGAAAAGATCAACATTATCAGGGAGATTAATGAGGAGTCTGGTTATAATACCGCAATTCTTGCCGATTTACAGGGACCAAAACTCCGTGTTGGAGTAATGAAAGAAGATGTGGTTGTAAATCCCGGAGATCTCATTACTTTTCAAACTGCAGAAGATGTTCCCGGAACTGCGCAGCGCGTTTATATGAACTACAAAGAATTTCCCGGAGATGTACGACCTGGTGAAAAAATTCTTTTGGATGACGGAAAATTAATTTTTGAAGCTGTAGAAACCAATGGAACAACAGAAGTTTTATGCAGAGTCGTTCAGGGAGGACCTTTAAAATCTAAAAAAGGAGTAAACCTTCCTAATACTAAAGTTTCGCTTCCTGCTTTAACTTCAAAGGATGTTAAAGATGCACTTTTTGCGATAGAAAATCGTGTAGACTGGATAGCACTTTCATTTGTAAGAAATTCTAAAGATCTGGAAGAATTGCAGGACTTAATAGCAAAACATTCAGACCATAAAATTCCAATTATTGCAAAAATTGAAAAACCGGAAGGTGTAGAAAATATCGATAAAATTGTTGCTTTTTGTGATGGTTTAATGGTTGCGCGTGGAGATTTGGGAGTTGAAATCCCGGCACATGAAGTTCCGTTAATTCAGAAAAAATTAATTCATAGGGCAAAAACAGCCAGAATTCCTGTAATTGTTGCCACACAAATGATGGAAACAATGATAACCAGTTTAACACCGACCCGTGCAGAAGTAAACGATGTTGCCAATTCTGTAATGGACGGAGCAGATGCAGTAATGCTCTCCGGAGAAACTTCTGTAGGAAATTATCCGATACAAGTTATCGAAAAAATGACCCAGATTATCGAAGCTGTAGAAGATTCTCCGCTTATTCAGGTGCCACAAAATACGCCGCAGATCAGAACCAAGCGTTTTATTACAAAATCCATTTGTCACCACGCTGCGATGATGGCAAATGTTATTAATGCCAAAGTGATCAGTACATTGACAAATAGCGGATATACTGCTTTTCAAATCTCGGCATGGAGACCGAAATCACATATCCTGGTATTTACTTCAAATAAAAGAATTCTTACGCAGCTCAGTTTATTATGGGGGGTAAATTCTTATTATTACGACAAGTTTGTAAGTACCGATGATACTGTAACCGATGTAAATGAAATTGCCCGTGAAAAAGGGTATGTAGAAAAGGGCGATTTTTTGATCAATTTAGCAGCAATGCCGGTTTCTGAAAAAGGAATGGTAAATACTCTGAGAGTTTCGGAAATGAATTAACCTAAAAAAGATTTTATAAAAATACCCCAAAAGAATGATTTAGTTCTTTTGGGGTATTTTCTTTTTAAAATATATTTATTAAATAATTCGTATTACAAAATAATTCTTCTTTCCTCTTTGTAAGAGTACAAATCGATCATTGATGAGATCATTTGCAGTAAGTTTGAATTCTTCTGTAACTTTTTCTTTATTTATACTTATAGAGTTTTCAGATAAAGCCCTTCTGGCTTCTCCGTTAGATTTTAAGAATCCGGATTTTTCATTAAGAACAGTAATAATATCCAATCCTGCTGTAATTTCGTTTCTGGAAATATCTGCTTGAGGGACTCCATTAAAAACTTCTAAAAAAGTGGTTTCGTCCAATTGTTTTAAATCATCAGAAGTGGATTGTCCAAACAAAATATTCGATGCCTGAATTGCTTTTTGTAATGCTTCTTCAGAATGGACAAAAGTAGTTATTTCGCTAGCTAATTTGCGTTGTAAAACTCTCAAATGAGGAGATTCATGATGTTCTGTGATTAACAGATCGATGGTTTCTTTATCTAAAAAAGTAAATATTTTGATGTATTTTTCGGCATCCACATCTGTACTATTGAGCCAAAACTGATAGAATTTATAAACCGAAGTTTTATCTGCATCCAGCCAAATATTTCCTCCTTCGGATTTTCCAAATTTAGAACCATCAGATTTGGTAATCAGCGGTGTTGTCATTGCATAAGCCTTGGCGTCTGTATTTGGGTTCATTCTCCTTACCAATTCGGTTCCGGTCGTAATATTTCCCCATTGATCAGAACCACCCATTTGCAATAAGCAATTGTAATTTTTATGTAAATGGTAAAAATCGTATCCCTGGATTAACTGATAGGTAAACTCCGTAAAAGACATTCCTTCTCCTTCGCCACTAAATCGTTTTTTTACCGAATCTTTTGCCATCATATAATTTACCGTAATACGTTTTCCTACATCACGAGCAAAATCAATAAACGAAAAATCTTTCATCCAATCGTAGTTATTTACCATAATCGGAGCGTTTTTTTCGGTAGAATTAAAATCTAAAAAACGAGATAATACCCTTTTAATTCCTGCAATATTTCTGGTAAGAGTTTCTTCGTTCAGCAAATTACGTTCGTCAGATTTTCCCGAAGGATCCCCAATCATTCCTGTGGCGCCACCAACCAGAGCAATAGGTCGATGTCCAAAATTTTTCAGATGAACCAGCAGAATAATCTGTACCATACTTCCAATATGCAGAGAATCTGCTGTAGGATCAAAACCAATATATGCAGTTGTAGCTTCTTTTAATAATTGTTCCTCAGTGCCTGGCATACTATCGTGGTACAAACCTCTCCACTTCAATTCTTCGACCAAATTTTTCATTTATATTTCCTAATAATATTTGCCACAAAGATAGTTTTAAAAAACTAAATTTTATATTTCAAAAACCTTCTACTGGAGTATTTTTTAGAAAAATTAAAAGTAAATTGTTTGTGTGAAATCTCTAGTAGGTATTTTTTTAGTTGTTTTTCTTTTTTTAGAAACAGACATTCCTATGAGTTGTAATTTGAATTTTAAGAATCTAAAAATCAAATTTTAACTGAACAGCGATATTTTTTTTGGACTCAATATTAAGATTACTTACAGAAATCCCCAACAATCTTACCGAATTTTTGAGATTATCCTGATATAGAAGTTCTTTGGCGATTTCCTGTAACAGTAATTTGTCTGCTATAAAATAGGCAAGTGTTTTACTTCGGGTTTGTAAGGTAAAATCACTGTATTTTATTTTTAATGTTATGGTTTTACCTGCAATTTTATTTTTTTTCAATCTGTTTTCGAGTTGTTCTGCAATAAAAGATAACTTTTCTACCATAAAAATTTCGGATGTAAGATTTTCTTCAAAGGTATGTTCTGCGGCTACAGACTTGGTTGTACGATGTGGTTTTACCTCGCTATTATGGATTCCGCGAACGACATGATAGTAAAAAGTACCTGATTTTCCGAAATGTTTTTCGAGGAAATCTAAGTTTTTACTTTTTAAATCTTTTCCCGTAAAAATTCCCAATTGATACATTTTTTCTGTGGTAACTTTACCCACACCATAAAATTTTCTGATAGGTAAATCTTCAAGAAAAGTTTCTACTTCTTCGGGATTTACAGTTTTTTGCCCATTGGGTTTATTAATGTCGGAGGCAATTTTTGCCACAAATTTGTTTATAGAAATTCCTGCCGAAGCACTTAATCCTGTGGTTTTAAAAATTTTTGTTCTAATTTCTTGTGCAATAAGGGTTGCACTTGGATTGCCTTTTTTGTTTTGAGTGACATCCAGGTACGCCTCATCAAGAGACAAAGGTTCTACAAGATCTGTATATTCAAAAAAAATTTTTCTGATCTGATTTGATATTTCTTTATAACGATCAAATCGAGGTTTTACAAAAATGAGGTCCGGACAGTATTTTCTTGCCAGGACGCCACTTACGGCGCTTCTCACGCCAAATTTTCGAGCTTCATAACTTGCAGCGGCAATAACGCCCCTGTTTTCGTTTCCACCAACTGCAATTGGCTTTCCTCTTAATTCGGGATTGTCCAATTGTTCGACAGAAGCATAAAAAGCATCCATGTCGATATGAATAATTTTTCTATTTGGAACTGTAATTTGCAATTGAGAAGGGATTAATCGGTTTTTATGTTTTCCCTGGATTTTTTTTCTGTTGGAAAAAAGAAACTCATCGGTTTTTTTCTGAAATAATGCCAGATAGAACTACCTACAAAACGTAGTTCGAAGATAGAAATATTACGAGATCTGAAGGCTAATCCTAATGATAGCAAGAAACTTACCAAAAAATTGACCAGTCCGATTATCCCGATCCCGAAAACTCCCCAAAAAATCATCTCTCCCGAAAGAGAATACTCTGATCCATACCATGCTAAGGCAAAATTACCGCTGGCAAAAGTAATGTGTCTGACATCAATATTGAGTCCCAGGAACAATCCAAGAATTGCTGTAGTTCCCATAAAAACACCAAACCAGAAATTTGAAATAATTCCTGCCCACTTTTTTTCATAAATATCAGCAATCTTTTTGGTGGTTGATTTTCCGAAGCTTTTTTTAAGAAGCGGATGCTCCTGAATTCTGAAATATACCTGACTGTGTTTGTCTCTATTGGCTACACTTCCTGAGATAATTCCCGAAAGGAAAAGAAAGACTCCTGCAATTGCAGCGTGAAAAACCGCCATAGAATGTATGGGACTAATATCTGTAATGAGTGTTTGCCATTTTTGGGCAGCAATATTTATTTTAAAAAGATAATCAAATCCATAGATGAGGAGTAATGCTACAGGAAAAGCCATAATGACATTTCCTACAAAAGCAATAAATTGAGAACGGAAAACCCTTGCAAAAAGCCTGGCAAACGCATCGTATTTTTCTATTTTGGAACCTTGTTTTTTCTTCCCGTCTTCAATTGCTTTTACCAATGCAGAAGCTGTCATGGCAGGCTGTTTGGTAGCAAGGGTAAAACTTAATAAATAGATGGCGATAAACCCCAAAGAGTAGTTCATGCTATATAAAAAAGCATGTCCGAAATAACTGGTTTCTACTTTGGAAAGTAAAATTTTGAAAACACAAAGGAAGCCGACAATAAAGCCACCACCAATTGCGGTCCTGAACATTTTAAAATATTCTTTTCTGTCTTTTGTGATATAATGCTCTCCCGTTTTTGCTGTATGCTGAGTGATTTCATATGAAACAAGCTGAGTACTTTCGGCTATAAATTTTCTTATATTATTCTTGTAACAATTGTATTTTATAAGCAAAAGAGCAAGATTTATTCCGTTGTATTTTTCATCTTTGGGATTATTTACAACGAGTAAAGGCAATAGGATATTTAAACGTTCTAATTGTTGTCTGATACGAAGTAAATTTTGATTAACACGGAGTGAAATTCCATATTTTGAAGAATTGCCAAAAGCTCTTTCTACAAAATTTTCACACTGTTTCAGTAAAACTTTTAGTTGTTTGTAAGACAAATCATCTTCTGAAATATAATGGATATGAGAGTTTTTTATATGTTCTTCTACAATTCTAAGCTCTTTTTCGAAAGCTTCAAACGGACTTTCAAAGCCATCAAATTCAGGAACCATTTTGAGAACGTCACTTTCCATGGCTCTTCCACTGATTCTCTGGGTTAATAAAGTCATAGAAACAATAAGTTCGGAAAGACTTGAAAATGGCTCAACAGAATCATACATCGAATTAAATTCTAATAAATCGTATAATTCTAAAAGTTGTTCAACAGGGATTTTTAGGATCCAATCGACATCTGTTGATAAGTAAAAAACTTGGTTGAGTACGAATTCTAACGTGTTTTTCTGTGCCTGGTAGGGTAAAATTTTGGCATGAATTCTTTTTTTTAATTCAAAAATAAAATCTACATCCTGCAGAATTGCCGAATCTGAAAACGTTTTGTTGAATTTTTTACCATTTACATTTTTTTTAATGTAAAGAGATAAATATTTTTTAAAAGAGTTATTGCTTTTGAGATTGTCTAATAATTCATTTATATCTACAACTTCTGTGTTTTTAGTATTTCGGGGTCTTATAAATTCGATTAATTTTACAAGAACTCCCCGATCATCTGTTTCAGGATCGTAACCTTCTTCAAAAAAAACAGTTTGATTTGCAATATAACCTGATAGGGTAGGCTTGTCCTTTTTCTTCAAAAAACTCATAGTTCTAACTTTTAGTAAAAATACAAATCGAAGTCAATAATTTCATTATATTGTAATTAAATTAATTATAAAATCATGTTGGAAATAGAAAGGAAGTTTTTGGTTATAAACCATGATTTCAAAAATGAAACACAGATTATAAGAAGAATCGCCCAAGGATATATTTCTACCGACCCGGAAAGAATTGTGAGAATAAGAATAAAAGATAATCAAGGTTATATTACTATAAAAGGAAAGAGTAATGAATCCGGATTGTCCAGATTTGAATGGGAAAAAGAAATTGAGCTTCAAGAGGCTGAAAGTTTAATTCAATTATGCCGGTCCGGAATTATAGATAAATCCAGATTTGAGGTTAAATTTGGTGATCACCTTTTTGAAGTTGACGAGTTTTATGGGGATAATGAAGGATTGATTGTGGCAGAAGTCGAACTGAATTCTGAAGATGAGTTTTTTGAAAAACCCAAATGGTTAGGTAAAGAAGTTACTTCGGACAGTAGATATTCTAATTCATATTTAAGTAAAAAACCATTCAAGAGTTGGTGATTTTCGTTTTTATTCGAAACATTAAGTATAAATAGAAAAACAATAGTTTTTTATATAAAAAACAAATCACATAAAAACATAAAAAAAACATATTTTTCAAACAACTCAACAGTACTAGTATATACAGGCAATTTTTAAGAAAAAAGTCGCTTATTTAATTTTTTATGTCGCCTTTTTTACCATTTTTTCGGACTATAAAAATACTATAGGTTATAGATTTGTTTAGGTTTTAGAGGGCATTATATAAAATTCTATCACAGAGTTTTTTTAATGTTTCAAAAATAAATTAACTAAAAAGACTATTAACCATGAAAAAAACTATTTTTTTAATTGCCATTGTATTATCAATGATTCCGGGGGTGTATGCGCAGGTTCAGATCGGAACCGGTGACAACATCAATTCTAGCTTGCCGTTTGAGCCATCAAATCCGTACAGCTATTCACAATCTATTTATTTAGCTAATGAAATAGATGCTAATGGACCAATAACATCCTTACAATGGAAATTTACTGGTATTACAGAATTAGAAAACAGCCAGGACATTCAGATCTATTTTGGTCATACCGTAAAAAATCAATTTGATTTTCAAGGAGATTGGATTGCTTACGACGATCTTACTCTGGTGTATTCCGGAGGCATAGAACTTACAGAATCCGGTTGGGTACTATTTGACCTTATTACTCCTTTTAATTATAATGGCACAGATAATCTGGTCATTGCTGTAAAGGAAAATCATTCCGGATTTGATAGTTATATGGATGGCTTTCATTCGACATTATTTGACGGAACCAGATCCATTATTGCTTCCACCTGGATGGAAGAAAGTAATCCGGATCCTGTTAATCCTCCGACTACAGAATACGGATATATTCAATCCTATGTGCCAAATGTTATTTTAGGAGGAATAACACAAGCTTGTCCAACGGTTTTTTATCTTACCAGTACAGAAATTACTACAACATCGGCAAATATCTCATGGGAAGAACAGGTAGTAATTCCTGAGATAGGAATAGAATATTATATCAGTAATGAAAATGTTCCTCCAATCGGTTCAACCCAACCAACCGGTAGTTCAGAATCAGGAGACCATGTTATTATTGAAGATCTAGAACCGGGTTCTTCCTATTATGTATGGATAAGAAATATTTGTGGGACAGATTTGAGAAGTGCATGGTCTGCAGGACATAGATTTTATACACTTTGTCTGCCAATTACCTCAATCGACGAAAATTTTGATTCAATAGTTTTACCGGAATTACCACTTTGTTGGTCGACAATAATTCAAGGAGATCAATATGCAACTGTTGAGACAGTAAATATGGGAGATCTGGCAGCTTCACCACCATATCAGGTAAGGCTGAAAAATGGAAACATATACAGTGAATCTGATAATATTATGTTGATTTCGCCTGAACTTTCAAATCTTAATTCAGGAACACATAGGTTGAGATTTAATGCAAAAGCAACGGGAGGAGGAGGAGCTCCGGTTCATTTGGAGATACTTACTTTAAACAGTAATGAGCCGGAAGGTGAAGCCAGTTTGTTTGAAACGATCGAAACAGAAGTTTCTTTTTTCGGAACAGATTATGTTGTAGATTTTTCCGGATATGATGGTGAAGATTCTTATATAGGATTTCGTTTGAAAGCAATTAGCTGGGGATCAGAAATTTATTTGGATGATATAAAATGGGAAATTGTTCCTCCTTGTGATGACGTGAATCTGACAAGTATTTTTGTTCCTGAAGTCGGTTCGAATTCTGTAAAAATTGAATGGTCCGAGGATGATTTGTCTGCATGGCAGGTTGTAAAAGCAGAAAGTTCTGTTATGGATCCAAATGAAATTACTCCGATATTGACCACTTCTATTCCTGAAATTATTTTAGAAGAATTACAACCCGATACAGAATATAAAGTTTGGATAAGATCTTCTTGCCATTTGGGAGAAGGTGTTTGGATTGGACCGGTAACCTTTAAAACAAATTGTCTGCCTATTACAGAGTTTTCAGAAAATTTTGATAATACAGAAAGTACAATGATGCCGGATTGCTGGACAAAAATAATCAACCCTTCTTCTATAGGAATGGGAGCTCCAAGTGTTTATGTATATGAATATCCTTTCGTTTCTCACTCTGAACCAAATGCTGTAATGATGTATACGGGTTTTGATGGTCTAACAACAAATAATAATGATGTTATTTTGGTTTCTCCACCGTTATCTAATATCGGAGACGGAACACACAGGTTAAAATTGCATGCATTTTCTGGTTCTGTAAATGCCGAAATGCAGGTTGTAATTTTAGATTCTAATACAATTTATTCAGATTATACCGTAGTTGCAACATTTGTCCCTACATCTACAAATACAGAATATATATTCAATTTTGATGAGGTTGAAGGAAATACAGAAAATTTTATAGGAATAAGAATGAACTCTACTTCTACGAGTGGGAGTAGTACAGTGTATATTGATGATGTTATTTGGGAATTAGCACCACCTTGTCCTAATATTCCTTATGCATCTGTAAACGTTGACTGGGCATTAACTACTGAAGCAAAAATTACTTGGAGTCCGGGAGGATTAGAAACCGAATGGCAAATTGCTTTAGGCTCTTTAGAAGATACTGATCCGGAATTATTAACACCATTTATCACGGCTACGGATTATGATGCAGACACAATGCTAGCCAATAAGATAGTTACTGGTTTAGAAGCGAGTTCTACTTATCAGTTTTGGTTAAGAAGTATTTGTGATGAAGGTGAGGGAGAATGGATAGGTCCATTTGAGTTTAAAACTTCATGTTTACCGGTAAGTAGTGTAAATGAAAATTTTGACGATTTGCCTCAGCATGTTTTACCTGATTGTTGGAGTAGAATTTTAAGAGGACCAACATTATCTTCTATTGTAGCTTTAGAAACTATTGCAGGAGGGCATTACTCTGCACCTCATTCTATGGGAATTTATAAAGGAACTTCAGAACCAACAGACGATTTGATTTTGGTTTTACCGGAAGTAGACAATCTTGATAGCGGAACATATAGATTAACATTTAGAGGAATAGTTTTCAATTTTGCAGGAGGAGTAGAAGTGGGAACATTAAACAATAATACCAATGAGGCTGTTTTTACGTATTATGACGAAGCAGTTTTTACAAATACTAATGAATATTATGAGTTTGATTTTTCCGGATACGAAGGAACAGATACATTCATAGGAATAAGACTGAAAAGTGATTTTCAACACACAGCGGTATATTTAGACAATATTGTTTGGGAACCAATTCCTGCATGTTCGCATATTAGTGAAATTGAAGTATATGCAATTACAGACGATTCTGTACAGGTAGAATGGACGCCCGGAGAGATAGAAACAGGATGGCAGGTTGCTTATGCAGTTGCTACAGAAGAAAACCCCGATGATATATCTAATCCTTATGTCGAGGTTGAAGATTTTGCCGGAACAACCTTAAATGGATTACTGGCGGGAACAACTTATAATTTATGGGTTAGATCGGTTTGTTCTAATGGATTTGGGTTTTGGTCATTGGTAAAAACATTTACTACAGATTGTGCTCCGGTTGATGCGTTCAATGAAAACTTCGATACCATAACTACACCAGATATGCCATCATGCTGGACGTTTATAAAAAGAGGAAATACTGTTTCATCAATGGCATTTATCGGAACGGCTGCTTTAGGGACTCAATCTGCGCCAAATTCTTTCAATATATATAAAGGAGATTCATCTGTGGATGATGATTTTATTTTGGTTTCGCCAAATTTATCTAATCTCAGTAGTGGGACACATTTTCTGAAATTCTATGCAATGATACAAAATACTGCAGGAGAATTAGAAATAGGAACTTTGAATACCAATGATAATGAAGCTGAATTTACTTTAGTAAACAGCATTACACCCACTACTTCTTATCAGGAGTATACAGTAAATTTTGACGGAATTTCTACAACCGATAAATATATCGGAATAAGATTAAACAGTACAGGAATGCATACAGTAGTTTATATTGATAATGTGGTTTGGTCACAAAGTTTAGGACAAGAGAATTTCGATTTTAATTCTTTACAGGTTTATCCAAACCCGGTGTCTGATGTTTTAAATATTTCATTTGATAAAAACATAGAGTCTATTGCAATTTATAATATGCTTGGTCAGTTGATTTATAATCAAAATACAAGTGGAAATACAGTTAAGATAGACGTATCGGCATTTGCTGTTGGAAATTACCTGGTAAAAATAAATTCAGAATCACAAACCAGTACTTTTAAAATTATGAAACAATAATCGTTTTTTTTTGATTTGAACCTCCGGAAGCAATTTCGGAGGTTTTTTTGTTTTGCTCTGAAAAATAATAGAGTTAATCAGACCTAACTAATATTCATATAGTAAATTGAAGTTGGAAAAAATAGAGTCTTTTATGAAATTACTTTCGATTAACTTGAGTCATCAATATCCATAAGAATAGTATCAAAAATAAGCTAAAAAAAGGACTGCCTTTCATTGAAAAAAGATTGATTATTGGGATTTGTGAATACCAAAATACCAAAATTTTCTTGAAACATACATTTTATTTACTGAGAATTATAAAACTTAAAATTCAAGTATTTCTGTATAAGCCTGACAGAAAGAATAATATAAAAACAAAAAATCCTAACCATTTCTGATTAGGATTTTGCTCCCCCTCTTGGGCTCGAACCAAGTCCAGAAAAGTTAGTAAAATCAATCGACCAGTGAAGATATATATTTTTGCCTACCGAATTGTATGCCTTTTAAACAATTTTTTATACTTTAGTTGATTATAGTTCCAGTTTATATGCGGCCTTTTTTTGGCAAATATAATGTCAAAATTATTACATACAAATTTACAAACATACAAATTACAGTGAACAAAACTAAGCGTATTTATGATGAAAATGATTCTGATAGAATTAAAGATGTATGTGTTCGGTTACAAAGAAGTGTTACTGAAATTCAGATAATAAATTGGTTAGAAAACTTTGATGATAATGAAATAGATTTAGCCTTAACTGTTCTGGAAAGTATACGATATTATTCCGTTGAAGATATGATTTATGATTTTGATGAAGGTTTAAAAAAGATACTTAATCAAATTGATCCAAAAGAAAAAATTTACATTCATGGACTAGGAGATTTTGGAAAAAGTGGGAGCTCATTGATATATTATATAACTAAAACACCAACATTTAAGAATAATCCAGATAAATTTAAAATATTATCTCATATTAAAAAAATAAAACAGCAAGGACTGAAAAATGATGGATATGTACTTCTCGTAGATGATATCATAGGATCTGGAAATTCTTTAATTACATATTATAATCATAATATTAAGCAACAGTTAGTATCAGAAAAAATTGAGATTACAACTATTGTCCTTTGCTTGGCGTATATGATGGATTGTACTAAAAATTTGAATAATAGCATTAGAAATCTCAAAATATTTGGAACACCGTATCAAAAAGCTTTTTCTTCTGCAAGCTCTGTGTTTGGATATAGACCAAAAATGTTGCCTGTTAGGAATTTCTGTTACAAATATGGTGTTGAGTTGTTTAGTGTATACGATCGTGAACTGAAAAAGGTAGTTTCACACCCCTTAGGCTATAACAAATCCCAGTCCCTTATTGCTTTCGCTCATTCTGTACCCAATAATACATTACCAATAATTTGGTCAAATGCAAATAAATGGCAACCATTATTTCCTAGAAACTCAATGGCAAGAATTGCAAAAGCTAAAAGTTTTAGAAATGAGACAAGGCTGTGGTTGATAAAAGCATATCAATTATTGATTTTTAATTCACGAATAGATAATAAAATTTATTTTAGAGATTTAGACTACAAAATATTAGCGGTTATAAGATTAAAAAAGAGAGGGAGTGCAGAGCCCATAATTTGTCAAATCCTGGGGATAAGTATTAATGAGCTAGATGAAATTTATGCTGAAGGTTTAAAATTATATCTTTTTGAATCAGATGGCAATTTGACAACTAAGGCGTTGGAAATTTATAAGCAGATTAAACAAAAAATAGCGATTTCAAATACTGAAGATAAAAGAAAATTTTATAAATTGCAGTCAAATACGCTTTATGTGCCAAAAACATTCTTGAGAAAGACATAAACAGATTAGCTATTCTCTATGGAGATAACTTGTTTCTTGAACAAGGAAATTCTAAAGCTACTTTACATTAATCACTGAGCAACAGCCAGCCACATCTCCCCACTTGTTGCTCATTGATCACTAATCGTGACAATCCAAAACAGAGTTATCAGTTATGTCTTTCAATCAAGATGAATATATTTTAGAAGCTAAAACTTTAAATCACTCAGAAGAATTCATTGAGGATACAGTTTCATATGCGAAGAATTTAGTAAATCAAAACTTACCCGTTATTTTTTCAAGAAAACATCTATCACAAATTTTAAATATTCCATATTTGGAATTATCTTGGATGATTGATGGTACTGAAAGCTTATATAAATTTTATCAAATAAAAAAAAGGAATGGCAATGGATTCAGACAAATATTTTCTCCATATAACAGTCTAAGAATTATTCAACAATATATTAAGTATGAAATATTAGATGTCATCCCAGTTCATCCTAAATGTACAGGCTTCGTTAAAGGAAAATCAATTCTTGATAATGCCTTACCTCATAAAAACAAAGAAGCCATTTTAAACATGGATTTACTTAAATTTTTTGATACAATAACCCAAAATAGAGTTTATGGAATATTCAGATCTTTGGGATTTGCAAAAAATTTAGCAATAGACTTAGCAAAATTGATAACTGTTAAATTACCTCAAGAATACATTGAAACTTTTTCTCCAAAAGAATTAAAAGCTTATCGAGAAATAGTACCTGAAGATAGTAATGTATTACCTCAAGGAGCTCCAACGAGTCCGCTTATGGCAAATATAATACTCCGAAGATTAGATAAACGTCTTGCAAAACTGGCAGATACTTGTAAAGTTGATTATTCTAGATATGCCGATGATATAACATTTTCTGGTGAGGTACATAATTTACCACAAATTCGGCTGTTAAAACGAATTATTAGAGACGAAGGATTTAATGTTAACTGGAAGAAGGTGGGAATTTATAAAAAAGGAAGAAAACAAATAGTAACAGGGCTCACAGTTTCTAATGATGTTCATGTGCATCGAAATTTTAAAAAAGAAATTAAAAAGCATATTTATGGATGTATTAATTTTGGAGTTGAGGAACATCTAAAATTCATGGATCTTGAAAACAAACATCTGTACAAAGAATGGCTGTTAGGCAAAATCTATTTTATTAATTCAATTGAACCTGAAGTCGCTAAGAAAATGTTAGCAGATTACAATAAGATTACATGGATAATCTAAAAATCAAAAGATGTATATCTATTTTTTTAAAACAATTACACTTTCTCTTATAGGAAATTTGACATTTTGTTGACTACTTGAACTAATATTTCTCGCTATTCTAATTTCTTCAACTTCTAGACCATTCTTTTCAGCAATTTTTGCCAATATTAAATCCACCTCGCATACTTTGTTTCCATATGATGAGTTTGAAACGTTTATATATGCTTTACCTCCATCATTTAATTTCTTATAAAATTCTTTTATAAGAATATCCATATCATTAAAATATCCCTTAAACATATTAGGAATATTTTTATTCCATAAAGTACCATTTAGTTTACCAAGATGATTTAAAAATAAATTTATTTCTTCAACATCGGGATAATCTGTTTCTGGTAAAGGTATCTGAACATGAGAAGTTAAGGTAGACTTTCTCAGTTTACGCTCGTCAACAAATTTATCAATATAACCTAAAATCCACAATTCAAGTCTATAAACATCTGTATAATCTCTAGAATTTAAATAAGGCGGTGAAGTTATGATTAGATCAAATTTTTCATTAATATCTTTTATGACTTTTCTTGAATCGCCATGATAACAAGTAGAAGCGTTATAAGAAGTATTAATCATGTTTTCTCTTGACCGAATATCTACTAAAAGCACATTTCTACAAAAACTTATAAAATTTTCGTGAAACTCTTCTCTTGTCATTTTTTTATCTTTCCAGTTTTTTCTAAAAGACATGCACTTTCCATTTCTAAATACATTGCTGGAGGGAACTAAAAGATTAGCTAATGCTACTTTAAAAAGAATGTGATTTTCATTTTTCTCTGCCTGCAGTTTTTTTATTTGTTTTAAAATATCTGAAATTGCATATGTTACCGAAGCATCAAAAATCCATTTTTCTCTTTCATCATTTTCAAAAAAAGTTTTAGATTCTAAGATTGGAATTTTAGGAATACCCTTGCTCCTTTTCAGTGATGATATAATTTTTAAAATATCATCTTCGAATCCCTTACTATCAAAGCTTGAAAGTTTTGCCTTTGTAACATCATAAAAAAAAGGGTTTATTTCAACCGAATGACATTTAATATTTAGATCTTGACAAGTAAGTGATGTCGTGCCAATTCCTCCGAAAGGTTCTAAACAATTATTTGGTATATATTTTTGTTCACCTATAATTCTTTTGACAAACTCAGCAGAGTATCCTTCAACAAAAGAATACCATCTATGGACTGAAAGATTTTTATTGTTATTAAATGAAACTAAATTTGAATATTCCTGTCTGTAATCAACAATTTTTATTTTATTTTTTAATTCAGTTATAATCATGATTTTTTAGTTTCTCTTTTTTTTTCCTTTACAATTTTTTCTGCTTCCTTTGATGCACTTAATTTCTTTAATTCTATTACTGTTGGGGGTTTGTGTATTCTAACATCCCATTTTTCTTGCTCCATCCATTCTAGTTCTTCATTGTTTAATCTGCCATCATATATAACTAATATTCCTTTTTTACATTGTCTTTCAGTCAAATATTTTGATATTTGTATAATTCCTTCATTCGCCCTGTCATGGGCGCCTGATAAATTATATTTTAAATTTAACCGAGTTCTTCCTATCCATTTTACTTCATAAATATGAACATTTTGATCTGGATTTGTAATTATTCGAACATCAGTTCTATCAGATGTGTTTTTACTATACGTTTCTTGATCAACCCTGCCAGATTTAATATTTTGCATCATAAAAGAATATAAATCATGTGCAAACAATTCTTCAGGACTATCTCTTAAAAATCCTTTATCTTTAGTTTTCCAAAATCTATCTTGTATTGTTACATTTTCAAAATAATCTACATATCTTGATAAGATTGCATCAGTATTATGTGCAGGAATTTTAATAGAAAAATCTCTTGAACGTTCAATACTTAAAACAGAGGAAACATTATGAATAGGTATTCCTTTCTGAAAAACAGTAATTGTATTACCTTCAATCCAAATAAATTTGAATTCAGCTTTTGATATTGATAGATTTGATACTTGAACTAAATCATAAACATATTCTTTAAATATATTATTGTTTATAGATTTTCCGTTTATTCCTAGTTCAATAATATTTAGAAGTTCAATTTTTCCATTTTTGATGAAATTTTCATCAAATGTTTTTTCTTCTAGTATTTCAATATTTTCTTCAACTATATTTGTAACTACTATAAGAAAAGGCGGTAAGAAACTAACAACTCCCTGATAGTAGTTAGTATTCATTAAATCTAAAATTTTTCTGAAAGTAAGAGCAATATTAATTAGAGGAATTTGATTTACGTCTTGTTCATCAGGATTTCTTAATCTTGCATAAAAATTACTATAAAGCAAATCTATTATCCTTTCTTTTTCTTCCATATCTATTTAGATTCAATAAATTTTGAATACAAAAATTCAAAATACGTTAATATAATGATTTCGGCTGTTTGCCTTTCATTTCCAAAATTTAAGCTTTGCTTGTTAGTATCAATGTAGTTTTTCACATACTTGATTAACTCATTAGTTGGTAAGGTTTCATTATCAATATCAATAGGATAGTTTTTTTTTGCATTTTTTTTAATAACTTCATATGTTGAGTCTTTATAAACAAGATTAACAATTGTATCGAATCCTTTATATTCTTTATTTTCAACATACAGGTTTTCTTTAGAATAAATAAAAGTACATTTGGTAATAAAGTTTATCCACCAATTTTTTTCTTCCTCCTTTGAATATTTAATCAATAAACTTACAACCTTCTTGCCTTCGGCATTAATCTTATACTCTGATAGAGAGGCATTATAATTTAAAGTTTGAAAAGCACAAACATCTACTAATCCATAACCAACTAATTGGTCTATTGTATTTTGTATTTCCAAGTTATATGGACCTCTAAGTTGACTATAGAAGCGAATAATACTCATAACAACATTTTTAATAGGCGATAATAAAGAAGACAAATAATAAATTTTTTGTATGCCTACTTTTGAAACTGTTGCTTTTCCAACTTCATCAAGAGCATTTAAAATATATAAGATTTCATTTGCCTTTTGTATATTTCTATTTCTAATTAAGTTAACCATTGATTCAATGTAGTTTCAATTTCATTTTTTTGCTCATCATTTTCAAATCTTGCAAATTCAAAAAACTTTAAAATTCTATCATCACTTTTTAAATAATTATTCAACTCCTTAATAAAGTCTGCTTTGCTTAAATTTAAAATCAATATCAATGAATTGTTTTCAGTGTTAAAACTAGTAAACAATTCTGCTAATTTTTTAGTATGTTCAAAATCGAAACTTCCCTCAGAAGTTTCCATTATCATAAAGGCTTTATTCTTTGAATTTTCTTCATATAACTTTAATAAAGATAGCCTAAAAATATATTCAAGAAAAAGTCTTTCTGAGGTGCTTAACCCCTTTATTTCGACCCTTTCTTTATTATCAAAAAAAGGCGCATAGACTTCTTGTTTAATCTCTCCAAAATTATTTGTTTTTGTAATCAACCCTGACTTAGTTATTAATTTTCCATCAGTTTTAAAATAATCCTTTGAAAGTTCTTTAAAGATAATGTTTAAAGCCTCTAGATTAGCTTTTACAGTTTGGGTAAGCTCTTCGTTTAACGCTTTAATATCATTTGAAATAGTGTCTAAATTTGCCTCACCGACTGCCTCCTTCTTTTCTTTTTCAGTCTCTTTTTCAATAACCTTAATTTGGTCTTCTAATTCATGAATTAAAGCGTCCCAATATGTTACCTCCTTGTTTATTTCAATATTATTAATATCAAGATCTAATTTAAACTGTGCTTGCTTCTTATTTTCAATCTGTTTATCAATTGTATTGGTTAATTCATTTAAATTTAAATCTTTAATTTCATTTCTCCTTTTGCTTAATAAATGGTAAGTTTTTCTTTTTTCATTAATAATTGATTCTAACTCTGAAATTTCTTTTAAGACCTCATCAGCTTCAATTCCTTCTGTCTCTTGTAGTTTTGTTTTATCAAGATTTGAATCACAGACTGGACAACTATTAACTTTTAGCTTCCTAGTTATCTCATCTTTTTTTTGTTGATTTACTTTTTCATCGCAGTAAATACATATCCCATAAGTATTTAATTTATGAATTGCAGTATTAACTTTTTCATCTGTATATACGTTGTTATAGAAAATTGATTCAAGTGAATTAAACTTGTTCGAGTCTTCTCCTATTTCAAAACTTAAATTCTGAAGTTGAGAATCTATTTTTGAAATCTCTTTTTTGTTTTCAGCCCAGTTAGAAAATATTTTTTCTCTTTGTAATGATAAATCGTTTATTTCTTTTGTAAGCTTTTCATTTTCTATTTTTAAATCGCCTATGTTGTATTTTCTATTTTCATCTTCCTTTTTCTTTGCCCTAAAATTTTGAATCTGTTTTCTTAAAGATTTAGTTTTAGAATAACTTGCTTGGTTTTCAATTGTTGTTACCTTAGACAAATCATTTAATTTTTTTTGATATTTGTCTTTAAAGCCAATGGGAGAAAGTAATAGTTGTAAAATTCTAGATTGTTCTTGGACATCCCAAAGTAAGTAATTTCCTTCCTCTTCTTTGATGAGAAATTTTTCTAAAATAAATGCTAAATCTGAAATTTTACTAAGTTTTGTTTTTTCTAAAATGAATTTGTTATAGTCAACTTCTACTTGCTTTCCATCGACTTCAAATAGCGTAATTTCATTAACGAATAGTTTTCGTCTAATTGTTATTAACTCTTTTTTGAGATAAAATTTTAATTCAATGCTTGCTGATTCATTCTTCTCTCCTTCGTACTCTCTATTTTTAAAATAGTTTGAATCAATTTTAAATTTTTGTTCGTTTGCTTTATTGGCAAAAATAAATTTAAACTCTTCTTTATCGCTATTAAAACTAGTGGTTTCTCCAACTAAACCATACACAATCAAACTTGTAGAAGTAGTTTTTCCTAATCCATTCACACCTATAAATAAGTTTACTCCACTTTTGACGTTATAATCCCAAGTTTTACTGTAGAGAGTGTAATTCTCAACTTTTAAAGAAAATAAATCTGGCAATACAATATATTCTTGCATAAATGAAAATTAAATATGCAATAAATGTATTAAAAAGAATATTAAATTAAACTACCTTATACTTTATATGTTAATATTTCCAAATAAAACCCCCTGAATGCAATCTTTCACCTCTACAGCATCGAGTTATACAAGTTTTTGATATACCTGTTATTCTTGATGCTTCAGAAGCAGAAATATATTTAGCGAGTAGATTTCCATTAAGGCTATATTGCAATACATCCTTTTTTCTACTATCATTATCTGGCTTGAAAGGCTCAACATAATCATAACTCCATAAAAATCCACCCAACGCATGGTTTACACTCCAACAAGCTCTACTAATATCTTGCTTTCTAACATTTATACTTTCTCCTGCTGTTGTTAAGCAATCGTAGGAGCAATTTAGCGTGCCATCGAGGTTGTATTTATATACAGATTTTCTAAATCCACCACCCTTGTCAGAATTATACCCATTTGCTACCGTTTCTAATTTTTCAATATATTGAATTTCTTTTTTAGCTAATTCATCAATTGAATTTGCAGTATCGATCTGTTCCCAAACAAATGCATCAGCTCCATAAGTGCTTATAGCCTGTTGAAATTTATATCCACAATCTGTTTGCGATTTTTGATAATGATCCTCTTGTCTGTCTTGAATGCTAGTTGTAGTTGCTCCAATATACTGCTCATTTGTGACTTGGTTCGTCACTTTATAAATTATTCCTTTTACATTTTCCATTTCATTCATAAATTTAATTTTATAGGGTGGGTGGGTAAGCTAAATTTTTAAACTTTTCTAAAATTTTTCTACGTTTTTATAATTTGAGAAATAGCCTACCTACCTGCCTTCTTACCCTTTATTTTTTTACTACTATATACTTGTATGTTCCTTTAATTTTTTTCTTCAAAAACCCTTTCGCTGTCATTATTTTTCCAATCTGAATTACATCTATTTTTTGATAAATATTTTTTCTAGATTGAATATAATTAACGACATCCGTGGCATTCAGATGTTCCGTATTTTCCCCATCTTCACCTACAGAAAAGAGCTCATCAATCCAATCGTTTTCTTCAGATGACTGAACATACATTTTATTATTTTCCTCTAGTCGTTCTATATCCTCTTTATCAAAATGATATTTAAAATCAGTATTGTTCAAAAGATGCATTACCTGACTGTAAACTAAATCTACATTCATATCGTGTAAGAAATCAATCTCAGTGGCTTCAAAGCATAAAAATCTTCTGTTTCCTGTAACGTCCATTAATATTTCATTGTGATTGGAACTACCTACAAAAGATGCTCTCCGTATATAATTCTCAGTGAAATGACCATAGGCCCTTCTCTCTGTTATTATATCTTTGGTGACCATTTCTTTAAATGCTTCTATTTGCTTTTTATTTAATGAAGCCAATTCATCTAAATTGATAATTAATTTTTCCGACATTAAAAGGGTAGTATCTTTATTCGTTGGATTAATGTTACCGCTATAAAAATATTCTTTTAACTCTTCAGGCATCAAATTTTTTAACCAAGTTGTTTTCCCAATACCTTGCTTACCTGTTAATATTAAAACAGTTTGGTTGGTAATATTTTGGTATATCCCGCATGCTACAGTTGCAACAAGCCATTTCTTAAACGCCCATTCAAAATCATCTTGACTAGTTGTTTTGATCGTTTTTGTAATTAGCGAGATGTAGTCGGTTTTACCATCCCAGTTGGGCAGGCTTTGAAAATATTCTATAAAAGGATTGTGTTTAGTTACATAATCAGATTCCAATAAACATCGCAAATCGCTAGAACTGGCCTTGATATTGTTATTGTCCAATTCTCTTTTTATTGAATTATGCTTGTAATTTTGTAGTAAAACAAAATTTTCATTTGAATCTTTTTCTTTGTAGTAAGTTCTGTTTAATATTTCATTATATCTGAAATTGTACTTGTCATTAAGATAGTTTTCTATCATTATTATTCTTATTATATGTTTTAAAATCTCTCTTCATTGTCTTTCTTCCATCCGTTTGGTTGAGAGTTTTAACCGTGCTTTGCTAATCAAGCTTACTTGAAAGCAGTGAGCTTCAATATTAATTATTAAATTATATTGACTGGACATTATTAGGCATATCTATTCCATGGCGTATACTTTATTTAAGGGTTATATTTTCTGATTTTGACAAATGCTCTTGAAGTGTAGAACATTATTAAGATGATAGCTATCAATCTTGATTTACGTAAATATAACAAAAAACGAACCCGAAGTCAATAGAAAAGGGCAATTATTTTACCAAAAGTGATGATTCCCTAATAGCTTTTATATGCATTTATTTAAAAAAATTTTAACCCATAATAAGATAAGATTTCAACCTACTTTCCACAATATATTCTATTGTGGAAGTAAATTGATTAGCTAAAAATACATTTTCAATTGTTTTTTGATAAAGGAGAAACAGTTTCAAAAGTTTGTTTATACAAAAAAGCATAACTCCCTATTAAGCAATAATATCAAAATAATGATAGTAATACGCTTGTTTATTAATGATGAAAACAGTCTTTAAGTCACTCGTTACTTTGATTTCATCTACCAAAACGACCTGTCCTTTTTTTAAAGCTCCAATATCTTCTAATACTAGAACTTGTAAAGGACAGAATAATCGTTTCAGCGAATTGTACCACGTAACAACATAGATTTGATTTGGAGAACTGTATTTTAACTGTTCCGCCAACTCTTTTTTTGTCATTTTTTTTGGTTTAAAAATTAAATTGTCAGCTTGAAATGAATTTATTTTAGACAACTAAAAGCTATGTTATATTAATAGAGGTACCAATTTGGAAGTTTGTTTTCAAGGGTTTTACCAAGTGAATTTATAAACTCGTATACATTTACATTCCGTTCGATATTACTATCGATATATGACGTCTTATTGGCTTCGGTAAAAAGGTTATAAAGATTCCAAAGGCTGATATTACCATTAATATCTCTTGAAAAATTAAGACAATTGTAATAATCCCTAACAACAGAATTGACCTGACTATCATTTAGGTTAAATGGAAATTTTTCTTTCTGCTCCTGCTTTTCTAAATGCTGATACATTCTTAATTTACCAACTAAATGGGCAAATTGAGATTGATTAATAAAATGTTTCCCCATCTGTTCCATCATAGAAAGGTGCTGTAATCTATCATAACCTTTAGCAAGATTAGAAATGTATTGTGCCAAATCATTTGACGTTCCTACTCTAACCTCATTTGAAAAACCATCAGTGGAAATACATAAGTTGGTGCATACTTTATTTTGGTAACCAATAAAAATTTTAAATTTTTCTAACGACTTCTTGTTATAAAGATTCTCTTGGTTTAAGGATCTTACTCCTCCAATTGAAAGTGTAAGTATGTTTCCATTAATGACCTCTTTAAATTGGCTCAATTCAATTAAAAAAGCACATCTTTCATAGTAGATTGTTTTTTCCTCTTCCAATAGATCTTTTGCTGGCTTTCCTATTGCACTTGGAATCCTACCCTTTACTTGATGTGAAACTCTAATATCAGGTTCAGATACCTCAATTTCTGGAAATAAGTATTGAACCACATCAATCGTTTTTTTAATAAATTCAAAATGAGATATTGTAGATTCATTATCTTTTGAAAACACCGGAATTATGCAATCTCTTTGTAAATGTTCAAGTGAAACTTTAATCGTATTTGCTTCAATAAAGCTTGATTTATTTTTGACTACTAACGTTTCATCAATCACTTGCCTGTTTATACTGCTATTTAGTACTAATTCCATCTTCTTCAATCTTTAAGGGTTGAACAATTTCGTTTTCAGTCAATATTTGTGAAGTCAAATTCTCTAAGTCTGATTTTCTTTTTAAAATTAAAGAATGAGTAGCCTTTTTTAAGGTTGGATACTTTTTATAGATTATCTTTAAATCTTCAATGGAGTTGCAATTATTGATTTCATTTTGGACATCTAGCACAGATATTCCCGAGTTACACCATTCTATTAATTTTTTACCTGTAGAGGAATTGATGATAAACTCTGGTTTATCCATAAACAATCCTGTTCTATCCTTGCTAGCTTTGCAAAGGTGTTTATCATTGATAATTTCAAAATTGGCAGTCAATTCATACTCGAAACCTTCTCTCGTAATTTCTTTTGTACCGTGTTTCACAACTTTAGATTTTCCAGACATATCTGAATCCATGCTATAATCTACTTTTCTTCTAACAGTAGTAATGATGTGAGAATTTGAATTTAAAATTTTATCAATGAATGCTTGATGTCTTGGGGTTACTTTTGCCCAATCTTGAAAACGACCACCCAATTGTTCGTGTATTTCTAGACAGCCACCTTTACCATTCCATTCATGTGTTATTGAATCAATTATAATTACTTCTATATTTGATAATTCACACGTTTCCACGGCTTGGATATACCTTTCAGGAGTAAAAGGTTCAACAAGAGTCAAAACATTATAATTTCCTAAATGAGAGTATAGAGAAGCACTTCCATTTTCTGTATCAATGATTGCAATTTTAGACCAATCATTTGTTATTCCATAAGCTAAGAGAAGAGCTGAAAAAGTTTTTCCAAATCCACTTGCACCTGATAATCCAAGCCTTAATTTTACTTGATGCCTTTGGGCAATTTGTAATTTCATAATTTTTATTATTAAGTATTAATTAAAAAGTTATATGACATAAATTTTTAAAATAAAAAAGGAACTCCATTTCTGAAGTTCCTATATATTTTAGAATTTTTTGGAGTTAGTTTACCAGTTCATTTCTTATAACATTACTATTAACAATGTCATCTTCTTCACTAACGTATTCATACGTATGAGATAACTGAATGATTTCTCCTGTTTCATTTACAGTATAATCATAAGGATCTGTTTCTACTTTCCTTACATGCCCACTAATCTTTGTGCCTACTAAGTCCTTACACATTTGTGCATCGAACGTTGTAGGAACATTAACCGTTTTTGCTGTAAAATAAGTTTTACCTGTTTGCTGACTTTTAACAGCCTCTAAGCCTCCTTGGACAACAAGGGAATAAAAATTTTCTCCATTCTCTTTCTCGAATGTTTTGAAATTTACAATTGTAACCATAGTTTTTATAATTTATAAATTAGACATAATGGAAAACCCGCAAAACCAAAACATAATCAGTAAATAAATCTACTTCCTATATCTTGATGTGCGGGTATATCCCAAAAGTTGAATTAAGTGGGGGTGCCTATCTGTTAGTTTACGTGTTCGATAAAAAATTTTAAAAAAATTATTTTTTTTCTTTGTTCGCCATGATAATTCCAAATACTATTATTCCAATAGGAATACCATAATTTATGATAGGGTTGCTAAAAATATGACCTAGGGTATCCGTAACAGATTTTATTACGTATAAAGCGATATATAAGATAAATAATCCTGCAATTACAACAAGGCATCCATACTTTTTAGGTTTCTCTTCCATATTAATTCTTTAGAAATGTTAATTTATAGGATTGTTTGCCACTTATTGGATTTTTAATTGATGTTAAAAATATTTTTGATTTTGAGTTACTATAAATTTGAGCATCAATACCGTCTATTTTTGATTTTCGTGAATATTCATATGAAGAGTTTTTCAAATCATATATCATTTTTAGATATACCTGCTTAGTGTAAGTGCTGAATAGTAAAACTCCTTCACTATTAAATTGAATCAAGTCTCCACTTTGTTTAGATTTCCATTGTATTGAATGAGATTCAGTGCTCACGTAAAGATAATTTCTCTTTTTTAAAAATGTTTCTATTTGACTTTTAGAGTTAAGATTTAGATTGTCTATTTCTTTGAAAGTTAGCTCTTGCGCTAATGAAACATTTGTGAACATTAAAATTGTTATTATAATTTTAATCATTTTTAAATTTTAAATTAAACATTTTATTTCTGTTATACATATGGATTTGTTTTCTGTAACGGTTGAGCCGTACATTTTTTTATTAAGATAAAAGTAAACACTCTTTAATGTAAATTTTCTTAATTCAGCTAAGCTTGCTTTATCAATTTCATATAATCCTAGTACAAGTTTTCTACCATTCATTTCAATTTGTTCACTTTTAAGTAATTTGAGTTCAAGTCCTCTTTTTCCGGTTGTTTGAATAGTTAATTTTCCAGAAATATCTTTAGGTGTCATTGTTTTGAATAAAACACTGATTGCAATCATATACATTCCGGTAGTTTCATTTTTATATATTCCTGTCCCAACTTCGTATTCACTTAGTCTAATTATTGGTTGAGGATTGAAATATTTTATTGTGTTACCGTCGGGGCGTAATGTAGTTTTAATATTGCATTGTGCATTTAAATTAAAATTAGCAGATAAAGTAATTAGTAAGAGAAGTATAATTTTTTTCATTTTAAGTTATTGATATATTATAGATTTTCATTTAATATTAATTGTATAGATTCTTCTCTATCATTTCATGAATAATCGTTGATTCATTTTCTTTTCAAACCTCATTCTGTGGTCAAAGAAGTCAGATAAAGTATTTTTAGCTTCCCTAATTTGGGTTTCCCGATTCATTTCTGAAATTTTATAATTATAGGTTTTGGTAAGTTTAAGATCAAAAATTGTATATGTTGATTCTACAAGGAAATTATTACCGTTAATATAAAGAAAATGAGAGACCTTATCCTCGTTTATGGTTAAAATTTCAGTATGTATAACTAGACATCTTTTATCAGTATCCACGTCCTCTATACTACAATTTATTTTATTTTGTAAATATCTTTGTGTAGTTGCTTCTATAAAAGGTTCAAACTTCTTTCGGATGTCTGGTGTTTCAATGTGGTTTTCAGTTTTGAAGGAGTAAATAAGGATAATTGCGATAATGATAAAAGCGATCATGTGTCAGGTATTTAGTCACGTGGCCCTACAGTGATGATTAGAAATGACAAGCGTGGGCTTATAACCATACCTGCATTCGAGGTTCTGGACAAACCCTACGCCAAGATAAGTTACACCCACGCCATTGCATGAGCATAGTCTTATTATCCTTTGGCGTAAATGAAATTGTCCAGATTTCGAATACCACGATAATAGCTAACGCTATATTTTATTGAAACAAATATATTAAAAAAAGAGATTTGTTATTCCCTCTCTTCAAACTAAATAAATTAATCTTCTATTGAACAAAACTTACGGAAGTATGTAATCTAAATTTTAATTCAGTCTCTTCGCAAGCTTTTTCATATGCTCACTGACCTTCTTCTGAACTACCTTACCGTAATGCTCCTGCGTGATACTCATCTTTGAATGTCCCAAAAGTTCAGAAACTATCTCCATTGGTACATCATTGTAAAGTAACACAGTAGAAGCAAAAGTTTTTCTAGCCGTATGATGCGTTAGAGTTTTATTAATTCCCACAATTTCTGCAACTTCTTTTAGATATGAATTAAACTTTTGATTGCTTAGGGTTGGAAAGATGCAGCTACTATTTTCTTCTAAATATTTATTGATGATTTTTTGTGCCTTGGGCAAAATCGGAATAGCTATTTGGCGTTGTGTTTTTTCCCTTTTCATCTGAATCCAATTCATTTGATCAAAGCCTAACTGTAAGTTGTTTTTACTTAGATTGACCATCTCATAATAGGCTAACCCTGTATAGCAACAGAATATGAATAAATCTTGAATTAAAGATAATCTACCTTGATGGAATTTGTGTTTTTCTAATTTTTCAAGTTCTTCTGTGGTTAAGAACACGACTGTCTTAATGACTTTCTTAGATTTATGAAGTAGAAAAGGATCCTTGTCTAGAAAACCTTCAGAAATAGCTGTTTTAATTGGCGTTCTAAAGCGCTGAATCGTTTTGTTAATGGTAACTTGTTGTTGTAGTTTTTCAGTCTTTAAATAGTAGCTAAAATCATCCAGAAATTGTAAATCTAATTCTTCAATTGGAAAATCATTCGATTTGTATTTCCACTTTATAAAGCTTTCTAGATGCATAAAGACGTATTCAAACTTTTTAAACGTGGTTGCTTTAATATCTAAACCAACAAGCTTTTTAATTTTAGCAAGATAGGCTTTGTAGTAAGCCAAAATAAACTCTTTCTTTTTAATTTCTTTACCTGAAAATTTACAGTAAATATCTTCAAGAGTATAAAGTTCTTGTTGTAATTGAAATACCCTTACAATGTTTTGAATCTTATTGAGTACCTGCTGTATTTGAGAGTTTAAAAAATCTGCATTTACATCCTTAGCATTTACAGTTTGGAGTTTACTCTGCCAATAAATGGGATTAACAAATAATCCTGTAGAGAATTGCTTCCGTTCTTTTTTAAATGTAATTCTACATTTTAATGGACAAAGTCCTTTTTGATTGGTTTTGTTTGTACTAATAACAAACAGGATAGTGATTTTTTCTTGGTGCATGTTCCAATTGATTTGAAGTTAAACAATTGGCATAGCAATTCGGTTTTAAAAATGGGTGCCTCGAGATTTTTCATGGGTTCCTATTTGGATACCTTTTTTATTGATCTCTATTTTGAATCTTTTAAATCTTTCAAAAACCCTTCTATTATAAAAACTCTTTGAAGTATTGATTTTACTAGGAAAGTATATAAAACAAAAAATCCCGGTATTTCTACCAGGATTAATTTTGCTCCCCCTCTTGGGCTCGAACCAAGGACCCTCTGATTAACAGTCAGATGCTCTAACCAACTGAGCTAAGGAGGAAGGTGTTTGCCTTGTAAAGCGGTGCAAATATAGGTATAAATTTCATTTCTGCAAATAAATTGTCAAAAAAAATCAAAAAAAATCACTTCCCAAAAATTGCCCTGAAAGCATCATTTCCATTAGCAAATAGCACTAATGCAATAAGTATAACAATTCCAACAAGTTGTGCTCTCTCAAGGAATTTTTCGGATGGTTTTCTTCCGGTAATCATTTCAAATAATAAGAACAAGACGTGACCACCATCTAGTGCTGGAATCGGTAATAGGTTCATTACAGCAAGCATAATACTCAGCATTGCCGTTCTGCTCCAGAAAAATTCCCAGCTCCAATCACTTGGAAAAATATTGAAAATGGCGTAAAAACCACCTACCTGTTTGTATGCTCCTGTTTCTGGATTAAAAATCATTTTAAGTTGTTTTCCATAACCTATAATTTCATCATATCCTTTTTGGATTCCGTGTGGAATCGACTCGAAAAGACTAAATTTTTCTTCGCTTACTTCATAAAGATTTAATTTTCTAATATCATTTGCGGCAATTCTGGGAGCATATTGCACACCTAATTTTGCACTATCGGAAATTTTCAGGTTTAATGTGATCTCTTTTTGATCTCTTAAGATTACCGCAGGAATTGTTTGTCCTTTGTAAGTTTCCAGTTTATTTACAACCTGATCAATATATTTGGTTTTTTCGCCATTTATACTCACAAAAATATCTTTTGTCTGGAGTATATCTTTATTGGCAGAGTGTTCCTGGATTCCGGAAACTATAAACGGGATTCTTAATTCTACTATAGAAATACGATCACTTTTTGATAATTGATCAATGAAATTTACAGGAACATTAATTTCCTGAATTGTTCCGTTTCTCTCTACTGTGATTTTTTTAGAAAGAAGAATTTTAGTATTCAAATCATGAAATTTAGCAACTTTTACATCATCTACTGCAATGATTTTATCACCTGTTTCTAATCCGACTTTTTCGACAATAGGATTAAACACCCAAATACCGTCTTTTACTTTGTCGTTACTGATATATAAATCTCCGTATGTAAACGCCATTCCGATGTAAATGATAAATGCCAAAGCAAAATTTACGGTTACACCTCCCATCATAATAATTAACCTTTGCCAAGCTGGTTTGGATCTGAATTCCCATGGCTGAGGTGGTTGGGACATCTGTTCTTTGTCCATACTTTCATCGATCATTCCGGCTATTTTTACATATCCGCCAAGAGGTAGCCAACCAATTCCATAGACTGTTTCTCCGATTTTCTTTTTGAAAAGCGAAAATTTTACATCGAAAAACAAATAGAATTTTTCGACTTTGGTTTTAAATATTTTTGCAGGTATAAAATGTCCCATTTCGTGTAAAACAATGAGCAATGACAAGCTAAGAAGAAATTGGGAAAGTTTAATAAATATATCCATTATATTACTTTGATATTTGATGTAAACGCACAAAAATAGTGTTTTAAATTATTATGTATAATGTTTTTGTTTCAATAAGATCGTTTTAGCATTTAATTGTGAAGTAGAATTTCATAAATCGAAGATATTTGTATCCGAATTAATCCCAATACCCGAACCCGGATTTTCATAAATGGAATTTTAATTACAATTTTGGTTTCAAAATCAAAAGGATTAATACTTAATTAATTCGAAAGTTTTGCTGCCAATATTGGTTTGAACTTTTAGGAAATAAACCCCTGTACTCAATCCTGAAATATCCTGAAAAAGTTCTTGATTTTTTATAACAACCTGACCCAGATAATTATAAATGACCACTTCATTAAGAATCAAATTTTTGGGTAATTTTATCTGAGTTGTTGTAGAAGCAGGATTAGGATACATTTCTATTATGCCGGGAATAAATTCATCTGTAGTAAGTGTAGCCTGATTGACTCCGCTGATGAGATGTGTTTCCGGATCAATTTGTACACCTATCGGTACAAAATCCAGATCGAAAGTAAAGCTTTGATTATTGAAAGTATGATTTAATATAAAATCTTCTTTTTGATTATTGGCTCCGATGATTCTCACCGGCAAAGGAAGTTCAAAAAAGCTTACAGAATTGTGTGACTGCGTTTGCGAAACCTGAAAGGTAATCTGACCGGAACCATTGTAAACAGCTTCAACATTGTAAGTAGGATATCCTTGTCCATAGACCCAATCTTCAAAAAAGTATTGCATACTTGTGCCATGAACCTCTTCTATATGAGATTGTAATTGCGAAGTATTTGCGTAGGCATAAGCCAGATTATCATCTGCCAAATAATTTTTTAAAGCCAAATAAAAATTGTCATCTCCCAAAATATGGCGTAGCATATGCACTACCATCGAACCTTTGTTATAGCTTAATCTCGAATTGAAAATACGGTTTACATTAAGTATGTCTGTTTCCGGAACATACAATGATCCATCAGGCTGGGAAATGATATTCATGCATTTGCTGTTTTTCCAATTGATAAATTGGGTATTTCCATCAAGATGTTCTACAACCAACCCCGATAAATAAGTAGCAAAACCTTCGTTGAGCCAGATATCATTCCATGAAGCACAAGTAATTTTATTTCCGAACCACTGATGGGCTAATTCGTGAGCAATTAATTCCCTGCCGAAGCTTCCCATAAACGAAACGGTTGTGTGCTCCATACCACCTCCCCAGCCAAATTGCGCATGACCATATTTTTCTGAGGAATAGGGATAAGTTTCAAAAAGTGTCTCGTAGAGGTCCATAATAGGTAAAGTTACCGCCAGTTGTTGTTGTACTTGCAGGAAATTTTCCGGGTAGATATAATTTACAATTGGAAATTCATTGGGTTCAGTTCCTGCTTCCTGGTTATAAATCTGATAATTGGTAACTGCAATAGCAACCAGATAAGCAGGAATTGGAAAATTATGTTTAAAATGAGTAATTGTATTTTCACCATTATTTACTTTACTGATTTCAACTCCGTTCGAAACAGAAGTATAAATTGAAGGAGCAGTAATATAAACGTCAATACTGTCTATTTTATCGTTGAGATCCTGTTTGCAGGGCCACCAATCTCTTGCTCCGTAAGGTTCGGATAAGGTATATAGAACGGGAATTCCATCATGATCCGACACAGTAAAGGCATCTTCTCCGCTTGATGGCATTCCGGAATATTCAATTTCAACTATAGCTGTATTGTTGGTTAATAATGCTGAGGGCAATGTTATGATCAATTCATTATTATCGTTTTGAACGAAAGTAAGGTTTGACCCATTTTGTTTTACAGAAGAAACATTAAGTTCGTTAGTCAAATCAAAATATACTGTTGTCATATCAGACAAAGCTTTGAAAGTTGAAGTTATTTTTCCGGTAATAAAATATTGATTGGGATCTACAATAAATTCTAATTTTTGATGGATCATATCATAATTTTCTGTATTGGGATTTGTAGAAAAAAACATCGTTCCGGAGGCCGATTTCGTTTCAGATTCTACAATTTTATCAAAATCTGAAGTTGTAACCTGAGCTTCTGAAGCAAATGCAAATACGAATGATATGAGTACAAAAATGTGTTTTTTGAAGGACATTTTTTATTTCAAATATAGAAAAAATTAATAAACAACAATACACAGGTTAAATTTCACTCTTTGGAATGGTACCTGAATTTAAATAATTTCTAATATTCGGGAGCTAACTCAATCTCCAAACCGTCAATCTCTTTCGTGATATGAATTTGACAACCTAAACGGGAGTTTTCTTTAACATTGAAAGCTTCCCAAAGCATCGCTTCTTCATCGGGATTTTTTTCCGGAAGTTCTACATCATTTAAAACATAGCATTGGCACGAAGCACACATTGCCATTCCACCACAAATTCCTATTGTTCCTTCGGGAGCGAGTTCGTAAGCACGAACCAGTTCCATGATATTCATGTTCATATCGGTTGGTGCCTGAACTATGTGTTCTGTTCCTTCTCTATCGATGATGGTGATGTTAATGTCCATTTTGATATGATCAAAAAAATTAATCGATTGATTTAACAACTGCTTTTTCTGCTTCTTTTCGGGTTCCGTCAAATCCGTCAACTCCGGAAACAGTGGTGTATTTGAGCACATATTTTTTTCCGGGATTCATACGTTGATAAACGCTTTGACACATTAATGTTGCTTCGTGGAAACCACATAAGATAAGTTTGAGTTTCCCCGGATAAGTATTTACGTCTCCAATGGCGTAAATTCCCGGGATGTTGGTTTGATAATCGAGCGAATTATCGACTTTTATCGCATTTTTTTCGATTTCTAATCCCCAATTTGCAATCGCTCCTAATTTTGGTGTAAGTCCAAACAACGGAATAAAATAATCGGTTTCGACATTCATTCTTGCTCCGTTTATCTCTATATCGACTGATTCTATTCGTTCTGAACCTTTGAAACCTATAACTTCTGCGGGAGTGATCAGTTTTATTTTCCCGGAAGATTTTAACTCCTGTACTTTTTCAACAGAATCTAAAGCACCACGAAATTCGTTTCGTCTGTGTACCAAAGTAACCGAATCTGCTACATTGGACAAAAAGATACTCCAGTCTAAAGCAGAATCTCCACCACCGGAAATCACTATTTTTTTACCTCTGTATTTTTCAGGATCTTTGATAAAATAGTCAACACCCCGATCTTCTTTTTCGTAAAATTCCAAATCTTTTAAGATAGGTTTTCTTGGTTCAAATGTTCCCAAACCTCCAGCAATAGCTATAGCTTTTGCATGGTGCTTTGTTCCTTCGTTGGTCGTAACAATAAAACTTTCGTCTTCTAATTTTTCGATAGTTTCAGCAGTTTCGCCTAGAGTAAACCCGGGTTGAAATTGTTTGATCTGATTCATTAGGTTGGTGATAAGATCTCCGGCTAAAACTTCTGGAAATCCAGGAATATCAAAAATAGGTTTTTTGGGATATAATTCTGTGAGTTGTCCTCCTGGTTGTGGAAGCGAGTCTATAATGTGACATTTCAGTTTGAGTAATCCTGCTTCGAAAACGGTAAATAGTCCTGTTGGACCTGCTCCAATGATCAATATGTCTGTTTCTATCATTTTGTTGTATATCTTTTGTGAAAATGATTTGAGAATATTTGTACTGATTTTTTTTGATACGTAATTTGCGTGAGGGATAGAGGCGGCATCCTTTTTTTGTGGAATATCGTGGAACAGAAAAAGATATAGCCGAAAGCCCGACCCTTGTGGTCACACCCCAATCATTTTGTTATTGTTTTATGCAATATTGACCACAGTTTCTATTTGTGGTGCGTATTTTTTGATGGTGGTTTCTACTCCGGCCTTGAGTGTCATCTGGTTTACGCTGCATGCGGTACATGCACCTTCGAGTTTGACTGTTACATGTTTGCCGTTTTCGATGGAAATAAGCGAAATATCTCCGCCATCTGAGTTGAGAAATGGACGGATTTCTGCTAACGCTTTTTCTATATTGCTTATTAATTCTTCTGTATTCATCATCATTGTTTTGAATATTTGTTTTTTTGAAGCTTGAACTCCAAAAGATACGAATTTATTTTTTTACTGCAGAACAACCTGCCATTGTTGTGATCTTTATGGCTTCTGTGGGAGGCAGACTGCTGTTTCTGTTTACAGTTTCCTGTACTACATTTCTTGTAATTTCTTCGAATACTTTCTCTATTACCGATGCGGTTTGTAATGCTGCCGGACGGCCATAATCTCCGGCTTCCCGAATAGATTGAACAATCGGTACTTCTCCTAAAAACGGAACCTGGAGGTCTTCTGCCAGATTTTGCGCTCCTTCTTTTCCAAAGATGTAATATTTGTTGTTTGGTAATTCTTCGGGAGTAAAATAAGCCATATTTTCTATAATTCCTAAGACAGGAACATTAATACTATCCGACAGGAACATTGCGACTCCTTTTTTGGCATCTGCTAAAGCTACTGCTTGCGGTGTGCTTACAACAACGGCTCCTGTGATGGGTAGCGATTGCATGATAGATAAATGAATATCTCCTGTTCCCGGTGGTAAATCGATGAGCATAAAATCTAGTTCTCCCCAATCTGCATCGAAAATCATTTGGTTTAATGCTTTGGAGGCCATTGGTCCTCTCCAGATTACCGCCTGGCTTGGTGCAGTAAAAAATCCTATCGAAAGTATTTTTATTTCGTAACTTTCGATGGGTTTCATTTTTGATTTTCCATCGACCATTACCGAAATTGGTTTTGCAGTTTCTATGTCAAACATGATCGGCATAGATGGACCATAAATGTCTGCATCCAGAATACCTACTTTGAAACCCATTTTGGCTAATGAAACAGCGAGATTTGCAGTAACTGTAGATTTTCCAACTCCACCTTTTCCTGATGCAACTGCTATAATATTTTTGATTCCCGGAATGGATTTTCCTTTGATTTCCGGTTTTTCCGGGGTTTCAACTTTGATGTTTATCTTTATTTTTGCATCCGCATTTACCAAAGTCTGAATAGTTTTGCGAATATCGTCTTCTGCTCGTTTCTTGATGTGCATTGCAGGTGTTGTAATAACCAAATCTACGACTACTTCGTCTCCAAAAGTAAGTACATTGGTTACTGCTCCGCTTTCTACCATATTTTTTCCTTCACCGGCAATAGTAATGGTTTCTAATGCTTTAAGAATTTCTTTTCTATCTAATTTCATTGTATTTATCCTGGCGACTTTTGGGTCGTAATTGTAATTGATTATTACTGCAAAGATAAGACGAAATTCTCTTAAAATATAGCTAAAGAATTGGTTTTGTTTATAGTGGGATAAATTTTAGTTTTTTAATGTGAGATATTATAATTCGTTGGTTTTGATTAAGTTGATTTTAAGTTGGGTCAGTTGTAATTGAAGTTTGTTTTTAAGTTTTTCGTACTGTGTATTCAATAATTGATTTTTTATTGAAATAAATATTACTGCTTCGATTTTTCCGCTTTCGAATTTAGACTGATTGGTTTTGAACGCTTTTTCTGCAAAGTTGAGACTATTGTCTAATTCTGGAATTAATGCTAAGTATTGTTGGTATTTTTTTTCTTCAATTGAAATTTGCTGCACGATTTTTAATGATTCCTGAGCAACGTTGAGTTTCATTTTTTCGGTTTCTATTTTAGCAGATTGAATAGTGTTTCTATTTCTGAATCCGTTGAAAACAGGAATTTTAAGTTGTAATCCCAGACTTTGATTTTTGTTGTCCCCAATTTGTTTGTTAAGAGAAGGAACAGTAACTCCGGTTTGGTTGATCGGTGTTGAATAAAAGGTGGAAAATCCATAAAACCCGGAAAGCTGGGGAAGATTATAAGATTTGAGAATTCGCTCGTCTTGTTTGGTAAGTTTTAAAGTCAGATCTGCTGTTTGTATTTTGGGGTTATTGAATGTTACGGACGTGTTTTCCCGTGTCAAATTTTCCTGAAGAACAATAGAATCTGTTTTTTGCAAATCGATTTGTAAAACTTGAAACAGGATCATTTTTTGGATCTCTAATAATTGCTGGGTTGAAATAAGATTTTTTTGCTCTTGCGAAAAACTGAATTGTATATCATACCAGTCGCTTTGTGGTTTTTTTCCGATTTCTACTTCTTTTTGAATTCTGTTGCGATTGAAAACGGCATTTTCTAACTGTTTTTCCTGGATTTCTAATAATTCTTGTGTAAATAAAGCATCATAATATTTTTCTAAAACCAGCAGTTTATAATCTTGTTCGATAGATTGGGCATTGGCTTTTGCCCATTCGATATTGATTTTTTGTTTTTTGGATTGTGCTAAGTTTCTGAAATTTAATAAGTCGGAAGTCGCTCCGGCATATAGTTCATCCCATTGAATATCAGAACTTACTCTTGTATTGGTATTCGGATTAATGGTTGATCCAAAATTGTAGCTGTGATTTGCATTAACATTCAGTGATGGAAAAAGATCCATTAATGGATGGGTATAATTTTTTTTGGCTTTGGAGATTTCTAACTGATTGATTTTTATATCGATATTATTCTGTAAAGCCACTTCGATACATTTCTGTAAAGACCAGATTTCCTGACCTGAAACAGTAAGTGCTGAAAAAAATAAAACCAGTCTTAAAATTAAATTTTTATTCATATTTCAAATATTTGAGCACATCAACTTTTGTTGCCTGATAAGCTTTAGACAATACAATTATTAGGGTTAGAATTAATAAGGCAAAGAATCCGGTAATGAACGGTATTATCGAAATATCAATTCTGTAAGCAAAATTCTGCAGCCATTTTTCTAATAAAAAGTAAGCCGGAATTATTGCAATAATAAAACCTATACTGCAAAAAACGATGTATTGTTTAGAGAGCTCTTTGAGTAAAGTTTTGGTTTCTGCTCCGAGTGCTTTTCTTATGGCAATCTCTTTCATCCTTCTTTGTATTGAAAAACTCGCTAAAGAGAATAATCCGAAAAGCGCAATAAGAATTACAGTAAAATTCAATAGAGTAAAGAGGTTTTTTTGATTGATGAAATTTTCGTAAGATCTGGCAAATTGTTTTTCTACGAATTCATAAGAAAAAGGATATTTGGCATCTACTTTCTCAACCCAGAACTTTTCTATATCTGCAATAGTTTCCTGCATATTATCGGGATCGATTTTTACATAAATCTGTCTCATATTACGAGGCATCCATTCGATGGTTTTGTAATGGAAAAATACCATTGGAGGAATTTCGACATGTGGTCCGAAAATATTAAAATCATCCACTACGCCAATTACTTTGAGCTTACGGTCGTTCCAGTTGATCTCTTTGCCGATAATCTCTTTTTCTTTCATTTGGCGCAATGCGGTTTTGTTTACTAAAACGGCATTTACAGTATCTGTAGCAATATGTGGAGAGATATTTCGTCCTTCAAGTATTTTGATGTTCATCATTTCCAGCATTCCATAATCTATAGACATATTGTTGCCTAAGATCATGGTGCCATTATGCTCAAACCCAGAAATGGAGGAAGATCTTTTTCCGAAAGAAAATGTGCCGTTCGATACTTCTTTGATACCTTTTATTTTTAATAATTCTTGTTTTACCGTGAGATATCGGTTATAGACTTGTGTTGGGTCATTACTGTTAGTTACATAATTTATTTCTGCGATCTGATCTCCTTTGAAACCTATATTTTTATTAATTAAAAATTCTATTTGCCGGTTGAAAATATTGGAGCTGATGATGAATAATGCAGCAATCGAGAATTGAATAATGAGAATGGTGTTTCTAAACCAGACTCCGCTGGAGTTACTGTAGAAATTTCCTTTTATTACTTTTGAAACATCAAGGTTAGAGATATATACAGCCGGGAAAATTCCTGCCAGAAATACTACTATAAGAAAAACCATAATGATCTGAATGTAAAATTCACTTCCGTTGATAATTAAAATTTTATTGAGAAAATTATTATAATAGGGTAAAGACAATTCTACAATCACCAATGCTATAAGAATGGATATGAAGGTGAGAATTATGGTCTCAAATAAAAATTGAAGAATAATGTTGTTTTTTGTTGCTCCAAAAGTCTTTCTTATTCCAACTTCTTTGGCTCGTTTTAAAGCATTTGCCGTTGCCAGATTGATGTAATTCATGATCGACAACAAAAGGATCAAAATGGAAATTCCCATCATAATTCTCAACAATTGAAGATTTCCTCTTCCTTCTGCGAGACCGGAAGAATTTCCGTATAGTCTAACATTTTCGATTGGTTCTAAGAGTGGAATTGGCGTAGGATTTTTTTTATTGTATTCTTCGGGTGAAATTCCTTCTTCTTTTGCCCATTTTTTGGTAATATTTTCGAAGTATAAATCAAAGATTTTATCAGAAACTCTGGAAATGTTTTCGGGATTTTTTATTTTTAAAAATAAACCAAAACTATAATTCCCCCAATGTCCTTGCTGACGTTCGTTTTCCATACTTCTATCTACTGTACTGATCAGGGCATTTGGCATGATAGAAGATTTGTGAGGGATTTTGAAAACTGCTTTTACGGTATAAATTACGTTGCCGTATTTGATGGTTTTTCCTATAGAATTGGTTGCTCCAAAAAATGTTAAAGAAGTATTTTCACTTATTGCAATACTTTGCATGTCTTCTAAAGCGGTTTTTGGAGATCCATGTATAAATTCGAATGGAAAAAAAGAAAATATATTTTTCTGAGTATTGATAATTTGTGTAAGAGACATATTTACTCCGTCTGCTTCAACAATATCATTATTATACCATTGGTATAAATAGCAGTATTCGGATATTTCACTCATTGTTTTAAGATGAGGTTCTAATGGAGAAACATTGGTATCCCAAAAATCACCATCGCCCATATTATTGATCACCTGATAGGTGAATTCCTTATCAGGATTATGCCGGTTATATGCAGCTTCATCATTCCAATACAGGATTGCAAAAATAAGCCCCGATATCCCGATGCTTAGTCCTAAAATGTTTAGTAAGGTAAACAGTTTATTTTGCCTGATCTGGAATATAAATATTTTGAACCAATTATTAATCATTTTGTATGAAATTTAAGTTTGATGATATATATCTATTCATATTTTAAATATTTGAGCACATCAACTTTCGTTGCCTGGTAAGCTTTAGATAATACAACTATTAGAGTTAGAATTAATAATGCAAAAAAACCAACTACAAACGGAACAAAACTGATTTCGATCCTAAAAGCAAAGTTTTCGAGCCATTTGCCGAGTAAATAATACACCGGAAATAAGGCAATGGCAAAGCCTGTCAAACAAAAAACCACGTATTGTTTAGACAGTTCTTTGAGTAAAACTCCGGTTTCGGCACCCAGTGTTTTTCGGATGGCTATTTCTTTCATTCTTCTTTGGATAGAATAAGATGCTAAAGCAAAAAGTCCGAACAAGGCAATCAGAATTACAATTACGTTTAAGAGCGAGAAAAGGTTTTTCTGTTTTACATACGCCTGATAGGTTCTGGCATATGCTTTGTCTACAAAATCATATTCAAAAGGATATTCATTGTCTACATTTTTCATCCAAAACTTCTCTATCTCGGCAATAGTTTGTTCCATATTTTCACTATCTGCTTTTACATGAATTCTATTGGCGTTTCCAAGCATCCAATCTATTGTTTTGAAATGAAAAAATACCATCGGAGGAACTTCAGATTGTGGACTGAAAAGATTGAAATCTTTTACTACTCCCACGATTTTCAACTTCTTGTCATTCCAATTAACCTCTTTTCCGATAGGATTTTTTTCCTTCATCATTTTCAAAGCGGTTTCATTGATAAGCATAGAATTAATGGTATCCGAAGCAAATTTATCTGAAAGATACCGTCCTTCTTTTAGCTGAATTTTCATCATTTCGAGCATTCCGAAATCGATACCCATATTTTGTCCTTGAATGGTCACATTATTATATTCAAAACTGGATGAAGAACCCGAATCACTTCCAAAAGAAAAAGCTCCGGTTGCAACCTGCTGAACGCCTTTTATCTTCGACACTTCATTTTTTATAGTATAATATTTGTTGAATAATTTTTCCTTATAATTTTCTTCTCTCCAATTATAATTGTTTCGATATCTGATAGAAAGTACTTGTTCGCCTTTAAATCCTAAATCTTTGTTATTCAAATATTCCACCTGTTCGTAAACAATATAGGAACCGATGATAAAAAAAGTAGCAATGGCAAATTGAAAAATTAACATTCCGTTGCGAAGCCAAACACCGCTTTTGCTTCTGCCGAAATTTCCTTTCAGGACTTTTAGCGTTTCAAAATTAGAAACATAAATTGCAGGAAAAACTCCTGCTACGGCAATAGTAAAAAAGAAAACCCCAATTAGTTGCAGATAAAACTGTTCGCCGTGAATGATTAATTTTTTATTCAAAAACTCATTATAATATGGCAAAGACAACTCAACTATTACTAGCGATAACAAAATGGAGAATAATGTAATAAGTGTTGTTTCAAATAAAAACTGTTTGATCACATTACCTTTGGATGCGCCTAAAATTTTTCTAACTCCAACTTCTTTGGCTCTTTTGATGGCATTTGCCGTTGCTAAATTGATATAGTTTACAATAGACAAAATCAAAATCAAAATAGACAATCCGACCATGATAAGGAGAAACTGATAATTTCCTTTGCCTTCCGAATAACCATTCACAATAGAGTGTAGTCGTGCGGTTGCCAATGGTTCAAGAATTATTTTTGTACTGTTGCTGCCATTTTTTTTCAACCATTCTTCAGGAGTTAATCCTTGTTCTTTTGCCCATTTTACTACTCTGTTTTCGAACATTATCTTTTCCATCCTGGCAATGACCTTGTTTTGGTCATCGGGATTTTTGAGTTTTAAAAGTAATCCGAAATTAAAATTCCCCCAATGGTCAATATTTTCTTTCAGTTTTGCATCGATAAGATTGGTAACCGCCATTGGTGCTAATGAAGATTTTCCGGGAATCGTATAAACACCTCTTACTACAAGTGTTCTTCCGGAATAACGAACCTCTTTTCCCATTGGGTCTTCCTCTCCAAAAAGCCGGGTTGCCGTTTCCTTAGAAATGGCTATACTGCTATTGTCTTTTAATGCTGTTTTGGAATTTCCTTTGATAAATGTGAAAGGGAAGAATTCAAAAAAAGTGTTTTGGGCATCGGTGATTTTGATGATTTCTTTTTTGCTTTTATATTCTATTATTTCTTCATAATACCAATTTTCGAGATAGCAATATGACTCTAATTCGGAAAAAGAATTTTTAAAATAAGGTTCAAAAGGAGCTACATTACTTGCCCAAAAAACATCTTCAGAAACATGGCTAACAGATTGAAAAACTTTGTCTTTATTAGGATTCCACTTGTTGTAGCTTTGTTCGTCATTCCAATAAAGAATAGCAAAAATCAATCCTGAGATCCCCAGACTTAACCCTAATACATTAAGTGCTGTAAAAAACTTGTTGTTTTTGATTTGAAATAAAAATATTTTGATCCAGTTGGAAATCATTTGATATGAAATTTAAGTTTGATGATGTATATTTATTCGTATTTCAAATATTTGAGCACATCAATTTTAGTCGCCTGGTAAGCTTTGGATAGCACAACGATCAGAGTTAAAATCAATAATGCAAAAAAACCGGTGATAAACGGTATTGCCGAAATGTCGATTCTGTAGGCAAAATTCTGCAGCCATTTTTCTAATAAAAAGTAAGCAGGAATTATTGCAATAATAAAACCGATACAGCAAAAAATGATGTACTGTCTGGATAATTCTTTGAGTAGGGTTCCGGTTTCTGCCCCAAGAGTTTTTCTTATGGCAATTTCTTTCATTCTTCTTTGTATGGAAAAGCTCGCCAAAGAGAATAATCCGAAAAGAGCAATGAGAATTACAACACAATTCAATAAAGTAAACAGGTTTCTTTGATTGGTGTATTCGTCAAAAGTCCGGGCATATTGTTTATCTACAAAATCATATCTGAAAGGGTAAAGATTATCTACTTTTTGAACCCAGAATTTTTCGATAGCATCAATAGTTTCAGGAATATTTTTGCCATCTATTTTTACATAAATACTGTTTCCGTTACTAATCATCCAATCGGCGTTTTTATAATGGAAAAATGTCATTGGAGGGATTTTTTCTTTAGGGCCATATAGCTGAAAGTCTTTTACAACACCTGCAATTTTATGTTGAATGCCCATCCAAAGAAATGTTTTACCTATAGGTTCTTTCTCTTTCATCATGCTCAGAGCTGTTTCGTTTACCAAAATAGAGTTGATGGTATCAGAAGCATACTTTGTACTAAGGTTTCTTCCTGCGACAACTTCAATATTGAGCATATCCAGTAAATCAAAATCTAAAACAATATTTTGTGGTTGTATCTTGATGTTGTTGTATTCATAACTTGATGAAGAATTGGCTCCTTTTCCAAATCTAAAAACGCCGATAGAAGCCGATTTTACACCTTTTATATTTAATAACCGGGTTTTTATATTTTCATATTTTTGCTCTAATTCTTGTGTAGAGTTCCCTCCAAAACTGTTATAGTTGATTTGAATGACTTTGTCTCCGCTAAATCCTAAATCTTTCCGGTTCATATAATCTACCTGAGTGTAAACGATATAAGATCCGATGATGAAAAAAGATGCAATGGCAAATTGTAAGACCAGCATACTGTTTCTCAACCAAACGCCGCTTTTGGATCTTCCGAAATTACCTTTCAGTACATTTAATGTCCGAAAATTGGACACATAAACAGCAGGAAATATTCCCGCAAGGGTTACTACTGTAAAGAATATTATAAATAATTGAAAGATGAATTCTGATCCGTTGATAACCAGTGTTTTATTTAGCAAATTGTTATAAAAAGGAAGGGTAAGCTCTACAATAACCAATGCAATCAGGATCGAAATGAGGGTTGTGATAACGGTTTCAAAAATAAATTGCAGGATGATATTTCCTTTTGAAGCTCCAATGATTTTTCTTACTCCAACTTCTTTTGCCCGTTTGATCGCATTTGCTGTTGCAAGGTTTACATAGTTTACGATAGACAAAATCATGATCAATACCGATAATCCCAACATAATGACCAAAAATTCGTAATTGCCTTTTCCTTCGGGATAACCATTGATTAGCGAATGTAATCTCGCATTGGTCAACGGTTCGAGAAGGGTTTTTATCAGACCATATTTTTCTTTGAACTCTTCTAATGTTATTCCCTGTTCTTTTGCTCCGGGAATAGCATAATAGTTAAGAAAAATATCCTGGATTTTATTTGATACAACTTCTTTTTGACCAGTATTTTTAAGTTTGAGCATCAATCCGTAGTTAAAATTCCCCCAACTATCGTGATTGCGTTGCAAATTGGGATAAATATTGCATACAACAGCAGATGGAGCAATAGACGATTTGCCCGGAATTTTGTATACTCCCCGAATGGTTTTTGTTTCTCCGCTGTAAGAAATTTCCTGACCTAAAGCACTCTTGTCTCCAAATAATTTTTTTGCAACCTCATATTCCAGTGCAATGCTGGAAACGTCCTGTAGAGCCGTTTTTGAAGATCCTTCAATAAATTCGAATGGAAAATATTCAAAAAAAGTTTTTTGAGCATCGGTAACGTTGGTCAGATATTCCTTTTTGTTTTTAACCTGAATTACACCGCTAGAATAATAATTCATAAAAAAACAATAGCTGTCTAATTCTTCAAATTCTTTGATATATTGCTCCATCGGTGCAACATTGTATGGCCAATATTTATCATCTACAACATTGTTCACAACCTGTACAACCATATCTTTTTCTGTATTCCACTGGTTGTAGGAGTTTTCATCATTCCAATACAAAACAGAAAAGATGAGACCCGAAATCCCCAGACTTAATCCCAAAACATTAAGTACGGTAAAAAACTTGTTGTCTTTGATCTGAAATAAAAATATTTTGATCCAGTTGGAAATCATGATCTTATTTTTTTGAAATATTTGCTCCCGATGAAGATTCGATTATATTATTTTTTGCAGTACCGCTATAAGTTACATTTGCCGCAGAACTGGCTTCGATATTAAGGCTTGAAGTCGCATGTATTTTTACATTTGCCGCACTCGATGCTTTTACTGAAACTTCTTTGGAAATTAAAGAAGATGCACTACAAGTTGAGGCACTGCTTGCTTCTAAAGTAAAAACATCTGTTTCTCCTGAGAGGTTTGATAGAGAAGAACTATGCTGTTTAATATTCAAGATCCGGGTTTTTATATCAAGATTCACAGTAGATGCAGATGACAGGTTTATATCCATTTCATCTGCTTCAATTTTTCCTTTTAGAGATCCGCTTGAAGAACATGATATTTTTACTCTATCTGTTTTTAAGGTGTTTGTAATTACAACGTTTCCACTGGAATTTAAATCGAAATCACTGAGTTTCGGACCGGTTAAGTAAACATTAAGAATTGTAAAATTGACTTCTTTTTTATTGTTTTTACGATTACTTTTCTTTGAGAAAAGGGTGTTTCTTGCATTTACATATAATTTTAGCGTGTTTCCCGAAACCTCAGTTTTTACAAAGTTTAATCTTTCCTGGTCATCTGTTTCCACAATAAGGCTTGTTTTTTCGCTTTCTGTATAAAAAACTTTTATTCCGTTTGAAACGGTAATTTTAGAAAAATCAGAAATATTTCTTTGTTCTTTTATTTGTGCCGAAGCAATTATACTGAACAAAAGTGAAGTGATAAAAATTATAGAACGAGTCATGATTTAATTGTTTTTTTGATTGATGATTTATTTTTCAAAAACAGCGATGTTTTTATTATTTACTCTTTCGGATAAGATCATTCCGTCTTTCATGAAAATGGTTTTTTGAGAAAAAGATGCATCGTATTCCGAGTGGGTAACCATAAGAATTGTAGATCCGTTTGCGTGCAAATCTGTAAGCAGTTCCATAACCTCATTTCCATTCTTACTATCCAGGTTTCCTGTTGGTTCATCTGCCAGAATAATTTTAGGATCATTGATCAATGCTCTGGCAACTGCCACACGTTGTTGCTGACCTCCTGAAAGTTGTTGTGGAAAATGTTTTAATCTATGCGAAATCGATAGTCTTTCTGCAATTTTTTCGACTTTTTCTTTTCTTTCAGAAGGAGGAATATTGTTGTAGATAAGAGGTAATTCTATATTGTCATAAACAGAAAGTTCGTCTATAAGATTGAAGTTCTGAAAAATGAAACCAACATTCTGCTTTCTGATCTGTGCTCTGTCTTTTTCTTTCAGACCGACAATTTCGTTTTCAAAAAGTTTGTAACTGCCTGAAGTTGCACTATCCAGCAGTCCTACGATATTGAGTAAAGTAGATTTTCCGCAACCGGAAGCTCCCATTATAGTAAGGAATTCTCCTTCTTTTACTTCAAGTGAAATTCCGTTGATCGCTTTGGTTTCTACTTCTTCGGTACGGAATATTTTGTTTAGATTTTTAATTTTGATCATATCTTTTGGATTTATGTTTTTTTGAAATATTTTTTTCAGATTGATTAAGTCTGTTCGTTTTTTGATTGATTATTTTGATTGAAACTTTATTTTAAATTTAATACCTGTATGTCTTTATAATCTTTATAATTTGAAGTGATAACTTTTTCTCCTACTTTGAGACCTTCTGTGATTTCATAATATAACGGGTTTTCTCTTCCTATTTTTATTTCTCTTCTTATCGCTTTATCGCCGTCGATCACAAAAATCCACTTGCCTGATGTTTCTTCATAAAAACTCCCTTTTGAGATAAGCTGTGTTTCGGTTTTTTCGGATAATATTAATCTGACGGCAAAACTCAATCCTTGTCTTAAATCCAGTTCTTTATCAGATTTGAAGTTGAGCTCAACCTGAAATCTACCGCTTTTAATCTCCGGAATTACTCTGGAAACTTCTACTTCTATGGTTTCGCTTTTATGTTCGATATTGCCTTTTTGTCCGGTAGAAATTTTATCCAGATAAAATTCATCTACATCTGCCAATAGTTTGTATCCCTGCATTACATCTATTTTTCCGATGGTTTCTCCGGCAGCATAATTTTTTCCCAAAACAGGTTCAAACGAAGAAAGCCTTCCCGAAAGAGGTGCCGTAACCAGGAAATTTTGCTTGTTGTTTCTTAATATTTCCAAACTTTTCTGCATGATACTTTGTGATTGATTGATTTGTGAAATCTGAATTAAATTAGCTTGTTTCTCTTTTTGGATACTTTGCTGAATGATATTTTTACGCTCTGTTTGAAACCTATAATTTTCCTGAGTATTTTCCCACTCATTTTTAGAAAGGATTTCTTCTTCGTACAATTTCTTATTCAAAACATATAAGTTTTTTGCATCGGTAAAATCGTGATCTATAGCGATTAGATCTTTTGCCAGATTCAGTTCCTGGTTTCTCAGATCTAATTTTACTTTGTTCAGATTATTTATCTGCTCTATAATAGAAGTTTCCTGAGTCATGTAATTCAGCTCTGTATTGGGATTGTATAATCTCACTAATGGTTGCCCTTTTTGGACAAAATCTCCGTTACCAACAAAAATCTCTTTTACAGATCCACCTTCAATAACATTCAATAACATAGAGTTTAACGGTTCAACTTTTGCCTGAAAAACAATATAATCTTCGAAGTTGTCCATCTCTACGGTTTTTATGGTAAGTTCATTTTTATTTACATTCAGGCTTCTTTGAGCAGTTGCGGCGTTGTAAATAAAATAACAGATCAACAAAAATATTGGTATTAAAACTAATAAGTATTTGTTTTTTCTATTTTTACCGGTAACTTTCGTGTCCATATTTATTTTATTTGATATACTGTATAACAAATTTGTGCCATAAATTAAAAATTCATAACTAGTTTATATTCAGAATTATATAAATTTAAAATATTTTAAAATTGTCCGAAAATGAACAGTTTTGTTCGGAAACGAACAGCAGTTTATTTATAAATAAAAAACTTTTTCTTTTTTAATGAAAAAAACTCAAGCCAAAATACTTATTCTCGATGACCAGGAAGACATATTATTGTCTGCCAAAATGGTTTTGAAAAAATATTTTGAAGAAATATTTACAGTAAACAATCCCAAATTATTACTTCAGAAACTATCCGAACATAAAGTAGATGTTGTTTTGATGGATATGAACTACAGAATTGGTTTTGAAGACGGGAGGGAAGGGATATATATGCTTAAAGAAATCAGGAAATTTTCGCCCGAAACGGTCGTGATCCTAATGACTGCGTTCGGAAAAGTAGAAACCGCCGTAGAAAGTCTTAAGCTAGGTGCTTTTGATTATATATTAAAACCGTGGGATAATGAAAAACTGATAGATGTTGTAAAATCGGGAGTAGATTTTAGTCGTAAAAACAAAAAACCAGTCGAAAAAAACAAAGAAATAAATCCCTACTTTATTGGGAATTCCTTAAAAGTTCAAAAAGCTTATGCTCTTGCAGAAAAAGTAGCAAAAACACAGGCAAATGTACTTATTTTGGGAGAAAACGGAACAGGAAAATTTGTTTTGGCTCATCATATTCATCAACATTCAGATCGAAAAAACCAGCCATTCGTACATGTAGATTTGGGATCGTTGCATGACAGTATCTTCGAAAGCGAATTGTTCGGTTATGCAAAGGGAGCATTCACAGATGCCAAAGCAGATACACCGGGACGGTTGGAAATGGCTCAAAACGGAACTGTTTTTTTGGACGAAATAGGGAATGTGTCTCTTACTCTGCAAGCAAAACTTTTGCAGGCTATTCAGCACAAATCGGTAACAAGACTGGGGGAATCAAAAGAAAGGAAACTTGATGTGAGAATTATCACGGCAACCAATATTAATATCAAAAACGAAGTGGCTCAAAAGCTTTTTCGGGAAGATTTATATTACAGAATTAATACCGTAGAAATTACGTTGCCTCCGCTTCGTGAGATCCCGGAAGACAAAGTAGATCTGGCTCATTTTTTACTTGATAAAATGGGACACAAGTACCAACGTGAAGATGTTGTTTTTGATGAATTTGCTATGCGGCAGATAGAGAATCATGTATGGAATGGAAATATCCGGGAGATGGAAAACAGGATCGAACGTGCAGTTATTTTGTGCGAAAATAGTACAATTACAGCTTCGGATCTGGATCTGGACGATGTTGAGGTTTTTGAAATCCAAAACACAGATGCACAATTGGCGGATGTAGAAAAATTTACAATAGAAAGAGTATTGATCAAACACAATTTCAACATAAGTAAATCTGCAGAAGAACTGGGATTGTCCCGGGCTGCTTTGTACAGGAGAATGGAAAAATTTGATCTGGATCCGCCTAAATAATTTTTTATGTTAAATAAAAAAATCAATAATATCATTTTGAGAATTCTCATTGTAACAATAGGGATCGCATTGGGATTTTATACATATCACAATCAACTCATCTATACTTCAATTTTTATTGGATTTGTAACTTTTATTTTAATTTTAGAAATCTACACTTACATAAAAAATGTATTTGTTTTTTATGATAAAGCAGTTCTTGCCATTTTGAACAAAGATTTTTCCGCAGATTATTCAAAACATGAAAATGCTCCGGATTATCAAAACTTAATTAAACTTTATAATAATGTAAAAAACCAGCAATTTGATGTTGAGTCCAAAGAATTCGTGTACAAGTCTATTTTTGATGCTATAGAAACAGGGGTTTTAATTCTTCAGAGTGAGAATGAAAGTTGGAACGTTTTTTTGATGAATGAATTTTTTTCTACAGAATTAATGGTTCCAAAAGTTTCTAAATGGCAATATCTAAAAAACCAGATTCCTTCTTTTTGTGAAGCTATTGAAAATAAAAATTTTGAAGAATTTAAAACTTCGGTCGAAATAAAAATTGGAAACGAAGAACTACAGACTTACATTTTGCAAACTTCGAAAACCAAGACTTTCAATACAGATTTTTACGTGATAATAATCAACTCAATTCAGCAGGTTATTGATAAGAAAGAAAAAGAAGCATGGAATAATCTAATGAAAATTATTTCGCATGAGTTGCTCAATTCAATTACTCCTATTCGTTCTTTGACCCAAAACCTTAACGAATTAATGCAGCAGGAAACACTTTCTATAGAAGATATACAAGATATTAAAGAAAGCGCAAGTGCAATGGTATATCGCAGTAATCACTTGCAGAATTTTGTAGAAAGTTACCGCAAACTAGCAATGTTGCCTTCGCCGCAAAAACAAAGAATCCTGCTTTCTGAACTTATTGAAAACACAGTGAAAATAATTATTCCGGAGCTGAGTCAATACGGAATCCAATTGGAGTTAGAAAAAGATTTCAGATATTATATCAATGTAGATGTGCAGCAAATGGAGCAGGTTTTGATCAATCTTATTCTCAACTCGATGAGTGCATTGCAAAATGAAACTTTCAAAAAAATAAAAATTGGAGCACATACCAAAAACAACAGAGTTTATATTCATATAGAAGATTCCGGAAAAGGAATCGAAAGAGAAATTCAGGACAAAATATTTCTTCCTTTTTTTACCACCAGAAAAGAAGGAGCAGGAATTGGACTTACTTTATCAAAAAATATAGTTGAAGCACATGGAGGCTATTTGAGTTATATTATAGAAAATAAAAACACTAAATTTACTATTTGCTTAATAGATTAAGTTTTTGTTAAAACAATTATATTTTGGAATCAAAGAATAAATTTGTTATCCCCGAAAATATTCTGCATCAATTTGGAGCGGTTTTAAAATCTTTCTCAAAAGGAGAAACCCTTTTTTCAGAAGGGAGTCAGGCATTATACTATTACCAGGTTCGTTTTGGAGAAATTAAGATGAATAATTATAATGATGATGGTAAAGAATTTATTCAAGGAATTTTTAGTGATGGCGAAAGTTTTGGGGAACCTCCATTGCTGATAGATAAAAAATATTCTGCAAATGCGGTTTCTATAACAGATTCTGAAATTTTTCTTTTACCTAAAAAACATTTTTTTGAAATGCTCAAATCCTATCCCGAGATTTCAATAGCATTAAACAAAAGACTGGCACAAAGATTATATTATAAATCGATCATGGCTTCCGAAATTTCCTCTCAGGACCCGGAACATCGTATTTTAAAATTGATTGATTTTTTGAAATTTGATGTTGAAGAAATGCAAAAATCAGAAAAATATTGTGTACAGCTTACACGACAACAATTAGCAGATTTAACGGGTTTAAGAGTAGAAACGGTAATCAGATCTATAAAAATGCTTGAGAAAAAAGGAGAAATAATTATCGAAAACAGAAAAGTTTACAGATGATTTTTTTATGATTCAACTCATAAAAGTCAAACATATTACGATCGTAATTTTACATCAATGTAAAAATTATGATTATGAAAATTTATCAAAACTCTTTAAAACAATTTGAAAAAGGATTCATCGGATTTTGTACTTTAGGAGTTCTTGGATTAAGTTGTATTGGCTCGATTGCCGCAATGCTTATTTTGAAAAGCGGAACTGATTTTTTCGAGATGTTTCAGCTTTTTATTATTGTTGCATCTTGTATGTCATTTAATGGAGCGGTTTTGGCACAGCAAAAACCCAAAATCATTTTTAATATACTGATCTGGACACTTTCGGTTAGTATTTTTCTTATAATTTATAATATGTAACATGAAAGAAATTATTAAAAGCACTAAAGACATATCCTGGATAGTGCATAATTTTTATAATAAAGTAAGGAAAGATGAGGATATAGGGCCTATTTTTAATAATATAATTCATGATTGGGAAGAACACCTGCAAAAGCTTACTCATTTTTGGTCAATGCATGTTTTTGGAGAAAAAAACTACCAGGGAAATCCATTGCATGTACATAAAGTAGTAGATGAAAATCTCACAACAGGAATCACTCCGGTACATTTTGGTATTTGGCTTAACCTTTGGCTACAAACCATAGATGAAAAATACGAAGGCGAAAATGCAGATTTACTAAAAGACAGAGCCAGAAAAATTCAAACATTTTTTATGGTAGCATTATTTGAGAACAGAAAAAT
>CAZSOC010000001.1:53549-108643 GCA_964608415.1 uncultured Flavobacterium sp.
TTTGGCTAAAATCTTATTTCAGGATTCCAAAAAACGGTTTCAAAGTTTACGATTTTATTATTTTTGATAATAATTCCTTCACTTTCCAGGAGCTGCTGCATTAGATTAATACCTTCAAAATGATGTTTTCCGGTAAGCAAACCATTTCTGTTTACAACACGGTGAGCGGGAATATCTTCTTTAAGATGAGAAGCATTCAATGCCCATCCGACCATTCTTGCAGATCGGGTTGCTCCCAAAGCACGGGCAATTGCTCCGTATGAAGTTACTTTTCCATAAGGGATCTGTCTTGTAATTTCGTACACTCGTTCAAAAAAATTGTCATTATTTATAGCTGGATTTTTCATCACCAAAAATATTTTACCAATAGTAATTAATGATATTAATTATGGTAAGCAAAGAAACTAAGCCGGTAATAGAGCCAATAATATAATTCATGTTATTGATTAAAAAAGCGGTTTTCTTCTCTAATTTTTTAAAAAAAACAATGTAACAATAAAAAGCGAGAAAGGCACCAAATCCAGAACCGATAACAAATGTATATACAAAAGGAAGTTCAAAAGAAAAGTAATGGTAGCTTGCCAAAGTCACACTTACAAAAACGTAATACGGAATTGGGAATAAGTTGAGTGCAGAGAGTAACATTCCTAAAAAAAAACGACTTTTTTTACTTTTGAGTTTTTCGTTTCGTTGGCGAATTTTCATTTTGTTGGATGTCCAGAAAAAATAAAAAGTCAATGTTAGAAAAATTCCTAAGCCGATTTCTCGGAGCAATATTATAATATCGGGATTGTTGTTTAGGAATTTTGCAAAAACAATAGCAATAAAAGTCTGAAATAAAATCACTACAACGGCACCTGCCGCAAAAATAAAAGCCCGGGTTTTTCCTTCTTCGATACACAATTTGGCAGAGGTCATATTGAGCAATCCGGGCAAAGCAATGCCAATTAAGGAAGTAAGGATTCCGGTAAAAAAAGGCAAAGCAAAATTCATCTAGTTATTTTATTTTGAATCTAATATAAGTAATTGCTTTGTTAATCTCCAAATATTGTTTTTCATAAAAAGTCTGAATTCTAGTAACTTCCTTAGGAGCACCTTCGTTTTTGTATATATTATGATTGGCATACAAAACCTCATGTCCTTCACCGTGTAACAAACCAAGAGTGTATCCGTGCATAAATTCGCTATCGGTTTTAAGATTCATTATACCATCTGGTTTTAGGATTTTTTTGTACAATTGTAAAAATTCAGAATTGGTCATTCTGTGTTTTGTACGTTTATATTTTATTTGGGGATCCGGAAAAGTAATCCATATCTCATCTACTTCCTGTTCTGCAAAGACGTGATCGATCAATTCGATTTGAGTCCTTACAAAAGCAACATTCTTCATTCCGTTTTCTATAGCAGTTTTTGCGCCTCGCCAAAACCGGGCTCCTTTTATATCGATCCCTATAAAATTTTTATCAGGAAAAATCTCTGCTAAACCTACAGAATATTCACCTTTTCCACAGCCTAGCTCTAAAACAAGCGGGTTGTTGTTTTTGAAAAAATTACGGTTCCAATTTCCTTTTAATGCAAACAAATCACTTACAACCTCTTCTCTTGATGGTTGAAATACATTTTCAAATGTTTCGTTTTCTTTAAATCTTTTTAACTTATTTTTACTTCCCACGACTATAATTAAAGTTTTGGTAAAATTAAGGAAATATAAGTGAACGGAAATAGTTTTATATTGTAACAATTAAATATTTTATAGTCCAATAAATTATGAAAAACGAAAAAACAGGATTGAGAGTAAATTCTAAAAAATAAAATTATGGATAAGAAGAACATTCTCATCGCACCGCTCAATTGGGGTTTGGGTCATGCAACAAGATGTATCCCGATAATAAAGGCTTTGCAATCTCAGGGATTTACACCGATTATTGCATCGGATGGAAACGCATTGGCATTACTTAAAAAAGAATTTCCTGAAATTTTATGCTTAGAATTACCCTCATACCAAATTGAATATTCTGAAAATGAACAAAATTTTAAATGGAAACTGATTAAAAATTCTCCAAAGATTTTAGACGCTATTGTCAGAGAAAAAAAATTAACTAAAAAATGGGTTAAAACGCACAATCTTATTGGAATTATTTCAGACAACAGGTTGGGAGTAAGAAGCAAAAAGGTTCGTTCTGTATTTATCACACATCAGCTTAATGTTCTTTCGGGAAATACAACATGGATAAGTAGTAAACTCCATCAAAAATTTATTAAAAAATACGATGAATGCTGGGTTCCTGATGTAAATGATAAGGAGAACCTTTCCGGAAAACTCGGGCATTTGGACCAGGAAAATCCGAAAATCCGATATATCGGTCCGTTGAGCAGGTTTAATAAAAGACAATTACCTAAAAAATATGATTTAATGGTGGTGCTTTCCGGGCCAGAGCCACAAAGAACATTATTAGAAGAGAAATTAATTGTTGAGTTACAACAATTTAAAGGAGAAATCGTATTTGTAAAAGGACTGGTAGAAGAAGAACAAACTTATTCCAAAGAAAAGCATATTATGTATTATAATTATATGACGTCAGAGCAATTGGAAATCGCATTGAACGAAAGCGAACTTATTTTGTCCCGTTCCGGATATACGACAATTATGGATTTGACATTTTTAGAGAAAAAAGCATTTTTTATTCCGACTCCGGGACAATTTGAACAAGAATATTTAGCAAAAAAATTCCAAAAAGAAGGGAAAGTACCTTATAGGAATCAAGATGAATTTGTTTGTGAGGATTTAAAAATTACAAATGTGTATTATGAATTAGATAATCTTACCGATAATATAAGCTGGGAAGAAATATTTAATATTTTTCGAGCGTAAAAGAAAATTCCGATCCTATGCCGAAATTACTTTCGGTGTAGATTTTTTCATCGTGTGCTTCGATAATGTGTTTTACTATTGCAAGGCCAAGACCAGAACCGCCTTCTGTTCTCGCACCACTTTTATCAACTCTGTAAAATCTTTCGAATAGCCGGGAAATATTTTGTTTTTCTACACCTTCACCATTGTCTTTTACTCTTACGATGATTTTGTTATTTACCAAGTCTTCAATCCCTACTTCGACATAACCGTCTTGTTTTCCATATTTTATGGCGTTTACAACCAGATTTGTTATCACCTGCTGAATTTTTTCCCGATCGGCAAAAACATTTATGGGTTTGTAATATTTGTTATCAAAAGATAGTATAATGTTCTTTTTTTCTGCTTTCATTTCGAGCAGGTCAAATACGCTTTGAACTACTTCAACAATATTAAAATTTGTAGGATTGAGATTAAGATCACCGGATTCGAGCTTGGTTATCATGTCCAGATCCTGAACGATTACAATAAGTCTTTCTACACCTTTTTCTGCGCGTTGCAGATATTTTTTACGAAGTGATTTGTCGTTCATCGCTCCGTCCAGCAAAGTGAGCAAATATCCTTGAACTGTGAACAGAGGTGTTTTGAGTTCATGGGAAACATTTCCTAAAAATTCCCTTCTGTATTCTTCACGAACCTTTAGAGTTTCGATTTCCAGTTTTTTGTCTGTGGCGAATTTTTTCACTTCTTTAGTAAGTGTTGCCATATCTGTAGTGATAGGCTTTTTCAGCAATGTACTGGATTCGAGAAAAGACACATCATCATAGATTTTCTTGACTCTCCTGTAAATAAAGAACTCAACACGATATTGTATTACAAGAAATGAAAAGATATAAAGAGAAACTCCGAAAACAGATAAAAATAAATACAAATCGTTTTTTGCAATATTTATAAATAGATACAGCAAAATACCGGCAAAGCCTACCGCAAACAAGGTTACGTACAAGGCAGATTTTACGGCAAATTTGTAAGTTTTTTTAAAATTCATTTTTAAGTAATAAAATTTTCGAAAAGATTAGATTTCAAATTTATAACCCACTCCTTTGATCGTTTTGAACAGATCTTCTCCGATTTTTTCTCTTAATTTTCGAATGTGAACATCTATTGTTCTTCCTCCTACAATTACTTCATTTCCCCAGACTTTATCTAAAATTTCATCACGTTTAAATACTTTTCCCGGTTTTGAAGCCAGAAGATAAAACAACTCAAATTCTTTTCTTGGTAAGATAATTTCATTATCACCTTTAATGATTTTGTATTCTTCACGATTTATTTCTATATCACCAATTTTGAGGGTTTCAGAATTTTCTTCTTCTTCTTTAAGTCTTCTAAGTAAAGCTTTTACTCTGCTTATGAGTAATTTTGGTTTAATAGGTTTAGCAATATAATCATCTGCACCTGCATCAAATCCGGCAACTTGTGAGTAATCTTCACTTCTCGCAGTAAGAAATGTTATGATTACGTTACGTAATTCGGGAATTTGCCTGATGTGTTCACAAGCCTCAATCCCATCCATTTCCGGCATCATCACATCCATAATTATAAGATGAGGCAATTCTTTTTTCGCCTTGGTAATGGCTTCTTTTCCGTTGTTTGCGACGATGATCTGGTAACCTTCCTGTTTAAGATTATAACCTACTATTTCCAGAATATCTTTCTCATCGTCCACCAATAAAATTCTGATGTCTTTTTTCTTCATTAGAATGTATAATGTGATTTTAGGTTGTAAAAGTAAATATAAAAGTAAAGCATTTTAGGTTCTTAACGGTAATTTAATCTCATTACATTCTCTTAATATTATGACAACTCAACGATAATATGAGGCTAACCCGAAGTTTACATTGGACATTTTTCTTTGCATAAAATTAAACTAAAAGATGATAAATTTTAAATTTTTATTCTGTGCTTTATTGTTTTGCTCATTAGCAATAGCACAAAAATCAGGGTCAATATCGGGTGTTATTACCGATAAAGATTTTAATAACGAACCTCTGGCGTATGCAAGTGTGGGAATAAAAGATTCTACAATCGGGATGATTACAGATGAGAATGGTAATTTCAATTTGAAGGTTGATGAAGGAAATCATGTTTTGGTAATAAGTTATATGGGTTATGAAACGGCAGAAATTCCTGTTACTATAAAAAGTAATGAAACTGTAAGAATCAATCAGACATTATCTTCGAACAGCGTAAAAGTAGAAGATGTAGTAATCACCACATCTGTAAATAAACAAAAAGAAGCTTCCTTACTTATAGAACAACAAAAAGCAATAGGTATTCAGAGCAATATAGGTGCTCAGGAGTTATCAAGAAAAGGAGTAAGTGATGTTGCGACTGCGGTAACGAAAACTACGGGAATTTCGAAACAAGAAGAAACCGGAGCAATTTATGTAAGAGGTTTGGGAGACAGATATAATGCCACTTCTATGAACGGGTTGCCAATTCCTTCTAATAATCCTGAGAAAAAGAATATCGATTTAAGCTTGTTTACAACAGATATTGTGGAGTATATTTCTATAGATAAAGTGTATCATCCTAAAATGTTTGGAGATTTTGCAGGAGGAAATGTTGATATTATTTCTAAAGATTTTAAAGGAAAAGATCTATTTGAAATTGAAATTGGGGTTTCTGCAAATACAAATGCAATAGGGGAAAACGAATTTTATCTACAGCAGGGTTGGAATGAAATGGGTTTTTCTAAAACGGAAATCCCGTCAGATCCTCTCAATTCTTTCGGATTTGAAAATAGTTTAAAGCCGCAAAAACAAGTTCCGTTTTCCGGAAATATAGGATTAAGATTCGGTAAATCTTTTGATATAGGTCAAGAAGGAAGGTTAAGTTTTTTTGCAACTGCCGGATTCGAAAACGGATATACTTACAGAGAAGGAATTAATCAAAGTGTAAGTGCTCAGGGGGCAAAACTTAAATCTTTCGAACAAAAAAAATATGCCTATAATACCAATACGACAGGAATGTTTAATACTACATATAAAATAAATGCCAATCATAAGTTGAGCTATAACTTTTTGTTTGTCAATTCTTCCAGTCAAACCAACGATGAGTATACAGGTTTTTTAAGAGATATTGCCGAAAACGATAATGGATTTATAAGAAGAGGGACTTATGAACAAAACCAGTTGATGGTCAATCAATTATTGGGGAGTCATACATTGTCAAATCGATTTAGATTAAACTGGGGAGCTTCTTTTAATACTATTGAAAGCAAAATGCCGGATAGAACTCAAAATACTTTGTGGTTCAATGAAACACAGGGCGGATATGTTTTTGCAGTAAATTCTACGACCGATAACCATAGATATTTTCAAAATTTAAAAGAAGATGAAATAGCTGTAAATACGGCTGTAGATTATTTATTTAATGCAGATGAATCCGAAAATTATAAAAGTAAATTAACAATAGGATATCAGGGAAAGGTAAAAAACCGTGATTTTGAAGCAACACAATTTAATTTTAGAATTGCCGGTTCACAATCTAACACTGTTTTAGATCCGAACAATTTGAATTTATTTTTAAATCAGAATAATTTTCAGAATGGACATTTCAGTATAGAAACTTTTAGTGGAAACCTGGAACCGCAAGTTTATGAGGGAGAGCAAATTGTTCATGCCGGGTTCGTGAATTTAGAGTATCAGATGGGTGAAAAATGGACTACTTCAATTGGAGTAAGAGCAGAACAAATTGCTCAAAATGTTTCATGGAAAACACAATTGGATAATATCGGAAATGAAAATAAATTAGAAAACAATACGATCTTGCCAAGTTTAATTTTGAAATATAAAATCAATGAAAAGCAAAACTTAAGACTGGCAGCCAGTAAAACTTATACTTTGCCACAGTTTAAAGAAAGAGCTTATTTTGTTTACGAAGATGTAACAGAAGTAAAAGTGGGTAATCCGGATTTGTATGCTTCAGATGATTATAATCTGGACATTAAATGGGAAATTTTTCCAAAAGAACAAGAAATTATCTCTTTTACAGCATTTGGAAAGTATATTCAGAATCCGATTAATGAAGTTACTTTAGCTTCTTCCACCAATGATATTTCGTACATCAATACAGGAGATAAAGGGTATGTTTTTGGTGCCGAATTTGAAATCAGAAAGCAATTATGGCAATTGGGTTCAAATAATGAAGATAAATTGTCTTTCGGGTTTAATGTTTCCTATATGAAAACCAGCCAGGATCTTGATTCTGATAAAGTAAGAAATGAGACCAATTACAATATTAATCTTACTGATAGTAAGGCAGGTTTTACAGGAGCTTCAGATTTACTGGCAAATACAGATTTGAGTTTCTTTAAAAAATTTAGAAACGATGCTTCTGTCATGGCAACTTTTGCGTATTCTTATTTTTCGGATAGATTATATGCCTTGGGAACCGAAACAAAAGGAAACCTGGTAGATAAAGGGCTGGGCAGCTTGGATTTTGTTTTAAAATCTAAACTCAATAAAAATTTAGGACTGAATTTTTCTGCAAAAAATTTATTAGATCCAAGATACAATAGGGTTCAGGAAAATACAAATGAAGATATTACGGTTTTGTCTTATAAAAAAGGAATCAATATAAGCTTAGGACTGCAGTATTCGTTTTGATATAAATTGTATAGAAAACATTAGTAAATCAAGTAACAATATTCATGTTGTGTACTTGATTTTACTTTTGTAAAAAATGAAGATCTCTTATTGGAATAAATTAATGATCTACTCTAAAAGCAATTAAAAATCGAATAAATAGTTTAGTCTAATTTTTCTGTAAGCTTCTTAAAAACTTTTTTGGCATCTTTATTTTCATAAAGAATAGAATAAACGGCATCAATTATCGGAGTTTTGGCACCATATTGCTGATTGAGCAAATAGGCACTTTTTGCAGCATAATATCCTTCGGCAACCATACTCATTTCCATCATTGCAGATTGAACGGTGTAACCTTTTCCTATCATATTTCCAAACATTCTGTTTCTAGAAAATATAGAATATCCGGTAACAAGTAAGTCTCCTAAATATGCAGAGTTGTTGATGTTACGTTTCATTTTGTGTACTTTTCGAATAAATTTTTTCATTTCCCGAATTGCATTACTCATCAAAACAGATTGAAAATTATCTCCATATCCTAAACCATGTGCAATTCCTGCCGCAATAGAATAGATGTTTTTAAGCATTGCAGCATATTCTGTACCTATAATATCGTCTGAAGTTTTTGCTTTGATGTAATTTCCGGAAAGTGCAGTAGCCATAATTTTTGCTTTACTGCTGTCACCACATGCAATCGTTAAGTACGAAAGCCGTTCTAAGGCAACTTCTTCTGCGTGACAAGGACCTGTTATTACTCCGATATTGTCATAATCAATTTCATAAACTTCATGAAAATGTTTTCCTACAATCAGGCTGGTTTCCGGAACAATACCTTTTATGGCAGAAAATATTATTTTGTTCTTAATATCTATAGTGAGTTTTTGCATTTCGCGATTAAGAAAAGCAGATGGAATTGCAAAAATAACATAATCAGCATAGGCTATCGCTTCATCAAGATTACTGGTAAGTTTAAGTTTTTCGGTATTGAACTCTACAGAACTTAAATAATTAGGATTATGATGAAATTTTTTGATATGTTCGATAGAATCTTCGTTTCTCATATACCATGCGATTTCATTTAGATTCACACATAACATTTTTGCAATCGCTGTCGCCCAACTTCCTCCTCCTATAACTGCAAATTTTGGATATTCTGACATTTCTGTATTTTGATTTAAAAAAATTAAAGACTTCAAAAATAGTTAAAATATTTTTGTCATGCTTGATAATAAATTTTCTATAGAAATTTTCCTGGACGAATTTTAACTTAACTTTAAGATTTTCAAAGCAATATCAATTGAAATTTCTCGTTGTTATTCTAAATCAGAATTTCGGTTAGTTAAAAATTTGTTTTTGGTGTTTTGCAAAAGGTGCTTTGAAATTTTATTTCAAAGCACCTTTTCTACTTTTAATAGGCATTTTTTACAATTGCTTCAACTTTGTCAAGAGTTACAATTTGTTTTTCACCTAAGCCATTCCAGCCTCTTTTTGCAAATCTTTCTTTTATAAAAGAAGCCGTATTTTCATAATCAGATTCATATTTAGATAATTGAGTGGGCATTCCCATTTTCTCAAAAAACATTCTTGTTTCCACAATGGCTTTTCTTGCAATTTCTTCATCATTTCCGGTCAGTCCAAAAACTCTTTTACCATATTGGGCTAACTTATCTTTCTTTTGTTCAAACATAATTTCGTATAAACTTGGTGCAATTATAGCCAAAGTTCTTGCGTGATCAATTCCATATAATGCAGTTAGTTCATGACCTATAGAATGTGTAGCCCAATCTGTAAGGACACCTTTGTTGAGTAACCCATTAAGTGCCATTGTGCAGGACCACATAAAGTTGGATGCTAATGTGTGATCTGTTGGATTTTCTACCACTTTTGGACCAATTTCTATAAGTGTTTGTAAAATTCCTTCTGCAATGCGATCTTGTAAAAGAGCATCTTGAGGAAAAGTAAGGTATTGTTCCAGCACATGGGTATAAGCATCTACAACTCCGTTTTGAATTTGTCTGACAGGTAAAGATTGGATGACTGTTGGGTCACAGATTGAGAATTTTGGAAAAAGTGCGACTCCTCCAAAGGATAATTTTTCTTGTGTACTTGCTATGGTAACTACAGCTCCGGAATTCATTTCGCTTCCGGTTGCCGGTAAGGTCAAAATTGTTCCAAAAGGAATTGTATTGTCTTTCAGAAGTAATCTTTTGTATAAAATATCTATGGGGTTTCCATTAAAATGAACTGCTGCCGAAATAAATTTTACGCCATCTATTACCGATCCGCCACCAACTGCAAGAATGAACCCGATGTCTTTCTCTTTTATAATTTCGACTGCTTTCATCAACGTTTCAAAATGTGGATTGGGTTCTATCCCTCCGAACTCAATTACTTCATAACCTTTCAAGTTTTCTGTAACCTGATCGTAAATGCCATTCTTAAAAATACTTCCACCACCAAAAGCCAATAGGATTTTAGTGTTTTGCGGAATAAGATCTTTTAGTTTTGAGATTTGTCCTTTTCCAAAAATATAATTTGTTGGATTGTATAATTCGAAGTTGAGCATCACTTTTTATTTTTTAATTATATCAAAATTATAATTTTTACCAGTAAAAATTGCCAAATAGTTGTTAAGTATTATAACGAAAAAAGGGTTTGAAAACAAAAATCTTCAAACCCTTTTCATAATTATTATACAGATTAAATATCAAATTTAATTCCTTGTGCCAAGGGCAAACTAGTTCCGTAATTAATCGTATTGGTTTGCCTTCTCATATAAGCTTTCCATGCGTCAGATCCGGACTCACGTCCTCCTCCTGTTTCTTTTTCTCCACCAAAAGCACCCCCGATTTCTGCACCGGAAGTCCCGATGTTTACATTGGCAATACCACAATCTGATCCGGCAGCAGACAAGAATAATTCTGCTTCACGCATATTGTTGGTGAAAATAGAAGAAGATAATCCTTGTGGAACACTGTTTTGCATTTCAATTGCTTCTTCTATCGTACTATATTTCATTACATATAAGACCGGAGCAAAGGTTTCGTGCTGTACGATTTCAAAATCGTTTTTGGCTTCAATGATACAAGGTTTTACATAACATTCGCTTTCATATCCGGCTCCTGTCACGACACCACCTTCTACAATAATTTTCCCGCCTTCTGCTTTTGCTTTTTCAATAGCAGACAAATAATCCTGCACAGCAGCTTTGTCTATTAGCGGACCGACATGATTATTGGCATCCAGAGGATTTCCTATTTTTAATTGCCCGTAAGCATTTTGTAAAGTTGTAATTGTTTTATCGTAAACACTTTCATGAACGATCAATCTTCTGGTTGTTGTACAACGTTGTCCGGCAGTTCCTACAGCTCCAAAAACAGCACCAACCAAAACCATAGACAGATCAGAATGTTCAGAAACGATAATCGCATTGTTTCCTCCTAATTCCAGGATACATCTCCCGAAACGTTCTGCCACTACTTTGGATACATGACGACCGATTCTTGTAGAACCTGTAAAAGAAACCAATGGAATTCTTTTGTCGTTATTGATCAAATCACCGCATTCGTTTCCTACAACCAAGCAGCTAAGTCCTTCGGGAAGATTATTGCTTACCAGAACTTTCTGGATAATGTTTTGGCATGCAACTGCACACAAAGGTGTTTTTGAGCTTGGTTTCCAGATACAGACGTCTCCGCAAATCCATGCCAGCATTGAATTCCAGGACCAAACGGCCACCGGGAAGTTAAATGCGGAAATAACCCCTACAATTCCGAGCGGATGATATTGATCATACATTCTGTGGCTTGGACGTTCAGAATGCATTGTAAATCCGTATAACTGACGGGATAATCCTACAGCAAAATCACAGATGTCTATCATTTCCTGAACTTCTCCCAAACCTTCCTGATAACTTTTTCCCATTTCGTAGGAAACTAATTTTCCTAATGCTTCTTTGTTTTCACGCAAAGCATCTCCCATTTGACGAACAATTTCCCCGCGTTTTGGAGCAGGAACCAATCTCCAGATTTTAAAAGCTTCTTCTGCAGATTTCATAGCAGTTTGATAATCTTCTTTGGTCGAAGATTTTACTTTTCCGATTAATTCTCCTGTTGCCGGAGAGTAAGATTCGATAATTTTTCCGTTAGAAAACCACTTAGAGCCTGTAGAAGTTCCTTCGTTGATTTCTTTTATTCCCAATTGCTTTAGGGCTTCTGCGATACCAAATTGATTTGCTGCTGTTGTCATTTATAACGTTTTTAAGCTAATTTGTAATATTTTTTTGCGAAGTTACTATTTTCAGTTGTATTGAACCAATTATTATTGGCAATTTCCGGAAAGGTATCAGGTTTTATAATTTGATTTTGAATCTAATTTTCCTGCTATTGTAAATCGTTTTTGTTTTTTCAGTAAAGAGCTTTGTTAATTACAGTATCAGGTCCGGAAAGAATCTTTAGGGTTTTCTTAGTCCGAATTTATAGGATAGAAATAGATTGTAGTTTTTAGGATTGAAAAACAATAAGAGGCAAAAAAATATTAATCGATTAGAGTTTAGAAATAATAGTTTTTTGTGTTCAGAAAACCGGAAACAACTCTTTAGAAAGGATTATTTTTTTTCTAAAAATCTTGGATCGGTTTCCATTTTAGTTCCGCAGTTTTTGCAGGTTCTTAAATTTTCTGAATTGTAATAATGTTTAAAATGCGGAAGAAAATCATTCTCTATATTATGGAGTGTAAAGTACACTTCATGGAGCAGATGATTGCAATTGTCGCAAAACCAAAGCAGTCCGTCTGTAAATTCTTTTCCGGCACGTTTACGCTCAATAACCAAACCGATAGAGTTTTCTGATCGAACCGGAGAATGCGGAATTTTTGGAGGATTGAGGTACATATCTCCCGGATTCAGGATCAATTCTTTTTTTACGCCTTCATCCTGAACAAGCACTTTTATAGAACCTTCAAGCTGGTAAAATATTTCTTCTGTTTCGTTATAATGATAATCCTTTCTTGCATTTGGACCTGCCACAATCATTACAATATAATCCTGAGATTCTACATAAATATTTTTGTTGCCAACAGGTGGTTTGAGCAGGTGTTTGTTTTCTTCAATCCATTGATTGAGGTTGAATGGGGGAATAACTGACATTTTATTTTTTAAGCTAATTTACAAAAAAAGGTTAGCAATCTGCTAACCTTTTTTCTTATTTGTATTCTTTAATCAAATAGATGTAAACGGGAAAGTGGTCACTAAATCCTGGTTCTGAAGAAGAATTTCTGAGAGGATAACCTTTATACTGTCCTTCTTTTTGTATAAGGAAAGGTTTGTTGTAGATTCCGGCTTTCCAATATCTAAGAGAAGAATAATCTTCTCTGATCAACGGTTCGGATACAATAATCTGGTCAAAAATATCTCCGGAGTCTCTCCAGAATAAAGAAGCATGACCGTCTTTTGCCATTTGTTCGAACGGATTATAGAAACCGAATTTTTTTACTTCGGATTTTTTTAGTTTTGCACCGATTTCTGTTTTTATACTTTTATTGTATGTGCCATCATTCATATCTCCCATAGTAATGATTTTTGCATCCGGATTGATGGCAAATAGTGAATCCATTATTTTTCGGTTTAATCTTCCGGCGGCTTCACGATACGGACTACTTCTTTTTTCTCCTCCTGATCTTGATGGCCAGTGGTTTACCAGAAAGTGCATTTCTTCGCCTTCCAGAATTCCTGTTACAAGTAATACGTCTCTGGTGTAGACTCTTTTACTTCTACTGTCTGTTTGGATTTTATCTTCATCATCTGAAGTTTTATCTTTTTTAGTAGTAGGAGTTTCATTTTGGTATATATACAAAGGAATATTCTTGTAACTTGTTGGTTTAAAATATTTTTTTAAATATAAAAACCCCACATCGATACCTCTATGATCCGGAGAATCAAAATGAATTATTCCATAATCTTTAGAGATCATTTGATGGTTTTTTACTAAATCTTCAAGAACAGAACGATTTTCTACTTCACAAACACCTAAAATGGTGGGGGATTCTTTTTGTTGTTCATTCGTCCCGATACCAGGAATAACTTTACCCAGATTGTTGAGTTTTTTCATGTATTTTTTTGATGTCCATCCGGATTTAGGTAAATACTCGACATCGTTATTTGACCCTTTTATGGTATCAAAAAGGTTTTCTACATTGTAAAATGCAACAGTGTGGATTTTGTATTTTTTTTCTTGTGCAACCGATGAGTTTACAAGTAACACGGTAAAAAAGACAACACTAAGGAACTTAATTTTCATATTTGAGATATTAATTTAATATGAAGTTTGATACAAACTTTGGAGCAAAAGTAAATAATATTAATTAAAAATGTAACTTTGCCCCCGCTAAGAATTTTATTCTTAACAAAAACAAACTAATTTTTTAAATTTATTTATGAAAAAACTTGTAATCAGTATTCTATTTGTGATGCAGGTTGTTTTTGCCTGGAGTCAGGAAAAGACCAGTGTTACTGGGAAAGTAGTCGACTCTAAAACGCAAAGACCACTAGAAAATGTTATTGCATCAATTCAGAACACAACTTTAGTCAGTAGAACAAATGCTGAAGGTATTTTTGTTTTTGAAAATGTGAGTGTGGGCAACCAAATGCTAGAAATTAACAGTTCGGGATATGTCCGACAAGTTTTGGCATTGGATCTGACCTCCAGTCCTTTGGATTTGGGAATTATTTCATTTGATGAAGACATTACTGCAGAACAACAATTAAGTTTGGTAACTATTACCGAAAATGATTTGGGTGATGATAACAGTGGTTCGGAAAGTACTGCAGGTTTGCTGCAGGCAACAAGAGATGTTTATCAACAGGCGGCAGCGTTCAATTGGGGTCAGGCCAGATTCAGAATCAGAGGTTTGGATAACGAATATGGTAAAACCATGATCAATGGTGTTGCTATGGACAAAATTTATGACGGAAGACCACAATGGAGCAACTGGGGAGGATTGAATGATGCTACTAGAAATCAGGAGTTCACTTCGGGAAGTGCTGCTTCAGATTACACTTTTGGGGGTCCGTTAGGGACACAGGTTATCAGTACAAGAGCATCAGTATACAGACCGGGGACGAGAGTTTCTTTTTCCGGAACAAATACAAATTATAGCTGGAGAACAATGGCTACCCATGCATCCGGAATGGACCAAAATGGTTGGGCATATGTAATTTCGGGATCTAGAAGATGGGCAAAAGAAGGTCACTTTGAAGGAACAGATTATAGTGCGAATTCATTGTTTGCAAGTGTCGAAAAGAAAATAAGTGAAAATCATAGTTTGAATTTTACTTCTATTTATGCTCAAAACAGCAGAGGTAAAAACTCTCCAAATACAGAAGAAGTTTCTGATTTGATGGGAGTTAAATATAATTCATACTGGGGATGGCAAAATGGTAAAAAAAGAAACTCCAGAGATAAAGATGTTGAAGAACCAATCTTTATTTTAAGTCATTACTGGAAATTAAACGATAATACTAAAATTAATACCAATGTTGCTTACCAATATGGTAGTATAGCAAACAGCCGTTTCGATTTTAATAATGCAAATAACCCAGATCCTGTTTATTATAAAAACCTACCTAGCTACAATTTATTTAGCTTTTTAGATGATTCAGCAACGGATGAAGAAAAAAAGAACTTTATAGCAGAAAGTAATTCATGGTTTGTTGCTAATAGCCAGATTGATTGGGATAATATTTATTCTTCAAATCAACAATCTGGAATTAGCGAAATAGTATTGTATGAAGATCGTACAGACGATAAATTGTTTAGTGCCAATTCATACATCATGTCTCAATTGTCAAACAATATTATTCTTAACGGAGGCGTAACTTATAGAAAATTAAAATCTAATAATTATCAAAAGCTGACCGATCTTTTAGGAGGTACAGTTTTTAAAGATTACGATCGTTTCTTAACAGAAGATGCTCAACAAACAGATTTAAATAATCCTGACAGATATGTTGTTGAGGGAGATAAATACGGATACAACTACAATCTGCATGCAGATGTAATAGATGCTTTTACTCAATTTAAATTCTCTTATAATAAATTTGATTTTTATTTGGCACAAAGCTTTTCAAAATCCACTTATCAGAGAGAAGGATTATACAGAAATGGTAACTATCCTGATAATTCCGAAGGATACAGCAAAAAACTAAATTTCGAAAATTTTGGTTTCAAAGGAGGACTAACGTATAAGATTACAGGACGTCATTATTTTGATGTGAATGCATTATATATGACCAAAGCACCAACTTTGAGAAATACTTTTTATAATGCCCGATTAAACAATGCTATTACTGAAAATTTAACAAGCGAAAGAATTATTTCAGCTGACGCTAGTTATATCGTTAGAACACCTAAATTTAAAGGTAAATTAACAGGTTTTTTCTCTAAAGTTTCTGATGCAACCGATATCGGATTCTATTTTGCAGAAGGATTATCTGTAATCTCTAATGAAGAAAATACATCTGTTGGAGGAAACGCATTTGTTGCAGAGATCGTTTCAGGAATTAACAGAAGAAATATAGGTGGAGAATTTGGAGCAGAGTATCAGATTAATTCAACATTAAAAGTTACTGCAGCTGCATCTTATGGTCAATATATTTATGATAATAACCCAAATGTAAAATTATCAATAGACAACCAACGTCAGGTTTTTGATTATGGTGAAGCAAAAATGAAAAATTATAAAGTAGCCAGTGCACCTCAAACAGCTTATTCTGTTGGGTTAGAATATAGAGATCCTAAATTCTGGTGGGTTGGAGTAAATGCCAATTACTTAGATAATAATTATTCAGATATTTCAGCTATTTTACGTACTGATAATTTTGTGATAAACAGTGAAGATATTGACGGATTCCCAATTGCAGAAGCAACACCGGAAAATGTACATAATATTTTAAAACAAGAAAAATTTGATCCGATAAGATTAGTAAATTTGACAGGAGGTAAATCATGGAGAGTAAGCAGCAAAAACAGAAATACAGTAGGATTCTTTGCTTCTGTAAACAATGTTTTTGATGTTACTTATAAAACAGGAGGTTTTGAACAAGCAAGAAATGCCAATTATACGCAGCTTGCAGAAGACAAAGCAAACGGAAATACTTTCGGATCTAAGTATTTTTACGGATACGGTCGTACATATTTCTTAAACGTATATTTCAATTTCTAAAAAAAATAAAATAATTTATATTATGAAAAATAACTTTTTAAAAACCATATTTGGATTAACACTTACCTCAATGCTATTTGTAGGTTGTGTTAATGACGATGATTACTCAGTTCCGCAAATCGAGTGTGAGGAATCCTTAGTAACAGCTAATTTCTCAGTAGCAGATTTAAAAGCAGCGGCTACAACAACAGCAACTTTATATACCGAAGATCATATTATAGAAGGTAGAATTGTCTCTAGTGACAGAGGAGGAAATTTCTATAAAGTAATGTATTTAACATCTTGGGCTTCTGCTGAAACAGCTGAAAATGAACCGGAAATCGGATTCAGTATTGCTGTAAATCAAACTAATAACTGGCAACAATATAATGTAGGAAGAAAAGTATTGGTCAAATTACAGGGATTGTATGTTCAAGTGAGAAACAATACACTTCAGATCGGAGCTTTATATAACGGAAACGTTGGTCAAATCACACCTGCAGATTTCAGAAAACACATCGTCAGAACTTGTGATGTAGTTGCAGAGTCTGAACTGGTAAGACCAATGTCCTTAACAGAAGCCAAAAATGACAACAATATTGGTAAACTGGTTGAATTAACAGATGTTCAATTTGCAGATTCTGCTTTAGGGCAAAATTATTACAATTCTGAAAATGTTGTGGGGGGCGAAACCAATCACTTACTTACCGATGCTACAGATATTACAATGATTTTTAGAACAAGTTCTTTTGCAAATTACGCTTATAAACCGGTTTCTGAAAAAAGCGGTAAAATTATCGGTATACTAACTAAGTTCAATACAGATTTTCAATTTGTTTCTCGCTACGAAACAGATATTCAATTAACAGAACCTAGAATTGGTGAAGAACCAGTTGAGCCAGAAGAACCGGAAGAACCAACAGGGGAATTACTTTTTGCAGGGTCTGATTTCGAAGACTATGCTACTTTCTTAGCTTCAATAGATGCTACTTTTGGAATTAAACCTTACGCAAGTCAAGGAATAGGAACAGGAATTGACGGTAGTAATTCATTACACCTTAATGGTACTCCTTCTGCAAATGATTATGTGTTTACAGCTCTAGCTCCGGAAGGAGTTCCTACAAATGCAACTAAAATCACTTTCTGGGTAAAAGGAACATCAAGTGCTAAATCACTTTCATTAAATGTTTACCGTTCAATAGGTGGATATGATGTGTTCAATGTTGGAGATTTAGCGTCTTCTGCAGTTACTTTAAACAAAGCAGCACTTCAACCAAATGGAACTCCTCCAAACGGAACGAACTCTTATGCGGGGACTATTAATACAGCCAATCAATGGGTAAAAATTACATTAAACATTGCAGATGTTGAACTTAGTACAACTGTAGGACAAAGTTTATTTGCTATAAAAACTGGTAGTGGATCAGTATATGATTTACATATTGATAATATTACAATAGAGTAATCTCTTTTCTTGAAAAATTAAAAGGCTGTATATTAACTTATACAGCCTTTTTTCTTTTATCAATTGTTTATACATTTGGCAACAGTAAAATATATCAGAAAATTATAATTATAAATTTTATTGAAATTTTAATTAAAAAAAACAACGCAATACGATGTACGGAAAAATTAAAGAACACTTACAATCAGAACTGGAAACAATTGAAGCTAACGGGATTTTTAAAAAAGAACGTATTATAACATCTCCACAAGGAGCAGAAATAACTGTATCCTCGGGAGAAAAAGTACTTAATTTTTGCGCTAATAATTATTTGGGATTATCATCGCATCCAGAAGTGATTCAGGCAGCAAAAGACGCTTTGGATACCCATGGATTCGGAATGTCATCGGTAAGATTTATTTGCGGAACTCAAGATATTCATAAAACTCTTGAACAAAAAATAGCAGACTTTTATCAGACAGAAGATACAATTTTATATGCAGCTGCTTTTGATGCAAACGGAGGCGTTTTTGAACCGCTTTTGGGAGAAGAAGATGCCATTATATCAGATAGTTTAAATCACGCATCTATAATTGATGGAGTAAGGCTATGCAAAGCAAGCCGCTATAGGTATGAAAACAGTAATATGGCAGATCTTGAAGCGCAATTGATAAAAGCAAATGAAGCAGGAGCCAGATTTAAACTTATTGTAACAGACGGTGTTTTTTCTATGGATGGACTGGTTGCTCCACTTGATAAGATTTGTGACTTAGCAGACAAATACGATGCTATGGTAATGGTTGATGAATGTCATGCGGCTGGTTTTATTGGTGTTACAGGCAAAGGTACATTAGAAGCAAAAAAAGTTTTAGGGCGCATAGATATTATTACCGGAACCTTAGGGAAGGCCTTAGGGGGTGCTATGGGAGGATATACTACAGGCAAAAAAGAAATTATTGAAATTTTACGCCAACGATCAAGACCCTATTTGTTTTCTAATTCTTTAGCTCCTGCTATCGTTGGTGCCTCAATCAAAGTTTTTGAGCTTTTAGAAAAAGACACTAAACTTAGAGATCAGCTGGAATGGAATACTAATTATTTTAAAACCGGAATGAAAACTGCCGGATTTGACATCATTGACGGAGATTCAGCAATTGTTCCTGTAATGTTGTATGATGCCAAATTATCCCAGATCATGGCAGATAAATTGTTAGAAAAAGGAATATATGTTATCGGATTCTTCTTTCCGGTAGTTCCTAAAGATAAGGCCAGAATTAGAGTTCAACTCTCTGCGGCACATACAAAAGATCATCTGGATAAGGCAATCCAGGCATTTGTAGAAGTCGGAAAAGAGTTAAAAGTAATTTAAACTGAGTCTATTATTAAAAAAATATATTATTTTTTTAACATTTTCTTTTGCAATTAGGATAATACATCTTACTTTTGCCCAAATAACTTTTGTAACTAAAAAAATCAAGTATGAAACATCTTAACAAAATTTTCGCTGCCGCATTCTTGGCTTTCGGACTAAGTTCGTATGCTCAAGATAGTGATAATCCATGGGCATTCTCCTTTGGTGTTAATGCAGTGGATACAAGAACTAGTGCTGGTGGAGACGGATTTTTAGATAGCCGTTTGGATCAGCCATTCAGAGTAAAAGATAACTGGAATATACTACCTTCAGTTTCTTATTTAAACGTTAGTAAACATTTAGGAAGCAATTTCTCTTTTGGAATTACAGGTTCTGTTAATAAAATAACAAAATTTGTGACTCAAAATGAATTAAATCCAAAAGATTACGATGTAACAAACCCTGGAGATTTGACTTACTACGGAATAGATGGTGTTATCAAATATAGCTTTATGGATATGATCGGTTCAAAATGGTTTGACCCTTCTCTTCATATTGGTGGAGGTTATACTTTCTATGGAGATCATAGTGGTGGTACTGTAAACGGAGGTTTAGGATTTACTTTTTGGTTTACTGAAACAGTAGGTTTTGCATTACAATCTACTTACAAAAAATCTTTTACAGACGAGAGAGCTTTATTACCTAGCCATTTACAGCACTTTGCTGGTCTGACTTTCAAATTTGGAGGAAAAGATACAGACGGTGATGGAATATATGACAAAGATGATGCTTGTCCGGATGATGCAGGACCAAAAGAATTAAACGGTTGTCCTGACAGAGATGGAGATGGAATCCTAGACAAAGATGATGCTTGCCCGGATGAAGCTGGTTTAGCAGCTTTTGCTGGTTGTCCTGACAGAGATGGAGACGGAGTTGCAGATAAAGATGATGCTTGTCCGGATGTACCTGGATTAAAAGCTTTTGCTGGTTGTCCTGATACAGATGGAGACGGAGTTCAAGATAAAGATGATAAATGTCCTACTGTAGCTGGACCAAAAGAAAACGGAGGTTGTCCTTGGCCAGACAGAGATGGAGACGGAGTTCTTGATAAAGATGATAAATGTCCAGATGTTAAGGGTACTGTTGCTAACAATGGTTGTCCTGAAATCACTGAAGAACACATCACTAAATTGAATGCTTATGCTAAAACAATTTTGTTTAATAGTGGAAAATCTACTTTCAAACAAGAAACTTTCGCGGTACTTCAGTCAATTACTGCAATTTTAAAAGAATACCCTTCTTCTAAATTCAGTATTGAAGGACACACGGATAGTGATGGTTCTGATGCTCTTAACCAAAAATTATCTGAAGATAGAGCAGGAGCAGTAAAAGGATACTTAATTGAAAATGGTATCGCTGCAGATAGATTATCTTCTATTGGATTTGGAGAAAGCAAACCAATTGATACTAATAAAACAGCTAAAGGTAAAGCTAACAACAGAAGAGTTGAAGTTAAATTAGTAAAATAATTTTAGTTACCTGAAGTTTATAAAATAAAACGCTCCTTTTTGGAGCGTTTTTTTTATGCAATTTTTTTAATTTTATTTTCTTTCCAGGATTGAGAGGAATACATTTGTATTAAATAATTTCAATGAACGAAAATAAAAATATTGCAATAAAAGCTACCTATTTAAGTATAATTGGAAACTTTTTTTTAGCCTTAATAAAAGGGATTACCGGTTATTTAGGAAATTCATATGCCTTGATAGCTGATGCTATCGAGTCTACCACGGATGTTCTTTCTTCAGTTTTAGTATTATTTGGGATTAAATATGCTACAAAGCCAGCCGATTCTAATCATCCATATGGACACGGAAGAGCAGAAGCTTTGGTAACTTTTGCCGTTGTTGGTTTCCTTTTGGTTTCGGCTACATTAATCGCTTATGAGAGCATTCAGAATATTCAAACTCCTCATGAATCCCCTGAAAAATTTACTTTAATCGTACTAGGAGCCATAATTATTTTTAAAGAAGGATTCTATAGATATACTGCCAAAAAAGGAAATGAGAGCAACAGCAGTGCATTAAAGGCCGATGCATGGCATCATAGAAGCGATGCCATAACATCACTCGCTGCTTTTATAGGAATTTGCATTGCAATATATATGGGATCAGGTTATGAATCTGCAGATGATTGGGCTGCATTGCTGGCCTCTTTTTTCATTATATATAATGCTTATAAAATTTTCAGACCTGCATTAGGTGAAATTCTGGATGAACATTTATATCCTGAAATTATCGATCAGATTAGAATAATTGCATTAAAAGTTGAAGGAGTTCTTGATACCGAAAAATGTTACGTAAGAAAAACAGGAATGACATATCTGGTTGATTTGCATCTTACTGTAAACGGGAAAATTTCTGTAACCGAAGGACACGATATCGCACACAGACTCAAAGATGCTATTATTTTAGAAATACCTGAAATAGCAGATGTTTTGATCCATGTAGAACCAGATAATTTATAAGATGAATATAGAACAATTTTATGAGTACTGTCTTTCTAAAAAAGGAGTTACCGAGCATTTTCCTTTTGATGAAAACACACTTGTTTTTAAAGTAGGACAAAAAATGTTTGCTTTGTCGGCTCTTGATGAATGGGAATCTAATACTCCAAAGGTTAATTTAAAATGTGATCCTGAAAATGCAGAATTACTTAGAGCAGAATTTAATGGAATTCGTCCCGGATATCATATGAATAAAACTCATTGGAATACAGTAGCTATCAATGAAGATGTAACAGACAAAATGGTTTTTGAACTTATTGATCATTCTTATGATTTGGTCTTTAATAGTTTATCAAAGAAAATTCAATCTTTGATATAGCCTTTTTTTTAAATTAAAGCGACTTTTTCTGTTTTTCAGCAAATTCATCGGCCTGAAATTTTAATAACTCTAAGGCCGATCTCTTTTTGTATTCGAATAGATCTTTGTCTTCTTTTATTTCGGAATAAACTTTATCGTAAATTGCAGCATCAGTATTTTTCTGAAGCTCACTTTGGTATTTGTTTTGAGAAACAATATTCATAATTATTGTTTCCTGATCCTCCAGTTTGTAATCGTATTCGCTTTTGGCAGTAATTAGTTTTACAAAAATGGGAGAAGTTTCTATTGCAAGAAATAGTAACATAATAAAAAATGAAGGCAACCAAGGCAAACTGTTTAATGCATTGATTCTGGCCATCAAACCGTCGAAACCGTCAATAACGGGTTGAGTTTCGGTAATTTTTTGATCTAAACCAGCTTGTAAAGCTTTGACCGTGTTTTCTGTTTCGGTAATTTTTGCCCAATTGTTTTTTCGTAAAGTATCGAGTTCTGTTTTTGCTAAATTATGTTTAGCGATTTTTTCTTTGAAAACAGGTCCTTTTCCCAAAAGTTTTGTTCCGGCAGTTCCTTCGGCTTCTGCGATATAAGTTTCGTAAAGTGTGTTAACTTCTTTTTCTTTAGCAATAATTTCAGCCTTTAGGCTATCTATTTTGGCTTTGTTTTTATCTAAATCTATTTGGAAATATTGAGAAATCTCTTTTTTATTTTCTAACGTCATGGCATTTTTTTCTTTGAGCAGAACGGTATTGATCTCCTTTTCGAAAATTTTGATTTCAAGTGGTTTTGAGATTACTATTGCGATAATAATTGCCAATATTATTCTTGGGGCAGCCTGTAGCAATTCATTTATAAAAGAGCTTCTCTTTTTGATTGTGGAAACAATGAATCTATCGAGATTGAAAATGAGTAATCCCCAAAGTATTCCGAAAAAGACAGAAATATACGGATTGTCAAAAACTGTAAATAGGGCATAACCCGAAGCGATAAACGCCATTATAGCAGTAAAAAATACAGTAGCTCCGATTCCGGCATATTTGGATTTTTCGCCATCTGAACAAGATTTGAGCAGATCTTTATCTGCTCCGGAGCAAAGTATAAAAAAGGATTGTAACATGATTGATGATGATTAGATTAATAGATTAGTATCCGATCTTTCAATATGTTACAATTTTTGAGCCAAAAAAAACGGGAAGCTGCCCAGATTTTGGGATTACACTAATAACTGTTGATTTCGATTTCGTAAGTAGGATTTCCTTCTTCGTAATTGCGAACTAAAATAAGGTTTCCATTGATATCATAATATTTCCAAAGTCCGCTGTAATACCAATGGAGTTCTTTTTCTTTTGATTTTCCTTGTGTTGCAATTTTGCCGTTTTTATGATAATAAGTTATTATCGAAGTATTACCGGTAAATTTTTCGCTTCTTAATATTTTGTCATTTTCATATTGTTTCCAGATTTTGATTTGTTTTCCTTTTCTGTATTTACCAATGGTAGTATATAAATCAGTGTTTATGGAATCTTTTTCGATCCATTTTCCGACTTTTTCACCTTTGTGTATTCTATTGATTTTACAACTGAATAACATTGAGAGGATCAAAAAAAGAATAATTGCTTTAAGATTAATTTTCAAAATCCAAGAGAATTGTATTTTTACGAATTTATACAAAATAATTAAGAAAATCCCCACAAATTCGCTGTTCTTTTAATTCGTGAATTTGCGGGAAATATCACTTTTAAAATTGTTTTTTATTCCTGTAAAGCATTCCAGCCTCGGGAAATCAGCTCTATTTTTTGATTGGCTCTGGTAATAAGATGACATCCTTCACTGACTTGGGTCATGTGTCCGATTATTGAAAAATGAGGGTTTCCTTTTATTTTATCGAAATCTGTCATTGATATGGTAAATAATAGCTCATAGTCTTCACCTCCATTGATGGCTACTGTTGTACTGTCTATATTGAATTCTTCGCAGGTTGAGATAAGTTGCGGATCGATTGGGAGTTTGTCTTCGTAAAGATTACATCCGACGTTGGATTGTTTGCTTAAATGAATGATTTCTGATGAAAGCCCGTCTGAAATATCTATCATGGATGTTGGTTTGATCTTGAGTGCTTCCAGCATGTTTTTTACATCGGTTCTTGCTTCCGGTTTGAGTTGTCTTTCTATCAAATAGCTGTACATATCCAAATCGGGTTGTGAATTTGGGTTTACCAGGAAAACCTGTTTTTCTCTTTCCAAAACCTGTAATCCCATATAAGCAGAACCAATGTCGCCGGAGACTACTAATAAATCGGTTTCTTGTGCACCGGAACGATAGGTTAATTCTTCTTCTAAAGCTTCGCCAATTGCTGTAATACTTATGATGAGTCCTTTTTGTGAAGAAGTTGTGTCACCACCAATAACATCTACATTGTATTTTTTGCAGGCTAATGTAATTCCGGCATACAGTTCTTCTATTGCTTCCAGAGGAAATCTGTTGGATACTGCAATCGAAACTGTGATTTGTGTGGGTCGTGCATTCATTGCACAAATGTCAGACAGGTTTACAACAACTGCTTTATACCCTAAATGTTTAAGCGGCATGTAAGCCAGATCAAAATGCACTCCTTCTACGAGTAAATCTGTTGAAACGATTGCTTTTTTGCCTTTGAAATCCAAAACTGCAGCATCATCACCTATTCCGGTTGTGGTAGATTCTTGTTTTATTTCGAAATTTTGTGTGAGATGCTTGATTAATGCAAATTCTCCTAATTGAGAAAGGTCGGTTTTCTGAGGCGTTTTATCTTCTATCATTTTTGTGTTTTTTCTGATTTGCAAAGTTACGAAGTTTTAATGAGTAAGAAATTGCATTAAAAAGTTTATGAATGTATGATGATATGCTAAGAAGGATAAATTTATTTTATATGGAGAATGTTTTTTAGGGTATTGTGTAACAATATAATTATTCGGCTACTAATTATAAAATCAACTTTTATAACTATGGGACTGAAAATTAATAATTTGACCAAGACTTACAAAAACGGGGTTAAGGCTTTAGACAATTTAGATTTGGAAATAGGAACCGGAATGTTTGGATTATTAGGTCCAAACGGTGCAGGAAAATCATCTTTGATGAGAACAATTGCAACTTTGCAGCAACCGGATTCAGGAACAATTACCTTTGATGGAATAGATATTATGCAGGATCAAAATTCTTTGAGAAGAATTTTAGGCTATTTACCACAAGAGTTTGGGGTTTATCCCAATATGTCTGCAGAAAAGTTATTGAATTATTTTGCTCAGCTTAAAGGGATCGCTTCTGGTAATGAAAGGAAAGCTATTATAAAGGAAGTATTGGAAGTTACCAATCTTTGGGATGTTCGCAAGAAAAGTGTAAGCGGGTATTCGGGAGGAATGAAACAACGTTTCGGAATTGCTCAATTGCTTTTGAACAATCCCAAACTTATTATAGTTGATGAACCAACTGCGGGACTAGATCCGGCAGAAAGACATCGTTTTCTTAATGTTTTGAGAGAGATCGGAACCAATCATACGGTTATTTTCTCAACTCATATCGTAGATGATGTAAAAGAATTGTGTCATGAGTTGGCAATTCTTAATGGGGGAAAAATCCTTTATAGAGGAACGCCAAACGATGCCGAAATAGAATTACAGGGAAAAATTTGGATGAGAATAATCGAAAGAGCAGATTTTGATGATTTTAATTCTAAGTTCAATATTATATCTTCAAATTATAATCAGGATAACACTTTGAATATAAGGGTTTATAGCGACGAACAGCCTAATGAAACTTTTGTTTTGGCTAAACCTCAATTGGAGGATGTGTATTTTGTAGCACTCAAAAAAGATAGAGCATAATGTTAGGAACTATATTTTTATTCGAATTTAAAAGATGGTTTACGAACTGGTCTTTTTATATTTATTTTGCAATATTTTTTCTGTTGTCGTTTTTTACAATGGCAATTGTTGCAGGATATTTTGATGTATTAACAGCTACAACGGCATCAAATACATATGTCAATTCTCCGTTGGCGATAAATGGAATTATCGGAGAGATCACACAACTGATCTACTTTTTTGTTCCAACAATAATCGGGGCAACGGTTTACCGGGATTTCAAATACAATGCACATACTATATTGTATTCGTATCCTTTTGATAAATTTTCTTATTTGACAGGAAAATTTCTAAGTGGATTTTTTATCACGATAATTATAACATTCGCAGTATTATTGGGGTTTATAGTGGCAACTATCTTGCCGTTTGCTAATCCGGAATTATTGGGACCGATACATATCTGGGCTTATTTTCAAACTTATATCTTATTTGTAATTCCTAATATTTTCTTTATCGGGATGATCATTTTTACATTGGTTACGCTTACCAGAAATGTATATATAGGATTTTTATTTGTTGTTTTACTTTTTATTATTCAGGGCATTATTAGCGTGTTGACCATGAATGTTGATGATAAATTTATGCTTGCCTTGTTTGAACCTTTTGGTAATGAGGCATTAAGTTATATCACTAAATATTGGACGATAGAAGAGCAAAATACCAAAAATATTCCGATGGAAAATGTGATTGTCTATAATAGATTGATCTGGATAGGGTTTTCACTTTTGATTTATGGGGTTTTATATTTTGTGTTTTCCTTTAGCCATTCTCCGATTACGTTTGGCAAAAAGAAAAAAGCAGAACGATTGATCAAGGAAAATTTTGGAAGTATGATCAAAATTAATCTGCCAAAAGTTACTCTTAATTATTCGTTTGTTAATAATCTGAAAACAGCTTGGAATACTTCAAACTTTGAATTGAATGTAATTGTCAAAAACTGGATTTTTATTACTATAATGGTTTTAATGATCGTTTTTATTCTTATTTCCGGAATGATGTTGGGTCAGGAATTATACGGTACAAGTACTTATCCGGTAACCTGGAAGGTTATAGAACTTTTAGGAGGGCTTTTCAGCTTTTTTATTACAATATTAATTTATTTGTTTTCGGGATATTTGATTCAGCATTCGCAAAACAGCAGAATGAATTATTTGGTAGACTCTACTGCGGTTCCCAATTGGACATTAATGCTATCCAAGTTTTTAGCATTATTAAAGATGACTATTCTTGTATTGTTTATAGGAATGATATCATGTATACTGGTTCAGGTTTTTTACGGATATTATAATTTTGAAATCCTGCATTATATCAAAGAGTTGTTTGGCTTCGAATTGATCAAATATGTGATAATCATTCTTTTTTCATTATTTGTACAGAATTTTTTCAAAAATTTCCTCGTAGGATTTATCGCTATAATCGTTTTACAAATGATATTACCTTTTGTAAGCAAACTCGGAATCGAACACAGTATTTTCAGATTTAATTCCTCTACAGGATATGATTACTCTGATATGAATGGATACGGAACCGTAAGAGAGTTTTTTTATTACAGGTTGTATTGGCTTCTTTTTACCACTTTTCTTTATTGTATTGCTTTACTTTTCTGGAAGAGAGGAATTCTGTCAGGAGTCAAAGAAAGATTATTATTGGTGGGTAAAAGATTAAAATCAGTTATTATAATCCCGATTATTATATTAGTTCTGGGATTTGTAAGTTTAGGATATGCGATCTATTACCATGATACAAAAATGAATACTTATTATACAAGTCAGGAGAGAGAGTTGCAGGTAGTTGATTATGAAAAGCTATATAAAAAATATGAAAACTATGCACAGCCGAGAATTGTAGATGTAAAAGTAGATATGAATATTTTTCCAAAAGAAAGGAACTATAATGCCAAAGTCAATTATGTTATGGTGAATAAATCACAAAAACCTATTGATTCTCTCTTTTTACAATATGGAAAAAATTTAAAATCGATCATTTTTGACAAAAAGAACAATTTGGTTTCTCAGGATACGGTACAATTTTTTGATATTTACAAATTAGAACAACCATTACTTCCCGGAGATAGTTTATTGGTAGAGTTTGAGGTGAGAAATCGTGAAAATACATTTTTAAGAGATCAATCTCCTGTTATAGAAAATGGAACATTTTTAAATAATTTTGGTTTTCCTTCCTTTGGATATTCAGAAAGTGGAGAATTATCGCATAACGATATTCGGGCAAAATACAATCTCCCTCCAAAAGAAAGAATGGCAAATACAGACGATGAGCACGCCCGGCAAAATACTTATATTTCTGATAATGCAGACTGGATTACTTTTGAAACAACGGTGAGTACATCAGAAGATCAGATTGCCATAGCTCCGGGTTATCTTCAAAAAGAATGGGTAGAAAACGGCAGAAGATATTTTCATTATAAAATGGATCAGAAAATGCTTAATTTCTATGCTTTTAATTCCGGAAGATATGAAGTAAAAAGAGATAAATGGAAAGATATAAATCTCGAAATCTATTATCATAAAGATCATTCGTATAATCTGGACAGAATGATGGAATCGATGAAATTATCCCTGCAATATTATTCCGAAAATTTTAGTCCTTATCAGCATAAACAGGTTCGTATTATAGAATTTCCGAAAACTATGGGAACTTTTGCACAATCTTTTGCCAATACAATTCCTTTTTCGGAAGCCATTGGTTTTATCGCAAAAGTAGATGAAGACAAACCGGATGCGGTAGATTACCCGTTTTCTGTTATTTCGCATGAAGTTGCACATCAATGGTGGGCCCATCAGGTAATTGGTGCCAATGTAAAAGGAGCAACATTAATGTCGGAATCATTGTCGGAATACAGTTCTCTAAAAGTTTTGGAGCACAAATACGGAAAACCACAAATGCGTAAATTCCTGAAAGATGCACTGGATCAATATCTGCAAGGAAGAACTTTTGAATGGAAATACGAAAATCCTTTGATGTACAACGAAAATCAGCAATATATCCATTACAATAAAGGTTCGCTGGTTTTATATGCTATGAGTGATTATTTAGGAGAAAAACCATTCAATAATATTTTGAAAGGATACATTAAAGAAGTAGCTTATCAGGAAGCACCATATACCAATTCTATAGAATTTGTAAACCATATTAGAAAAGCGACTCCGGATACTTTACAATACTTGATCACAGATATGTTTGAAACCATAACGCTGTATAATAATAAAGTAGAAAAAGTTACTTCAAAAAAACTGGATAATGGTAAATATCAGGTTGAGATTACATTTAATGTTTCAAAATATAAATCATCTGCCGAAGGAAAACAACAATTTGAAGATCAATTGGGGAGAAGTTTGTCTTACAAAGGCGGAAAACAGGAAATTAAATCTTATCCGTTAAATGATTATGTGGAAGTTGGTGTTTTTGGAAAAAAAATCAAAAAAGGCAAATATGAATTAGAAAATGAATTGTTTAATAAAAAATATAAGATTACCAATATCAACAATAAAATTACCATTATTGTAGATGAGGAACCGGTAGAAGCTGGAGTAGACCCATATAACAAATTGATAGATACCGATTCTAACGATAACAGAAAGAAAATTTAATTTTAAGTGTAATTATTTTAAAACTGTCCGGTTTACCAGACAGTTTTTTATTTAAACTGTATCTAACAAAAAAACCATCTCAATCTGAGATGGTTTTTGTTTATTATAACTTAAAAAACTATGCTAAAGGAGCTCCGTTCAGAATTTCCTCATTTGCAAATTCTTCAAATTTAGCAAAGTTATCTTTGAACTTCTGGGCTAATTCTTTTGCTTTAATATCATATAAAGCCTTGTCTTCCCAAGTATTTCTAGGATTTAAAATTTCTCCCGGAACATTAGGACAAGATTGAGGAATGGAAATTTTGAATACATCATGATTTTCAAATGTTACATTGTCTAACTCATCATTGAGAGCAGCAGTAATCATGGCTCGGGTATATTTTAATTTCATTCTGTTACCGGTTCCGTATGGACCACCTGTCCATCCTGTATTGATTAACCATACTTTTACACCGCTATCTTTCATTTTTTTACTTAACATCTCTGCGTATTTCGTTGGATGCAGTGGCATAAACGGTGCTCCAAAGCAAGCAGAGAAATTAGGTTGCGGCTCGGTAACTCCCGCTTCTGTTCCTGCAACTTTTGCAGTATATCCGGAAATAAAGTGGTATGCTGCCTGACCCGGAGTAAGTTTTGAAATAGGAGGTAAAATACCGAAAGAGTCTGCAGTTAGGAAAAATATATTTTTAGGATTTTTTCCGATAGATCCCGGCTGAATGTTATGGATGTGATAAATAGGATAACTTACACGTGTATTTTGAGTAATTGAAGTATCATCAAAATCTACTTCGTTTGTACCGGCTTTAAAAACAACATTCTCTAAGATGGCTCCTTTTTTGATCGCTCTAAAAATATCCGGTTCATTTTCTTCCGAAAGATTGATCACTTTTGCATAACATCCGCCTTCAAAATTAAAGACATTATTTTCACTTGTCCAGCCATGCTCATCATCTCCAATCAGTTTTCTTGCCGGATCTGCAGACAAAGTTGTTTTTCCTGTTCCCGAAAGACCAAAGAAAATAGCGGTATCTCCATCTTCTCCAACGTTAGCGCTACAGTGCATAGGAAGCGCATTTTTGTCTACCGGTAAAATAAAGTTCAATGCAGAAAAAATTCCTTTTTTGATCTCTCCTGTATATCCGGTTCCTCCAACCAATGCAATTTTTCTTGTAAAGTCCAAAATAGCAAAATTATGCTGTCTTGTTCCGTCTATTTCAGGATCTGCCATAAAACCCGGTGCACAGATTACATGCCAGTCTGGTGTGAAATTTTCTAATTCTGAAACTTCAGGTCTCAAGAACATATTGTATGCAAATAAGTTAGACCAAGGAGTTTCGGTAACAACTCTTACATTAAGTTTATAATTTTCATCAGAACAAACATAGCTGTCTCTGGCATATATATCTTTATTAGATAAATAAGTGACTACTTTATCATAAAGTTTATTGAAATTTTCAGGAGAGAATGGGATATTTACTTTTCCCCACCATACTTTATCCTCAGTAATAGCATCTCTTACAATAAATCTATCCTGAGGCGACCTACCTGTAAATTCACCGGTATTAATTGCAAGAGCTCCTGTAGAATTCTCTACTCCCTGCCCTAGATTTAATGTCTCTTGGTGTAATTCATCAGGTGACAATTGATAATGAACCTTAGCATTTTTAATACCTAAACCCTCTAACGAAATCGATTTCGTAATTAAAGCATTATTATCCATAAGAATTATTAGTTGTAATGTTTTTAAACAGAGTACAAAAGTAAAAATTTATATTTAGAATCTTTTCAAATATTATAAAATTATTATTTTAAGCTCAAAAAATCAATAATAACACAAATCCAGGCCGTAATTAGCAATAATCCTCCAACAGGAGTGATAAATCCAAAGCTTTTTATATCGATTCCGAAATGGTCTCCAAGAGTTAAAAGGTAAATTGAACCGGAAAAGAATAATATACCTAATAAAGTGATTATGAAAATTCTTTTTTTGGAAACGTCATGAAGTTTTTTTGTCTCACCTACAAAAAGCAGGAAAAAGGCATGATACATTTGGTATCTTACCCCGGTTTCAAAACTTGTAAGTTGTGTATCTGTTAATAATTTCTTTAAAGCATGAGCTCCGAAAGCTCCAAAAATTATGGATAATATTCCTAAAAAAAGTGCAGTTATTAATATTTTTTTGCTCATTTTTGCCTAATTTTTTAAGTCATTGTACTTTACAAATGTAATGACAAACATAATTTTATACTAAAGATATTCTGTATAAATATCACAAATCAGTACATTTGTGTGATAATTTACAAAAATGAGAAATATACTTATCATTGGGGCTGGAAGATCCGCATCTTCATTAATTCAATATTTATTGAGTAAATCCGACGTAGAAAAATTACATCTTACAATAGGAGATTTATCAGAAGAATTGGCTCAGTCAAAAATTAATAATCACCCTAATGCAACAGGGATCGCATTTGATATATTTAACGAAAAACAACGTCAGGAGGAAATCCAGAAAGCAAACATTGTGATTTCTATGTTACCGGCACATTTGCATTTTGAGGTAGCCAAAGATTGTATCAAGTTCAAAAAACACATGGTAACCGCTTCATATATAAGTGATGCAATGCAATCTTTACACGATGATGCCGTAATGAATAATCTTGTTTTTATGAATGAAGTAGGATTAGACCCCGGAATCGATCACATGAGCGCAATGAAAGTAATAGATGAGATTCGAGATAAAGGAGGAAAAATGTTACTGTTTGAATCTTTTTGCGGAGGATTGGTCGCTCCGGAATCGGATAATAATTTGTGGAATTACAAATTTACCTGGGCTCCGAGAAATGTAGTATTGGCAGGACAGGGTGGTGCTGCAAAATTTATTCAAGAAGGAACTTATAAATATATCCCCTATCACAAATTGTTCAGAAGAACCGAATTTCTAGAAGTTGAGGGTTATGGTAAATTCGAAGGATATGCTAATCGGGATTCATTAAAATATAAAGCGATTTATGGACTCGAAGATATTCTTACCCTTTACAGAGGAACTATAAGAAGAGTTGGTTTTTCCAGAGCGTGGAATATGTTCGTACAATTAGGAATGACAGATGATACTTATATTATTGATAATTCAGAATACATTACCTACAGAGATTTTATCAATTTGTTCCTGCCTTATCATCCTACAGACTCTGTAGAGCTCAAAACAAGAATGGCTTTGGGAATAGAGCAGGATGATATTATCTGGGACAAACTTTTAGAACTGGATATTTTTAATCCGGAAAAAATTGTAGGGATCAAAAATGCTTCTCCGGCTCAGATATTAGAGAAAATACTTAGTGAAAATTGGACTTTGGCAAAAGATGACAAAGATATGATTGTAATGTATCATAAATTTGGATATGAGTTAAATGGAGAAAAAAAACAAATAGACTCCAAAATGGTTTGTCTCGGCGATGATCAGACTTACACCGCGATGGCAAAAACGGTAGGTCTTCCTGTGGCTATGTCTGCGTTGCAAATACTTAATGGTAATATTAAAACTCCGGGAGTTCAACTTCCTATTCGTAAAGAAGTATATAGTCCTATATTAAAAGAATTAGAACTGTATGGCGTAAAATTTTATGAAAAAGAAATGCCTTATTACGGATATAATCCGGATAAGTTAACCAATTAAAATTTTATTTTTTCAAAAATTTTCTTTCAAAAATCAACAAAGTTTCTATATTCCCTTCAAAAATGATTTCATTATTTTTTAAAACGATTGTTTTGGGGAACCATTTCAGATCAAATATTTCGACAGATTTCTCATCAATATAAAAATTGTTCAAATCACCATTATCTGTTTTCAGAAGTAATTTTTCAGACTTTGCAATGGTAGAAGAATCCTGATAAACATTTACTGCAAGAATTTCAACACCATCATTTTGTTGGTACTTGTTTTGTAGTTTTTTCAGATAAGGAAATTTTTCAAAACAAACATAACAGCCATTATTCCAAAAATCGATTACGTATAGTTTATCTTTTTCTGACAAACTGTAATTATTTCCTTTATTATCCTTAATCTGTACATTTAGATCTATTTTTTTAGAGGCTGTTCCGGTATAGTTTTGGTGCAAATTATGTTGTTCAGTCAATGGTATTATATAAAAATCCGTTAATACAAGTAAGCCAAAAATAAAACCCAGAGAAAGAAACCTCTGGATTTTATTTTTTGAATTTCGGTAAAAGACACCTGCTATTAATGATAAGATCAATACTGACTCTATATGGAAACTGAAATTTTTATTCCCTAATAAACAGCGAAAAAAGAACGTTATCAATACATACAATAATGTAAAAAAGAGTATTACATAAATACTTTTCCACTCTCTTAACACTTTTATTTTATTGATTATAAATGCAGTTATAGCAAAATGCACAGCTATAAAAAGAATAATGAAAAAACTTTTTCCGGTAACCAAAACATCGGTAATTTCGTAAATATTCAGTATGCTTCCAATATAGGGAAGTATAAACCCGAAAGAAAAAACCAAAAGAAATCCAATGAGTAATAAAACCGATAGTCGCTTAATTAATAACCGCATATTTTAATTTATAATATTTGAACTTTTTAAGTTTATTGTTAGTAAAAACAATACTTTCCACATTATCTCCAACCTCTTCACTATATAATTTTACTTTGACGGAATCTGTTCCTTCACATGAACCATATTTTCATGATATATCAAGCCAATAAACATCTGAAAATTAATTCAGATTTTCTCTTATACATTATCTGCCTTTCTGTCTTTTCCTAATCTTATCTAAAACCTAAATTTCAGAAGTTTTTTCAAGAAGTTTTACCCTTTCATAAATTAATTCGCTTTCATAACCTTTACGCAAAAAATAGTCACAAAATTTTTTGCGTTTTTTGAGATTGTTTTTTTCAGAAATTCCCTCCCAAATTTTTTTGGTAGAGGTTTCAAATTGGTTCAGGTAATCATCTTCATCTATTTCTTTAAGACCCTGAGCAATATTGTAAGCAGAAATATTCCTTGCTTTAAGTTCGTTTACGATCCTGTTTTTCCCCCAATTTTTTATACGGTGTTTGCCACGAGCAAAAGATTGGGAGAAACGCTCTTCGTTCAGGAAATTATTATCGATAAGATGAACCATAATTTGGTCAATTTCATCAGAAGGTACGAAGAGAGACCGGAGCTTCGTAATTACTTCTTGATGACAACGATCCTGATAAGCGCAATAATGCTCTAGTTTTTTTTGTATTTGAGATGTAGTTTCTATAATACCGGTTTTATAATTAAAAGCTCACTAATGAATGAACAAAATAAGAAAATAATTTTTATAAAAAAAGCTCACGAGAAGGATTAATTGGGATTTAAACCTGTTCATATCTTTCTCAAATATAAAATGATACAATTATTATAAAATATTCCGTAAAAATGGTTTTTCGTACTTTGTATAAATTAATGAGTGCTAAGCATCTGTTTTTCGATTCTAACCCATCTATTAAATGAAATATCCGGGATAACCTTTATAAAAACTATATCTTTGTAATCCATGATGAAACTGAGACCACATATTAGAATTTTGAAAAGTATCCTATTGATACTAATGGTTTTATTTTCACTTGCTCCTTGTTCTGTAAAAGAATCATTACTGAAAACGGTCGATCTTAGTTATACAAAACCACTTAACAAGTCAAAATCAACATTTCAGTTTAGCAGACAATGTCAAAACCCAACAATCTTAGAACATAGTACAAGTTCGAATGTAAAGGCAACACTTGAGTTAAAACTTATTTGTGGTGACCCGGTTGGAAACTTATATTCAAATTACTTTGTAATTAAAAAAACCGGAAATAATTATTCAGGAATAATTACCGGGAATAGCCCACCTAAATATATTTTGTTTAAACGTTTAAAAGTAGATTTGGTATATATCTCTTAGAAAAACAATACCAAATAATGTTTAATAAAATATAAAATCAATGAAAAATAATAATGTTGAACAGCCAGCAAATCTGGCTGGGCTTTTTACTTTATCTATGCGTTTAGTAATAGGTTGGACTTACTTTTCTGCATTTTGGCGCAGAGTTATTCTCGAAAACAAATTAAACCCGGAAGAAGCGGGTTATATTGGGGAAAAATTCAATCATTTTTTACCCAATGCTTTGGGAATAAAACCGATCATAGAATATTTGGTAACCCATCCAGAAGATTTGCAGATTGCAATGATAACATTTACAATAGTTGAAGCTATTGTGGGATTATTCATTATGTTGGGTTTATTTACCCGTCTTATGAGTATTGGAGTATTTATGCTTGCAATGGGAATACTTTTAGGTTCCGGATGGTTGGGAACCACCTGTTTGGATGAATGGCAAATCGGTATTTTAGGTTTAGCCGGAGGTTTCACTTTATTCTTGACAGGCAGCGACTCATATTCTTTGGACAATTACCTTATACAGAAAAAAATATCTTTTACTTCAACAAATTGGTTTAATTGGCTGGGTTCAGGATTGTTGCCTGTCAACAATCTTAAACCATTTGTTTTAGCATTCTCTATTTTCATTTTTGGAGCAACATTATTGACCAACCAATATTTTCATGGAGGAGTTTGGGGGACTTTATATAATAAATCTGTAAAACCGAAAGTGGAAATTTCTAATATTAATTTAGATAATTCGCAATTGAAATTCGAAGTATATAGAACTGAAGGTGCTGATGTATATGGTTCTTTTTTAATCGGTATTCAGGTTTTGAACCATAATAATGAAGTTATAAAGTTTCTAAATGGCAATGATCTTTCAAATTTTCCGATCGATAAAATACAAAATCATTATGTTGCTAAGGTAAAGCCGGGAAAACATAGTCTGGTTCTGCCATTGGGTGCAAAAGCCGATTTAACTATTGATATGAGCGACCTGTTAATCAACAAGAATGAAAATTATTCGGTAAAATTAATAGATATTAGCGGGACAGAATGGACGTCAAGGATTAATTAAATGAAGTATCAATTAATAATTGGAATTGCTAAAATGGTAAACCCAATCTAATATTTACTTTAGAAAACCTGCTCTGTAAAAAACATTTTCTTTTTGCTGATTTTATAAAAAAAGAAAATGTTTTTTACTTATTACCTGTTTAAAGTGTAACAGTGTGATATTTTTTCGACAAATAAAATATTAATGAAAAACAATAACAAAATGAAAAGAAACTTCTTTGTAATAGTAATAATTGGACTTTTAAGCCAAATCGGTTTTGCTCAGGATTTTGACAGAGCCAAATTAGACAATTATTTCGGCGTACTTGAAACAAGCAACAAGTTTATGGGAAGTGTTGCGGTTTCTCAAAATGGCAAAATAATCTATACAAGATCTATAGGATTTTCTGAAGTTGAAAATAATACCAAAGCAAACGAAAATTCAAAATACCGGATTGGTTCAATCTCAAAAACATTTACATCTGTTTTGGTTTTCAAAGCAGTTGAAGAAAAGAAATTAAGCCTGAGCCAGACCATCGATAAGTATTTTCCAACAATCAAAAATGCTGATAAAATTACGGTTAGCCATTTGCTTTACCACAGAAGCGGAATACACAATTTCACTAATGATGAAGATTATCTGACCTGGAATACCAAAGCAAAAACGGAAAAAGAAATGGTGGAAATTATAACAAAAGCAGGAAGTGATTTCGAACCCGGCAGTAAAGCAGAATACAGCAATTCTAATTATGTTCTTCTGACCTATATTCTTGAAAAGAGCTTTAAGAAATCTTACGCAGATTTATTGACAGAACATATCACCCAACCAATTGGTCTTAAAAACACCTATTTGGGCAGAACAATTAACCCGAAAAACAATGAATGTAATTCTTATCATTTTATTGAAAATTGGAAACTTGAACCAGAAACAGACATTTCTGTTCCCTTAGGCGCCGGAGGGATTGTTTCTACACCAAGCGACCTGGTAAAATTTAGCGATGCTTTGTTCAGCGGGAAACTGATCAAAAAGGAAAGCCTTGAACAAATGAAAACCACGAATGAAAATTATGGAGCCGGACTTTTTCAGATTCCATTTTACAATAATACCGGCTTTGGACACACCGGGGGAATTGACGGATTTACTTCAATGTTTTCCAATTTTTCAGACGGAAATATTTCCTATGCTTTGACTTCCAACGGAACGAACTTTAACAACAACGATATTTCAATTGCTGTTTTAAGTGCAGTTTACGGTAAACCTTATGATATTCCCGAATTTAAAACTTTCGATGTCAGTTCAGAAGATCTGGATCGATACTTGGGGGTTTATTCATCTTCACAAATTCCTTTGAAAATTACAGTTACTAAAGATAACAGGACTTTGATAGCACAGGCAACAGGGCAATCTGCATTTCCGCTTGAAGCAACCGAAAAAGATAAGTTTAAGTTTGATCAGGCAGGTATAGTTTTAGAGTTTAATCCGGCAGAAAAGACAATGATTTTACAACAAGGCGGCGGACAGTTCACGTTTACGAAAGAATAAAAACCAGATGGGGTTTGCGAAAAGCAGGATAGTTAAAACAGGATTTGTGATCTATTAAGGAAATTAAAGATAAAAGCTATCAAGACTATAATTACTACCTTTGCTTACTATGAAAATATTGATAATAGAAGATGAAACTACACTTAACAAAAACATTCGTGATGCCCTTTTGGCTGAAAATTTTGTGGTCGAAAGTGTCTTTGACGGAGATTTAGCAGAGCGATTCCTCAAAAAAGAAACTTTCGATTGTGTAGTTATGGATGTCAATCTGCCAAAGAAAAATGGTTATGATTTGTGTAGGGAATTCCGGACTTACAATACACATACACCTGTTTTGATGCTTACTGCCTTTGACGAACTCGAAGATAAAATCAAAGGTTTTGACAGTGGTGCGGACGATTACCTTACAAAACCATTCTTTATGAAAGAACTTGTTTTACGGATAAATTCACTTATCAAAAGAAGTCAAAACAAATCCGACAACCATTCTCAGGAAATTATTAAAGCGTTCGATATCGTCATAAACACGGCTCAAAAAAAAGTTGTCAGGCAAAATCAGGAAATTTCGCTTACTCCGAGAGAATATCAGATTTTAGTCAGACTTTGTAAAAACCAAGGAGAAATCATCTCAAAAACCGATTTGATCAAAGAAATTTGGGGAACTTCTCTTGATGTGAATACCAACACCATCGAAGTTTACGTGAATTTTTTACGAAATAAAATAGATAAGCCTTTCGGGAAAAACTCCATCAAAACCAAAATAGGTTATGGATATTATTTGGATATTAGTGATTAGGAAATTATTGGATTGGGAAATTAGTGGATTGGGAAATTGGTTAAATAGGAAATTAGTTAATTAAACAGAATTTTTAAACTACTAATTTACAGATTTATAACAAACGGATTTCCTATTTAACCAATTTAATCAATCAACTAAATATGGCATATCAAAATTTTGAAAATTTAGATGTTTGGAAACTATCAAGGGATTTTAGGAATGAGATTTCTATACTTGTTAAAGAATTTCCTAATGATGAAAAATACAGACTGACAGACCAGATTATTCGTTCATCAAGAAGTATTACTGCTAATATAGCGGAGGGTTACGGGAGATTTCATTATCAGGGAAATATACAGTTTTGTCGAATGGCAAGAGGCAGCTTGACAGAAACTAAAGATCATTTAATTTGTGCTTTCGACTGCAGGTATATTTCAGAAGAAGTGTTATCAAACTTGAACCAAAAGTATGAAGTCATTTTACAAAAACTAAATGGCTATATAGCCTATCTAAAAACTAAAAAAGATAATTTAGGAATTGGATGATTGGGGAATTAGGAATCCAATAATCAAAAAATCCACCATTTTACCATTCCACTATTCAACAATTCCACCAAACAAACCAAATGAAAATCAGGAACAAAATATTAATCTATTTCTCAAGTACGGTAATCGTACTTTCTGCTTTATCGCTTATTATAGTTTTTATATTGTTTTCGGAACATCGCGAAGAAGAATTTCAGCAGCAGCAGTTTTCTAAAATCAAACATACTATTGGATTGGTTGACGAATTCAATAAAATAAGTGAAGAAGTTTCTTTATTGCTAGATAAGCAGGATATTCACGATTTCTATGATGAAAAACTACTTATTTACGATCAGAATAAAAAGCTGATTTTCTCCAGTATTGATAGTCTTGATATAGCAAAATCAGGCGCAATTCTCCAGAGATTATCTGTTTCCAATAATTGGATCGAAACCAAAGAAGATAGTTATGATTTGATTGGAGTTTATATAGAAAACAACTCCAAATCCTACTACGGAATCAGTAAAGCTTATGACTATTTCGGATATTCTAAAAAAGATTTTCTTCAAAAAGTACTTATCGGAATTTTCGTAGCTATTGTTGTAATTGTACTTGTTATCTCATTTTATTTGTCAAATATCATTGCAAAACCCATTTCGGAACTAACCGAAAAAATCGGAAACTATGATTTGAGTAACGAGGAGAATGAACTTTTGAAAATTAAAACCACAACCTCCGAATTACAGGATTTATCGGATAAATTCAATGAGCTTACCAAACGGACCAATGATGCTTTTCTGTTTCAGAAACACAGTATCCAACACATTTCACATGAGCTGAAAACTCCGATTGCCGTTTTGGTTTCCGAGCTCGAAAAAATCGAAAAACAGGACAATATCGAACAAATAAAATCAGAGCTTCACGGGCAGACACAAAAAGCAAAATCTCTCGGAAACATTATTAATGTATTACTCCAAATCTCAAAAATCGAAGCAGGGCAAGAGATTGTAAAAACTTCTGTCCGAACTGATGATGTTGTTTTTGATTGCATTTCGGAAGTAAACAGCCTTTATCCCGATTTTAATTTTGAAGTGAATTTCATTCCAAATAATTTCAACGAAAATATTTTAACTATTGAGGCAAACGAACCACTTATCAAACAGGCATTTCTGAATTTATTGATAAATTCCGTTCATTATTCGGATAATCAAAAAGCAAAAATCACTTTTGATTGTGCTTCTGATTCGCTTAAAGTTTTGATTTCGAACTCAGGAAAAACACTTTCAGAAGAAGAACAAAAATTCCTGTTTTCTCATTTTTTCAGAGGAAAAAACTATCAAAACCAACAAGGATCCGGACTTGGACTGGTACTTTCACAGCGGATTTTTTCGATTCATAACGCTCTGATAACCTATAAAAATGAAACGGATAATATTTTTGAGGTAAAATTTAATCCTTATTATACTACTTAATTGTTTGCAGCGCTGTTCCAGAATTGGTCTTCCTCTTCGATTTGTTCAGAAAACAACCAGACTTCTTTGATTAGATCTTTTTCAATACGCAATAAGTCAATTCCTTTCATAGAAATAGATTTGTCATTTTTTTCAGCTTTAAAATTAATAGATGCTATTACTAAATCCCCATTATCGGCAATGTATTCTATATGATCTATGGCAAACGTACCATTACTCCATTTCATAAAATTCCCCAAATGGGCAAACAAATCTGCTTTGCCTGTATAGGTTCCAGATTGGATTCCTTTTCCAGGCTGATGCCACACTACAGTGTCTGAAAATAAGGTGCCTATTGTATCAAAATCTCCTTTTGCTACAGCATTAAAATACGATTGGACAATTTTTATATTTTTCGACATAATATTTATTTTTAAAAATTAGAATTACTTTGCAAATTTCTATATTTGCTTTATAATACACAAGTACTTACCAATAAGTAAGGTACATACGTAAAGTATAGAATAACTGATTATCAATGTAATAAAATGGAAATAAATATTTCGGACGAAAATTGTCCTTTACGGAAAACACTCGAAATTATAGGAGGTAAATGGACGATGTTGATCATATTTCAAATTAATACAAGGACTATTCGTTATGGAGAGCTCAAACGTTGTATTGTTGGAATCAGTGAAAAAATGTTGATTAGTCAATTGAAATTTTTATGTGAAAAAGGGATTGTTCACAAAAAATCATTTCCTGAAATTCCGCCACGGGTGGAATATACTTTAACAGATTCCGGAAAAGAACTGCTGCCGATCATCAATGAAATTATTAAGTTCGGGATCACTCATAAACTTTAAAAACTGCGTTCTTATATTTTCAATCCGTTATTTTCAACGATTGCATAAATTTCGTTTCAAATTTTAAATATTCTGAAGAGTTTATATGCTTTTAATTTTTGTTACAAAAGGAAAAGATTCGTATGGAGGAAATACACCTCTATACGAATCTTTCATTATGTTTTTAGTAATCAGAATTAGTATTAAACTATAGTTACAAACTCTTCTTTTGGGAGCCTTACTTTTTTTAGTTTGGCAAAAGAATCATTTTCCTCATCACGATAACCAAGAGAAAGTAATACTACACTTTTTAACCCTTTTTCTTTTAATCCAATTAATTCGTCTAACTTCTGATTGTCAAAACCTTCCATTGGAGTAGAGTCTATTTTTAATTCTGCTGCAGCTATCAGAGCCGTGCCTAAAGCCAGGTAAGCTTGTTTAGACGACCAGATGAAGTTTTCATCACTTGTTCTGCTCAGTAAATGGTTTTCCAGGGATTTTTTAAAGTCTGCTAATTGTTCTATCGGAATTTGTCTTACCTCCGAAATGTAAACGATATAATCATTAATTATTTCTTGTGTGACGTTATTATAAGCAGCAAATACAAGTAAATGAGACGCTTCTATTATTTGAGAATTAAAAGAGTTTTCTCCCAATTGTTTTCTAAGTTCTTTGTTTTCCACTACAAATATCCTGTAAGGCTGTATTCCTGCAGATGATGCACTTAGATTAATAATGTCGAGAATGGTGTTTAAATCTGTATCAGATACTTTTTTGTTATTGTATTTTTTTACAGCATATCTCCAATTAAGGGTTTCTTGTAATTTCATTGTTTAAATTTTAAAATTTTTATGAGACAAAGTTCTGTATTATTTGTTTACTTTTGTCCCTTACTGTCAAAAAGTAATAGTGACATTTGAGTAACAAAGTAACTTACAATGAAAAAATTAAGTAATAATCAGGCATGTAATAAAAGAATAATGGCGGTTCATGACACAATGGACGTACTGAGTGGAAAATGGAAAATAGCCATATTGTCTTCTCTTGGTTTTGGAAAAAAACGTTATTCTGAAATTTTTAAGGAAGTGAATGGTATTTCCGGAAAGATGTTAAGCCGTGAATTAAAAGATATGGAAATGAATCTGCTTATAAAACGTACAGTTCTGGAAACCCAGCCCGTTACTGTACAATATGAGCTTACACCTTATTGCAAAAACCTGATGCCTATTATTGAGAGTCTTGCCGAATGGGGAGCAGAACACCGAAAAAGGATTACCGAAAAATAATATATTGGAAGATATCACAGTAGGTGGGAACTTTTATTTAAGCCAAATTTTATATCCTTTAAGCACTTTTTAAGGTTGATAGAATCACTTTTGCAACATCAGAAAATGTTGTAAAAAATGAAACGAATTCTTTTATTCTGTGTTTGTATAACTTTCGGTTTGCAATTACAGGCACAGGAAACACTTAAAATATCACGGGAAGAAGCAGAGACGATGTTTTTGCAGAATAATCTTCTTTTGATTTCCGAAAAGCTCAATATCGAAAGTCAGAAAGCAGAGGTTATCCAAGCTCGATTATGGCCAAATCCCGAATTTTCGGTAAGTGAAGTCAATCTTTGGAAAACAACAGGAGTAGAGCCTTCTCCTCCGTTTTGGGGAAATTTCGGAAGAGATAAACAAGTTGCTTTTGAATTAAACCAATTGGTTCAGACTGCAGGAAAACGCAAAAAACTTATTGCTTTGGAACAGGTTGATGTTTCAAAAGCTGAACAATATTTTGAAGATTTATTAAGAGGTTTAAAGCTCGAACTTCGCAATCAACTCACTGATTTACAATACAACCAACAAGCTATAAAAGTTCATAAAACCCTGATTGAAAACATTTCAAAACTGACCAATGCTTACAAAAATCAGTTAGACAAAGGAAATATATCAAAAGCAGAATACATCCGACTAAAAGCACAGGAACTCGAAATTCAAAAAGAAATCCTGAATCTCACTCGTGAATCCAACGAACTTCAAAAAGAACTGAAGCTTTTACTCCGTACCAATCCTACGGTTTCCATCGAAATCACAGATGACGGTTTTGTAAAAGATACCCGACCTTATAAATCAATTTTCATTGAACAGGCTGTTGAAAATGCCAAAGAAAACCGTCCCGATTATAAATTGGCTTTGCTCGAAGAAGAATATTCAAATAAATTATTGTCTTACGAAAAAGCACAACGCATTCCCGATATGACTTTCGGAGTGAATTATGACAGAAACGGAAACACAATGCTTGATTTTGTTGGGTTCGGAGTATCGTTCGATTTGCCTTTTTTCAACCGAAACAAAGGAAACATCAAAAAAGCACAAATCAGTATCGAAAATGCTAAAGTGCAGAAAGAACAAACCGTACTTACTATCGAAAACGAAATCTTTTTGGCTTACAAGTCATTACAACAGGCTGTCGATTTCATAAACGGAATAGAACCCGATTACGAAAAAGATTTGGACTTGCTTTTGGAGAATTACACCAAAAACTTCACTTCCCGAAATGTGAGTATGCTTGAATATTTCGATTTTATGGACGCTTATTTAGAGAACAAAAAAATCATACTCGAAGCTCAAAAAGACGTAAACCAAAAAGCAGAAGAGCTCAATTATTCATTAGGAAAAGATTTATAAATCCGATTCGTCATTGCGAGGAAGAATGACGAAGCAATCTCAAAAAAATAAAAAATATTAACTATACGTAACTATGAAAAAATATATCGCTCCACTTTCATTTGTTTTACTTCTCATCGGATGTAAAAAAGAGGAAGAATTCAAAGCTGTTCAGAAAGAACCATTTTGTCTGAACGAAAAGACCAAAAGCATTATCGAAATCACAACCGTAGAAAAACAAAACGTTACCGAAGGAATCCATCTGACAGGGAGTATCAATGCAAATCCTGATAAGGTTATCAATTTTGTAAGTCTTGTAAACGGAATCATCTCAAATACCTATTTTTCTTTGGGAGATTCTGTAACCAAAGGACAGGTTTTGGCTGAAATGCAAAGTACGGAGTTGAGTTCGCTTCAAGCGGAATTAAGCTCGTTGCAATCTCAAATCGAAATTGCAAAAGTCGATTTAAGTGCTAAAGAGCAAATGTTCAAAGACGGGATTTCGTCAAACAGGGATTTGATTGAGGCTCAAAACAACCTTCGTATTTTGGAGTCCGAAAAGCAGAAAACAGAAAACAATCTGAGTCTGTACAGTGCAAGCAGTACGAAAAACGTATTCCAAATCAAAGCACCTGCCTCGGGAATCATCACAGAAAAAAATATCAATTCAGGTTCGACTGTTACAGATGAAGGCGAATCGCTGTTTTCGATTTCAAACCTTAATGATGTTTGGGCTATGGCAAATATTTATGCCACGGATATAGCACACGTTAAAAACGGAATGGAAGTTGAAATCAAAACGCTTTCGTATCCCGACGAAATTTTCAAAGGAAAAATCGACGTGATTTCACAGGTTTTGGACCAGGACGCAAAAGTTCTGAAAGCCCGAATTGTCTTGGATAACAAAGATTTTAAACTGAAACCTGGAATGATAGCCGACATTACCGCCCTTAAAGAATTTGACCAAAAAGCCATAGCTGTACCGACTTCGTGCATCGTTTTTTTTAACAACAAAAATTACGTATTGGTTTACAAAGACGATTGCAATATCGAAACTCGTGAAATCGAAATTCTATCTAAGAAAAACGGAACGACTTTCCTTAAAAACGGATTGGAAGAAAATGAAAAAATCATTACCAAAAACCAATTATTAGTGTTTGAGGAATTAGGAAATTAGTTGATTAGGAAAATAGAACAACACAACTTATAAACTACTCAACCAATTTACCAATAAACAAATAACAAAAAATGCAAAAATTCGTTCAAAATATAGTTGCTTTTTCACTGAAAAATCCGATTATCATTTTCTTTCTTACGGGATTATTGGTAGTTGTAGGGATTATCAGTCTGAAACATACACCTATCGAGGCTTTTCCTGATGTAACCAACACAAGAGCCAGAATCATCACACAATGGCCGGGAAGAAGTGCAGAAGAAATCGAGAAGTTTGTCACGCTTCCGATAATGAAACAAATGAATACCATTCCGAAAAAAACGGATGTCCGTTCGATTTCCTTATTCGGATTATCTGTAGTTACGGTAATTTTTGATGATGATGTCGATGATTTTTATGCCCAGCAATACGCCTCCAACCGTTTGCAGAACATTGACCTGCCTGACGGTGCAAATGCGGAAATAGAACCTCCTTACGGAGCTACGGGAGAAATTTTCCGTTACGTAATCAGAAGTGACAGGCCTATCAAAGAAATAACTTCTATTCAGGATTGGGTTATCGAACGTGAATTGGTTTCTGTTTCGGGAGTAGCTGATATTGTGAGCTTCGGAGGAGAAGAAAAGATTTACGAAATCAAAATCAATCCGACCGAATTGGCTAATTACGATTTATCTCCTTCAGATGTTTATGAAGCGGTGTCAAAAAGTAATGTCAATGTAGGAGGAGATGTAATCGAAAGAGGTGCTCAGGCTTATGTGGTTCGTGGAGTCGGGCTTTTGGAAAGTATTGATGATATTGAAAACATTCTGATTGAAGTTCGTGGAAGTACTCCGATTTTAGTAAGACACGTAGCTCAGGTTGAAATTTCCGCAAAACCGAGATTAGGACAAGTTGGGCTTCAGGACGAAGACGATTTGGTTCAGGGTGTTGTCGTTATGCTTCGTGGGGAAAATCCTGGAGATGTGATTCCGAGACTGAAAGAAAAAATCGAAGAGCTCAACAATACCATTCTTCCGAAAGACGTAAAAATAGAGCCTTTTATCGACCGAACCGAACTCGTAAACGCTACGGTCAGTACGGTAGCTAAAAATATTGTGGAGGGAATTTTCTTGGTTTCGGTTATCGTTTTTGTCTTTTTGTATAATTGGAGGACAACCGTAATCGTGGCTTCTGTGATTCCTCTTTCGTTTTTATTTGCCATTATGATGCTTAGGATTCAGGGCTTACCTGCCAACCTGATTTCGATGGGAGCTATCGATTTCGGATTGCTTTTGGAAGGAACGCTCGTAATCGTCGAAACCGTCTTTGTAGCAATGGAAAAGAAGGCCCATAGGGTCGGAATGCCTGTTTTCAACAAAATGTCGAAATCGGGCATCATCAAAAAAAGTGCGGGAAGTGTGGCAGGATATATCGTTTTTGCACAGATTATCCTGATTGTAGCGCTTATTCCGATTTTCTCTTTCCAAAAAGTAGAAGGAAAAATGTTCTCTCCATTGGCTTTTACTTTGGGTTATGCCCTTTTAGGTTCGCTTATTTTGAGTATCACTTATGTCCCTGTGATGTGTAAGGTTTTACTTCGTAAAAACATAGTCGAAAAGGAAAATTTCATTTCGAGGTTTTTTAAAAACTATATGTACAAAATGTTTTTATGGAGCGAAAGACATAAAAAAGCAACTATTCTCGGGTTTATTGCTTTGATTGCTGTTTGCGGAATCCGTTTTATGAATTACGGAACGGAGTTTATCCCGAAGCTCAACGAAGGAGCTTTGTATGTAAGAGCGACACTTCCGAATAGTGTCAATATTCAGGAATCTACCCGTTTGGCTAAAGAAATGAAGGAAAAAATCCGTGGTTTTGAAGAAGTAAAATTTGTTCTGAACCAGGTCGGAAGACCCAATGACGGAACCGACCCGACAGGATTTTTCAACATAGAATTCCATATTCAGCTTCATCCCGAAAAAGAATGGAAAAGTAAATTATCCAAAGAGGAACTTATCGAAGAAATGCGTACAGAGTTGCAAACTTATCCGGGAATTGTGTTCGGATTCAGCCAGCCGATTCAGGATAATGTGGAAGAATATGTAGCAGGAGTTAAGAGCTCGCTTGTGGTTAAAATTTTCGGAAACGATTTGTTCCGACTCGAACAATATGCAGACCAAGTGGCTGATGCTATCAGAGATGTAGAGGGAATTGAAGATTTGAATGTTTATCGAAACATCGGGCTTCCTGAACTTCGGATTCAGCTTCACGACCACAAAATGGCTCGTTACGGGGTGGATATGGCAAATGCCCAGGCTGTGGTAGAAATGGCAATCGGAGGAAGTGCAGCCACTACATTTTACGAAGAAGACCGAATGTTTGATGTAAGAATCCGTTTTGCCAAAGAATACCGTGATGACGAGGAAAAAATCGGAGATATTCTGATTCCGACCGAATCGGGAAAGAAAATTCCGCTACGGGAAATTTCGACTATCAGTTATATCACAGGACCGACTTTTATTTATCGGGACGGAAGCAGCCGATATATTGCGGTCGGATTCAGTGTGGAAGGTCGTGATTTGGGAAGCACCATTGCAGAGGCAAAAGCTAAAGTAGCCGAAAAAGTTCATATTCCTGAAGAAAACAAAGTAGTTTGGGCAGGAGAATTTGAAAGTAAGGAAAGAGCAACAGCTCAGTTAGCCGTTATTGTTCCCGCTGTTTTACTGCTTATTTTGTTCTTGTTGTATTTCAATTTCGGAACGGTTAAAGACACACTTATTGCAGCCAGTACGATTCCGTTTGCTTTTGTCGGAGGGTTTATTTCGCTTTGGCTTACGGGAACGGTTTTCGGAATTTCGGCAGGAATCGGGTTTATCATTCTCTTTGGAGTAAATACGATAAACAGTATCATTCTGATTGCAGTAATGAAAGACAACTTACGTAAAATGAGGCTCAAAGAGGCTATTTCAAAAGGAGTGTATGACAGAATCCGTCCGATTGTGATGATTGCCCTTATGGGTTCTTTGGGATTGCTTCCTGCCGCACTTTCCTCGGGAATGGGTTCCGAAATCCAGAAACCGCTTGCTATTATGATTGTAGGTGGATTGCTTATCTGTATGATTCTTTCACTTACTGTTTTACCTCAGATATTTCATTGGGCTTATCGGAAGAAGGAATAAAGTTGTTTTTAGTTATTAATTCAATTACTTCGTATAGTCTTTAATAGGTTATACGAAATTTTTGTTTTACAGAAATATTTTCTTTAAACATATATCACTCAATCCGATACAGAACAGGTTTACTCGGACTTGCATCATTTTCAAAAGAAGCAATCTGAAGATTCAGTAAGTATTCGCCATCCTGGATGGAGTCCGGCACAAAAATCAATTCTGTTATGGTGCAATCAATTCTTGCATCGGAGTTCAGTTCATTTATATTTGTAACATTCCAAAATGCTTTGTGGGCAAGTAGCCTACCTTCATCTTTTTCCTTATCAACGCTTGGCAGATCTATCAACAAATGCTGGATGCCGGTTTCCCGGATATATTTTGCAGCAGCTTCACTTAGATAAGGCGGATTGGTATGAGAATAATTTCTATGTTTTTTAGAAGGGAAATTCGGAAGTGTCCGGATAATTAACGCTTCGGTTTTACGGGATTTTAAAGCATTTTCTATCTGATGCGGGTTGATAATCAAATCTTCACCATCTGCTTCCGGAGTGATGGAAATGAGAATCGCATTAAAGAAGAATCGTACCAGATGTTGATTGATGCTGTGAAAATCTTTCGTGATATGACCCAGGCACTCGGTATGTGTGCCGTGTCCGTGTGGATTAAAAAAGATGTTATTGAAATTGGTAGAAGAACTTCCCTCAGACACTTTACCTATCCACTCGCCAAATCGTACAGGTTCTATAGAAGGTTGATCGATATACCAGGCAATTGGATTGTCGGGAGAATTGGATAGCGGCAACGAGATATCCAATGGTTGAGATAAATCTGTAATGATGCTTTTATTATTGAGTTGTATAGTCGCTTTCAATGTAAATGAATTATCGGTTATAAGGTTTAAAGGTACTAAAATAAGAAGAATCTGAGAGGATTGTAGTGAGTGAAATCACATAATTTTTAGCCTAAAAACAAAAAGAGATCAGGTAAGACTCAAAATTTTGAGAGATATGAGGTTTTAATTTTTGTATTTTTGCAAAAAAAATTGATACCTATCACCGAAATATTTTCAATTAATTCTCAAAAACAATTTGAAAAAATTGCACTTAAAACTTTTCGTTTTCAATACGAAAACAATATTGTGTATCGTGATTTTTGTGATTTTTTGAAAACAGAAAAAAGCCAGGTAAAATCTTTAAAACAGATTCCGTTTTTACCCATTCAGTTTTTTAAAACCCACGAAGTAGTTTCCGGTACAGATGTGGTTCAGGAAGTTTTTACCAGCAGCGGTACTACCGGAGTAATGACCAGCCGGCATTTGGTTACAGATGTTTCTGTTTATGAAGCCAGCTACCTCAAAGGCTTTAAAGAATTTTACGGAAATATAGAAGATTATGTGGTTTTGGCACTTTTACCATCTTATCTGGAACGTACAGGTTCTTCACTTATCTATATGGTTCAGGATTTGATCAGGCAATCCAATTGGCCGGAAAGCGGATTTTATTTGCATGATTACGATGCTTTGATTACTAAATTAAAAAAATTAGAAAGCGAAGAAAAAAATACCATACTATTTGGAGTAACCTACGCTCTTCTCGATATCATAGAAAAAGAAAAACTACAGCTTAACCATACCATTATTATGGAAACCGGTGGAATGAAAGGACAGAGAAAAGAAATGATTCGGGAAGAATTACATCATATTTTAAGCGAAGGTTTTGGTGTAAAAACAATTCATTCCGAATACGGGATGACAGAATTATTATCACAGGCTTATTCTATAGGTAGCGGAATTTTTCAGTGTCCGCCCTGGATGCAAATTTTAATTCGTGATACAGAAGACGCATTAAGTTATGTGGCACACGGAAAAACAGGAGGAATTAATGTAATTGATCTGGCAAATATTAACTCCTGCTCATTTATCGCGACACAAGATTTAGGGAAGCTTTACCCGGACAATACATTTGAGGTCTTAGGCCGTTTTGATAATTCAGATATCAGAGGATGTAACCTTATGGTTTTATAGCTTTTTTAAATACAAAAAACCACCTGCATAATCTATTATTGCTTTTCCTTTGAGCAAAACATCTGCTCCTATAATTCCATCTACAGGTTTGGCTTTGTATTCTAGTAAAGCATTATTTACATGCGAGAGATCAAAAACAACCAAATGAAAATCCTGCCATTTCCATCGGCCTATTTGCAGTAAATTATCCGAAGCTACTTTGGTAATCATTCCTGTTGCACCTGCTCCTGAGGCTTTGGTTGCAGATTTTTTGGCTTGCAGACTAAATTTTTCGATACTTTCAAATCCTACACAACTATTGGAAGCTCCTGTATCCAGAATAAAATTTCCGTTGATACCGTTGATAGATACTTTAATGAGAATATGCTGGGTTTTAGAAATTTTAAAAGCAATTTTTCGATAATGATTGGATTGGAGTAAGTCTTGTAGTTGCTGCATTGGAGTTTGTTTTTTTCGAAAAATTAAAATTTAGAACTGTCAAAAATAATCCAAAACCACCAAATAAACAGATCAGGATCAAATATTTCACAGGAGTAATTGTAGCGACATTTTCGTAATAACTAAGAGAAGTCACAAAATAGGGAGATTTCTTAGCATTATCTATTGTTTCTTCTTTGAGATAATCTATTGATAATGCATTATTTTTCAATACTTTAAAATAAATAAATATCAAAATGATTATCTTTAATAAAAAATTTAAATCATGAGAAAAATATGTTTTTTCGTATTGCTTTGGATTATAACTATTCCTTTTTTACCAGCTCAAACATTAGAGTGGACACAGCTTTACGAAATTCACTCAGAAGGATTTGGAGCAGATATAAAACCCAACAGCATAAAGAAAAATGACGGAACCATTATTACCGTGGTAGTTGAAAATGGAATTTTGAAGCTGTATAAAACACTCGAAAACGGAACAATTGCAGATGTGCTCATCTCTGAAGTGGCATTCGGAAAATATACTCCTTTGATAAAAATAGGAGAAGATGAACAGGCAATAGCATTTAAACTCCAGGGAGCAAGCAATACGTTCAAATTGGTGCAAACAGATTCTGATTTTAACATAACCAGAGATTTTCAACTGGACTTTCCCATAGCACTTACAGGAAAAGAAATCCTTCATTTAATTTCACATAACGATTCTTTGTATTTGACACTGTTTGCAGGTTCGGGTGGCTCAACACATTATTTGTTTAGAATAAACCCTGACAATACGCTCACGCTTGTTCACAGCGAAAATGTAGAAATAGCCTTTGGAGAAGATGTTATTGTTCTTGACAATAATAGTGTTGTGTTCTCTTTTAAACAAGCAAATCAGCATATTGTTCGTTGTGTATCGTTGAGTGATGGGACTGTTTTGTGGCAACAAAACGCTCATCAAAATTATGGAATACCGCTTCAATACAAAGTACTGAAAAATAATAATACACTATTTACGCTCGCTTTGGAACGTCTTTGGGTTGACGGATCAGCAATTGATGCTTTGGTTCTGAAACATATTGATGCCATTTCCGGTACAATACTTTATGAAACCTCTGTCGAATTGCCCAATACAGAAAATTGTTTTATCACATTCTATGATTTTGCTTATAATCCAATAAATAACCATCTGTATATTTGCTACAGAAGCTGTTTTGACGTGTTGGCTTTTTCTGTGGTCGAAATGGATATAGACGCAGAAAACATCATAACACAAAACTATTTTCCATATACCGAGGATATAGAACTTCCGATTATCGGAGAAAGAGCCAACCTGCACATAATGCCCGATGGGAGGATTGTACTTATTTATAAGGATTATAAAAACAGTATCGAAAAAGGCAATCTGTACATAAGTCCGTTGGATGAAAATCTTGAAAAATCAGGTACTGTAGAAATCCATTTTTCGTCAAAAAACAGCTCCGAATTCAACACACATATTTTGACTTATGACGACGATAGAATTTTAGTTTCAGGAATTGTCCCCGACCCTAGTCCTTTTATATTTTGGGAACAAGTAAACTATTTTACGGCTATGATAAATCTTGAAGATGCGCTTTCTGCAGAGAATCCGGTACCGGAGCCTTCAAAAATTACTCTTTATCCCAATCCTGCCGAGAATAAGGTAAATGTTATTGTTTCAGAAGATGTATTTGAGTTGATCATTTTTGATGCGGTTGGGAAAATAATGAATAAATATAAAATCAATCAACAAGCATTTGAATTAGACATTAGTAATTATTCACCAGGAATTTATTTTATTAATTTTACAGACAAGAACAACAATTATACTAAAAAACTAATTGTAAAATAACCTAAACTCAAATTTTGATCATGCTGCAATTTGATCCGGAAAAAGAAAATTATTAATAACTAATATTAAATCTGAAAGTCCAATCGACTTCAATTTTAAACCCAAAAAGGCTGTAATTTATGAGAATATCCGAAACATTGTTTCCCCTGTTGAACGAATTAAAAGAAAACAACAACCGCGACTGGTTTTCCGAAAATAAAAACCGCTTTCAAAAAGAAGACAAAACACTCAAATTGTTTTTTGACGAAATTACCAATGCACTGAATTCGTTTGACGAAATTGAAAAAGTAAAAATTTTCCGCATTTATCGTGATGTACGGTTTAGTAAAAACAAGCTTCCATACAAAACAAACCGAAGTGCCAACTGGATCAGGGCAGGAGCACACCGCCGCGGGAGTTATTATTTACAATTGGAACCCGGGAACTCTTTTATTGGGTGTGGTTTTTTTGAGCCCAATCCTGCAGACTTACTTCGCATCAGAAAAGAATTTGAAATGGACGATACCGAAATCAGGGAGATTTTAAAAGAACCCGACTTCAAAAAAATCTTTGGAGGATTTAACACTTTAGATCAGGTAAAATCGGCTCCAAAGGGTTTTGACAAAGACCACAAAGCAATTGATTTGATTAAGAACAAAAACTTTTTTGTGACACATTATTTTAGTGATAAAGAAGTTTTGTCTTCAGATTTTTTCGAAAAAGTAGCACACCACTTTCAATTGGTTCAACCTTTTTTCAAGTATATGAGTGATGTTCTTACTACCGACCTGAATGGTGTTTCTTTGATAGAGCCTTAACATCTTTACAATTTTATAAGTTGTACAAATAAGATAAGGTACTTTCATTGATAAAAAATCATATTTGAATTTGTAAACAAATGACCGATGGGATTGATGAGCAAAATGTAACGCCTGATTTTTTTTATACAAATTGAGGCAGAATACTTTTGATGAATTTTCTCATGCTTCTAAACGCACATCTTCATATCTTTGTGGTTTTTTATACAATGATCATAACAGACACACATACTCATATTTATAGTGAGGAATTTTCGCAAGATAGAGATGAGATGATGCGAAGAGCTTTTCGGGCGAATGTTCATCGTATTTTTGTGCCTTCTATAGATTCTACTTATACTGCAAGAATGTGGGAAATGCAGCAAAAATACCCGGAAAATGTTTTCTTGATGATGGGTTTGCATCCTACTTATGTCAAAGAAAATTATTTGGAAGAACTGGATTTTGTAGCAAAACAATTAGAAGCAGCACAATATTTTGCCGTAGGAGAAATCGGGATAGATCTTTTTTGGGATAAAACTTTTTTAAAAGAACAGCAATATGCCTTTCGTACACAAATTCAATTGGCAAAAAAGCATAAACTTCCAATAAATATTCACTGTAGAGATGCTTTTGATGAGGTTTTTGAAATTCTTGAAGAGCAAAAATCATCAGAGTTATGGGGAATTTTTCATTGTTTTACAGGAAATTTTCAACAAGCACAACAAGCCATTTCCTGCGGAATGAAATTAGGAATTGGAGGGGTTGTCACATTCAAAAACGGAAAGATAGATCAGTTCCTAAAGGAAATAGATATTGAAAATATTGTTCTGGAGACAGATTCTCCCTATTTAGCCCCGGTTCCATACAGAGGGAAAAGAAATGAAACCAGTTATATTGTAAATGTGGTACAAAAACTAGCAGATATTTATAAATTGAGTTTTGAAGAAATTGTACAAATCACAACCCAAAATTCCCGGAATATTTTCGGGATTTAGCACAAAATCAGTGG
>CAZSOC010000001.1:108653-163435 GCA_964608415.1 uncultured Flavobacterium sp.
TTGTTATTTAAAATTTTAAAAAGTAATGCAAAGATTTGATTCTATTAGACCATTTTATGATTCAGAAGTAAATATGGCGATAAAAGATGTGGTGAATCATCCGATGATGAAAGCTTTAATGAATTTTGCTTTTCCAAACACAGATGAATCCGTTTGGAAAACACAATTGATGAACACTCACTCGATCAGAGATTTTCAATGCAATTTTATTTACAAATCATTAATGCAGGTTCTGGAAAAATCATCCGAAGGACTGACAACCTCAGGATTTGAAAGCCTGGAAAAACATACTCCCTACTTATTTATATCCAATCATCGGGACATTATTCTGGACACATCGTTATTAAATGCCTGTTTGATGGAACATGGATTGGTAATGACTGCTTCTGCAATAGGGGATAATTTAGTAAAAAAATCATTTTTATACACACTTTCCAAACTCAATAGAAATTTTTTGGTACTTAGAGGTCTGCCTCCGAGAGAATTACTGCAAAGCTCCAAGCTGATGTCTGAGTATATCAATACCTTATTGCAAAAAGAGAACCGATCTGTCTGGATTGCACAAAGAGAAGGTAGAACCAAAGACGGAAATGACGCAACACATCAAGGAGTGATAAAAATGCTTGCGATGGGTTCTGATGAAGAACAGATAATGGATTATTTTAAAAAACTAAAAGTGGTTCCCGTTTCTATTTCTTATGAATATGATCCTACAGACGCACTTAAAATGCCCCAACTATTAGCAGAAGCTAATAAAGAGATATACATTAAAGACAGAAATGAAGATTTTATTACTTTAATGAGCGGAATTATGGGACAGAAAAAACGCATACATATACACGTAGGAAAAGTTTTGGATGAAGAGATCGATCAGATCAAATTAAATTTTGATAATACAAATAAACAAATACAGGCTTTGGCTCAGGCTATAGATGATTCTATTTTACAATCTTACAAATTATGGCCGACTAATTATATAGCATATGATTTGTTGTATAAAACCAACTGTTATCAAGACTTGTATTCTGAAAACGAAAAACAACTTTTCGAAAGAAGGTTGGAGATGAAAATTGATGTAAATAATACAACAGAGTTAGAAGGCTTCTTAGCAATGTATGCTAATCCGGTTATTAATAAATCAAAATATTCGAATGTTGTTGAAAAATAAAACAACCACTAAAATAACTTTGAATAATAGAGTAAAAATTTTACTCATGTATACCGGTGGAACTATCGGGATGATGAAAGATTTTGAAACAGGAGCACTAAAAGCATTTGATTTTAATGAAATTTTAATCAGAATACCTGAGCTTAAACAACTGGATTGCGATATTAAAACAATTTCTTTCGACCAACCAATCGACTCATCCAATATGAGTCCGGTAGGCTGGAAAAAAATGGCAGTAATCATAGAAGATAATTATTCAGATTTTGATGGATTTGTTGTACTGCACGGTTCAGACACCATGTCTTATTCTGCTTCTGCATTGAGCTTTATGTTAGAAAACCTGGCAAAACCAGTGGTTTTTACGGGATCACAATTGCCTATTGGAGATTTGAGGACAGATGCCAAAGAAAATTTGATAACAGCCATACAAATTGCATCTTTGCAAAATAGGAATACACCGGTAGTAAAAGAAGTTTGTTTGTATTTTGAGTATAAATTATATCGAGGAAATCGCACATCAAAGATTAATGCAGAGTTTTTTAATGCTTTTGGGTCACCTAATTATCCGGCATTAGCAGAATCCGGAGTGCATCTTAATCTTAATAAAGATGCTTTTTTGAACCAAAAGACCAACAATAAAAAATTAATTGTACATAAGGAAATGGATTCTAATGTTGTAGTCTTGAAAATGTTTCCCGGAATTAATGAAAACATACTGAATGCTGTAATCAATATACCTAATCTTAAAGGATTGGTAATCGAAACTTATGGTGCCGGAAATGCTCCTACAGATAATTGGTTCATCAACGGTTTGAAGAAAGCCATAAAAAAAGGATTATATATTGTAAATGTGACCCAATGTTCAGGAGGAAGTGTAAGTATGGGACATTATGAAACAAGTACCGCACTGAAAAAAATTGGAATTATTTCGGGAAAAGACATTACAACAGAAGCAGCAATAACCAAATTAATGTATATGCTGAGTCAGCAAGTATCTCCCAAAGTATTCAAAACAGTATTTGAAACATCACTTAGAGGAGAAATGTCTTAAATTTCAATAAAAAATTTTTTAAAACAATATTTTTTACAGTTATTTGCAGCCTAAAATAATTGTTTAGAGAGAGGTGTCCGAGTGGTTGAAGGAGCAAGCCTGGAAAGTTTGTATATGGGTAACTGTATCGTGGGTTCGAATCCCATCCTCTCTGCTGATATTGAAGAACCTGGTTTGATAAATCAGGTTTTTTATTGTTTTATTTCTTTATACTCAACCGCCAGAATATTTAATAAGAATTCTGTTTTTATAGAATCTCCGGATTCGATAGTGTTTTTTAAATTTTCATCTTCTACACAATAATAAATAAAACCGTTAAGCAATTCTTTGGGGATCGAGTGGGTCTTTATAATTTCTTCTATATCAAAATTGGTTTTTATTGTTTCAAACAAAGTGTTCTTCTTTTCGATAACAATGAGTTTTTTGATTTTTTTTGATTTTCCGTTGATCTTATTGATTATAGCATCAACATCCAAAGAACCTCCTAAAAGATTCAGTAAATGTATAATTTTAAAATCTCCGGCGGTATAGAGTTTTCGTTCTGCCAAGGTATATTTCTTTTGATTTTCAGGAACAATGTTTAGTGACTCTGCTGAAATTTTGTTTTCGTTTACAATAATAACTTCATCAAGCATGCTTTCATAATAATTGATTTTTATGATCAGAGTTTCATCTTGAAGATTTTCATCAGAAATAATTAACTCGTGTAGTTTTCTATTATTTTTCATGAAAATAATTTGATCATTCAACCGACATATAATATTGAAATTACCATTATGATCGGTTTTGGTTTCTCTTTCTGCATTAATATTTATAACCAAAACTCCTGCTAATCCCCAATCTTTGTTTAACAATTGTCCTTTTATGATTTGCCTTTCCTGAGAAATAGAAATTGTGCTGGTAAACATGAAAATAAATAGATATTTAATCATCAAATGTTGCATTTATTTGATGAAATTAGAAATATGATATTGAATTAGTTTTAAGTTTTAATTTTAATTAACATTCATAAAAAACAAATTCTAATCTTTTTTACTTCCCGTTTTTTTAATTCAAAAAAACAGGAAACTTTAAAAACTCGATAACTTTAAAAATTAAATTTCTGAGAAACAATAAGTTGTATTTTTAAAATCGTTTCCTTTTGTTGTTTGTTAGTTTTTAAACTTGGGAACAAACAGAAACTTTTGGGTCCGGGTAATAAAAAACCTCTCGAGTGAGAGGTTTTACATATCATTTTTAAAAACATTACTTTCTTTGTTGCCTGTGTAATCGCAGTTGTTTTGAGCAAAAACACCAAACCAGTTTTCAATAAAGTCTTTTCCCATTTTTCGCTACAATAGTAATTCTTTTTTTTGGTCTAAAAATTGTATATTTGTAAAGTAAAACGGTAAAGAAATGGCATTAGTAGCAAAAATAGACCAGCGTAGTAAAGAAGCAAAGGCACTTATAGAGTATTTAAAACAACTTCCCTTTGTAAAGATAGAACAGACAGATAAAAGCCCGTACAATCCTGAATTTGTAAAAAAAATAAACAAAGCTCGTTCAGAAAAAACAGGGAAAATTGTTACAGCTGATAATTTATGGGTAAGTATAAAATAATATTACGTCCCACAGCTGAAAAAAAAATTAAAATAATTCCGGACCGTACAGTTATTTTTATCTGTACCTGATCAAAAAAAGCGACTAAAATAAGTCGCTGTGTGTTCCTCCTTTAATTTTTTTAAGCTATTTTTTTACAACTCTCTTTTTAGTAGCCGTTTTCTTTGTTGCAACAACTTTTTTAGGTTTTCCGTTTACATATCTCCAACCTTTCATTACTGATACTCTTTTGAAAACATTTTGCTGAACGATAGTAATTCCTTTATTTGGTTTGGTTTAAAATTGTATATTTGTAATAGAAAAGAAACATCATTATGACAACAACGGCAAAAAAAACAGTAAAAAAAGGTCTTGCAAAGCCTGTTGCAAAAAGAACCGAAAAAATATCTAAAGCGGGACTTACTTACAGAGAAATGCAGGTAAATCCAAGAGTTAGAATCTTGGATATGAGAGCTGTTTTAAAATAATACAGTGAGATACCTTTTAGATACAAATATTATTATATTCTTAACATCAGGAAAAGGTATTTCACGAGAGGTTTTGAATATTATAGATGATTATTCCAACCGTTTATACATCAGTTCCATTACCATTATAGAAATAATACAATTGGTAAAAATTGGTAAAATTGAGATAGATTTTAAAAACGTATCAGAATTGGTTGATTTCTTAAAAGAAAAATATTACATAGATGTTTTGCATACCAAAGATGAACATTTAAAAACACTGGACGGACTTCGTACTTTACCTACTCATAAAGACCCGTTTGACCACGCTATTATATCAGAAGCAATATCTGAAAAACTTATATTAGTATCTTCTGACAGTGATTTTGAATATTATACCAAACAGAAGCTAAAGTTTGTACATAACAAACGATAGTTTGGTACTCTTTTGTAAAATCCCTAATATACAAAAAACGAGCTTCATAAAGGAAGCTCGTTTTTTTTAAACTGTTAATCATTGAGTTCATCATTTTTTTGCTCTTCTATTATTTTAATAACGGATTGACTTAGATAAGTTTCGCCATTTATAACTTTTTCAAAAGCAAAAATGAGTTCTTCAAAAGTTAAGTCGTTTTTGATCACTAAGGCTTCCGGTTTTATTTCTTCATAAACGTTACTAAAACGTAATTTTTCGGTATGCATTGTTAGTAAAAAAATGAGGCATTTGGGCATTTTATCCCGAATTAATTTTGCAAGATCTTCTCCGGAAAAAATGTTTTGTTCAGGAAAAGGAGGAATGCTGATGTCAAGAAAAGCAACGTTGTAGGATTCATTACTGTTGACTATGGCTTCGTATCCTTTTTGAGCATTTTCTGCTTCGGTGGTAAATATTTCATACTCATCATTTTTGAATCCGCTGAGAGTATTCTTGTATGCCTCCAGGATAAAAGGGTGGTCATCGACCATTAGTAGGGATAATCTTTTTTTCATTTTTATGTTATTTGATTTGGGATATTTATTGGTATTTCAAAAGTTATAAGGGTTCCGGCTCCAACTTCAGAATCAACTTTCATAATACCGTTAGAAGCGTGAATTCTGGTTTTCATGTTCTGAAGACCAATACCTTTTTTCTTTTTTGTGACATCGAAGCCAATTCCATCATCTTCGACGCGTAAAATTATAATATTGTCTTGAATGGCGAAAGTAACTAATACTTTAGAAGCTTTTGAATATTTGTTGATATTCTGAAAAGATTCTTGTAGGATTCTGTATAAGTTTATTTTGGTCACATTCTCAACCAGCGTCCAATCTATAGCCTGAGACATATAATAATTTATTTTGCCTTGGCATATAACTCTTTGATTTTCAATTAAATTTGAAATCATTATGACAAAATTATTAAATATTGCGGTTTTTTCACTATTTAGATCATGAGAAATTTCGCGTATATCTTGTTCTATATTTTGGAGCTCTTCCAGAAAATAATTTCTTTTGGAAATTGCCTGTTCAGTACTGGAGTTATTGAGCTGACCTAAGTTGATTCTCGTACCGAACATTTTTCCTAGAACACCATCATGTAGTTCCTGAGCAATTTTTTTCTTTTCAGATTGGCGGACTTCTTCTATTTTATTCTGTTGGGTAATCATCAACTGATAAATTTCTTCATTGGCATTTTGTTGTTCCTGAATCAATCGAAGTTCTCTGTTTTTTGCATTTTGAAATCTAATAATATAAATTAATATGCCTATTAAAATAATTCCCAGTGCACTGTAAATAATGTTTTTTCGTTGTTCTACTAATCTGTCTTTCTGAATGACCAGTTCTTCTGTTTCAAACTCTATTCTCGCCAGTTTATTTCGGATTTGTCGTTCTGCCAATTGAAGGCTGTCATTAATGCTAAGGTATTCTTCTGAATATTTAACAGTGTTTTTTGGATCTATTGCAGACAATTGTTTTAGGGATAATAGGACTACATTGGGGAGATTATGATTTTTAGAAATGGCATAGGCTTCCTGAGCAAATTTTTTAGACTTTACAGTATCATTTTGAAATGCATAATATTCCGAAAGATTTATTTTACTGCTTGCTATCCCTATTACTATTTTTAGGCTGTCACGAATTTTTAAAGCTTCGTAAAACAATTCAGGAAGTTCTTTGTTGTCTCCTATTTTGAATTTAGAATATGCAAAATTGTTTTTTAAGCTTGCATACAATAAAGGATTTTCTTCGAAAACTTCTTTTTCTTTTAATGCTTTCGTATAGTAAACCAGAGCTTCTTTATATTTTTTTTCTCTTTGATAAACAATTCCTATATTATTTAAACTAGTGGTTTTTGATTGGTATGAAGTGGGTAAATTACCAGATTCTGCTATCTTTAAGGCTTTATCGTGAAATTCCAGTGCTTTGTCGTATTCTTCCAATTCATGATAGATAATACCAAGAATATTAAAAGTTTCATAAGTCAATTCGTCGTTGTGTACTTTTCGTAAAAACTTTAGGGATTCCAACGCTGATTTTTCTGAACCTACATAATCTTTCTCGTTCAATTGTAAAACCGATTTATTGAGAAGCGTTTTGGCAATATTGGCATCCAGATTTAATTTTCTGTAAATACGCTCTGCATTAAAATAAGCCTGGTAGGCATTTTCTGATACAAATTTACTTCCGTAATAATCTCCCAGATAGCTGTAGGCTTTTGCCAGGCTAAAAGAATCTTTTGCCTTTTCGGAATTTTCGATAATTTTTTCGGTTGTATTTTTATAATCCTCCATAGCATTCATATTAAAAAAACGATTGGCAACTTTGAAGTAGTTAACCCGGTTTAAAGAATCGTTTTTTTCTTTAGAAAGAATGGCTAAAGCCTTTTGGGCACAGAGGTGTCGGCTGTCGTATTTGAGCAAATCATTATTGGCTTCTTCCAGAAAATAAAATAAACTATCAGTTCTTTGCTCTATGTCAAAACGAGTAGTATTGTTTTTTTTACAGCTACATAAAAAAATGATAAAGACGATTGCTAAATATTTATTCCCCAAAATAGCCAGTTATAGTTATAATCAAAAATACTAAAACTATTAACAAAAAAAAAGGCTATCTGAAAAGATAGCCTTTAGTGTATATACGATGATTAAATTAATCTAACTTTTTGTTTCCTCCAATCACAGCATCTCCAAGTCCTCCACTTTTCAATTCAGCGATAAGATTGTCTGTTCCGGAATTATTTTTCTTTGCTTCATTAGTATTGTAAGAAGATAATGCTACTAATGCTACTACGATTACTGCTACGATTGCGATTAATTTTTTCATAATGTTGTCTTTTTAGATTTGGGGTATGTTTTTATACTTTTTTCTTATTTGAAAAATGAATTGCTTCATTTTGATGGTGTAAAAGTATATTGAGTGAGATTGATAATCAAATATTTAGAAGCTCATTATGTAGATGTACTTCATTGGTGAGTGGATGGGTGGATTTTGAGGGTGGATGATTTTAAAAAATATCGACGAAAGTGTCAAAAAAAACGACAAGATGCGTTTTTTTGGTATAAAAAAGGAATTTTCTACCTTAAAATAAGTTGCTAATAATGGGTAAAAATATTATGAGGGAATAAATTACAGGTCTTTTCCTTCGTTGCTTGCGATCAGACTGATAATTAAGTCAACGTTTTTCTTATAAGATTTTGAGAAAGGTAATTGTATCTTACTGTTTTTAATATAGACTACGTTATTTCCCAAATGAATTCTGGAAACATAACTCATATTAATAATGTAACTGTTGTGAATTCTTACAAATTGTGGTGGTAGGGTATTTTCAAAATGTTTTAATGTTTTGAAAGCAGTAATTGTATCACCATTGTTAATGTATAAATCTGTAGAATTATTATCTGCTTGTAAGTAAACAATATCGTCGGTATCTACAAATCGGTAGTCTCCATAAGATTTTATACAGATCGTTGTAGGGGTGTCTTCTACATTTCTTTCAAATTTCATGATGGTTTTCCTTAATTCATGAATATTGATCGGTTTGAGGAGATAATCAAATACTTCGTTTTTTAGTGCATCATAAGCCAATTCTTTGCCTTTTGTTAGTACAACAACCCGAGGCATATTTTTTACAAATCGATGTAGTTCATTAATCAGAGATAAAGACAAACGACTTTCTTTATTGTTTGGGTCGATCTCTAAAATAATTAGTTTAGGCTGATGTTCGAGAACAAGATTTACGGCATCATCATAATTGTCTGTTGTACCCAATAGAAAATAGTTTGAAAAACTCTCGAATGCCGATTGTGTTTTCAAAACATTTTCCGGGTCGTCATCAATTATAATGTACGGATATTTCATGCTTTAGGGATAATTTTCTAATATACTGAAAGTTATCAGCTTGTAAAAGTAGTAATTATATTTTAAAATGTTAATATTTTCTATAAAAAAGCCAAAAATAGTATGTAAATCAATTTTTTTTTAACCGTTTAAAATTTATACCCGATATTAAATCCTGCCGAAAATTCTATTTTGGTAAATTCATCTGTGACTTTTTCGCTGAAGTTTCTGCCAATATTGGCAAATGGGCCAAACATAAATGTGTTATTAAAACTCCACTTGTATCCTGTTCCTAATCCAATAATAAAACTATTCATATTTAGTTTAGGGGATGTTTGGGTTTCTTTATAATTTCCAAATCTATATTTTAGAAGAGGTGTCATTATAAAACCAGAACCATCGTTTCTTCGGGAAATATTATAATTATACGAGAGTTGGACGCTATTGGTTTTAAAATCTTCTAATTGTCTTCCGATACTCATATTATAAGTATCGTTTATTAAGACATCAATGGCAATAGATTGGTGGTAATCCAGATATCTTTCGTATCCTAATTCTATAGAACCTAATATAATAGTATTAAGGATATTGTATCTGACTTCGTTTTTAGGAAAATCTCCGATTTGACTAAAGCCAAATGTGGAAACTACAATTGCAGCAAAAGTGTAAAGGTTTTTTTTCATAGTTTTTTTATTTAAAATTAATTTCTGCCTTTTTCATTAAAATAGATTTGATGAACGGGTTTGCTTTGCCAGAACTCTTTGGAGTCTACGTCCATTATCGTAAGAGGTCCTTTAAATCCTGCTCCGGTGTCCAGATTCCAGACATTTGCATAATTTACAGGAGTTGTCTCATTAATATAGGTTACAGGAGTATGACCGATATAAATTTCTTTATATAGTTTTAGTCGTTTAGGATATCTGAGGTCATTTGTATTGAGGGTTTTATCTAATCCTAAAGCGGTTTCCCATAATGTACGATCCCAGCAGAACATAGTAGAAAAATATTCATAATCTATACCGTTCTGATTGGTAAATCCGGCGTGAACAAACAAACGATTGGAAGAATCGAGATAATTGTCCCTTAGGGATTCTAAAAAATAAATGTGCTTTTTTATAGTTAAAGGATCTAAACCGGCATAAGCTTTTATGGTTGATTCACCTCCATGAAACTGCCACATTTGATTCTCTTCTTTGTTTTTAAGCCATGCCAAAAATAATTCGTCGTGATTGCCCCTGATAAAAATACAATTATGCTGATCTTTCAGATCTATTAAAAAATCAATTAATCTCGCAGAATCACTCCAGCCATCTACGTAATCACCAAGAAAAACAAGCGTATCTTCTTTTTGAATTTTAACCTTATCTAAAATTTCCTCTAAAGCTTTTAATCCACCGTGTATATCACCAATAACAAAGGTTCGATTCATTATGATCTAAATTATATCGTATTTCATTTTTCTTAAAATCCTCAAAGATTCCTTAAAAGACAAATATACATTAGAATTTTGATGTGATTTTAATAATAATTTTGCATCAATTAATTTTTGTTTTGCATCTTCGAAACCGTTGAGGTAACATATCATAAAATTCGATGGAATACGTTCTACATCTCTATTTTCTCTTTCAGAAAGGATGAGTTTTTTTTCTAGTTTAGAAAGTAAAACCAAGTTGGAATTGTAGATATGAAACAGCATTTTTTTATTGTATTCCGGCGGTTCAAACAGCATTTCGTTCTCAATTTTATAATATCCGTTTTCAAAAAAACGAATAGTAACTTTTTCTAATGGATAATAACTGGTCTGGTCGTTAAGCCCTAATTTTACAAATTCTGTAATCATAAAATGATGATCATCAAACTCAATAATAACTTCATCTAATGCAGAATAAAATAGTTTTACTTGCTCGTTGATTAGCGAAATATCAACTCGGGAAAGATAAGTTTTGGTTTTGAATTTCTTCGGTATCCCAGCCCAACAAACTACGAATAGCTCTTTAAATACTTTATATTCACAATAAATATCTTTGTGTTTATTATTCATAAAATCCATTACTCCGTCTAATGTATCAGAGATACTATTTCTGGAATTGTTTTCGATACTTATTACGGTTTCTGCATTTTGAGAATTTCGTTTTACTATATTTTCTGTAGGAATGGAGTTGCTTCCCCTTCTTACAAAAACCGATTTTGCAGGAATAGTATAAATTCCTTTTTTGAAAAACGAAATATTATTTTTGGCTTTGATGGTCACTAATCCTACAACTTTGTCTTTTGGCAAATGAGGAAAAGGAACATTTTCATACTGAATTTTCGGAGGATTTTCCAAATAGGCATTTACCAGATTCTGAATGCGGCTGTCGTCGAAAAAATCATCTCCGACAATCGTATTTTCCTGATCTTCTACCCCAACAACGATATAAGAATTATTAGCAGAATTAGAGTTGGATAATGCACAAATGTGTTTTAAAAACTTGGCTTTTCCTTCTTTGGTATGTAAATTAAGCTGTCTTTTTTTATCATAAAAGCTACTCTCATCATTGTGAGCTAATAGATTTTTGATTAAAAGGCGTTTGTTGATCATGGAGGTTTAAAGAATAGAAACAAATTTTTAAATAACCCTGTTGACTATTGTCGACGAAGCCTGATCCGTACTCATAACCATGAGATCTGCAATATTAACATGATAAGGTCTTGTTACCACAAAATGAATAATATCTGCAATATCTTCGGGTTGTAAACATCGAAAATTTTCATAAACTTTATGAGCTCTATCTATATCACCTTTAAATCTTACTTGAGAAAATTCGGTCTGAACCATTCCCGGATGAATTGCTCCAACCCGGATCCCATATGGATTAAGGTCTATTCGCATTCCTTGAGTAATCGCATCTACAGCGTGTTTTGTCGCACAGTAAACATTGCCCTTCGGATATACTTCTTTTGCAGCAGTCGAACCAATGTTGATGATATGACCTTTTTGTCTTTCGATCATTTTCGGAATAATAGCTTTTGAAACATACAAAAGTCCTTTGACATTAATGTCGATCATGGCATCCCAATCTTCGGTATCTCCGTCCTGAACCGGGTCTAGTCCATGAGCATTCCCTGCATTATTGATTAAAATGTCTATTTCTTTAAAATTTTCCGGTAAAGAATCAATACTTTTTTTTAAGGCAATTTTATCGATTATATCAAAATTCAGAACTGCAACCTCAGTATATTTTTGTAATTTTTCCTGTAGTTTTATAAGCCGGTCGTTTCTTCTCCCGCAAAGAATGAGTCTAATGTTGTTTTGTGCAAATATTTCTGCAGTTGCTTTGCCAATTCCGCTGGTAGCACCTGTTATAAAGGCAGTTTTCATTTTATATATAATTATTAGGCGTTTTTTAAGTTAATTATAAAACTTTATGTCCCATACTTTCTGTCCATATCATAAACCAATCTTGTAGATCAAGTTCCAGTTCAGCAGCTTTGTTCATGTATTGAATTCTTGCCATATTTACTGTTCCTGCAACCGGAATGATCCCTGCGGGATGTTTTAAGATCCAGGCCAAAAGCAAAACATCCGAACCTACATCATATTTTTTGACCAAAGTTGCCAGTAATTTTTTCAGTCTTCGGGTCTGATTGGTATCTTCTCTAAACACAGTACCAAGCGGATTCCATGCCATAGGAATGATTTTGTGTAATTGGAGATAATCTAATGTTCCATCGGTCATCGCTTCATATTGTGTTGCAGAAAATTGAATCTGATTGTATTTTACATCAAGATTTTTACGGATCAACTCGGTTTGAGAAGGAGTAAAATTAGACAATCCAAAATCTAAAATTTTACCTTCTTTTTGAAGCTTTGTGATCGCTTCGGTAACTTCTTCAGGCTGTAGTAAAGGACTGGGTCTGTGTAAAAGTAATAAATCCAGATAATCGGTTTGAAGATTTTTCAGAGAATTCTCTACAGACCAGACAATGTATTCTTTAGAATAATCATAATGTTTTACTTTATTGTTTCTTGAAGGAGAGGTATGTTGGATTCCGCATTTTGAAATCAATTGTAGTTTGTCTCTGTTGATCTTACTTAGGGAAAAACCTTCTCCAAAATCTGCCTCTGTAGTATAATCACCGTAAATATCGGCAAGATCGAAGGTTGTGATCTGGTTTTCCACACATGCGTGTATGAGATTTGCCATTTCTCTGGAATTGAAGTTTTTGTCAGATTTACCCCAACTCATAGTACCCGATATAATTTTAGAAAAATTTGTTTTCATAATTGTTTTTTTAGAGTTCTTAAAATTATAAAAACAAAATCACAATTCATCCTTAATTCACTAGCTTTAGAATATATTTTAACCATTTTTTAACATCTTACTTCTAAAAAAAAATTCAATTTGCAGTGGTAAAATAAAATTCACATTTTCAGAATAATTATAACATCAATATGGAAGAAAATACGAGTACTTTAGACATTAGAGCTATCAATGAAAAAATCGAAAGAGAAAGTGCATTTATTGACCTTCTCACAATGGAAATGAATAAAGTAATTGTCGGACAAAAGCACATGATAGAACGATTGTTGATCGGTCTTTTGGGGCAAGGGCATATTTTACTTGAAGGGGTTCCGGGATTAGCAAAAACATTAGCGATCAATACCCTTTCTCAAGCTGTTCAGGGATCCTTCAGCCGGATTCAGTTTACACCGGATTTATTACCTGCCGATGTAATAGGAACTATGATTTATAATATTAAGCAAAATGAGTTTTCTATAAAGAAAGGTCCTGTGTTTGCCAATTTTGTTTTGGCAGACGAGATCAATCGTGCTCCTGCAAAAGTACAGTCTGCTTTACTTGAAGCAATGCAGGAAAAACAAGTGACAATTGGGGATACTACTTTTAAATTAGACAAACCGTTTTTGGTTCTCGCAACCCAAAACCCGGTTGAGCAGGAAGGAACTTACCCTTTACCGGAAGCTCAGGTGGATCGTTTTATGCTGAAAACAGTAATCGATTATCCGAAAATTGAAGACGAGAGAGAAGTGATCAGACAAAATTTAAAAGGTTCTTTCGAAAAAGTAAATCCGGTAATTTCTGTAGAACAAATCCTTAGAGCGCAAAATGCGGTTCGTGATGTTTATATGGACGAGAAGATCGAAAAATATATACTCGATATTATTTTCGCCACCCGTTATCCGGAAAAATACAAATTGGAAAAACTAAAACCGTTGATCAGCTTTGGAGCTTCTCCCCGTGGAAGTATCAATTTGGCAAATGCCGCAAAATGTTACGCATTTATCAAACGTCGCGGATACGTAATTCCGGAAGATGTTCGGGCAGTTGTACACGATGTGTTACGCCACAGAATTGGAATTACATATGAAGCGGAAGCAGAAAATATTACTTCTGTGGATATCATCAATAAAATTGTAAATGAAGTTGAAGTACCTTAAATTTTGTTTCAGGTTTAGAGCTTAATGTTGTGTTACTGCATTTTTGAACTTTGAACCTTAAATTTTAAACTTTAAACAAGATCAAAAGTGGAAACAAAAGAGTTACTCAAAAAAGTTCGTAAAATAGAAATCAAAACCAGAAGATTGAGTGATCATATCTTCTCAGGAGAGTATCACACTTCTTTCAAAGGTCGTGGGATGACTTTTAGCGAAGTACGCCAGTATCAGTATGGAGACGATATTCGGGCAATAGACTGGAATGTTACAGCCAGATACAATGAAGCTCATGTAAAGGTTTTCGAAGAAGAACGTGAACTAACGATGATGCTGATGGTAGATATTAGCGGTTCGAAAGAGTTTGGTACTCAAAATCAGTTTAAAGAAGAAATTGCTACAGAAATTGCTGCCACAATGGCATTTTCGGCAACTCAAAATAATGACAAAATAGGTCTGATCTTATTTTCAGATCAGATAGAGTTATATATTCCGCCAAAAAAGGGAAAATCGCATGTATTGAGAATTATTCGGGAATTGATAGAGTTTAAACCTAAAAGTAATAAAACAGATGTTGCTCAGGCTTTAAAATTCTTATCCGGGACTCAAAAAAAGAAAGCAATTGTATTTCTTATTTCCGATTTTATGGCTTCGGATTATGAACATACATTAAAAATTGCAACCAAAAAACATGATATAACTGCTATCAGAGTTTATGACAAAAGGGATGAGTCTGTCCCCAATCTGGGAATGGTACCTATGCTGGATGCAGAAACAGGAGAAATTGCTATTGTTAATACAAGTCTGAAATCTGTGAGACTGGCATACGAAAAACATTATAACGAACAGGTAAAATACTTTTTAGAAACGTTTAGAAAATGCGGAGCAGGAGTTGTAAATACCAGAGTAGGAGAAAGCTATGTTACCAAATTATTGACTTATTTCAAATCCAGATAATTTATTTTGAATAAATATTGAGAATACTCACAACAATTATGAAAATTAAATTATACTTATTATTACTATTACTTTCAACAGGGATTTATGCACAAAACCGTGTAGAAACGTCTATTGATACAGTTCAAAACACAATAGGCTCACAATTTAATCTTACATTAAAAACTACCGTCGGACCTAATGATGTGGTATATTTTCCTCAATCGAATTATTTTGGAAGACTGGAAGTGATTAGAAATTATGTTGTCGATACTGTTAAAAAAGACGACAAAATCGAATTGGTAAAAAAATATGGATTGACACAATTTGATTCCGGCAGATATACAATTCCCCAACTTAAAGTTCTGATCAACAGAAAAGCATTTTTCTCAGATTCTGTTTCAGTTGAAATTCAAAATGTTGCTGTCGATACCTTAAAACAAAAAATGTACGACATCCGTCCAATTATAGAAGCCAAAAGTTCTGGTTTAGGAATTTTATGGATCGTTTTCATTCTTGTAGTGATTTCAGGAATTGCATACGGAATTTATTATTGGTTAAAAAATAGAAAACCAAAAGAAAAGGAAGTAATCGAATTTAAAACACCAATAGAAAAAGCAACTATTTTATTGAATCATCTGGAGAAAAAAGAGCTTTGGCAAAAAGGAGAAATCAAAGAATATTATAGCGAACTTACAGATATTGCCCGTAATTATATAGAAGAAGCCGTCAAAATTCCGGCAATGGAAAGTACAACTTCAGAATTGATAGAAGGATTGAAGATTGCTTCAATGAGAAAGAAAATCAAGCTTACTCCGGAAACAGTAGAAAACCTTCGGGAAGTTCTTATGCAGGCAGATTTAGTAAAATTTGCCAAATCAAAACCGCTGGATTTTCAAATTGAAGAAGATAAAACCAAAATTCAAAAATCAATACTATTATTAGACAATGCTATTCCAAAAGTTGAAGCCGAAGAAACAGATTTGTTGAATGAAGCTCAAAAACAAAAACTTTTATTAGAAAAGCAGAAAAAACAAAGACGAAAAAAAATACAAACGGTAATTGGGGTTACAGCCGGAATTCTGGTTGGATTTATTACAGTTTTTATGTTATTTAAAGGACCTGTATATATAAAAGACGCAATTTTAGGCAACTATACTAAAAGTCTGTATGAGTCAGAATGGGTTGTTAGCGAGTATGGCAATCCTGCAATAAAAATTGAAACGCCCAAAGTTTTAAAACGAACAGATCCAAAAGAATATTTTAATGAAAATATAGCTGCTGTAATTTCTGAGATGCAGGTTTTTAATTTTGGAAATATCTCAGAGAAGTTAAGTATTTCGATCTCTACACTTACATACAAAAAAAAGTTAGAAGTAGAACTTAACGTCTTTGCAGAAGAATTTTTAAAAGATTTTGAAGCTAAAGGAGCACAGAATCTTATTGTAAAAACCGAAGATTTTCAAACCGAAGAGCGAGTGGAAGGCGTTAAGTGTTATGGAACTATGAATGTGATTGATGAAGTGAAAAAAACAGGTATAAAAGTGTATTACGAACTGGTTGTTTTCAAACAAGATAATGGTTTGCAATATATTATGGTAACACACGAAGAAGGAAATGAGTATGGAAATAAAATCTCAGAGAAGATTATCAATTCGGTCGAACTAAAAAGAGCATCTATCTAATGGGAAATATAACATTTTTAAATCCGGAATTCTTTTGGTTGTTTCTTTTTTTGCCACTTTTGATAGCTTATCAGGTTTGGAAAAAAAATGAACAAACAGCTACATTGAGATTAAGCTCGATAGGAGGTTTCAGAAATAAAATTTCATTGATGGCAAAATTCAAACCCTATTTGTTTATATTCAGAATTTTGGCATTGAGTGCATTTATCATAGCTTTAGCGAGACCGAGAACCGTAGATATTAGCAGCCATACCAAAACCACCAGAGGAATAGATATCGTGCTTTCAATCGACGTATCAAGCTCAATGCTGGCAAAAGATTTGAAACCCAATCGTATGGAAGCTCTAAAAAAAGTTGCCGTAGATTTTGTAAAAGACAGACCGAACGACAGAATAGGATTGGTTTTGTATGCCGGAGAAAGCTATACCAAAACACCGGTCACCAGTGATAAAGCAGTTGTGATCAAAGCTTTGAACGAAATAAAATTCGATAATAATATTCACGACGGAACTGCAATAGGAACAGGATTGGCAACAGCGATCAATAGATTAAAAGATAGTAAAGCCAAAAGTAAAGTAATAATTTTACTTACCGACGGAGTAAACAATTCCGGAACAATTGAACCAATAACAGCATCTGATATAGCCAAGGAATACGGGATCAAAGTATATACAATAGGATTAGGAACCAACGGAATGGCACCCTATCCTTATTCTATTGCAGCCAATGGAGAATTTCAGTTCAGGATGATGCAGGTAGAAATAGATCAGGAATTAATGAAGAAGATAGCGGCAAATACTGGAGGAAAATATTTCAGAGCCAATTCCAACGAAAAATTAGAATCGATTTACGAAGAAATCAATAAACTGGAAACGACAGAAATCGAAGAGTTGAAATTTTATGATTATCAGGAAAAATTCAGACCATTAGTTCTATTAGGAGGACTCTTATTATTATTCGAAATTCTTTTAAGAAATACTATTTTTAGAAGTTTTATATAAGTTTTATGGAATTAGACGAAAAAAAATATTTGTATTTATTGCTGATTATTCCAATCATCTTAGCTATTTTTCTGTATAATTCATATTGGAAAAGAAAAAAGCAAAAAGAGTTTGGAGATTTGGCTCTAATGGAAAAATTAAGTCCTGAGAAATCTGTGTTTAAGCCAACACTGAAAATAATTATAGTCCTTTTTGCAATAGCGGCTATTATTTTAGCTTTAGTAAATCCTAAAATAGGAACCAAAACCGAAACGGTAAAAAGACAAGGAATAGACGTGGTTTTTGCCGTAGATGTTTCCAAAAGTATGCTGAGCGAAGATGTCGCACCCAACCGGTTAGAAAAATCAAAACAGATCGTTTCCCAAATTATCAATCAGTTAGGGAATGACAGAATTGGCATCGTAGCTTATGCAGGAAGCGCTTATCCGGTGTTACCAATAACAACAGATTACGGTGTTGCCAAAATGTTTTTGCAATCCATGAACCCGGATATGGTTTCTTCACAAGGAACATCTACAGACGAAGCGATCAGGCTTGCCGCTACTTTTTTTGACGAAAGCGGGAAAACCAACAAATTGCTTATCCTTATTTCAGATGGAGAAGACCACTCAGAAGGAGCCGAAGTTGTTGCCGAAGAAGCCAATAAACAAGGATTAAAGATCATAACTATAGGTGTAGGAACAGAAAAAGGAGGGCCAATTCCCTTAAAACGCAATGGGATTGTAGAAGGATTTCAACGTGATTTCGAAAATGAAGTTGTTGTTACCAAAAGAAATACAGAAAGCTTAAACAAAATTGCAAAAGCCACAAAAGGAGGTTATATTGACGGTAATAGTACCAAACAAGTAGTAGATTTTGTAAAAAACGCCCTTGAAAATATAGAAAAAACAGAATTTGAATCGGAAGAGTTTACAGATTTCAACTCACAATATCAATGGTTTTTGGGTATCGGAATATTTTTATTAATATTAGATTTGCTATTATTAGAAAAGAAAACCAACTGGGTTAGAAAACTGAATCTATTCAATGAAGAAAAAAAATAATATTTAAATTGTTCAATTACAAGAAAATGAAAAATATAGTTGTATTATTTTTATTGATTTTTTCGATAAGTTCTTTTGCTCAAAACAACAGTAAAGAGCAGAAGGATTCCTTTTTGCAAAAAGCAAACAAAGAATATGAATCAAAAAAATATGCAGATGCAGAAAGCAATTATAGAATCTCTGTTTCAAAATTTCAGGAAAAAGCAACGTCTGCCTATAATTTAGGGAATACTATTTATAGTATAAATCAGCCATCTGAAGCAAAATTTGCCTATGCAAAAGCAATTGAAAAAGCCAAAACCCGACCAGAAAAACATAAAGCATTTCATAATTTGGGAAATGTATATATGAAAGAGAAAAAATACAGTGAAGCAGTAAATGCCTACAAAAATGCTTTGGTAAATAACCCCAAAGATGATGAAACCCGGTACAATTATGCTTTAGCAAAACAGTTGCTCAAAGACAATCCGCCTCCGCCACAAGACGAGAACAAGAAAGATAAGCAGGGAGAAAAAGACCAGAAAGAAAAAGATAAAGACAAGAACAAAGACGACAAAGGCGATAATAAAGATCAGAACAAAGACCAGAAAAATCAGGACAATAAAGACCCGGAAGATAAAAATGACGGGAAAGGAGACCAAAAGAAAGATAAAGATCAGGATCAAGGAAACCAACAGCAACAGCCAAAACAAGGAGGGATTTCAAAACAACAGTTAGAAAGCCTTTTAGAAGCTGTGAATAACGAAGAAAAAAAGGTTCAGGATAAAGTAAATGTCAAAAAAGTAAAAGGACAGCCGGTAAAAAGAGAAAAAGAGTGGTAGTTTTTTAGAAAAAGATCAAATGAAGAAAATTTTAGTTTTAATTGTTTTATTAGCATTCAGTCCCATTTTTGCTCAGGTAGAATTTAATGCAAAAGTAGGTAAAACAACTATTGGTCTTAACGAAAGACTAAGAGTTGAATTTCAGATGAATGCAGATGGAGATAATTTTAACGCTCCCGATTTTGAAGGATTTAGAGTAGTAAGCGGACCAATGCAGCAAGTTTCTCAATCGTGGGTAAACGGAAAAAGTTCATTTAATAAAAGCTATTCCTATATCATTTTGCCTGTACAAAAAGGAAATTTTACTATAAAACAAGCCTCAATAGAAATTAATGGACAGGTTTATAAGACCAACCCTATAAAAATAACGGTAACCAATCCTATAGACTTACCAAAAAACCCTAATGATATACCTCAGATCTCTGCAGAAGATGCTGTAAAATTAGTTGCAGAAGTCTCCAAATCCAATCCATACATCAACGAACCTATAACTGTGGTTTATAAACTATATTTTAGTTACAACATAGGGATCAGTAATTGGAGAGAATTAAATAAACCTAAGTATAATGATTTCTGGAGTCAAAATATAGATATGAAACAACTCACCGTAGAAGAAGGCACGCTCAATGGTGAGAAAATGAGATTTGTAGTTTTGAGAAAAACGGTTTTATATCCTCAAAAATCCGGAGCTTTAGCTATAGAACCACTTTCATTAGACTTAGATTTAGAATTACCAACTAATAGAAGAAATTTCTTTGGGCAAAACCTTACAGTTAGAGAAAACAAAAAAGTTACTGCCGGAGCAAAAACCATAAATGTGAAAGCACTTCCGGAACAAGGAAAACCGGAAAACTTTAGCGGAGCAGTAGGTAAATTTACATTTACGGCAACTCCATCCAAAACTACATTAAAACACGGAGAAAGCTTAGAAGTAAAAGTTGAAGTAAACGGAACGGGAAATCTCAAATTATTCGAATTACCCAAACCGGTTGTGCCATCTGCATTAGAAGTTTATGATCCTGTGAGAAACGAGCAGGTATCCACACCACTATCAGGAACTACGGGATCGGTCTCAGAAAAATACACTATAATTCCACAATATAAAGGAAGTTATGCTGTTAAGCCAATGAGTTTCTCCTATTTTGATTTAGGGTCGTACCAATATAAAACGATTAATGTACCGGAAATTATGATACAGGTTCTGGATGGTCCGGAAAAAGGGAATACGGTAGTAAGTAATCAATCAAGTACGATTGAGAAAAATACTGTTTCTGCAAACGATCAGTTTCAGTATATAAAGCTAAACACAAGTTTACAGCCTAAAATTCAGAAAAGATTTTTAGGATCAGTCCGTTATTATATTTTTCTTTTACTTCCTTTTATTATCATTCCGTTTATTGTTATTTTCAAAAAGAAAAAAGAAGCGATGGACAGCGATGTGGTTGGAAACAAAATCAGACAATCTAATAAACTGGCTAAAAAATATCTTTCGGAAGCCAAAACACAAATTACAAATAAAGAACTGTTTTATATTGCTTTGGAAAAAGCAATGCATAATTTTCTGAAAGCCAAACTCAATATCGAAACTTCCGAAATGAGTAAAGAAAAAATACGTGAAATTTTATTACAGAAAAAAGCCAATGAAATCACTGTTTCAGAATTTATAACCTTGACAGAGAATTGCGAATTGGCTCGATATGCACCATCTTCAGAAAATGCCATTCAACATGATTATGAAAAAGCAACTGAAATAATTTCGGCTTTAGCCAAACAAATTTAACAGAGTTAAAATTTCTTTACAATGAGATATAGATTCATTTTTTTATTCATCACAACTTCCTTTTTTGCTCAGACAGGTTTTGAGCAAGGGAACGAATTGTATAGAAAAGAACAATTTCAGGAAGCTGTAAAAAGTTACGAAAGTGTACTCCAGACCAATCAGGAATCGGCGGAGTTGTATTTTAATATCGGGAATTGTTATTACAAGCTCAATCAGGTAGCTCCGGCGATCTATAATTATGAAAAAGCCCTGTTGCTTAATCCCAATGATAAAGAGATCCTGACCAATTTGAAGTTTGCTCAGAAACTGCAAATCGACGAAATAAAAGAAGTTCCAAAAGTAGGTTTTAGCAAATTGCTACACGATTTTACATCCAGCTTTCATTTTGACACGTGGGCTTATGTAGCAGTGAGTTTGGCATTTTTATTTCTATTGTTGTTTATAGGATACTATTTTTCGGCGGTAAGTACCTACAAAAGAATCTTTTTTGCGGGAATGTTTATAAGTTTGTTTTTGATGTGCTGCTGTATTTCATCAGCGATGTACGAAAAATCAGTCGACACCAATAATCGTCCGGCAATTGTATTTGCAGAATCTGTTTTAGTAAAAAGTGAACCAAAAACAGAATCTGAAACAGCTTTTAACCTACATGAAGGAACCAAAGTTTTTGTTTTGGAGACATTGGATAACTGGAAGAAAATCGAATTGGACGATGGAGCTTCAGGCTGGATTCTTTCTGCAGATATTAAAGAAGTAAAGTAATTTTAGTCAGCAATTTTTACCTCTGAGATCCAACTCTCAATTGTAGGGTAAATCGATTGTGAAAGCTCCATAATAGGAGTATAGCAAATGGATTTTTCCAGGATTTCCTTACTGATAAAAGTATGATTTAAGTTTATTTTTTCAAATAAATTCAAAATAATACTCAAGATCAGGATTGTTTTTAGCAATCCAAAAAAACCTCCTGCAATTTTATTGATCCATCCTAAACTGGCAAAAGAAGCCAACTTGGTAAAAACTTTTGCAAGGATAGTTATCCCGACTACTACTAATACAAAAGTTACTGCAAATGCTACAATTTGTGTAGTTTGAGGAGACCAGTCTACATGATCAGAAAGAATAGATTGTAATACATTAGAAAATTTAAGAGCCAGATAAATTCCCAGTAATAAGGAAACAAAAGAAGCCAGGGCAACAAAAAGTCCATCCCAAATTCCACGAATAACGCCATAAATCAAAAAACCAATGATAACTATATCTATATACTGCATTATAATTATTTTGTGCAGGCAAGATAACTTTCCTGGATAGAAAATCAAAATGCAAGATGTATCTTTGCAATCTTAATTGAGTAAAAAAACAAAAAGTTTGAAATCGATTAGTACTAAAAAAAATACTAAAACACACATGTCTAGAGATATACAACTTAAAGAACGTTGGGAAAAAATAGTTCAAAAACTATCCGAACAATTTGCACCCGGAGACGAGCTCGATCTCGACGGAATAATCTATCTTATTGGAGTTCAGGAGTTAGGGAAAGTACACCGGACATTCAAAAAAGATGAAAAGCTCAATCTTATGCATATTGCTATTTGCAGATTATTAGAACCATATGGTTATTATATATTTGATTATGTCGATAAAGAAGGCTGGCCTCACTATAAAGTAAAAGAAAATTTACCTTCGCTCAAAGCAGGAGAACAAACCGTATTAATGAAAGAAGCTATTGTTAATTATTTTTTGGAAAAAGAATACATCAGCTAAGAAGATTAAAAATCCAAGCGGGTTCATCAATATAAAAATCAAACATTTTACGTAAATTTGCACTCTCATAAAGAATAACGATGATCAATACGATTAAAAATCACATATCCGAAGCAGAACAATTTCAAACCACAGATCCAGCTGTACTTGAAGCATTCAGAATCAGATTTCTTGGAAGTAAAGGGATTCTCAAAGATTTGTTTGCTGCGTTCAAAACCATCCCTAACGAACAGAAGAAAGAGTTTGGTCAAGTAATCAATCAACTTAAAAATGTTGCAGAAGAAAAAGTAAAATCAATTCAGGAACTACTGGACAATAAAGAAGAATCTGCCGGGATTTATGGAGATTTGACACGTACGGGATATCCGGTAAACATAGGATCAAGACACCCTATTTCATTGGTAAAAAATCAAATTATCGATATATTTTCAAATATTGGTTTTAATGTATCAGAAGGACCGGAAATCGAAGACGATTGGCATAATTTTACGGCATTAAATTTACCGGAATATCATCCGGCAAGAGATATGCAGGATACGTTTTTTATACAAACCAACCCGGATGTTTTGCTTAGAACCCATACATCATCTGTACAGGTGCGTTATATGGAAAACAATAAACCTCCGATACGAACTATTTCTCCGGGAAGAGTTTTTAGAAATGAAGCCATATCCTCACGTTCACACTGTATTTTTCATCAGGTAGAAGGGTTGTATATAGATAAAGACGTTTCGTTTGCAGATCTTAAACAAACTTTGCTGCATTTTACAAAAGAAATGTTCGGAAAATCCAAAATACGTTTACGTCCTTCTTATTTTCCATTTACCGAACCTAGTGCAGAAGTAGATATTTATTGGGGACTTAAAACAGAAACCGATTATAGGATAACCAAAGGAACAGGCTGGTTAGAAATCATGGGATGCGGAATGGTTGATCCGAATGTACTTAAAAATTGCGGAATCAACCCGGATGAGTATAACGGTTTTGCCTTCGGGATGGGAATCGAGCGTATAGCAATGTTGTTGTATCAAATTGGCGACATCCGTATGTTTTACGAAAACGACGTGAGATTTTTGGAACAATTCAAATCCTCTATTTAGTCATAAAGTGTAATACCGAAGGGTTTAAAGTTTTTTTGATATTTGGCTTTAAGACTTTCGATATTTTAAATTTCTAGCTATGAAATCCGACATTATAATTCCGAAAGTAGAAAATGTATTTATGGCAGCTGTCCAGGAATGGAATGACGATTTTATGGACAAAGTCTGGTATGTGTATTTGGTAAACGACAGTGATTATGATATCGATAATGTAATGATCGTATCCAAAGCTTTCGGAACCATAGATGGCGAAATGAAAAAAACATCTCTGTTAAGACATGCGTTTGTAAAAATTCCTTCTGTTTCTGTCGTAAAAGTAGAAATGATAGAAAAAAGTGTTCTTTCTCTCAATAATGAGTTTATGGTTACTTATTTTATAGAAAATACGCTTTACGATAAAAAATTTATTTTCAGAACCAATACCATCAACGAAAAAGCGACAGAAGAAGTACCGATTTTGTTTGTAAACGGAGTAATTGTAAGATAATTAGTTATAAATCCTTATTTTCCCGTTTCCCATAATATCAATCCTGAACGCCTTCATAGGATATTGACCTTCACCATTCAAGCCTAATCCGTTAAACAAATTGTACTTGATGTCATCACAGGAACATACGGCATTTAATCCTTCAACAGACATTATAGAGCAACCGCTGGGATATTGGTTGGGACAATTGGCATCATAAGCTCTATAATCCGTATCAGAAATCTTCATTGCGATAATATTGCCGCTTTGTCCGTCATCAGGAATAAATTTTGGATTCATAGGAGAACTTAATGCGCTGTACAATGGCATTTTGGTATCGATTACTCTGGAAAACGAATAGTTAGGCAGGTAAGGATTTTTATATCTGTTATTATCGCTCGAACAACTTAAAAGTACGAATGCAGAGAAAATGCCAATTAAAATAGATTTCATAGTAAAATTTTCTGTTTTTATTCTTAAAACAAATTTAATTTAATTAACTTTGATTCAAATATGATTAACATATAATTATAGACTGAATTTAAAATATTAATATCTTTGTGGAAAGAAATCCCGTTCCGATGGGATTTTTTCTATTTATATAAACAACCCAATTATGAGTAAAGTATCTTATTACACAGCAGATGGACTAAAAAAATTAAAAGACGAATTGGAGCAGTTGAAAAGCATTGAACGTCCGAGAGCATCGCAAGCAATTGCAGAAGCAAGAGATAAAGGAGATTTGTCTGAAAATGCCGAATATGATGCTGCCAAAGAGGCTCAAGGCTTACTGGAAATGAAAATCAGTAAGCTCGAAGAAGTTTATGCAAATGCCCGGTTGATTGACGAATCCCAACTGGATATCTCTAAAGTTCTGGTATTGTCCAGTGTAAAAATTAAAAATCAATCCAATGGTATGGAGATGAAATATACTTTGGTAGCAGAAAGTGAAGCCGATCTTAAAACAGGAAAAATTTCGGTTACTTCTCCTATAGGAAAAGGGTTGCTTGGCAAGTCGGTTGGAGATATAGCAGAAATTACGGTTCCTAACGGAGTTTTAAAATTTGAAATATTAGAAATTACCAGAGAATAAATATATGGCAAGTATTTTTACAAAAATCATCAATGGAGAAATTCCGGCTTATAAAGTTGCAGAAGACGAAAATTTTTTAGCATTTCTGGATGTTAACCCGAATGCAAAAGGGCACACGCTATGCATTCCTAAACAGGAAATCAATAAGATTTTTGATATGGAAGAAGATCATTACCTGCAATTGATGCAGTTTTCCAGAAAAGTTGCCATTGCCTTAGAAAAAGCAGTTCCATGCAAAAGAGTAGGGGTTGCTGTGGTAGGATTGGAAGTCCCTCACGTTCATGTTCATTTGATTCCGTTGAATGAGATGGATGAAATGCGTTTTGTGAATAAAGTAAAATTAACACCGGAAGAGTTTGAAGCTACCGCTCAAAAAATCCAATCGTTTTTATAAAATAAAAATAATTGAAAACAACTACCGCAAGAATTGGAATTTTCAGTTTTTGCGGTTTTTTTATTCTATTTTTTTAAAACTTATCTGAATACAGGTTCCTTTGTCTATTTCTGAGTGCAGCACTTTTATTTTTCCGTTATGGTATTCTTCTACGATACGTCTGGTTAGTGAAAGCCCTAATCCCCAACCCCGCTTTTTGGTCGTAAACCCAGGTTCAAAAATTCTTTTAAACTGATTTTTAGGAATTCCTTTTCCTGTATCGGAGACTTTTATTTTAATAAATTTTGTGTCTTCCATTATATCAAGAATAAGTGTTCCCTTACCTTTCATCGCGTCGATTGCGTTTTTGACTAAATTTTCTATGGTCCAGCTATGTAAAACAGGATTAAGAGAAAAATAAACAGGATATTCCGGTTTGGTAATTTTAAAGATCACCTGTTGTGAAAATCTCGATTTGAGGTATTCAAAAGATTGTGAAGTTTCTTTAATTAAATCTACTTTTTCCAGTATAGGCTCAGAACCGATTTTTGAAAACCGATCGGTTATGGTTTGAAGCCTTGTGATATCTTTTTCTATTTCTGAGATTGTGGTCTTATCTACATTATCGGCTTTCATGATTTCCAGCCAGCCAATGAGCGAAGAAAGTGGTGTGCCGATTTGATGTGCAGTTTCCTTTGCCATTCCTGCCCAAAGCTTGTTTTGTGCGGAAGCTTTGGAACTTTTATAAAAATTGTATACTAATGCTACAAATAAAACAATGATGAGTAATAATGCAATGGGGTAATATTTAAGTTGATTGAGTAAAGATGAATTACCATAATATAAATATTGAAAAGTGTTTGTGTCGACTTCCATAAGGATCGGGTCGTTTTCTTTTTGAATTTTTTTGAGGATTTTATTGATTTTATTTTGATCGGAAACAATTACAGAATCAATATTAGTAGTGTTTACAATATTGTTGTTTTCGTTGAGTACTATGACAGGAATAGTCTTGTTTTGGCTAATGATCTCTAATTGTAAATCGATATCATCTGTTTCGAGATTGGCTGCGTTGATGGTTTCCAGACTTTTTGCCAAAAGTTCCATCTTGTAACGTTCTTCTGTTTTGAATATCTGAAAAAAAGTATAAGTATTCCAAAGTATTATTGCGACTATGAAAAAACTGATCATGATGATGATCCATCTGATGGTGTTTCTTTTTTCGGAAAACTGCATTTCTGATTTTTTCTTTAAAAGTACTAAAAAAAAGTTTGCTGAAAAGAGAATGGAAAATTCTATAGCCCTGACAGGTGCAAATATCCTTTTGTTTTAGGGTTTAAAACAAAAGATATTGCATTATGGCAGGAAAATGGATTACAAATATGCCTGAAGATTCGCTCCAAAAAAGTATATTTGTGATAAATTAGTTTTATGTTAAGTATTGATCCCAAAGAGGTAAATCCTGTAAAATTACAAGGATATTTGCAAGGAGCAATTGGACCAAGACCAATTGCGTTTGCTAGTACAGTAGATGAGAAAGGAAATCCCAACCTGTCTCCGTTTAGTTTTTTTAATGTATTTAGTTCGAATCCTCCTATTTTGATTTTTTCGCCCGCCAGACGTGTGAGAAACAATACGATAAAACACACATTGATTAATGCTCAGGCAACTCGTGAAGTAGTGATTAATATTGTAAATTATGATATTGTTCATCAGGCTTCATTGGCAAGTTCAGAATATGGAGATGGTGTAAATGAATTTGTAAAATCCGGTTTGACACAAGTGGTTTCTGATATTGTAAAACCATATAGAGTGGGAGAATCTCCGGTGCAGTTTGAATGTAAGGTTAATGATATAATTAGTTTGGGAAATGAAGGCGGAGCAGGAAATCTGATTATTTGCGAAGTGGTAAAAATGCATATTGACGAATCTATTTTGGATGAAAATGGAACAATAGATCAGGCAAAGATAGATTTGGTTTCCAGAATGGGAGGAAACTGGTATTCTCGTGCCAATATGGGATTGTTCGAAGTGCCGAAACCTTTGGTTACGCTAGGAATCGGTGTAGATGCTATTCCGGATTTTATTAAAGATAGTGATGTTTTTGACGGGAATGATTTGGGAATGTTGGGTAATGTAGAATCTTTGCCAGATGAAGAAGAAATTAATATATTTGTGAAAGAAAATTTTGCGTTAAAAGCAGTTCTGAGCTCTACAGATGAAAAAAAAGTTCATCTTAAGGCAAAAGAGTTTCTAAAAAATCAGGATGCTGTTTCGGCTTGGAAAGTATTGTTATCAAAAAGAATTTAGAAGCTTGAAATATCAGGCCAAATAAAAATTAAATATTTTAGGAGATTATGGAAGTTACAGGAAAAATTAAGGTGATTAATGCTGAACAGCAGGTAAGTGCATCTTTTAGAAAAAGAGAAATGGTGGTTACGACCGAAGAACAGTACCCACAACATATTATGATTGAGTTTACTCAGGACAAATGTGATTTGCTGGACAATTATAAAATGGGAGAACCCGTAAAAGTTTCTATTAATTTAAGAGGGAGAGAATGGGTAAACCCTCAAGGAGAAACAAGATATTTTAATAGTATTCAAGGTTGGAGAATTGAGCGCCTGGCAACGGATGTTCCAGCTCCTGGGGCTCCGGTAGTTCCAGCTGCTGAAACTTTTCCTCCCGCAACAGATTTTAAAGAAGAAGAACATGATGATTTACCATTTTAAGAGGTAAATTTAAATTTTTGAAATTGATAGAAAAATTAGAAATTTGGGTCTAACCTGAATTTCTAATTTTTTATTTTTTACCATTTTAAGATGTATTTTTTAAGTAAAGATTTGTATTTTCCTCATGCGGATGAATCTCATGAAGATGGGTTACTGGCTGTTGGTGGTGATCTTTCTCCCGAACGTTTACTTTTAGCGTATAAAAACGGAATTTTCCCATGGTTTGATGATGATGATCCAATTTTGTGGTGGTCACCTCCCCAGCGGATGGTATTGTTTTTTGAGGAAATAAAAATTTCAAAAAGCATGAGAAAAATTATTTCAAAAGGTAATTTTAAGGTCACGGTAAATAAAGATTTTAGATCTGTAATTACTAATTGTAGAAATATTAAAAGAAAGCATGAAGAAAGTACGTGGATTACTAATGAAATAGTTGAAGCATATTGCAAATTACATGAATTGGGTTTTGCCAAGTCTGTTGAGGTATGGCAAAATAATGAGTTAGCAGGAGGTTTGTATGGGATTGATCTGGGAGAAATTTTCTGTGGAGAAAGTATGTTTTCTAAAGTTTCGAATGCTTCTAAAGTTGCTTTTATATATCTTGCCGAACATTTACAAAAAGCAGATTATAAATTATTGGATTGTCAGATTTATAATTCTCATTTGGCAAGTTTGGGCGCAAGAACTATTTCAAGAGATTATTTTTTTGAAATTCTCAAAACGAGTAATATGAATTTTTAGTTTAAGTTAAAAACGGGTTTCTTGCGCAATTAAATGATTTCCCAGTATAGTTTGCAAAACAACAGGAGATTTGTTGATAAGAAATTTGTGATAAGGATTTTCTGATGCCGTGATGAGATTTAATTTTTTTAAAACATTGTGTGTTTGTCTTGCAACGGCTTCACCGGAATCTATAATCTTAATATTTTTCGGAACTAATTTTTTGATAAGAGGAAGCAAAAAAGGATAGTGGGTACAACCCAAAACCAAATAATCGATATTAGCATCGATCATCGGATCGAGATAAGATTTAAGTAAATTGCTCATTTCGGGGGTATGAATTTCTCCATTTTCAATCATTTGGACTAGTCCATAACCTATTTGTTCAATTATTGTAGTGTGCGAATAAGCCGCAACTGCTTGATTGAACAACTCACTGGAAAGAGTTCCTTTGGTTGCTAAAATTCCAATGGTTTGAGTTTTTGAATTATTTACGGCAGGTTTTATAGCAGGCTCTATTCCTATAAAAGGAATGTCATATCCGGCTCTGAGTTCTTTGATTGCATTTGTTGTGGCGGTGTTACAGGCTACGACTATAATTTTGCAGTTTTTATTGAGTAAATATTCTGTATTTTTTATACTCAACTCTATTATTTCATCTTTTGATTTTATTCCGTAAGGGGCGTTTTTACTGTCTGCCAGATAAATAGTATTTTCATTTGGCATCAATTGATTGATTGCTTTCCAAATGGTAATACCACCTATACCTGAGTCGAATAATCCAATGGGTTTGTTGTTCATATTTACAAATATAAAAAAAACTGCTTTGAAGTATATACCTCAAAGCAGTCTTAATAGATTTTTATGAATTTCTTAAAAACCCAGGTCTTTTTTTACGTCACTTGTGATGTCCGGACCATCGGCCAATAGAACCATAGAAGAGTCTAAAACATACTGGAAGCCTTTAGCTTTACCTACTTTAGTAATAGAAGCTCTTACTTGTTCCTGAATTGGTTTAAATAAATCCTGTTCTTTCTTTTGTAATTCTTGTTGGGCATTTTGTCCGAAGTCCTGAATTCTTTTTTCCATATCGGCAACTTCTTTCATTCTTTCTTGATTTACCGCTTCTGTTACGGTTTCAGCTTCTGCAGAATACTTAGTAACTTTGGCTTGGTATTCGTTTCTCATTGTAGTGAATTCAGACTCATATGTTTGAGTGATTTTCTCTAATTGTTTTTTTGCGTCGGCAATAGCCGGCATTTTAGTCATTATTTCATTCACATCTACATGGGCTGTTTTTGTTTGAGCGTTCGCAGTCATTGCTCCAAAAAATATAACTACAGCAATTAGTAAAGTTTTCAAGTGTTTCATTGTGTTAATTATTAAATAAGTTATTGATATTTATTGTTTTTATTTGTTTTATTTTTCTTCTTTTTCAGAATTGTTTTGTTTTTGTTTTGCGGCTTCTTGTTTGTCTTTTATTGCTTGTTTTGCAGCTTCACGATCTGCAATAGCTTTTGCTTTTCTGTCTTCCAGATCTTTTTTTCTTTGGTCTAACAACTGCTGTCTTTTTTCTGCAGGAGTTAGTTCTGTGTCAGAAGATGATTTTTTCTCTTCCTGATCTCCTTCGGATTTGTTTTCATCTTGAGATTTTGCAGTATTGGACTTGTTTTTTCTTGCCTCTGCATCTTCAAGTGCTTTTGTTTTTTTTGCTTCCTGAGCGTCTTTTCTTTCTTGAATTATACGGTCTCTTTCGGCTTTTTTATCATCGATAAGTTTTTGTCTTGCTTCTTTTTTCTCATCTAAAATTCTTTTTCTTTCTGCATGTTCGGAGCTTTCATCTTCAAGGTCTTCCTGATATTCTTGTTTCTCGAGTTCTTTTAGTTCCTTTTTGCTAAGTTGTGCTCTTTTTTCACTTCGTGAAATTGAGCGAATAACCATGTCGCTTATATCAAATCTTTTGGCTGCAAAAATCAGTGTAAGATCGGAGGATTTGTCTAATATAAAATCGTATTTTCTTTGTTCTGCAATATCTTGTACAGCTGTAAAGACCTGATCTTGTATGGGTTTTACCAAAACTGCTTTTTGTACGATTAAATCCCCTGTTGGTCCAAATCTTTTTTCCTGATATGCCATCAATTCAGCTTCCTGAAAAGCGATTTCTTCCTCTTTTTCTTCAATAAGTTCTTTGGTTAATAAAACTTTTTCGGTTTTAAGGGATTCTTTTAGTTTATTTATTTCATTGTTTTTGGCATCAATTTCTTGTTTCCATTTTTGGGCTTTTTGTTCAAGTTGTGCCTTAGCATCTTTGTAGTCTGAAACATTTTCTAAGATATATTCCATATCAATATACCCTATTCTTATGCCTCTGGTTTGGGCATTTGCTGTGAGTGTAATTCCACAGATTGCTGCAAATAATAAAAGATGTTTTTTCATATTCCAAAATTGTATTAGAAAATATCGTGCCAATTTCTTTAAAATTGCTGTCCAATAATAAAGTGTGTTTGCCACCCGCTTTTTTGAGTTGTTCCTGGAGGAGCATCAAACCCGTGTCCAAAATCAATTCCTAACAATCCGAAAGCCGGCATAAACACTCTAAGTCCGAATCCTGCTGACCTGTTGAGCAAGAAAGGGTTATAGGATTTAAAGTCATCATAAGATGCTCCGGCTTCAAAAAATGTTAATGCATATATTGAGGCATTACGATTCAAAGTTAATGGATATCTTAATTCTAATGAAAATTTATTGTAAATAATTGCTCCATTTTGTCTTCCTTGAGAATCGTATGGTGTTAATGCTTGGTTTTCGTAACCTCTTAATTGTATTACTTCTCTACCATCCATTGTGAAATTTGCCAATCCATCTCCTCCTAAGAAGAATCTCTCGAAAGGAACATCACCTCTAGCACTGTTATAATTACCTAAAAATCCGAATTCAAATAACGAACGAAGTACTAATTTATTATAAATTTTGGTAAAAGTTTCACCTTGCATCTTAATTTTATAGTATTCGAGCCAATTAAATTTCTTTTGGTCAACTTTTGATTGATCTGCAGATGCGTCTTGATAATTCTCAACTTTTGTGTAAACTGCTTGTCCGGTGTTGTTGTAACCATCAAATTTTAGATAATCTCCTTGTTGAACTCCGTTAGGATCGGAAACTATCATTCCTGTTTTATATTTAATCTTGTATTCTTCCTGATTTTCTAGGTTTTTATAGTCAACTCCATTCCATAAAGAATAAGGTGGAGTGAATTTTCCGGTAATAGAGAATTGAGACCCGTACATTGGGAAAATTAAATTGTTACCTCGGTTGTCTCTCCTAAGTCCGATCGTATAGGCAAAGTTTTTTGAATTTCCATTTCCAAAAGTAAATAACCCTGTGTTATAGTTGTGCAAATCATAATATTGCATACTAAGAGATTGAGACAAATAGAATGAATCATCCGGTTCGGAAAGACGCTTGCTTATACCGATTGAAAAAGATATGATATTAAAGCTTCTGCTTCTATCTACACTATTTGTGGCGAAGTTGTTAAGGAATTGTTTACTGTATGAAAAAGAGGTACTAAACGACACAGGTTTTTTCCCTCCAAACCATGGTTCCATAAATGAGAGACTGTAGGTTTGGAAATAACTGCTTCCTTGTAGTCTCAACGCTACCTTTTGCCCATCTCCCATAGGTAATGGTTGGTAGGCGTCTTTGTTGAAAATGTTTCTTAAAGAGAAGTTATTGAAAGATAAACCTAACGTTCCTATGAATCCGCCTCCACCGTAACCTCCCTGAAGTTCGATCTGGCTGGATCCTTTTTCTGCAAGTGTCCATTCTACATCGATATTTCCGGAGGCCGGATCGACGTTTTTAATTTCCGGATTGATTGCTTCCGGGTCGAAGAAACCAATTGTACCTAATTCCCGAACCGTTTCCATCATAGCATCTTTACTATAACGTTGTCCTGGACGGGTTCTTAGTTCTCTGTATATAATTTCGTCATTGGTTTTGTCGTTGCCTTTCACGGTAATCTTGTTGAAATAAGCAATAGGACCTTCTACAATTCTAATTTCGAAATCGATAGTGTCATTTGTAGTTTTTACTTCTACCGGATTGATTCTGGAAAATAGATAACCACTGTTTTGATATAAGTTGGTAAGATCTTCTCCATCTGGTTTTTTGGGGTTGGCAATTCTTTCATCCAAAAGGACTCCATTGTAAACATCGCCTTTTTTGATTCCTAATAATTCTGATAATCCACGATCTGCATAAACAGAATTTCCTAAGAATTTGATATCTCCAAAATAATATTTCCTGCCTTCTTCTATTTTGATAGCGATTTCAAGTTTGTTTTTGTTTTCGTTATATACTACAGTATCACTAACAATTCTGGCATCTCGATATCCTTTTGATTTGTATTTGTTTATGATGGATTGTAAATCTTCTTCGTATTTTTCTTTGATAAATTTAGATCTCTTGAAAATTCGGATAGGATTAATTTTTTTAGTATTATTCATTGCTTTACGCAAAGATTTATCACTAAATTGTTCGTTTCCTGAGAATTCTATTTTTCTTACTTTTACTTTTTCACCACGGTCGATGCTGATCAGCATTTTTACATTATTTCCTGAAGTTGTGTCCGGAGTTGTAACAATGTTTGTTTTTGCTTTATAGAATCCGTCTTTTTTGTATTTGTTCTCTATAAAGTTTTTGGTGGTTGTTATAAGGTTCTCATTTACGATTTTTCCTCTTTTCAGATCGGTTTCTTTGAGTAATGTTTCTCCTTTTCCTTTTTTTATACCTACAATTTTAGCTTCGGATAACTTTGGTAATTCTTCAATTTCTAATTCTAAATAGATACTGTCGTTTACTACATTTTTTACATAAAAATTTATTTCGCTAAAAAGCCCGAGCTTTCCTAGTTTTTTTATTGCATCGCTAATTTCTTCGCCAGGGACGGTTATAGATTTCCCTTTTTGTAATCCAGTATAGATAATTACTGTTTGTTCGTTGAAAGTAGTTTTACCTACAACATTTACATCTGCTAAAATGTAAGGTCTTCCATGGTCAAAAGGAACACGTTCTTGAGCTGATACTTTTGAAATACTTCCTAAAAATAAAATAGTTAAGAAAATTCCGATACTTTTATTTAACACTAAAAATCTATTTAATTTGTTCACTTGTTTTTCCGAATCTGCGTTCACGTTTTTGGTAACTTATAATTGCCTCATATAAATGTTTTTCAGTAAAATCCGGCCATAGAACATCTGTAAAATACAATTCTGCATAGGCGATCTGCCAAAGGAGAAAGTTACTTATACGTTGTTCACCGCTTGTTCTGATCAACAAATCTACATCAGGCAAATCATGCGTGTAAAGATGCTGATTAATAATTAATTCATCAATATCATCTGGCGAAATTATATTATTTTTAACTTTACTGCTAATTTTTTTAATAGCTGATACTAATTCTTCGCGAGCCCCATAACTTAATGCAATTGTTAGGGTCATGCGAGTATTGTTTTTTGTATGTTCAATGGTTTGCAGTAATTGGTTTTTTGTGGCTTCGGGTAATTGTGAAATATTGCCGATAGCATTAAGTTTGATATTGTTATCCTGAAGGGTTTTTAATTCTTTTTTTAGTGAATTAACCAATAATTTCATTAGTGTATCCACTTCTATTTTTGGCCGGTTCCAGTTTTCTGTAGAAAATGCATAAAGTGTAAGATTTTTTATGCCTAATCTGGCACAATTTTCTACTGTGAGCCTTACAGACTTGGTTCCGTTTTCGTGTCCGAATATTCTTAAAAAACCTCGGTTTTTTGCCCAACGACCATTTCCGTCCATAATAATGGCAAGGTGTCGGGGTAAATTTTCTTTATCTATAGAGTCTATTAATTTCATTCTATAAAGGACAAAAACAAGGTCTGTTTCCGAAGGTGTAGGTCAATGTAAACCCTGTGAAAACATACCAATCATTACTATTTATATTACCAAATCTCAAATTTTTAAATTCTTCATTTTTCGGAAAACTTCCATCAATATCATCAACAAGCGTATATCTTGCTCCAACTTCAAATCCCAATACTAACTTTGGTGTTATGCTGGTTTTTACTCCAACTACCATTGGTAAAGCAAAACTATTGTTTTTTTCGTCAACTCTTGTTACACTGTCTGATACATATTGAGAATCGTATCTAAAATAACTTATTCCCAAAAAAACATAAGGTGTAAACTGACGATCCAGGCTATGTAAGTCGAAATCAAAAAAGTTAAATTCTAATCCTAAAGTAAGTTCTTTTACTGTGTTTTCAAAATCGTAATTTCTTTCTTTTCTCGATGATGCATTCGATTGGTCATCAGATCCGGTCAGTTTAGCACTGGTAAATGTGGCTTTCCAGGCGTGTCTGGGGCTTCTGTTCCATTTATATACCAAACCTAATGCAAATTCATTTGGATTAATATAATTTGTAGCTCCAACATCACCAATAAAATTGCTTCCGCCGGCAAAAATACCAACTTCATGGATTTGAGCTTTTATTATTGTTGCTGAAAACAGGCAAAGTATTGTAATAAAAAATCTATTCATCGAACTTAAAATAGCGTGCAAATATAACAATTCTGACTACTAATTGATTAACAATTGAGTATTTCTGTAGAATTATATTTGTACAGATTGAATTTTAATAAAAAAAATATCTTTTACAGGATAGATATCAAACGATAAAATAGCAGCAATAGTATGAGAGGTTGTGAAGTTTGATTAATTTCTTTTGTCTTCGCCCCAAAGTAATTTTTTGCGTAATGTCATTAAAAAAGTTTCGTTAGGGATTTCGACCATATTGATTTGAAAATCTGTTTTTTTTATGGTTAATATAGATTCGTTTGCGATAGTTGTAACTCTGGAATCCAGAGAAACCAAATATTGTTTATCTCTACCTATTACTTTTAGCCGGACTTCTGTTGTATCGGGAATAACGAGAGGTCGGGCTGTGAGGTTGTGTGGTGCAAGCGGAGTGATCACAAAACTGGCAACATCGGGGGTTAATATTGGTCCTCCGCAACTCATGGAATATCCTGTAGAACCGGTTGGCGTAGAGATAATTAATCCGTCTGCCCAATAGGAATTAAGATATTCTCCATTAAGGGAAGTTTCAATAGTAATCATCGAAGTGGTTTCTTTTCTGCTTACGGTAACTTCGTTCATTGCAAAATTAATTTCATTGATGGCTTCATTTTCCGGATCAACAGAGATACTAATCAGACTTCTTTTGGAAACGGTATATTTTTTATCTAAAACCATTTGCAGAAATTCAGAAATATTTTCTTTTTGTACCGAAGCCAGAAAACCCAATCTACCGGCATTGATTCCTAAGATAGGGATTCCGGAGTCTCTTACCAGTGTTGCCGCTCTCAAAATAGTGCCATCTCCACCAATACTTAATAGTAAATCGAAGCTTTGATCTAATTCGTTATGGGAATAAAAAGTTTTGTATTCCTTTTTTATGATTTCTTTTTCGTAGAGTAATTCGAGAAATTTTCCTTCGACAGCAATTTCTATATTTTTACTGTTAAAAAAAGTAAATATATCTTTAATAATAGGTTTGGTGCTGTTTTGGTAATATTGTCCGTAGATGGCTATTTTCATTTACTATATATTTAAGTATCTATCCAAATAATCAGATCTTTCTTTTAAACTATTGAGATAAGTGTCTTCGTGATGTTCTGAGATAATATCATATTCATACCTTCTGAACGTCTGAATTATCTCATTTATTCCTCCTAAAGTTATTTTTACGGTAATCTGAGCAAAACCATTTTCGATAGAAGAAATGAAGCAACCTAATAAATTTCCTCCATTACTTTCTACGATCTGAACAATTTGAGACATGGAGTAATCTCTAATTCCTTTTTGTACAATAATAATTCCGCCTTGTTCTCTAAGAAATGGAGTTTCATTAAAAAACTGAATTATATCAGTGATTTCGTAATACCCCAAATAAGTGTTTTCTGAGTTTAATACCGGAAGTATATTGGTATTGTTTTTTGCAAAAACCTCAAGAACATCCATCCAAATCATCGAATCTCTTGCGTAAAAACCTTCCAAAGCATAGCGATAATCGTTTAGGGATTTGTCCAGATCAAAATTTTCTGTATCGTCAGAGGCAATGCTGCCGAGATAAATACCTTCTTCAACAATCGGAAAATGAGAAAAATGCACTTCTTCAAAAAAATCCTGAACAGCCAAAATAGCGTCAGAACCTTTGAGTGGTTTAAAATCGTTGTTGATAAAATCGGTAATATTTGTCATAGAGAGAATTCAAATTCGAATGCAAAATAATCATAATTTGTAACAAATCACCTTAATTTAACTTTGTATTTTTGCAAGAAACTTTCACTAACTCATTTATAATACCCTTATGATATGACAAAACTTAGCGTAAATATCAATAAAATTGCCACACTTAGAAATGCACGTGGCGGAAATGTACCTGATTTGTTGAAAGTTGCCAGTGATCTGGAAAAATTTGGGGCACAAGGTATCACGATCCATCCGCGTCCGGATGAGAGACATATACGTTACCAGGATGCGAGGGATTTGGCCGGACTGGTTACGACAGAATTCAATATAGAAGGAAACCCGCAACACAATTTTATTGATTTGGTGTTGCAAACCCAGCCTACACAAGTTACTCTGGTTCCCGATGCCGTAGATGCTATTACTTCTAATGCAGGTTGGGATACGATCAGACATCAAACATATCTTACCGAAATCACACAAGAATTTCAACGTAATAATATCCGTGTTTCTATTTTTGTAGATCCGCAACTTGAGATGATTGAAGCGGCAAAAAAGATAGGGACCGACCGTATAGAATTATATACCGAAAATTATGCACATCAATACAGTATGGGAAATACTTCGGCAATAGAACCCTACATAAAATCGGCAGTTTTTGCCAGCCAACTCGGATTAGGGATCAATGCAGGGCACGATTTGAGTCTGGATAACATTAAGTTTTTTAAACAAAATATACCTGATTTACTTGAAGTTTCCATTGGACATGCTTTGATTTCAGAAGCCATTTATCTTGGTTTGGAAAATGTAGTAAATATGTATCTGCATAAACTCAAGTAAATATTAAGATTCTTTACGCAAATCAAAATTTTAAAGTTATGCTAAATCAAAATTCTCAAATTAAATAATCCTTAAATTTGCATTTCAGATAAAAAAACAAAAATTATGTTATACTCCAGGATAGAAGGTCAGGGTCAACCATTATTAATTCTCCATGGATTTTTGGGAATGAGTGATAACTGGAAAACTTTAGGATCAAAATTTGCCCGGGAAGATTTTCAGGTGCATATGCTGGATTTAAGAAACCACGGAAGAAGCTTTCATTCGGATCAATTTACGTATGCAGCAATGGTTGAGGATGTGTATGAATACTGCAAGGAGAATAATTTAAGTAATATTAATGTTTTAGGGCATTCGATGGGAGGAAAACTAACGATGTTCTTTGCAGAAAAATATCCCGGACTGATCGACAAAATAATTATTGCAGATATTGGTCCGAGATATTATAAGCCTCATCATATTGATATTATGAGTGGATTATCTCACGTAGATTTCTCTGCAAATCCTTCCCGGTCGGATGTAGAAGAGATTCTTAAGCAGTATATTTCTGAAGAGGGAGTGGTGCAGTTTTTAATGAAAAGTTTGTATTGGAAAGAACCGGAAAAATTGGCTTTTAGATTTAATTTACCTGTTTTTATTGAACAAATAGAAAATATAGGACAAGCTTTTTCAGAAAATTATACGGTCAATCTCCCTGCTTTATTTTTGAAAGGAGCCAATTCCAACTATATCAGAGAAGAAGAATTTGAGAATATTTATGACCAATTCCCAAATTCTAAAATAGCAGTAATAAAAAATGCCGGACATTGGCTGCATGCCGAAAATCCAACAGATTTTTATAACGAAGTAATTTCTTTCCTGAAAAGTTAAATTTATTTTTTAATCAATTTCAGGGTTTCAACATTTCCGTTTTCGGTATTGATCTGAACCATATAAATGCCAGAATTGAGATTGTTAACGGTAATAGTTCTTTCTTTAGAAAACAATACTTCTTTTCCATCGATTGTAAGAATTTTTATGGAAATGAAATTTTCAGAAGAAATAGTCACATAATCCGATGCAGGATTAGGATACATCAGGACCTTATGGTCGGGGGTGAATTTTTCGGTTCCTAAAACTGAACTGGTAAATTTAAAAACACCTCCATTGTTAAAACTCGTGGCAAAACCACCTCCAAAACCTAATGTATTGTTCCTGAATTTTAGACCTACAACCTGGGTTCCGTTCATTACTTCGGTCCATGTAACTCCGTTATCCATAGAATATGAAGTGAAATTCATATTGCCTGAATCTGTTCCGATAGAAATTATATTATTTGTATCAGGAACATAACAAATATCCCGGGCACCTAATTTTCCTGTGGTTGTTACAGCAGTCCATGTTACACCTCCATCTGTAGATCGATGCAATGTTGAATTATTTTTGACCAATAATCCGTTAGTTGCATCTTTGAATGTAAATCTTGCAAAATTGTTTGACGAACCAAAATCTGTCGCAGGAGTTTGAGAAACAGTCCAATTGAGTCCTTTGTCGGTAGACTTGTATAATCTTCCTTTGTTGGTTGCGAACCAAATAATATCTCCTACGGTTTCGAACATATTGTTGTATCCATATTCTCCGGATAGAGGAGTAGGGATATTAGCACTAGGGACACGTGTCCAGTTTGTGCCTCCGTCTGTAGTTGTGTAAATTTCAAAATATCCACTTGCAGGATCTCCTTGAGTTATCCCATTATTTATATCAAAAAAATGTACAAAATTGCAGAAAGAATCATTGCCGGTATTGAAAAAACCAGTCGTTTGTTTGGACCAGGTTGTACCTCCATCTGTAGTTTTCCAAACACCTCCGGTTACTGTAGTATTATTGTCTGAATAGGCAGAAACCCATGCTGTTGTATAAGAAACGGCAGTAATCGAACTAATGTTAAGTAAGTTTTGATTGGTTCCTAAATTGATATTTCCCGACTGCCAATTATTTCCGGCATTATTACTTTTTGTAAATTGCCTTACATTAAGAGGCGTAGGGCTTGCACCATCGTATGCGCTAGACCAGATTATATTGTCATCGACAATACAAATACTTTGTAAACCACGATTGGTTTCTGAAAACCCGGTAGCTTTAGGAGTCCAGAAGTCTTGTGAAAAACCTAATGTGGTAAACAATAATAAGAACAAAAGTAATTTTATTTTCATAAGTATATTTTTTAGTAAAGCGATATCAAAATTAGTAAATAATCTTATAGTATAGTAAAATGATAATCAGTATTTTAAAATATAATTAATGAGCATCAAGCCAGTTTTTGCCTACTCCGATTTCCACAACCAAAGGAACCTGCAATTGGAAAGCATTTTCCATTTCAGCTTGTATCATTTTTTGTATTTTTTCAAGTTCAGAGATATGAACATCAAAAACTAATTCGTCATGTACTTGTAATAACATTTTGCTTTTCCAGTTTTCTGAAATTAGTTTTTTATGAATATTTATCATTGCAATTTTAATAATGTCGGCAGCACTTCCCTGTATAGGAGCATTTACTGCATTTCGTTCTGCACCACCACGAACAACAGCATTTTGAGAGTTGATATCCTTGAGATATCTTCTTCTTCCTAAAACGGTTTGTACATAACCTAATTCTCTTGCAGATTCTATCTGATCATTAATGTATTTACGTAATTTGGGATATGTTTTATAGTAAGTATCTATCAGTTCTGCACTTTCGGATCTGGATAATGAAGTCTGATTGCTTAATCCAAAGGCCGAAACACCATAAATAATACCAAAGTTTACTGTCTTTGCATGACTTCTTTGCTCCCGGGTTACTTCTTGTAAGGGAACATTGAAAACTTTTGAAGCGGTAGATTTATGAATATCTTCTCCATTTTTAAAAGATTGAATCATATTTTCTTCACCACTTAATGCGGCAATAATTCTTAATTCAATCTGAGAATAATCGGCAGAGATCAATGTATAATTTTCATCTTTTGCAATAAATGCTTTTCTTACCAATCGTCCTCTTTCTGTTCTTATCGGGATGTTCTGTAAATTCGGATTGTTAGAGCTTAATCTGCCGGTAGCAGCTACAGTTTGCATATAATCTGTGTGTACCCGTCCTGTTTTTTTGGAAACCTGAAGAGGTAAGGCTTCGACATAAGTGTTTTGTAGTTTGACCAACTGTCTCCAATCGAGAATATCCTGTACAAAGGGACTGGTTAGTGCCAGATAAGAAAGTATTTCTTCTCCGGTTGCATATTGTCCGGTTTTGGTTTTTTTCTGTTTTGGACCTCCGATTTTTAATTTATCAAATAAAATTTCTCCTAATTGTTTTGGAGAAGCCAGATTAAATTTCTCTCCTGCTATTTCATAAATTTTATTTTCTAAAGTTTTAATATCATTGGTTAAATCACCAGATAAACTTTTCAGAAAATCCACATCAAGATTTATACCTTCACGTTCCATATCTGCAAGTACACTCATCAAAGGAATTTCTAGATCTTCAAACAATTTTTTGGTTTCCGTTTGTTCCAAAATGGGCTCAAAATGTTGTTGCAGCTGTAAAGTAATATCCGAATCTTCAACAGCATATTCTTTTACATCTTCAATCGCGACTTCACGCATACTTTTTTGGTTCTTACCTTTTTTACCAATTAGTGATTCTATAGATTTTGGCGAGTATTTAAGATATGTTTCAGATAAAATATCCATATTATGACGCATATCCGGATTAATTAGATAATGAGCAATCATAGTGTCGAATAATTTCCCTTTTATAGAAATATTGTAGTTTGCTAACACTTTGATGTCATATTTGAGATTTTGACCAATTTTTTCTATAGCATTATTCTCGAAGAAAGGTCTGAGTTTTTCGACTAAAATTTTTGCCTCGTCCTGATCTTCCGGAAATGGAATGTAAAATCCCGAATGAGCTTCCCAGGAAAAAGAAATTCCAACCAGTTCTGCTTCTAATGGATCTATAGAAGTAGTTTCTGTATCGATACAAACCCGTTGTTGTTTTTCGAGATTTTGAAGTAATAATCTTAATCCTAAATCTCCTTGTACAATTTGGTAATTATGAGGGGTGTTTTCTAGAGAGTTATAGTAATTATTAGAAGTGTTTTGTGTTTCATCTTCTTGTATGGTTGAAGCGAATAAATCAAATTGGACTTCGGTTTTTGATTGAGTTTTTTTGTAAAGTTTGGCTTCTTCCTGAGAATCGGTTGTGGAGTGGTCTTTTCTAAACAAACTATCAAATTGTTCTGCCATTCTCCTGAATTCTAATTCGTGAAAGATAGCTTCTGTCTTTTCTAGATTTGGTCTGGTTAGTTCGTAATCTTCTTCATTAAACTGTACGTTACAATCGGTAATGATTGTCGCTAATTTTTTGGATAAGATCCCTAATTCTTTGTTCTCTTCGATTTTTTCTTTCATTTTGCCTTTAAGCAGATGAGTGTTTTCGAGTAGATTTTCCATAGAACCAAATTCTTTAAGAAGTTTTTTTGCTGTAACTTCTCCCACTCCGGGTAATCCTGGAATATTATCTATTGCATCTCCCATCATTCCCAGAAAATCGATTACTTGTTCTGGTTTTTCGATTTCAAATTTTGCCAAAACTTCCGGAACTCCCCAAATTTCTATTCCATTTCCCATCCTTGCGGGTTTGTATATAAAAATATTTTCTGAAACCAATTGAGCAAAATCTTTGTCAGGAGTTACCATAAAAATTTGATAATTCTGTTTTTCTGCCTGTTTGGCAATAGTACCAATGAGGTCATCTGCTTCGCAGCCTGCAACTTCTATGATAGGAATATGCATTGCTTTGAGCAACTCATGAATGTATGGAACTGCAATTTTTATGGCTTCGGGAGTTTCATCACGATTGGCTTTGTATTGAGGGAACATTTCAGATCTTACAACACTACCTCCTTTATCGAATGCAACTGCCAGATGATCTGGTTTTTCTCTTTTGATAACATCCATTAATGAATTCATAAAACCCATAATGGCAGAAGTATCCATTCCTTTAGAGTTGATTCTTGGATTTTTGATAAAAGCATAATATCCGCGAAAAATCAGTGCATAAGCATCGAGAAGAAAAAGTCTTTTTTTTGTTGACATGATGAAGAATTATATTTTTCAAAAATACAAAACTTCGAAAGCAAAAAATGAAAAACCGATACAAAATAATGGATCGGTTTTTCAAAGTACAAATTAATAAAAAAACAAAACGTTTGAAATCATCTTTTAATGATTTTTTGAGTTGCAGATGCTCCGTTTTCAAAGTGAATCTGAACAATGTAAATTCCGGGTGCTATATCTGATAAGTCTATCTGTGTTTCTTTTTGAGAAATAACTAACTGTCCTAATTGGTTGTAAACAGTGATATTTTGTATTCCTGAATAGGTTTGTATGTTTATCATACTTGTTGTTGGATTTGGATATATATTCAGGATATTTTTACTGAAATCATCAATACTTAAGTTTTCCTGAATGTTTAGGGTATAATCCTCAGTTTGACCGGCTCTTAATGAAGGATCACAAGCACTCGAAATAGAATTTTCGGCATCGGGATTGCTCAAAGCAGCCACATTTGTGTTTTTAAGAACCCGCATTTTTGTAGTTCCTAAAACAGTATTTACAGGAATAGTAATGTTTCCCGTGATTGTATTGGCATTAGCAGGGTTGGCAGGCTGTAATCTTCCAATATAAAAATCTTCTCCTAAATCATCAAATATTCCGTTTTGATTGAAATCGATATACACCATTACATCACTTGGAAATGTGCTTGATGGTCCTTTTATTGATATTTCATAAGAACCACCTTGTGTTACATTTGTAGAAATAGCGGTAAAATCTTCATATTGAGGTGTTGTTCCGGATACAGAAGGAGAAGGATTATTGATTGTTTCTAAATGAACAAGGGTAATTTGATTACTGTCGGAATTGTATTCAAAAACAGGAAGACAAAACGGATTTTCTTCTCCTTCTATTTTGATTTCGAAATTATCAAAACCTAAAACGTAATCTCCCGAAACGAAGTTTGCAGTAATTTTTATTTGAACAAATTCACCAATATAATCGGATAGATCATAATTGTAATTTTGCCAGCCTGCAACTTCGTTGTTAGTGATGGTTTCGATAGGAATATAATCTACTCCAAAATTTGTTGAAATAGAAATAGTAAAATTCCCTGAACCTTCTGCCGGAGGATTATAAATACCGCTTGAAGCTGTCCAGTTTGCTAATCGGTAATCAAACGAAAGAGAATTACCCTCTTGTATCTCCCCGACAGCTATACTTGTAAAAAAACCTGTACTGGCACCGCTGTATAAATTTTTATGGATTACGTTGCTTTCGGCATTTGGCAATCTAACAGATGTTCCTAAAGTCCATCCGGTTGTATTCCATCCCTGAGGAGCAACTGTAGAAGCAAAAGATTCTGTCCAAGGAACTGAAGCCGTTGGAATAGTAGCAAAACTGATCATTTTCCAGGGACTTTTTTCGTCTTGAGAGCAAACTCTTCTCACCCAGAAATAATACGTTCCATTAGCAAACTCTGTAAGTGTGACAGAGTGGGTTGGAACAGGAATAAATTCTTCTGTTTCGTTGGGCATAACGTTTAGAGAAGTAACAAAATATTCGTAACCATTTGTTGGTGCTTCATCATTAACGTTTGTCCAGGAAATAGTCGCCCCGTCTGGGGTAGATCCATTAAGAGTAATAGTATTCAGATCGGTACAAGATGGAATAGGTTCCCAAATAATATCATCTACATATAAATAAGAATATGAAGGTCCTCCAATTCTTCTGATTCCGATATGTGTTCCCGAACCGGTATAAGTATCAAAATAAGCATTGTATTCTTCATAAGAAGTTGTCAATTCATCAAAATCAGCTATAACTTCGATGTTTGCACCGGCTGTATTCCCATCTAAAGCAACAATTTGTAAACTTGTTGGGCTTGGAGTTGTAGTGGTTGAGGTTTTTCGGGCTTTAAAGCGTAATCGGTGTGTTCCCGATGATAAATTATTTACTTCCGGGCTTACCAAAATTATTTGGGTAGTAGCTGCATCTGTATCTGCTCCATTACCATAAAAACTAACATTATTAGGTTGTGAAGCGGCATCTGTTGATGATACATTAATGGTTGGTGTACTACTGGTTGATGATACTAAAATTTTAGCCCAGCAATTTGGCACTTGCAACCCTGTACCTGCATCAAAGTTTTCATAAAACTGTGATACGGCAACACACGAAGTATAAACATTTCCTACATTAGAATACGAACTGGTACACAAAGAACTTTCATTTTTACCTCTGTAAAAATACTGTGTGTTTGGAGTTAATTCTTCAATGGTCAGAGATGTTTCAATAGCACCGTCTAACATATAAGGACTTCCTCCTACAAGATTGGTAAAGTTACTATCGGTTGCAACTTCTATAATTGTGTTATAGGGAAGAGCATCACCGTTTTCGTTATTTGGCCAGCTTAAATCAAAAGATTCTGTAGTGATAGCACTATTCGTGATACTGTTTACAGTAATAGGACAATTGATAATGCTTTCTGTCAAAGGGGTTTCCGTAAAATATAACGGACCTCCTGAGCACGTACTATTAACAGCATAAATAGTATAAGTATACTCATTGTTACCTCTGATTCCGTGATTGTAGTTGTTCTCAAATGTTGTATTGGATCCGTAATAAGCGACATAAGCATTTAAGTTTGTGTTTTGACCTGTAGTATAAATTGTTCCATCTACAGGATCGTTTGGTATTTCTCCTGCAAGAGTCCTTAAAATCAAATATCTGTCAGCTTCGGGATTGGAAGCTGTAAAACTTCCATTTATGATTATCCCCGTATTTGTTAATACCAAATTGGTTGGTTGAGATGTTGGAGTTTCACAAGACAGAGGAGGTGCCCAGGTAAATGTTAATCCGGAAGGTGGCATTGTGTTGTAATTGGTTGCAATTCCGTCAGAATTATACGTTCCTGTAGTTGTACTTAGCCAATTACTGTTCACGGTTCCGGAAGCAGTTTTGGTTATATAATCGCTACTTGTGCTTCCCCGCAAACCTACTTTTGAATTAATGCCTGAAGGAGTTCCAACAACACCGAGATCATATACAAATTGTATACTGCCATTTTCATGTAAATGAACCTGATAGTTAAAATCGAAATGACTGGTTACACTATTCGAATAGTATTTAAAATGTTTCCATTCTATTACGAAAGCTCTGTCGGGAGCCGTTCCGGTTTCTTGTACTTCGATGGTTGCAGTTTTATCATTAAAATTAAACATACCGCTTAAATCGGCGCCAAGTGGTGAAATTATCCCGGAAGCATTGCCTCCTGATCCAATAGGAGAAGAAGTAGTTGCGGCTGGAGCTGTTCCAAAACTTATAAAACCGTTGGTATGAATATTTAGAGATGAAAAAATTTGATTGTTGAATTCAAAATCGAATGGGATCTCTATATCTGTAAAAATAAGATCGTCCAGTAAAGCATCTCCGGAACTTCCGGTTGCGGTTTCAATTATTATAGCATCGGTAAGTGGCGTGTATGTTTCCTGGTTTTGTGTAAAACTATAATTAGCAACCTGAGCAAATGAAACAGACGTAGTAATTAAAAAAAAGCCTAAAAATAATTTGCAGATAAACTTGTTTTTTTTCCTTTGGTAATGTGTTTTCATGAATGAATATTTAATTAATAAAAGAACTATCCTTGAATTATTTAAGGATAGTTCTATACTGTAAAAGATTATTTTTTAATGATTTTTTGAGTTGCAGATGCTCCGTTTTCAAAGTGAATCTGAACAATGTAAATTCCGGGTGCTATATCTGATAAGTCTATCTGTGTTTCTTTTTGAGAAATAACTAACTGTCCTAATTGGTTGTAAACCTGAAGATTCTTTATGTCTAAATCAGATTGGACTGCTACAAAATCAGTAGTTGGATTTGGATATATTTTCAGGGCTTTTCTGTTGAAATCAATTGCGCCTAAATCTTCCTGGATATTGACAGTATAATCTTCAAACTGACCGTAGTAGGCATTCAAGCAAGCATCAAATTCTCCTTCTTCATACACATTCCACATATCTTTAATGATTCTCATTCTAGTATTTCCAGTAGCGGCAGTATAAGGAATAGTAATATCTAAAGTAGCCTGAACATCGTCCTCTCCGGTAGAAGGAAGCAGGGAAACAGTATAATATTCCGAACTCATATCAAAGATTTTATCCTGATTCCAATCGATAAAAACACGGATGTCATGTTCAAATGGGCCTGCGGTATTCCCTTTTACTGTTAAAGTATAAGTTTCTCCCATTTCAACATTACCAATCATTGATGTAAAGTCTTCATAAGGATCACTTGCCCCGATTGTAGCTGAAGTTGGGTTATGAATGTCGGCAAAATCAACCAACGAAATAGGTTCTACATCGTAATCAACCGAAACATCACAATAGTCATTTACTGTATTTTTAAGACAACGAATGGAAGATCCTTGTTCTCGAAAACCACCAGCATTGGGATTAACAATAAAATCACTATAGTATAAATATTTTGCAAAGTTAGTATTATCGCTAACGGTTGTGCTCCAGTAATACCCTCTGACTCCTGCATTGTAAACACCACTTGAAGCCCTGGCTCCGGCAACTGTAAGTTTTAAATTACTTCCAAAGGCAGTGGTTATATTGGTTATATTTTCGGCATCAATTACAGCCTGCCATTCTTCGGCGGTTGGTAATCTCCAATTGCTTCCTAATGCTTTACACGGATCGCAGCCATTTGCAGCTGTTACTGTATTTGGATTTGCAGCTTGCCAGGTATCGGTAACTGTTCCGTCAATCCACCATTCCGGATCGGCAGTGTAAAACAAATTGTTGCCACCATTTAATCCTAAAGGATTATTTGGAGACGGAAGTGTTGTAGAAGTTTCGGAGTTTCTAAGCTGATGACCATCGTCCCATCTCCCCCATTGGAATAAATCTCCAAAAGCGTTTTCATCTGTTGCAGAAACAGCAATCGCATCGCTTCCTAAATTTTGTTGTATCCAGATATTTCCATCGGCGGTTCTAACGGTTGTATAGGTAGTCTGCACTCCGTTGTATGTAAATGTCACACAGCCGATATCACCAGGATTGTCACCCGGTTCCTGATTGCAAGGTTGTTCCTGGCTGAAAGTTTTGTTTTTATACAGTTTGGTAATTCCTTCATTTCCAGAAAAACCAATAGTTAATAAATCCAGATCGGTATCATTGTCCATGTCGAACCAGACAGCATCAGACATGTTAAGCCCGGTTAATAAATCACTATTAACATCATCTTTTGTAAAAGTACCGTCGCCATTGTTTTGGTACAATAAAACAACATTTTGATTTGAGGCATTGCTCCCGATGCTGAATATATCTAAAAGACCATCATTATCATAATCTACAAAAGAAGAAGCTCCTCCGTAGGTTCCTGTAAAGGTATTTTCTGATGCTGAAAAAAATCCGCTTCCATCATTTTCAAATAGCATTAGGCTGGCTGCATACGTGGAGTTCATTCCCGAAAGAAGCACATCAAGATTTCCATCACCATTAATATCTGCTACATCAATTGATGAAAAGTATACATTTTCCAATCCGCTTTCTTGTTCTATAAAATTGCCATCACCTTGGTTAATGTACAAAATGGTATCAGGGATATAACTGGTGTTAAAACCTGTAATCAGAATATCTATATAACCGTCGTTGTTTGCATCAAAGAGCTTTGTATCACTAAAATAAGTTCCCATTAAAGAAATTCCGGAATCGGTAAAATTACCTTCGGTATCCTGAAAATATATTTTGGTAATATACGAAGTGGAGTTAAATCCGTTTACCAATATATCTTTGATCCCGTCATTATTGAAATCAGCGATTTCAACAGAACCATAGTTTACCGGCAAAATTCCGGAAGCAGCATTTTTGGTAAAAGTTTCATCACCGTTATTGTAATAAATTTCAAATACAGGAGTTTGTGTGGTGTTAGGCTGGTTTCTCACACCTGTAATTGCAACATCGGTATATCCATTCCCGTCAATATCTCCTAAGGCAATCGCCGAATACATTATTTGAGAGAATTCAGTCTCTAATTCATTAAAGCTGCCATTAGAGTTAATATAAACTGCAGTATATCCGGAAGTATAAGAGGTTGTTGCTCCAGAGAAAATGATATCGGTTTTTCCATCGTTATTAAAATCTGCTGTTGAACAATTTCCATAGAAAACACCTTGAAATTGGGGAGAATTTACAGCTTCAAAGATTTGAGAATTACTAAAATTAAAGCTTAATAACAGAAGTATTAAAATATATTTTTTATTCATGTTGTAATGAGTTTGATAATTAACCGCAAATTTATTTATTTAGACTAAATAAAAATAACAAATAACTATTTTTACATTTTATGTTATTTTTCATAAGGATACTTAGATAACAATAAAATAATTAACTCTAATTTTGATTTTTAAATTTATTTAGTCTTATTAAATTTTATTTACCTAAACTTTAATTTTAACAAATTCGGGAAATTGAAGTTTGTTTTTAAAAAATAATTCCGGATTCAGGTGTTATTTGGGAGCTTTCATAAAAAAATGAAAAAGAATACTTATTTTAAACTAATTTTATATTCAAATAAAATCTAAGTGGTCTTAAACAAATTTCATTCTGAAAAGTATTTTAGAGCAAAACATTTGTTTTGTTGGTTTGCTGTTTTTGTACAATTTCAGTTTTGTTTTTCACAAGAACCATTTGTACGGAAAATTTCTTATGTAGAAGGTATTCCATCTGAAGTAATCTATGACCTGTATATAAGTAAAAGTGGGTTATTGTATTTAGGTACCGACAAGGGATTGATTTCGTATGATGGGGTTTTGTTCAAAAAAAAGCCTTTCAAAGAAAACTTAGGAAATTCTATTACTTCTATTCAAGAGGATGCCAGTGGGATGATTTGGTGTAAAAATTTTGCCAATCAGGTTTTTAATTATAAAAACGGATTTCTGGAAGAGAACAAAGATATCAAGGAAGTAATAGATGAAAACAAAGCCAATTTAGTAGACATAAAAGTTGTAAATGAGCATGTATGGTTTATTACCCAGAATAGAATTTACCATATTTATAAAAACAAAAAGCCCAACTTAATTTATAAATTTAGTGAAGCCAATAAGCTTAACGAATTTGTTTCTATTGACTTTAATACTAAGGATAATCACCTGTATGTTTCTACCAAGAACAATATTCTTTTTTTCTCCGATAACAAATTTGTAAAATCGCAGACAACAGTAGAAGGAAATAAAATTCTTGTAATTTACAAAGACCAATTATCCTATTATTTCAAAACTACAGACAAAGAAACGTGGATTGGAGACAGAAAAGTAGGGTTTTCGGAAGAATTAAAGAATGTTTATTTTAATAAACTCACTTCAATAGACGACAAACTCTGGCTTTGTACAAATGACGGAATTTATTCTTATGATGATGATCACAATAAGTTTACAGGAGGTTTTCTAAAAGAAAAGAGAATTACCAATATTGTTCAGGATTTCGAAAAGAACTATTGGATAAGTACCTTAGACGAAGGCTTATTTATTTTACCGGATATTGATATAAAGACTATACAACTTAAAAATCTGGAGCTAAATTTAGCTCACAATTTTACTAAAATTTCTAATGAATACCGAGGATATCATTATTTCGGGACAAGTAAAGGACTTATCTTAGAGGTTGATAAAAACTCAACAGTAAATAACATTTATGATACAAAATCCAATAATGCAATAGAATTTATCGGTTTTAGCGAAGACAGAATTCTCACTTCTTATGGGTATTTTTATATAGGCAAAAATGAATTGATCACTATACCCTTTTATTATGCAAAAGATGTGGTTGAGGATGACAGGGAAAATTTTTTGGTAGCTACAAATAATTTTTCGGCTCTTATATCCAAAAATGTTATGGGGAAACCCAATATAGAAAATGGTTTTGGTAAATATGAAATTAAAGATATCGAGAATTCTAATATAAGTTATTTAATTCTGAGAAATAAAAGATCCAGAGCCCTGTTGTTTGATAAATATGACAGAAAATATTATGTTGGACATATAGACGGGCTTTTTGTTTACGATTCTTTTGGGAATGAAAAAGAAATCAAACTTAAAGACGGAAAACCCATTATCGCATCAGAAATTTCACTTGATCCGGAAGGAAATATATGGGTTGCTTCTATACAAAACGGATTAATAAAAATCAAAAACAAAGAAGTAGTAAAAATTCTCGATACCGATGATAATCTTTCAAGTAATAATTGCAGAAAAATAGAAATAGATGAGTCAGGTATATGGATTATTACAGATAATGGGTTCGATTATTTTGATTTTAAGAATCAAAAAATAAAAAATGCAGGACTCAACATATGTCTCAAAGGAATTACCATAAATGACATAAATGTAAATGAACGTCATATTACATTAGCGACCAACGAAGAAATTTATTACATCAATAAAAAGGTAATAAATGAAAAAAGTAAATTTAAGTTCAAATTTACAGATCTTATAGTAAATGGAAAAGAAGTCGATATCAATCAAAACTTAGAATTTACTTCAAAGCAAAATAATATTAATATCAAATTTAGAACAATTCATTTCAAGAGCTTAGGGAATTATACCTACCAATATCGTCTGGCAAATGATGATGATGATGATGATGATGATGAAAAATGGTTTTCACAAAACTCCACAGTCAATAACGTAAATTATTTGGCATTAAATCCCGGAAATTATACTTTTGAGATAAGAGTAAAAATCGATCAGGAATATAGTGAAGTATATTCAATAAACTTTAAAATAAATAAGCCATATTATCAGCAATTGTGGTTTCTTACCATTATATTTTTGGCGTTAATCTCATTGTTGTATTTGGTTTACAGATGGGCAGAAATCAAAACCAAAAAAAGCCAGGAATTAAAAGAGCAACTGGCTCTGTCACAACTTACAGCCCTTCGCTCGCAGATGAATCCGCACTTTATGTTCAATGTACTTAATGCAGTTCAGGGATTGATTTATTCCAATCAAAAAAGTAAAGCAACAGATTATTTGGGTAAGTTTTCGGATCTGATGAGAAAAATACTGGATATTTCTGATAAAAAGGAAGTAACAATTGCCAACGAATTTGAAACCATTGATTTGTATATCTCATTAGAAAAAGCAAGGTTCGAAGAGGATTTTGAATATAAAATTATTTTCCCCGAAAATGTAGATTTAAACAGGTTTATAATTCCGTCCATGATTATCCAGCCTTTTGTAGAAAATGCGATAAAACATGGATTAATGCACAAAGAAGGAGAAAAAAAGTTAGAAATTAAAGTAGAAATTCTTAACGATATATGGTGTTTTACAATTGATGATAACGGAATCGGAAGAAAAGCATCAGAAATAATTAACCAGAAAATCAAAAAACACATTTCCTTTGCAACCAAAGCAATAGAGAACAGAGTAAAATTGATCAATAAAACAACCGGGCTTACAATAGACGTTGAAACTATCGATAAAAAGTCTAAGTTTGACGAACCATTGGGAACAAGAATAAAAATTTATATACCAATTATAGAAATATAACCAATATGAAAGCGATTATTGTTGATGACGAAATCAATGCAAGATTAGCCCTAAGAGGAATTCTGGAAGAAAACTTTCCTGAGATAAAAATAGTTGCAGAAAGCAAAGATGTTCCGTCTGCAGTAAAAAACATTCACCAATTCAAACCGGATCTGGTTTTTTTAGATATCACAATGCCCGGATATTCAGGATTGGAGTTACTTAAGTTTTTTGATGAGAACCAAATAGATTTCAAAATTATTTTTGTAACAGCTTTTAGTGAATATGCAATAAATGCATTTGAACTTTCTGCAATAGGTTATATCCTTAAACCGGTAAGAATAGAACATTTAGAAAAAGCTTTGGCAAAGGTAAAAGAAAGTAAGAACGACCTGGAAAAACTTAAAACGCTTCAGAATAATCTGGAAAGTCCTTTAAACAAAAAAGTTGCGCTTAATACGGGTGATGGAATTACATTTTTGGATTTACAGGATATTTTATACCTCAAAGCAGATGGATCCTATACACATTTTTGTACCAGAGAAAAACACAGAATTACAGTTGCTAAGAAAATTTCAGATTTTGAAAGGCTGGAAGCAATGGGGAATTTTATGAGAATTCATAGAAGTCACATTGTAAACTTGTCCAGAATTCAAAAAATACTAAAACAAGACGGAGGAACCGTTATTATGGAAAACGGAGATCAATTATCTATTTCGGCAGATAAAAAACCTGCCTTGTATCTTAAGTTTCAGGAATATAAATTATAGATTGATAATTTTTAGTTAAATTTCAATAAACACAAATCATCCAATGTTGACTTATTGTTAATTTGCAAAAAACTTATATCTACATGATTCGTTGGATTATCTTCATTGTTATTCTTTTGTTGCTGGAATTCTATTCGTTTCAGGCGTTTCGTACAATTACAAAAGAAAGATGGTTTCTCATAAGTTACCAAATCGCCAACCTCATCATCCTGTTTTTCATTATTTATTCATTCTATACTTTCGACAGATCCGTCGGTCAAAATTCAAGATCATTGTTTACAATAGGATTATTGTTGTTGATTTATATTCCAAAATTTATATTAACAATAATATTATTAACAGAAGATATTTATCGGTTATTCATGGGAGGAATTAACTTCATCATCAATAATCATCCGGAAACTACATTGATGCCATCAAGGAGAAAATTTATAAGCCAGGTTGCAATAGGTTTGGCTGCAGTTCCCTTTGCATCATTATTGTACGGAATTTTCGAAGGAAAATATAATTTTAAAATAATCAAACAAGGAATATCTTTTCCCGATTTGCCAGATGCTTTCGACGGACTAAAGATCACCCAAATTTCGGATATTCATAGCGGCAGTTTTGATAATCCGGAGAAAATAAAATATGCAATCGATCTTATTAATCAACAGGAGAGTGATCTGATATTGTTTACCGGAGATTTGGTAAATAATCACGCACATGAAATGAATGATTGGATTGATGTTTTCAAACAAATAAGACC
>CAZSOC010000001.1:163445-269303 GCA_964608415.1 uncultured Flavobacterium sp.
CGGAAAGTTTTCTATTTTAGGCAATCATGATTATGGTGAGTACGTAAGTTGGAATTCGCAAAAAGAAAAGTTAGAAAATTTTGAAGCAATTAAAGCGTTACACCAAAAAATAGATTTTAGACTGTTACTTAATGAACATATAAAAATCGAAGAAAACGACCAGAATATTGTCATTGTGGGAGTTGAAAACTGGGGAATAAAGTTTAAAAAAGCAGGAGACCTCAAAAAAGCTTCGCAAGGATTAACGTCCGAAGAGTTTAAAATACTATTGTCTCATGACCCATCACATTGGGATGAAGAAGTAAAAAACAACCCACTTAATTATCATCTTACTTTATCGGGTCATACTCATGGCATGCAATTTGGAATAGAAATACCTGGAGTTATGAAGTGGAGCCCTGTACAATATGTATATAAACACTGGGCAGGATTGTATGAACAAATGGGAAAATTCCTGTATGTAAACAGAGGCTTTGGATTTCATGCCTATCCGGGAAGAGTAGGTATATGGCCGGAGATTACTGTTATAGAACTAAAAAAAGCCGAAAAGGTTTTGTAATTGGTTAAAAATATTACATTTGTATTATAGTTTACAATAAAATTTTCTTTTATGTCAAAATTTGGAGAACTAATAAATGCCAACATTCCAGTATTGATCGATTTTTATACCGAGTGGAATGAGCCGTCTGTGTCTATGCATCCTGTAATTAGAGATGTTGCGGCTGCGCTTGGCGATAAAGCAAAAGTTATAAAAATTGATGTGGATAAAAATCAGGAATTAGCAGATGCTTTAAGAATCAAATCATTACCAACAATGATGATATATAAAGGAGGAGAAATGGTTTGGCGTCAATCCGGTGAGTTGGATGCCAATACAATCATTTCGTTGGTAAAAGAGCAGTTTTAAAACGATTTGCACCTGTAATCATTGTCTTGTAAATAAGTTAAAATTTTTGGTAAAACAAACCTCAAATTTTTTTCTGCTTTTATACTGTCATGAAAAATTATAATACTTCCCGGTTCTATATTGTTGAGAACATTGGATAGGCATTTTTCCTGCGAAATACTTTGATCGAAATCTGCACTCAAAATATCCCACATTATTATTTTATATCCCATTGCGATCAATTTTTTGGCTTGACTGTTTTTGATCTTTCCATAAGGAGGACGAAACAATCTTTTGTTTTCGGGAAGAAATTCTTCAATTTTGTCTTGACATAAAATGGTATTGTCCAGATAAGCTTCAGTCTTGGTTTTCCAACCGTTTATATGATTAAAAGTGTGATTTCCCACACTGTGATTTTCTGCAATTACAGACTGAAAAATTTCAGGATGTTTACTGATATTGTCTCCAATACAAAAAAAGGTAGCACGAGCGTTATATTTTCTCAATTGTTCCAATACCCATAGGGTGATCTCCGGAGCCGGACCATCATCAAAAGTGAGGTAAACGGTTTTTTCATGAATGCTTTTTTGATCCCAGATATATTTTGGAAAAAGGTTTTTTATAAGACGATTTGTTTTTACCCAATACCACATTTTAGAGTTAATTTTTTATATGACAGAAATTAAGCGTATTCAAAAGTCGAATTGCCTCACCGAGCAGAGTCGGGATCTTTTCTTTAAAAATAAAAAATGCAGTATGAAATAATCAAACCGCATTTTCTGTTTTTTGAATTTAATTTATTCGTTCTCTCTTCTAAACCTTTCGAAATATTGATTGTATTTATTGAAAATTTCTTTAGAGCTATTGTAAAATTCCAGGTCATTTCTTTCTTTCATGATCAATAGTAAATCTCTATAACGTTCTATTGAAGTAACGATTTCGATATAATTATCGTTCTGGTCACTTGCTTTGAAGGTTTTGTAGTAATCCAGTTTTTCCTGGTATTTTACAATAAGTTGTTTGAGAGTTTCGCGTGCTTTTTCTTTTTCTCCAACTTCATAATATCCGGCAGCAAATGGTTCGACCATTGTATAATACCCAAATTTTTGTAAAGGCATTTTTGTCATTGCCAGATCAATTATCTCTTTTGCTTTACTTATTTGTCCTTCATTGATTAGCTGTTCCATTAATCTCGCAAGGTTTGTTCTATAGGTAATACTGTTTTTTCGGGTTTCCGGATCATGGTAAATTCTATCACTTTCGCTGTTTCCCCAGTCCCATTTCATGACAATGTCATACATTTTATCAGAGTCGATAATTCCCATATCCAATGGGCTTGAAGCTTTTTCCAACGAAGTTTTTACAGGAATAAGCTTGTAAACCATTCCGTCCAGTTGAAGATAATCCTTCATCCATAAATAATCTTCATCACCAAAACTTCCTCCTGTGAAATAAATAGGTCTTTCCCAATTGTTATTTGCCAGAATATCAAGCATCATCAATCTGTTTTTGTACAAAGCCTGACCTTTAATATCGATATCGATAAAAGGAACAATAGAATCATATAATTTGGGATTAACAACTTTGTTTTTTATTACAACATCTTTATCCACGGGAATCCTAATCTTGTTTGTAGGATAAAAATGTATAGTCTGACCATTTCTTAAGTCTAAAACAGATCGTTCGTCTAATGCTATAAAATTGATGAAATCTTTAATGTTCCAACGTGCATCTGTTTTAGGAGAGTGTATAGAATAGTCTAATTTATCTCCAACGTATTGGTTGTGATTGAATGATATCGGCATAGGATCGGACTCATGAGCTTTCATTTTCATCTGGTCGATGTACCAATCGGTCATAAACAAACTGGTGTTGACAATTCTTACATCTGTTCTATAACCTTCAATTTCCTGAATGTACCAAAGAGGAAAAGTATCATTATCTCCAATAGTATATAATATTGCATTGGGTTCGCATGAACTCAAATAGGCTTTTGCCATTGCAAGCGCAGTATATTTTTCTGAACGGTCATGATCATCCCAGTTTTGGGAGGCCATTAATACAGGAGATGCAAGCAGCGTAATTCCTAAGGATAGAGGAACAGCAATTTTAGGAGTGAGGTATTTTTTGATAAAATCGAATATGGCATAAACACCAATTCCTATCCAGATTGCAAATACATAGAAAGACCCAACGAGTGCATAATCTCTCTCACGAGGTTCGAAAGGTCGCTCGTTAAGGTATATTTTTAAGGCCAATCCGGTAAATAAAAATAAAACCATCAGGACATAAAAACTTCTCAGATCTTTTTTTGCATGAAAAATTAATCCAATGATTCCTAAGATAAAAGGTAATCCAAAATATAGATTTCTTCCTTTATTGTTCAGAACATCCGAAGGTAAATTTTCTTGGGAACCCAATCTTATTTCATCAATAAACTTAATTCCGGTCATCCAGTTTCCATCCATACTATCATATTTTCCCTGATTGTCACTTTGCCTTCCGGAAAAATTCCACATCAAATACCTCCAGTACATGTATAGAAACTGATACTCGACCATAAATTTAAGATTGTCTCCAACAGTAGGTTTTTCCACGATAAGGTACTCTCCATAACTTTTTAAAAATTTGTGGTAACCCTCAAGATCAATTTGCCCGTCATTGAATGCTTTTCTAAATTCAGAAACCAACTCTACCAGCTCTTTTTCGTGAGCATATTCCGGATCAATTCTAAACTTTACAGGATTGGTAAATGTCATATAATTTACCGCATGATCAGTACTCCACATTCTCGGTAAAACCGTTTTATGCCTGTCGTCACTGTTTTGTGCTGCATTTTTGTAATTGTTTACAACAACGTATTTATTTGATTTATAATCACGTTCAAAGTTTTTTGCTTTGTCGAGATAAGGATTGTCCGGATCTAATCCGGCATAAGTATCCGAAAATTGTGGTCCGTAGAATAATGGATTTACACCATATTGCTCACGATTGTAATAGGCTAAAACTTCTCGGGCATCCGAGGGCTTATTCTCGTTGATAACAGTATTGGCATTTGCACGTATCGGCAGCATCATCCAGGTCGAAAAACCTATAAAGATGAAAAGCACGCTCAATATTAAGGTATTAAGCTGTACATTGTTTTTTTTCTTGGTGTATTGTAATCCAAAATAAAATAAAGCGATCAGCGCAAGTGTTACGAATATTGTTCCTGAATCAAAAGGTAATCCTAAGGTATTTACCATAAATACTTCGGTTGCACCAAAAAGAGTCATGGTGTAAGGAAGTAATAATTTGAATATAAATAACAATATAGAAACTACAATAATATTGGCAACGATAAAATTCTTAACATTTACCTGAGGATAATGTTTAAAATAATATAAAAACCCTATAGAAGGAATTGTTAATAATGCCATAAAGTGTACACCAAAAGAAAGTCCGATGATTAAAGAGATAAGCAATAACCATTTGTTTCCTCTGGAAGTAAACATATCTTGCTCCCATCGGAATCCTAACCAAAATAATACAGCGATAAATAACGAAGCCATCGAGTAAACCTCTGTTTCTACTGCGTTAAACCAAAAACTGTCTGAGAAAGTAAAAGAAAGCGATCCTATAGCGGCACTTCCTAAAATCATAATATTGCTATGATAAGTTTCTTCTGTAAAGCGTAAAATAAATTTTTTAAGAAGAATTGTTGAAGTCCAAAACATAAACAAAATTGTAAAAGCACTGGAGAAAACCGACATCATATTGACCATCAAAGCCACGTTTTCTTTACCAATTGCAAACATGGCAAAAAAAGCACCGATCATCTGATACAAAGGAGCTCCGGGAGGATGTCCTACTTCCAGATTGGCAGAAGTTGCAATATATTCTCCGGAATCCCAAAAACTTAGAGTTGGTTCGACGGTTAATGTATACGTGATTAGAGCAATTGCAAAAACAACCCAGCCCATAATGGTATTCCATTTTTTATAATTCAATACTTTCATAGTAATGTAGTGATATTTAATTCTTAAATTTCAAATACAAAGAAAATGCTTTTTTTGTTTAAAGGAATGATAAAAAAATAATTTTAATTTTTTTGCTTAAAAATTTGGATGGATTGATTTTTGTATTAAATTTGCACTCGCAATAAGCAACTGGCCTATGGTGTAATGGTAACACTACTGTTTTTGGTGCAGTCATTCAAGGTTCGAGTCCTTGTGGGCCAACAAAAAACCTCTCAAGAAATTGAGAGGTTTTTTTGTTTCTAAGAAAGTAGCTTTTTAGTGATCAGTAATTTAAGTTTTTGCAAAATAATAAAAAACCATTTGTCTTTTAAGTAACGTTAGTGAAGTAAAAAACGTATTAAATATTGATCTTCTGTAATTGTTTTAGAACAGCATTCTGTATTATACATCTCGGGTAAAAAGTAGTAAAAATTACAATTTGCATATTCAGACATGCATTTGGTTTATTTTATATGTAAATTTTACCTGATAAATTGTAGGTTTGAGTTTTATAAACAATAATGAAGATCAGGAAAAATAAAAAAATATTTTTTTTATGGGTATATTTATATACAAGTATTTGTATTTCTCAAGTAGCTTATAACGAAGAACAAATTCGGTTTTATCAGGGTCTTCCGTCTGATATTGTATTTAGGAGTTTTAATGATAAGAACGGATTTTTGTATGTTTCTACTCAAAAAGGCTTAGTAAAATATGATGGATACCGATTTGTAAGCTCCCCATTTTTAATGTCGCGTTTGTCCTCTGTTATTTATTCTGAAAAGCAATTTATATTTCACGGAAATTTTTTCGGAATTGCTCGTCTCAACAAGTTCTTGGATCAGCCTGTTGAGTATATAAAAAATAATTTTAGCGACAGTAATCCCAATAACGACCATTTCGAAAATTTATATATAGACAAGAAAAATCGTATTTGGTGTTCGGATTTTAACAATATCAAATATTTTTCGGAAGACTTCAAAAGTCAAAAATCGTTTTTGATATTTCCCGAAAATAAAAATATCGACTCTAATATTGTTTTTGCAGAACCGGTTTCCGGTCAGGTATGGATTTTTTGTAGTAAAGGGTTATGGGTTTGGGATGAAAGCAGAAATAAGATATCAAAACATCAGGATCTCAAAACCGATTTGCCTTTTCTGAATGCTCTTCAACTTAACGAACAGGAATTTATATTTTCACTTTATAATGGACAAGTTGGAGTATATAATTTTAAAACTCAGAAAATTACATTTTTTCAAAACAATCCCGGTGATGAGACCTTTCTGGGTTTTGTTAAAATTAATGAAGATGAAGTTTTAGGATATTCAAATCAAAAGATTTACAAAATCTCAAATGGAATTTTCGAATTGGTTTACAAATCTGAAAGATCTCAGATTAATCATCTTAATTTCGATCCGGAGACGGAAATTTTCTGGATATCTACCAATAAGGGATTAATTAAACTCACACCAATTCGTGCCATTCAGTCCTATATTTTTCCTGAGAAAGAAGGAAAGATAATTACCAAATCTGTGGCAATAGAAGAGGATGAAAGAGGAAATATATGGGTGTTGAATTCTAAAAATGAAATATGGGTTTTAGATACTAATCAGGTTTGGGATCAAATTCAAATAAAAAATCCTCCTTCTTTTTCGAGTATAAATTATATAAAAGATCAAATATTTATTGGTTCTGATGAAGGTCTGTTTGAAGTGAGAAATAAAAAACTTCAGAAAATCCCACTTATTGATTTACCCCAAAAACAAAAAATAAAAAAATGTTTATTAACCAGCAGTGGTGAACTTTGGTTATTATATGCGAGTATTCCGATCCAGCGATATGATTTTGATTCTCTGGAAAAAATAAAAAAGACCTTTCAAAATCCAGAGTCATTTTGGACAGAAAATGCTTGGAATGATATGATTTTGGACAAAAACGACAAAATCTGGATAGGTGGATGGATGCCCAAAAGTTATGGGATTGCTCATTTTGACGCATATAAAAATCAATTTATAGACAATGCCTCACTCGAAGTAAATAAAGACCGAAGTAAATATTTTGGGGATTATGTTAACCGTATTGCTTTAACCCAAACTCACGATTTATTATTTTCCGGATATGGAGGTTTTGTTTATTTAAATAAAGAAGGAAACGTTTATAAAAAGGTAGATGTAATCGATTTTCCAATTGCCAATGGCAGAATTGAAGGGATCGCAGAAACTACCGAAGGAAATATAGTATTTGCTACAGGAGACGGACTACATGTGTATTCGAAAAAGAATGACAACATTGTGAGAATTTCTCAAATTGACGGGCTTCCAACCGATGAGTTGATTTATGGTTTTAAAAAACTAAAAAATGAAAAATTTGCTTTAGGAATCGAAAACGGGATCGTAAAAGTGGATGCAGATGAGTTATTGCGGGTTAGAATTTCAAAAAAAATGGCGATTTCGAGCATAATTGTAAACGGAAAATTAAGAACAAGTCTGGAAAATGAAATTGTATTAAACAAAGATGAAACCGATTTAACGATCAAATTTTCGGATTTGTCTTTTACAGATCATCAAAAAACATATTATCGTTATAAGTTTAAAAACGAAAACCATTGGAGTGATTTGGGACATAATGCCGAAATTACATTTAACAGATTGAATCCGGGCAATTACAATTTGATCATACAAACAGGAAATCATTCTAAACAATGGAAAAAAGAAACACTTGATATTACGATAATTGTACAGCCTCCGTTTTATAAATCTAAAGGATTTCTTTTTCTGATCGGGGTTTTATTATTGATATTGATTTTTGTAATGAATCGCTACTTGTTGTTAAGGCAAAAAAAAGAATCTGCATATAGACAAAAGATCAAAGAATCTGAAATGCAGACACTCAGAGCCCAAATGAACCCACATTTTATGTTCAACACACTCAACTCCATCAATAGCTATATTATCGAAAACAAAACAGAAACAGCAAGCGAATATCTAACGAAGTTTTCAAAACTGATGCGTAATATTCTGGAATATTCCAAAGAAGAAATGATCCCTTTGTATAAAGAATTACAGGCTCTGAAATTGTATATAGAATTAGAGTCTGCAAGATTGGAAAACTCATTTGATTATACTTTTATCATAGATAAAGAATTGAAAAGTAATGAATTGATAAAAGTACCGCCATTAATACTGCAGCCTTTTGTAGAAAATGCGATTTGGCACGGATTAAATCATAAATTAGAATCAGGAAATTTGATAATAGCTGCTCAAGTGGTAGGAAACCGGCTGAGTATTAAAATTGAAGATGATGGGATTGGAAGAAAAGCAGCAAAAGAGATCAAGCATAAACAAACCAATCATAAATCGTTCGGGATAGAGATTACCAGGCAAAGAATAGAAATGTTATATGAAGAAAATTCCGTCGAAATAGTAGATTTGTTCAATACAGAAGGAATTGCTTTAGGAACTCAGGTAATAATAACTTTAAAAATAGAACCATGATAAAAGTTTTTATAATAGACGATGAGAAACATGCCATAATAACTCTGCAGTATGCTTTACAAAAATTTGATGATATACAAATTTTGGGATCAACTCAAAAAAGCACTATGGCCAAGGAATTGATCGAGCTGAATCGGCCGGATTTGATTTTTCTTGATATCGAAATGCCTTTTATGAATGGATTCGAACTATTGGAACAGTTTGAAAATATTAATTTTAAAGTTATTTTTACTACTGCCTATAATCAATATGCAATAAAAGCCTTACGGATGAATGCTTTAGATTATTTGCTAAAACCTATTGATAATGACGAACTGAGGGCTTCATTGGACAAATATGTAAATAACGAAATTCTAACAACCAATGATCAGATCCAGCAGTTGAGTCAGTTTAACTCCGGTAAAATACTTGATACCCTGGCACTTTCAACTCAGGAAGGATTACATTTTGTAAAAGTAGATCAAATTATGTACCTGGAAGCCAGCGGATGTTATACTTATATATTTATGAACGATGGTGCAAAACATCTGGTAAGTAAAAACCTTGCTATTTTCGAAGAAGTTCTCAAAGATAATAATTTGTTTTTCAGACCTCATAAGTCACATATAATCAACCTCAAATGCATCAAGCAATACATTCGTGGAGAAGGAGGAGAGCTTATTATGCAAAATAATTCGAGTATTACTCTAAGCAGAAATAAGAAGCAGGAATTCTTGGGGTTGTTTCATAAAGTATAATTATTCTGCATTTGGTTTACTTAACCAAGCAGTTTATATAAAATCGATGTCGTGCAATAAATAATTGATTTAATATTGTTTCATAATTATATAAAAATTAAATTATTATGAAAAAAATCAATACAAAAATCACAATCTTTATTTTAGGATTTATTTTTTTAAATTCCTGTTCCGGAGATGATTCTTCCACACCGCAACAACCAAGCTGCGATAAATTATCTCTTAACTCTGTATCCGATAATAATTTTGCAAAAACCTGCGGAATTGCAATTGATCATAACGGAACAATTGCCATAAGTACTTATAACGGATTTACCGAAGGATATGGAGCTGAGGCAAATATATATCTGGCATCAAACCTCAGTAATTTATTTGCCGGAAATTATATGCAGGTGCTCGTTGCAACAGCTCCAGAAGCTTTAGCTTTTGATAAAGACGGAAATTTATATGTTTCAGAAACAGAAGCTGTAGCCGGGATCAAGGTTTTTAAAAAAGAAGGGAACGATTATATTCATCATAAAACAATTCAGTCAGGATTCAATAATCCACGCGGATTAGCTTTTGATAACCAAAACAGACTTTATCTCGCAGATGATGGAAATGGTAGAATTGTGAGATTTAATGACCCGTTTTCGAGTAATGATTTTGAAATTATTGCAACACCAGGAGTTGGAGTAAAAGGAGTGGCTATAAACGGAGATTATCTATATGTGGCTAATTTTAATCAAGGCACGGTTTCGCAAAGTAAAATAGAATCTGATGGGTCTCTTGGACTTGAAGTTGCAAAAATAAATGTAGATCAGGCAATAGATGTAAGTGCAAATGATGGAAAAATAGTTATTACATCTTATGAAAAAGGTTCATCCGTGTTAGTGAGAGCCTGTAACTTTACAAATGAAGGGAAGACAGAGTATTTTGATTTAGGCAAAACATTCGGCACCATTATACTTGATGATAGCTCGGTTCTATGTGCTGTTTTTGGAGACGGTAAAATAAAATCGTATCAACTTAACTAATTGAAATATCATATCTCGAATCTGAAAGTGCAGCTGTGAGATTTGATAAATATAAAACACCGGAATTTCACTTAGTGGTTTACAATAAAAATTAATAAGACTATTCTGTTTGAAAATTCATTAAGACAAATTCATCAAATTTATAAAATGATGTAAAATATAAGTTGGTATTTCTTTTTATGAAATGCTCCTCTTTTTTAATTCAATTGATATGAAAAAAATTAACATTATCTTTTATCTGCTTTCTGTTTCACTCTTTGCGCAGCAGGAGACATTAAAAGTAACAGGTAAAAACCTGACAATGATCAATGGAGAAACGATTGTGCTTCGCGGAATTAATTATCCCATAATCGATCATGGAGCTATTAGTCTGTCGAATGCAGCGCAATACCAGCATAAAATAGACGAAGCTGCCAAAACCGGAGCCAATAGTATCAGGATACCATGGTACACCAACGAAAGACATTGGAGAGACGAACCTCAGTATGGAGGTCCGGGAATTGTGAGTGGATATGTAAACAATGGCCACCTGAGTAATTTGATTGGTTATTGTTACCAGAAAGGAATGATCCCTATATTGGAAATTCATGATCCTAAGAGTTTTTTGCATCCTGAATGGGAATATGTTACTTGTTCCAACGATTGGAATTATTTTAATACAACAGTAAAATCCTGGTGGCAGAGTCAGGTTATTTTAGACCTCATAGAGGAACATAAAGAATATTTGATCATTAATCCTGCAAATGAATTTGGGATGGTAAGATGGACAGACAATCAGGCAGTTGCACTAACTCAATTTCAAACCAATTATAACCAGTTTATTTCAGAAATGAGAAACCTGGGTGTAACTGTTCCGATCATGATAGATGCTCCGGATTGCGGGCAATCTTCTACAGAATTATTATCTGTTGCAGAAGCAATGGTTACTGCCGATTCTGAACATAATCTAATTTTTTCTGCACATGCATATTGGTATGGTTACGCATCCACTTTAACTCAGATCCAGACCAAGCTCGACGAAGCACAAAACAATAATGTTTGTTATATTTTAGGAGAAGTTGCCAGTACTCAGGAAGGTAATAGTTGTGGTGAATATTCTTTGGCAAGCATTTATCCTTTGATTTTAGAGGAAGCCTGTAATAGAAATATCGGCTGGTTGGCATGGACGTATGATGAAGATTGCAGCGCTCCAAGAAAAATGACTTTAGATGGAGAGTTTAATACTTTGACCACTTATGGGAACGATTTGGTATATAATTCGGTTTATGGTTTAAAATCTACGCAAGGATGTGGTGCACAGAGTTTGAATATTTCCAAAAATAAATTGCCTTCCCAAATGGCTATTTATCCTAATCCTTCCAAGGAATATATTAAACTCTCTAATTCAGAAGAGGTTTCTAAAATTGTGATTTATGATATGAGCGGAAGAATGATCGAGGAAATTTCTAATCAGTTTCAACATATTAATATAGCATATTTATTGCCGGGAACTTATTTGCTTGAAATTCAAGTAACCAATTCAAATCCTATAAAAGAAAAGTTGATTAAGTTATAAAAAATTGTTTTGAGTTAGTTATGCAGAAAATGGAAATGTAATTATTTTCATTTTTTGCATTCAATGAATTTGCAGGAAAATAAGAGTTTCTGAGATTCAATTGGTTATACCTCTTTATTATATTGATGAAATGTATTTTCATTTCAAATACAAGCTTATTAGATGTTCTTAAATCGTATTAATTAGCTGTTTAATTCTGATTTTAGTAAGTTAAAACGATATATTTGTTTAACTTTATTAGAATAAATTTAATCAGGAATGGTTTTTAGTCATCAAATAAACAAACAACAATATTCTCTTTTTTTAGGGATAATACTGTTGTTTTTTATTAATTCAACTGTTGCCCAAAACCCAAAAGACAATGCATTGTTTATAAAGGCAAACGAATTGGTTTGCTGTAATCCTGATGAAGCAATAAAAATAGGAAAACACCTTCTTAAGAATGCGGTTAAGAAAAATGAGTCATCAGTTTTTAACTTATTACTGGCAGAGGCTTTCCAGACCAAAGGAGATTACGAGAATATGATAAATCATATTTTTCAGGCATACACTTCAATAGATGAAATAGAGAATTATCAGGCAGCAAGGATATTGTTTTTTAAATCAGAAATTTTAAAAAAATTATATCTGGACAGTCAGTCAGAAAAATACCGTTATCAGGCTCAGGTTCTGATCTCTAAATTTTCAGAACAAGAGCAGCAGCAGCTTATATTATCTAATAAGGTTAACAGGATTTTTATTTGTCTGGACCGATTCGAAACCCAATCGGCTTTAGAATTAATTAAAGACTTTAAAAATTACAGAGGATTGGATGCTAAAACGATTTATAGAATTGACCTGGCAAAAGCATTATCCTATAATTCCTTAGAAATTACAGATTCTGCAACGTATTATTTCGGCAGAGTAAAACGGTATCTGGATGAAAATCATGAACCTAATAATTATGATCTGTCACTTTTTCAGCTCGAAACCAGTAAGATCTATTTTAATAAAAAAGAATATCAAAAATCGATCGAATTATTAAAAAGTTCTATGAAAATTGCAGATTTTCTGGAAAATAAATTATTATTGAAACAAATTCACAGACAATTATCGTTTAATTACCTGGCACTTAACGACAATGAAAATTATAAACTACATGATAATAGATTTATAAATTTAATTAACGAGATAAATAATCTGGAACAAAGTGCAGTAAATAATGCTTTTAATCTGATTAGCAAAGAGCAATTGGATAATTATGACATCCGGCAGGATAAATATATGTATTATATTAAAATAGGAGTAGGTTTGCTTATAATTATTATTGTAGTCAGTATTTTATTTTTTTATAAAAATAAATGGAAAGCAAAACGCTTCAGGGAAATCCTGAGTTATTTACAAATTAACGAGGAAATATTTTCTGAAAACGAAAGCAAGAACAAAGAAAACACAAAGAAGATTGTGATTAATCATGAAACAGAGCAGGCGATTTTGACGAAGCTCAAAAAATTCGAATCTTCAACAAAATTTACAAACAAAGAAATGTCTTTGGCAGTATTGGCAGGTCAATTTGATACCAACACAAAATATTTGTCTGAAATTATAAATAAACATTATGAGAAAAACTTTAATGCTTATATCAATAAATTGCGAATTGATTTTATTATAAAAAAATTAAAAACAGATCCCAATTATATGCATTACAAAATTAGTTATCTCGCAGAAAAATGTGGATTTTCTTCTCACAGTATTTTTGCAACTGTTTTTAAAGCCAATACAGGAATTTCACCAAACATTTTTATCGAATTGCTCAAAGAAGAAACAGAGTCTAAAAGTATAATATGAAGAGATCAATAAAAAAACTGCTGTTTATTTTTGTTTTGATTGTACTTTCCTACAAGAATTACAGTCAAAAGGATCCTCGTGTTGACAGTATTATAGATCAGGCTACATTAAAAATATACGAAAATCCGGATGAATCTATCCAAATCGGAAAATCTATTTACGAAGATCATCAAAATAGTAACCGTTCAAAAGTAAAAGGATTGATTTTGATTTCGGATGGATATTCTTCCAAAAGAAATTATCAAAAAGCACTGGAATATTTAATAAAAGCCAATCAATTAAGTACAGATTTGAGTGATAAATCTCTGGAAATCAATATTTATATTAAAATAGCTTACCAATACCAACAATTACGGATTTTTGATAAAGCTTTGGACTATCTGGAATTATCAGAAAAAATGAGTATTAACCTTTCCGAAAAAGACTCTACATATTTGTCTTTATTGGGCAATAATTATATGATAAGAGGTTTTATTTATAAAGAAAAACTTAATTGCGAAGCCGCCGTAGTATATTTTGACAAAGGAATAGATCAATATTTAAAAATTAAAAGTTCTTTTGTTGATGCAAATCTGAGTATAGCAAATTATAACAAAGGGAATTGCTTTATACAATTGAAAAATATCGAAGCTGCAAAAAGTAGTTTTATTACATCTATACAGATTGCAGAAAAAATCCATGCCAATAGTCTTTTGGCATTTTCCAAGAAAGGCTTAGCCGAAGTTTTTACTTTAGAAAAAGACCATCACAAAGCAATTGCTGTTTTGACAGAAGCAGAATTATTATCTAAAGATGTAGGAGATCTGGTACTTAATAAAGCTATATACTTTTATTTCTATCAAAACTATCATGCCTTGAACGATTGGGAAAAATATCAGAAATATCAAAGATTATTTTTGAAAACACAACTCGATATTAAAGCCTTGGAAAGAAAATCGATCAGTCAGACTTTAGATCAGAATTACTCGGAACTTGAATTAGAATTAGAAAAAAAAGAACCTAACTATTTGTTTGTAATTATAACAATAAGCGTTTTAATATTTCTAATTGTTTTTTTTATTTTTTTGAACGAAAAAAAATCACAAAAAAGACTTCAAAAACTACAGATTGAGATAGAAAAGCTTCAAAAACGAAGAAAAAGCACTTAATTAAATAACTATTTTAGTTTTAACGATAACATTCTTTAAGTCAGAAAGTTATGTCTTATTTTTTTATATTTAAATTCGGTAAAACCGATAGAACTTTTTAGTTGTTGAGAAAATAATAGTAATACATTTAGAACGGAAAATAAAAATATGATCTAAAAAAGACGTCAATTTTAAGTCACATTTTCACTCTAAAACACACTATTAAATTATTAACCTAAGGAGTTTATTTATGAAAAAAATTATTTTATTAATTACCTTTCTTTTTTCAATTGAAGGCTTTTCCCAATGTACCAGGATGTGGATGTTCCCGTATCAAACTGTGTATTCCAATAATTTAGGAGGAGTTCAAATTGTAACAGAAGGAGTAAGTACATTAGAGTATTCGGAAGTAGGAGGATTAATTGTAGGAAATGATTATGAGTTTACATTAAAATCTTCACAATCAAACCATAAGTACATTACAATTACAGATTGGTCTAATACGGTTTTAGGTCATGGTTTCTCTCCATTAACTATTGAGAACATCACCTCTTCTGAAATAAGAATGCATTATGCAGAAAATTCGGAGTGCGTCAGTTCTGAAGATATAGTAAATACCTCAACTATTCAAAATTTAATAGATTGCCCTGCGCCATCAGATATTGAAATTGCTGAGATCAATACAACTACTGCAGAGTTTATGTGGTCGGCAGTAGCCGAAGAAACGGCATGGGAAGTTTTGGTATTAGAAGCAAATGCAACACCACCAACCGATTTGACTTCAGGAATTCCGGTTGAAGATATTCCTGTGTATGTTGCAGAAAATTTAGATCCGGGATCTTATTATATCATTTATATCCGGGGAAATTGTGGGGACGAATTCAGTCCTTGGAATAAGATGTCTTTTTCAACAAATTGTAACTTACTCGACGGCTTAAATGAAAATTTTGATGTAATTCCTTCTTCATACGAATATGGAGATCTTCCGGTTTGCTGGTCAAAAATTATTTTCCCGGAAAATAGCGATAGTGCTACATTAGGAACTGTAAATTATAATTCAAATTCCGGAGAGTATGCTGTTTCTTTATATAATGGAAACTTAGGAAACACAGGGAATATTATTTTAGTTTCTCCCGAATTATCCAATTTGTCTGATGGAACCCACAGATTAAAATTTTATACTAAAACCGCTTACGGAAACGCATTTTTAGAAATAGGAACAGTTGGATCTACTGCTAATAACGCGCCATTTTCTTTCCTTGAAGAGGTTTCTGTAAATGATGTTTATAGTCAAAAAGTAATAGATTTTAGTTTGTATGAAGGAGCAGATACTCATATTGCGATTCGTTTAAAAAGCGAACAAAACTGGACCGGGGTTTTTGTTGATGACATAATATGGGAAGTGTCACCACTTTGTCCGGATGTTACAGATATAAGCGTATTAAATACGGATATTGATTCAGCATTAATTTCCTGGGATATCGATGGTCTTGAAACAAACTGGGAAATTGCCTATGCAGAATTTACAGTAAATGACCCTTCGGGACTTACTCCGTTGGTAACAGAAGACAATTTAGTAAACGAAATGACCATTACGGGATTAGAATCTAACACTAAATATAAAGTTTGGATAAGATCTGTATGTGGTGAAAATCTAGGTGCCTGGATTGGTCCTGTTGTGTTTAATACTGCCTGCGAAGCAATGGATTTGTTTGTTGAAGATTTTGAATCTGCTCAAAACAATGAGCTTCCGGAATGCTGGTCGTCTATTATAAGAGGTGAGAGTGTATCGTCTATGGCTTCGGTGTCTATTGTACAAAATAGCGCTAATTCAGGGAATCAATGTGTTGCGTTTGATAGCTGGAACTCGGGTCTGGATTCAGATATTATACTTGTTTCTCCAAATTTAAGCACATTGAATACTGCAACTCATCGATTAAAATTTTATGCAAGAAGTTATAATAATTCCAGTATTCAGGTAGGAACTTTGAACTCTTCAGCTGGTTCTGCTGTTTTTACCAATGTTAAAAATGTTAATGTAACGACCAATTATTTGGAGTATACAGTAGATTTTTCAGATTATTTGGGTACAGATACCTACATAGGAATCAGACATAATGGAGGAGATTGGAGTACAATTCTTATTGATGATATTCGTTGGGAAAGTATTCCTGATTGCGCAGATGTACAAAATATATCAGTTCCTTTTACAACCTTAAATACTGCAACGATAACCTGGAGTCCCGGAGATGCTGAGCAAGAGTGGGATTTGGTTTATACAAGCGGATCAGTATCCAATCCAAATACATTAACTCCTATTAATTTGACAGTAGGAGCAGATACAGAATATATAATTAATGAACTTTCACCAAATACTTCGTATAAAGTTTGGGTAAGATCTGTATGTGGTGAAGATCTGGGTGCCTGGATGGGACCGGTTTATTTTTCAACTCCGTGTTCTCCTACAGATTTTTTTATAGAAGATTTCGAACAAACTGCTATGGAAGAAATTCCTGCCTGCTGGAGCTCTATTCTTAGAGGGCCAAGTCTTTCTTCTTTTGCTGGAGTATATGTTTTGGATTTTCAACCAATTGGAGGTTTGAAATCTATGACATTATCAAACGGTGTTTCCGGTCCGGGAACAGATATAATTTTGGTAACTCCATATTTGGAAAATCTAACAGCAACTCCGCATCGTTTGAAATTTAAAGCTTCAGCCAATTCATCGTCTAAAGTTCAGGTGGGAACGATAAATGTTGCCAACTCAAGTGGTGTGTTTGATTTTATTGAAGAATTTCAAGTAAATTCAAGTAATCAGGAATTCACCATAGATTTTACAGATTATGAAGGAGTAGATCGATTTATCGCTTTCCGTCATAGTAACGATGATTCTTTTCAAACGATTATTTTAGATGATATAAGATGGGAAGAGGTTCCGTTATGTTCGGATGTAACACAAATTCAAGTTCCTCAAATTACTGAAAATACTGCAACTGTTACCTGGAATACATCAGGAACAGAAACACAATGGCAAGTTGCTTATGGATTAGCAACAATTACAAATCCAAATACAATAACTCCTGTACCTTCTTTTCAGACAGAAATTAATATTGACGAACTTCAGGATAATACTCTTTATAAAGTTTGGGTAAGATCTGTTTGCGGAGATAATTTTGGAGCCTGGATCGGAGCTGTTACTTTCAGAACATCTTGTTTGTCGGTTAGTGATTTAAATGAAGGTTTCGAAAATTATGCACAAGGAAGTTTGCCGGATTGCTGGTCAAAAATCATTAGAGGTGAAGATGTTTCCTTTTCGTATATTGAAGTTGCAGAATACAATGGATATAGTGGAGTAAACTCTGTAATATTGAGAAACAGCAGCTCAGACTTTGATGATGAAGTAATTTTGGTTTCTCCAAATTTAGGAGCTACTCTTTCGGCTGCGACACATCAGCTTAGATTTCATGCCTATTCTTATAATTCGAGCTCTATTGCTGTTGGAACGTTAGATTATAACAATGATTTTGCGGTGTTTAATAACCAACAACAAGTGGCACTTTCGGATAACTATACAGAATATATTTTTGAATTCCCTACTGCAACAATTGAAGATAAGTATATCGGAATAAGACATATTGCCCAACCGGGAAATTATACTGAAGTATATATTGATAATGTGGTTTGGGAGACAAATTTGAATTTGGATAATTTTAAAAATTCAAGCTTGAAATATTTCCCTAATCCGGTTAATGATATTCTCAATATAACAGACGAAAATATAATTTCTCAAATTGAGGTCTATAATTTATTAGGGCAAAAATTAATGCATACACAAACAGATTCAAATGCAGTACAAGTTAATATATCTAATTTGTCTTCTGGAACTTATCTTCTTAAGATTAAAGTTGGTGAAACATTAAAAAGCATTAAAATTATTAAAAAATAGTTGTTTTAATATAGTTAATATTTTTTTAGAACCTCCTATCTTTTTAGGAGGTTTTTTTTTGACTTTAAAAACCATATAATTTCAAGTATCTTCTGGTTTTATATTCAACATCCCATCACAGGAGAAAGAATAGAAATCCGAGACGGAAGATTCTATACCTTAATTTATACAATAGAAAATTAATTCATTGACAATAAAGCAGTAATAGATGTTAACCATTTAAGTAGGGGAATCTATATTTTAAGAATAAATATGAATGACCATATCGAAAGTCATGAGATAGGGGTTCAATAAATTCAACGAGTATAACAATTAATGTCAATTTTCTAACAAAAAAACAATATCTGTAAGGATATTGTTTTTTTTGTTTTCAGAAATACGATAATAACATTTCTTTTACTAACTATTGACAATAAAAAATCTGCCTTATAAAATTATTGTTTCAGTAACTGTATTTAAAAAAAAGAAAAACTCTAATAAAAACATCTCTTTTTTATTTATGTAGGTTTTGTTACATTTACAAAATATTAACAAAACCAAAATACTAAATTTATGGAATCAAATATGATTTATGTGCCGTTGGTAATGGCATTAATTGGATTGGCGTTTATGGCTATCAAACGGTCCTGGGTTTTAAAACAAGATGCCGGAGATGGTAAAATGAAAGAAATCTCAGACTATATTTACGAAGGAGCCCTTGCCTTTCTTAAAGCAGAATATCGATTACTTACCTTTTTTGTTATCGGAGCCAGTATAGCTCTTGCGGGGATTTCGTATATCGTTCCAACAACACATATATTAATAGTTGTGGCTTTTGTTTTCGGAGCAATATTTTCGGCTTATGCAGGAAATATCGGGATGAAAATCGCTACAAAAACCAATGTTCGTACTACACAGGCAGCAAGAACAAGTTTGCCTCAGGCACTTAAAGTGTCTTTTGGAGGAGGAACGGTTATGGGGCTTGGTGTGGCTGGTCTTGCGGTTTTAGGACTTACGTCATTTTTTATTATTTTCTATCGTTTCTTTATGAATGGAGCCTGGACCTCAACAGAAGATATGACTATTGTTCTGGAAACACTGGCAGGATTTTCTCTCGGGGCAGAATCTATTGCGTTGTTTGCCAGAGTAGGAGGAGGAATATATACCAAAGCGGCCGATGTAGGTGCAGATTTGGTAGGAAAAGTTGAAGCAGGAATTCCCGAAGATGACCCGCGTAATCCGGCTACAATTGCCGATAACGTGGGAGATAATGTAGGAGACGTTGCCGGTATGGGAGCCGATTTGTTTGGGTCTTATGTTGCCACAGTTTTAGCAGCAATGGTGTTAGGAAATTATCTGATCAAAGATATGGGAGGCAATATAGTTTCAGAAGGTTTTGAAGGAATCGGGCCAATATTGTTGCCAATGGCGATTGCAGGTTTCGGAATTCTTTTCTCAATCATAGGAACAATGGTTGTAAAAATCAAAGACAATAATGCTAAAGAAAAACAAGTACAGGGAGCATTAAATTTCGGAAACTGGATCTCTATTATTCTTACGGCAATTTCTTGCTACTTTTTGGTAGATATGTTGCTTCCTGAAAAAATGAATATGACCTTTTTTGGAGAAGGACTAAAAGAAGTTGCTTCAATCAATGTATTTTATGCTTCACTTGTAGGTCTGGCAGTAGGAGGATTAATCTCATCAGTAACAGAATATTATACAGGATTAGGAACTAAGCCGGTTTTGGCAATTGTTCAGAAATCTTCGACCGGAGCAGGAACCAATGTAATTGCCGGTTTGGCAACAGGAATGATTTCTACTTTTCCAACTGTATTGCTTTTTGCAGCAGCGATTTGGGGCTCGTATGCTTTGGCAGGATTTTACGGAGTAGCACTGGCAGCTTCTGCTATGATGGCTACAACGGCTATGCAATTAGCAATCGATGCATTTGGACCTATTTCAGATAATGCAGGAGGTATTGCAGAAATGAGCGAATTACCAAAAGAAGTGCGTACCCGTACCGATATTTTGGACTCGGTTGGAAATACAACTGCAGCTACAGGAAAAGGATTTGCTATTGCTTCTGCGGCATTAACTTCATTAGCATTGTTTGCAGCGTATGTAACTTTTACCGGAATTGATGGTATTAATATATTTAAAGCTCCGGTATTGGCAATGTTGTTTGTAGGGGGAATGATTCCGGTGGTATTTTCTGCTTTGGCAATGAATTCTGTAGGAAAAGCAGCGATGGATATGGTGTACGAAGTACGTCGTCAGTTTAAGGAAATTCCGGGAATCATGGAAGGAACCGGAAAACCGGAATATGGAAAATGTGTAGAAATTTCTACAAAAGCAGCATTGCGTGAAATGATGCTGCCGGGAATTTTAACGATCGGTTTTCCAATTGCTATTGTCCTGGTTGGATTATTAGTATATCCGGATAATCATCAGTTAATAGCAGAAATGCTGGGGGGTTATATGGCTGGAGTTACCGTTTCGGGAGTACTTTGGGCAGTTTTTCAGAATAATGCCGGTGGAGCTTGGGACAATGCCAAGAAATCTTTTGAAGCAGGAGTAATGATTAACGGAGAGATGACCTACAAAGGATCTGATGCACATAAAGCTGCTGTAACCGGAGATACTGTTGGAGATCCGTTCAAAGATACTTCAGGTCCTTCAATGAATATATTGATCAAATTAACTTGTTTGATAGGATTGGTTATTGCTCCGATTTTAGGAGGACATGATGCGGTTACCGTTACAGAAGAAGTAGAAGCAATCGAGATGGTGGATGCAATTGTAAAATCTGAAAGTAAAGAAATTTCAATTGACAGATCAAAAACTACAGACGGAAAAGTAACAGCCAATGTAACTATCTCTACAATAGTCGATGGTGAAGCAAAATCAGAAACCCGGTCTTTTGAAGGAACAGAAGATGAAGTAAATGAAAAAATAGAAGAATTAAAAAAGAAATAAATTATTCTTTCTTGTATAAAAAATGCCTCTCTTATCGGAGGCATTTTTTATTTTTTAATTGGATGTTTTGTCTAAAATAATCCGTTTATTTCGGCATCAATACGGTTAATAATGTTTCCTAAATCTTCCGGATTATCGACAAAGTTGATATTGTCCACATCGATAATTAATAATTTTCCTTTATCATAAGTTTGCACCCAGGCTTCATATCTTTCATTCAAACGGGATAAATAATCTATCGAAATAGAATTTTCATAATCTCTGCCGCGTTTGTGAATCTGCCCGACAAGATTCGGGATCGAACTTCTCAGATAGATCAAAAGATCCGGAGCTTTAACCAGAGACTCCATTAACTCAAAAAGAGAAGAATAATTGCTGAAATCACGATTGGTCATTAGACCCATGGCGTGCAAGTTGGGAGCAAAAATATGTGCATCTTCATAAATGGTCCTATCCTGAATAATTTTTTTGCCGCTTTCCCGAATTTGTAAAATTTGCCTGAAACGACTGTTTAAGAAATAGATTTGTAGGTTAAAAGACCAACGTTCCATCTGATGGTAAAAATCATCTAAATAGGGATTGTCTACTACATCTTCAAAATGAGGTTCCCACTTAAAATGTTTGGCTAATAAATTGGTTAAAGTAGTTTTTCCAGCGCCAATATTTCCTGCTACTGCTATGTGCATTATGGTATTGTTATTTTATAATTGGTAATTACTTGATTGGTAAAAATAGTCAAAATTTGTTCTTTGTAAGAAAAACTTTCAATGCTTTTCTCATTTATTTTTACTTCTAAAATAGAGTTGCTTTTTAAATCTTTCCAATACAATTGATTTTCAATTTTATATAAAATCTGATGATTCTGAATAAATAAGATCTGATCGGAATTTTCCTGTATTCCAAGTTTTGAAATTTTTCCATACAAATCGCATTGATAAAATTGATTATTTTCATCAATCCAGAAAAAGTAATTAAAATTACTGCTGTAGGTTTTAACCGCGTTATCAAACGGGGTTCCGAGTGACTTCCATTGTAAACTATTCAGATCTAAAACACCTAACCGGCGTGTGTTTTCATCAAAAACCCATATTTTGTTTTGTGCCGCCTGGCCAATGGCATCGGCAAGTAAAGCAGGATTTAATTCAGAAAAATTAATACGCTGGATTTCATTCAACTGATTGTCAAGTAATACAGCAGTATTGAAATTTTTATAAAAAACCAAAATTTTCAATGGATTTTGAATATCTACTGTAGTGATTTTACCTAAAGAAAAATTGAAGTAATCCAATTTCTTATTTTGATCAACTTTAATCAATCTATTTTTGTCTATACAATAAATAGCGTTATATTGGTCTGTGCCAATATACCGGTTTACAGTTAGGTCAACCTGGGATAGTTTAGAAACCTGTATTTCCTGACCATTGGTTCTGGTTACGATTAAGATATAAAATATAAAAAGTAAAAATCTCATAATTGGCTAATTTACGGAATTCTCAAATTAACTTAGGTATAATTTTCATTATTCAATTGTGAAATCTATTTGAAATTCTTTTGTAACATTATTTAAAAAATGAAGTCATATATAAAATTAAAAACTTCCATTATGAAACAATATATATTTACATTCCTGGTATTATGTCTTTCTGCTTCGGTTTTTGCCCAAAGAGATTTTCAGGGAAGAGCAGTTTACGAATCCAAAACTTCAATGGGAGATTTTTCTAAAATGATGCCTAAAAACAGAGAAATCACCCCCGAAATGCAAAAAATGATTGAAGATCGTGTGAAGAAGATGTTAGAAAAAACATTTGTTCTTGATTTTGACCGTTCCGCATCAACTTATAAAGAAGAAGAAAAACTAGATGCAACAGGCAATAACCAAATGAACAGAATGTTTAGCTCGATGTCCGGTCTGGGCGGAGTATATTATAAAAATGTAAAAGAAAAAACATTTACAGTCGATAAAGAGTTTATGGGAAAGGAATTTCTGGTAAAAGACTCACTCTCAAATTACGATTGGAAAATGGAATCCGAAACCAAGCAGATAGGAGGTTATACCTGCTATAAAGCAACTGCTGTAAAAAAACTGGAGGCAACAGATTTTAAAAATATGGTTCCAAAAAAAGACGCAGATTTATCTCAGGAAAAAAAAGAGGAAAAACAAACCAATTTCTTTGATAACTTTGAAGTACCATCAGAAATAATCATTACAGCTTGGTATACACCCGAAATCCCGGTAAATCAAGGACCGGGAGAATTTTGGGGATTACCCGGATTGATATTGGAAGTGAATGACGGAAAAACAGTAATCCTTTGTTCTAAAATCGTAATGAACCCTAAGGAAAAAACCAGAATAATTGCACCAAAAAATGGTAAGGTTGTAACCCAGTCTGAATTTGACAAAATTATGATGGATAAGATGAAAGAACTACAGGAGTCCGGACCGGGAGGAAGAGGATTTCAGATGAGAATGGGAAGATAAAACCTAGACCAATAATTTATAGCCTTGGCCACGAACATTTATGATATGGATGTTTGGGTCAAGGCTTAATTTTTTTCGAAGTTTTGTAATAAAAACATCCATACTTCTACCGTTGAAAAAATCGTCGTCACCCCATATTTTTTTAAGGACTATCGATCGGTCCAGGATTTCATTTTTATTTTCGTTTAAAAAATAAAGCAGTTCGGCTTCTCGATGAGTAAGAGAAATAAGGGTGTCTGCAAATTGTAAGGTTTGTTTTGTAAGGTTGAAAACGTAGGAACCGATGAAAATATTTTCTTCTGTTTTTTCGGTACTAATCCTGCCCAAAAGAGAATGAATCCGGACAATCAGCTCTTCCATACTGAAAGGTTTTTTCAGGTAATCGTTTCCACCTAAATTAAATCCTTCAACAACATCCTGAGTTTGCGATTTGGCGGTCAGGAAAATAATAGGAATTTTTTTATCGAGTTTTCGGATGTCTTTTGCTAACGAAAAACCATCTTTTTTAGGCATCATCACATCCAGAACCAAAAGATCAGGTTTTTGTTTTGTAAAAGCTTCAAAGGTTTTTTCGCCATCTTTACAATGTACAACCTCAAAGCCTCGTGTTTCCAGGCTTTCCTTGATGATTAACGCCAATGCCGGTTCGTCTTCGGCTAAAATAATTTTGATTTTATTGGACATCCGGCAAACTTATTTTAAAGATTGTTGTTTTTGAATTTGGAACCAATTCTAATGTTCCGTAATGTTTTTCGATAATTTTTTTAGAATAGAACAGACCTATGCCGAAACCTTTCACATCGTGCACGTTGCCTTTTGGAATACGATAGAATTTATCGAAAATCTTTTCACGTTGCGTTTTATCAATTCCGGCTCCGTTGTCTTCGATTGTGATTATGGTTTGCTTCCCGGTTTTGGATAAGCTAACGTTTATGTTGTTTCCTCCATATTTTATAGCATTATCGATCAGGTTGGAAATTGCATTTTCGAAGTGAAATACATCAACTTTACAATCCGGATTTTCCAGATGGGTATTGAAAGTGATTTTTTTATCGGAAACCATTTGATGTTTTTCGATATTGGATCGGATCAGTTCTGTAATATTTACATTTTCTTTATTAAGAACCAATTGGTTGGTGTCGAGTGATGCAGTTTCCAGTAACTTTTCGACCATAATTTCCAGTTTTTTTAGTTGTTGTCCGGAAATGTTGAGGTAACGATTGGTTTTTTCTTTGTCGTCAGCTTCATTAAAACTCCTGATTCCTTCAATTGCAGACGATATAGTTGTTATAGGAGTCTTGAATTCGTGTGTGATATTACTGATCAGATCGTTTTTTATTTCATCGATTTTTTTCTGCCTGTTAATGGTTTTTAGCAGATATAACAAACAAAAAATGATGGAAAGTGAGAGCAATAATGAAAGGATAATTTCGGTAAAACTTCTTTTTAAAATTAAAATGGTTGGGTCAGAAAAGGAGATCTGTAATTTTTGATTTGGTGGCAGATAGGTCGAATTTGAAAAAGTAGATAAAGGTAATTCTGTTTTGTTGTTGTTTTGAAATTGATCAAAAATAGTATCTTCTTTAAAATGTTGCAGACTATAATCTATCGCAATATTTTTTCTGATAAGTTCGTTATTTACAGCTTTGCTGAGTTTGTCAAACTTTATAGAATCCTGAACCATCGAAATTATGATCCTGTTGGCAAAATCTTTTAATTTTAATAAGCTATCGGTTGCCTTTCTGCCTTTTAAAACTTTAATAGAAGAAATTTCACTGCTTTTTCCGTGAACTTCTATTTTGGATCGAACTTTTACATATTTATTTGTTGAATCAGAGAGTCGTGCTGTAACAGAATCTTTAATTTTTTGGGGAATATCGGTTTTATTGATACCATCTGAAATTTCCGAATAGTTTATAGATAAAGCATACTTTAGTGTAGTATCCTTTGTACCGGTAAAATTGTTTTTTTTTGACAGATGTGTTTTTTTATGATTTTTGGAATTGAATTTTTTAAGAACGGTATCCAGTTTTATCTTGTTAAAGAAATTCGTATTCGAAACAGAGTCATTCTCGTCTATAAAAGCGAGGAAATCATTTTTAGAATCTTCTACATAATAATATTCGATGCTATTGTCAAATGCGGTTTGTACTTCCTTGATGAGTTGTGCTTTGTTTTCTTTATAATTTTTGAGGTTCCAGTAAATTTGTAAACCTATGGTTGCCAGTATAGTTATGGTAATAAAAAGTAATATGTATTTGTATTTTCCCGATTTCATTTTTCAAAAGTAAGGACTAAATGTATAAAAAAACACACCGTTAACAATCGTTAACTTTGGTTAACCGAAACTAAGAATTAGAGTAGCTTAATTTGCATTGAAGTTTCGAACCGATTTCTTTTTTGAGTTAGTTATACGGTTTAGTTAAGATTCTTCCTTCCTGTTTCGAGGATAAAGGCGTTGACGAGGAAAGCTTCTTAAAAAAGAATATTAATTTAAAATTTAGAATATGAACAGATTAATTATTAGAATAACATTGATTGTAATGTTGGTATCGACAAGAATGTTTGCGCAGGATTTTTACGGAATGGCAGTTTATGAGTCAAAAACCAATCTTCGCAACATGAAAGTTGAAAGCAAGGATATGGATGATGAGATGACTAAAAGATTAACGGAAATGATGAAGAAACAATTTGAGAAAAAGTATTTACTGAATTTTAATAAATATGAGTCGGTTTATGAAGAGGAGCAAAAACTGGAAACGCCTTCTGCAAACTCTGGCGGATTTTCAGTTAGAGTAGAAAGTAGCGGAAATGGTGGAAAAACATATAAAAATATAAAAGAAAAAGTACAAATTGTAGAAGAAGCGTTTTTTGGAAAAGAGTTTTTAATTACAGACTCTTTGAAGATTTGGAAATGGGAATTGAAAAATGAAACCAAAAAGATAGGAAATTACACTTGCTATAAAGCAGTTGCTATAGATCCTGTAACAGAGGAAGACTTAAAAAGATATGAAGACTTTAAGAAGCAGCAGGAAACAGCAAAAACTGCATTTTTTATAATGGATGAACCTAAAGACAGAGTAACAACGGTTTGGTATACTCCGGAAATTCCGATAGGTCAGGGACCGGGAGGATTTTGGGGATTGCCCGGGTTAATTTTGGAAGCCAATTTTGATGAAACCGTAATTTTATGCTCCAAAATAATTCTTAATCCTAAAGATAAAATCGAAATTAAGAAGCCTAAAAAAGGAAAAAAGGTAACAAAAAAGGAATATGATAGTCTAATTGAAAAGCAATTGGAAAAGATGAAAGATGAAAAGGGAAATATTAAAATTGAAATTAACAGATAATTCTTTATAATCAGTACTTATATATAAAAAATGCAAAAAAATATCTTTATTGTCGTGTTCTTTTTATTCGGGATTTTAGCAAAAGCCCAAAGTGTGAAACTTGAAGGATTCGTAGTAGACGAATCGGCTTTACCTCTTGAAATGGCAAATGTTATGGTAATAAACGAGTCTACCAAAGCTATGGACGGATATTCTATTACCAATGACAAAGGCCGTTATCTTCTGAATTTAAAAGCCAATACAACTTACCTGATCAAAGTGAGTTACATTGGGTTTGTCCCTTTTGAAGAAACTATAAATACGTCAACAGAGAATATTTCAAAGAACATTATTCTTAAAGAAGGTTTAGAACTGGAAGGAATTGAGATTGTGCATGAAATGCCCGTTTCTATAAAAGGAGATACGATAGTTTACAACGCAGATTCTTTTACTACAGGTACAGAAAGAAAACTCGAAGATGTGCTCAAAAAACTTCCGGGAGTTGAAGTTAATGCCGATGGAGAAGTAGAAGTAGAAGGGAAAGTAGTACACAAACTAATGGTTGAAGGAAAAGATTTCTTTGATGGAGATACCAAATTGGGAGTAAAAAATATTCCGGCAGATGCAATTGATAAAGTTCAGATCCTGAGAAATTATAACGAGATAGATCAAATGAAAGGGTTAGGAAACGACCAGGATAATATCGCAATGAATATTAAGCTCAAAGAAGGTAAAAAGAATTTTTGGTTTGGAGATATTAGTGCAGGAATTGGTGTTGCTCATAAAGAAGAACGATATATTGTAAACCCGAAATTGTTCTATTACAATCCAACATACAGTATCAATCTGATCACTAATTTCAACAATATAGGAGAACTGCCTCTTACGATTCAGGATTATTTTAAAATGACGGGAGGATTTAGAAACATGATGTCCAAAGGAGGTTCTAGAATTAATATTGCTTCGAACGATTTGGGGATTATGATGATGAGGAACAATCGTGCAAAAGAAATAGAAACCCGTTTTGGTGCCGGAAATTTTTCTTATAATGTAAATAAATCATGGCGTTTGAGCGGTTTCGGAATTCTCTCTTCTTCTACTACAGAAATGGAAACGATATCACAATCTAAAATTTTAGATCAGGATGTAGAACAAAAAAGTACTTCTTCGTCTGTTGTAAAATCTACTTTGGCAATGTCAAAATTAAGTTCCAGTTATAAGCCAAACACTTCCGTTCAGCTGGATTATGATGTGATGTTTAAAACCTCAAAGCAAGACGAAATGACCCATCTGGACAGAACGGTTATCAATGCAGGAAATGCGGATGAGGAAAATATTTTGACGCAGAAAAACCAAAAACCGGTAAGTGTAACCCAAAATGCGAGTTTGTATTATACGATCAATGATAAAAATATTGTAACAGCAGAGTTGCAGCATTTATACCAAAACGAGGATCCGTTCTATAATGCAGATATGAAAACCGCACCGTTTGATCTTTCAGGATACAATTTTTTACAAGCCAGAAACAATATCAATCAGGAACGTTTTGTGCAAACCAACAAGATCGATACAAAAATTGATTATTATTATGTATTGACCAACAAAAGCAATATTAATTTTACTTTAGGAAATACGTATTCTCATCAAGGATTTAATTCTAATATTTTTCAGGTTCTGGATAATGGAAATGTAAATAATCTTGACGATACAGAGAATCAAAACAATGTTCGTTACGATTTTACAGATACATTTTTAGGGGTTCATTATAAAATTTTAACCGGGAAATTTACCATAACTCCGGGGCTTAATTTTCATCAGTTTTCTATGAAAAACGAGCAGTTAGGAACAGTGTCCAAAGAAAATTTCAATAGAATTCTGCCGGATTTGAATATCATTTATCAAATCAAAAAATCAGAATCACTCACTTACGATTTTGCTTATACGAATAATTTTACCGATATTAATCAATTGGCAGAAGGTTATCTGTTTTCCGGATACCACAGTTTGTTTAAAGGAAATCGTAATTTAGAAAACTCAACGGCAATTACACACTCCTTGAGGTATTTCAAATTTAATATGTTCAATCAGGAAAATATTTTTGCATATATCAACTATTCAAAAACACAGGATGCAATAAAAACCAATGCAGTTTTTGACGGAATCAATCAATCGTCAACGCCGTTTAATTCTAATTTTGAAGATCAGTCCTTTACAGCATCTGCAAATTACGGAAGATCTATTTTCAGAAAACTTAAAGGAAATGTGGGCGCATCGGTAAACTGGATGAGATACAACAACATCAGAAATTCAGAATATATTGCAGTAGAATCGCTTTTACAAAATTATACCGGGAAATTATCTACCAATTTCAGGTCGTTTCCTAATCTCGAATTCGGATATACTTTTTCTGTAAACGATTACGCAGACAATCAGTTTTATACTCACAAACCATTTGCAAGTCTGGATTATTATTTCTTAGACGGATTTAGTTTTAAAACAGATTATGAATTTTATAATTATTCGAACAAAGAAAAAACAGTAAAGAACCAGTATGATTTTCTTTCTGCAAGTTTTGCATATCAAAAGAAAGGCGGAAAATGGGAATACAGAATCTCAGGGACCAATTTGCTTAACACCAGATCACTCAATAATGATAGTTTTACCCAGTTCGTTACTAATACTTCACAATATCGTGTACAGCCGCGTTATGTAATTTTAAGTTTGAAGTATAATATTTAAGGAATAAAAAGGGACGTATAAATGAGTTGACTGCAAGTTTACATCACAATTCTGCTAAAATGAAAATTAATCTCATAAAAAATAATCAAATGGAAGCAAATTCGACAGACAAAAAAAAATTTCAACTTACCGAAAACGGACAACAATTAGGAGAGCTGATTTACGAAAATGTATTTTTCCTTAAAGCAGAAATTAAACTGTCAAATTCAGAACTGTATGAACTTGCTCCAGTTGGTTTTTTTGGAACAAGCATTGCAGTAACCAAAAACGGAGAAGAAATAGCAAGTTTAGTGATGAATTGGCGTGGACAAATTGTAATTACTTTTCAAGGCGGACAAGAAGTTGTTATAAAATTGATTGAATTATTCAACAATAAATTCATTATTGAAAATAAAGACCAAGAAAAGTTAATTCAACTTGAACTGAAATTTAATTGGAGAGAGTTCCATTATAATTACAATATTACATACGACATCACAAATGATAATATACCTAAGGATAATTTATTACTACTACTGGGTGTATATGCTGCCAACTATTTTGTAGCCACTATGGCAGGAGCTAACGCAGGAATGATGTATTAAACAACGAACCACCAATATCGGTTTTGTGATAGGCGGGTATGTACTTCTATGAAAAGTCATGATTATTTAATAGTTATACCAACAGTAACACCAACTAAATCTATAGAAAGCGAATAATAAACAAACCCAATAAAAATGGGCAGCAGAAACTTTCAGCTTCGATTTTCCGCCACTTCCCCCAAGTTATCAGAACATTAGACAACAGTATTTTAGAAACTCAATAATGTAAAAAATGCGAGATTTTAATTAAATCTCGCATTTTTTTGTATTTTTGAATCAATAATTATAATAACTCTAAAATGATTGAACAGGCTCCCAAACCCGAGGAAAACGAACAAACTATTCCATTGATGGTAAAATATCAAATGGATGGTTCTTTAAAAAAAATACAAGATGAATATCTGTATTGGGACAAAATCAAATATAAAGCGGAAAACTGTACTCCTATAGAGCTTTGGAGTGCATTAAAACTATTCAGAAGGTTAAGAAGAAACGAAGTCGGATTTGGAACACATAAGTTTTATTATGTGATAACGGATTATATGCAAAGAGCATTACACCAATTTGATATGCATATCGGAGGTACATTGGGAAGTAATATAGGTATTGCCGAAACAGATAAAACTAAATTCATCATCAGTTCTATTATGGAAGAAGCTATTTCGAGTAGTCAAATGGAAGGAGCAAGCACTACAAGAAAAAAAGCTAAAGAAATGATTCAGCAGGAAAAAAAACCGAAGAATAAATCTGAACAAATGATTATGAATAACTTCATAACAATGAAGCATATTGTCCAGCATAAAAATGAAGATTTAACGGTTGAAAACCTATTATATATTCATAAACTTATTACCAACAAGACCTTAGAAGATTCAGAAGATGAGGGGCAATTCAGAGAAAATGATGATGTACACGTAATTAATCATTCAAATAGCGAAATTGTCCATACGCCTCCATTGAAAGAAGATCTCAATAATCTTATTAAAGATTTATGTGCTTTTTTCAATACAGATGGTTCAGATTTTATTCATCCAATCATTAAAGGTTGCATAATTCATTTTATGATGGGTTGGATACATCCATTTTCTGATGGAAATGGCCGCACAGCAAGAGCAGTATTTTATTGGTATATGCTTAAAAAAGGATATTGGCTAACCGAATATTTATCAATTTCACGGATTATTAAGGATACAAAATCACAGTATGAAAAAGCCTATATGTATTCAGAAGCAGATGATAACGATTTAAGTTACTTTATAACTTACCACATTAAGACTATGGAAAAAGCATTTGATGCCTTAAAAGAATATATCAACCGTAAACAAAAAGAAGTATTTCAAGCTGCAAAATTTATGAAAATTCCCGGAGTGAATGATAGAATGGCTCAACTATTAAAAATAATCCACGATGATTCTGATAGAATATTCAATATTAAAGAAATTGAAGCAAGATTTAATGTTTCGAATTACACAGCGAGAACTGATTTAAAAACTTTAGTTGAATTAGGCTTTTTAGAAATTATTCAAGTGAATCAGAAAAAGCAAAATTTCATTAAATCTCAAAACTTCGAAAAAGTTTTAAAGAAATACTTGATGTAAAAAACAACAAGGTTTGGATTAAACTGAACTTTTTTTCGATTTTCCACCCTCTCCAAGCTGCTGGGACGAATAGAGGAATAGCGGAAAAATTTATATTTTTATGTTCAAACTTTAAAATTAGCTATTAAAACAATAATTATTAATAATTTTTTGCTAAATTTGAGAATAATCAAAAATCCCAAATTTTATGAATTTAATTATCAGAATTTTAATTACGGCAATATTAGTATTATTAATTTCTAATTTTTTGCCGGGCGTAACAGTTGAGAACTTTACAACTTCAATAATTATTGCTGTAGTTTTAGGGTTGCTCAATATATTTATAAAACCAATATTGGTCATTTTTACATTGCCCGTTACTATTATTACTTTAGGATTATTTTTATTGGTAATCAACGCATTGATTATTATGTTGTGTGCAAAACTGGTCACCGGATTCGGAGTAGAAAGCTTCTGGACGGCTTTGTTTTTCAGTATAATTCTATCCGTATTACAATCACTTGCATATTCAATTACGGGCGGGACAAAATAAGAACTACAAAAAGTTTACATTTCAATGTTAATTGTTTGATAATACAATAATTTAAAACTTGTTTGGGTTGCAAAAAAATTATACTTTTGCAACCCAATTTTATGATGTAAACAAATGAATATTACTAGAAAAAATATTGATGCTCTGAATGCAGTGTTGACTTTAAGTGTTGCAAAGGACGATTATGCTCCAAAAGTGGAAAAACTTTTGAAAAATTACCAAAAAAACGCAGTAATTCCAGGATTTAGAAAAGGAGCCGTTCCTTATAAAATGATCGAAAAACAATACGGTAAAGCAGTATTGCTGGAAGAAGTAAACAAAATTATTCAGGAAGAATTGAATAATTATTTAAAAGAAGAAAAAATCGATATTTTAGGAAATCCACTTCCCGTTGCACAAGATAATTTCAATTGGGATGCAGACGATTTTCAATTTGAATTCGAATTGGGATTAACACCACAATTCGATATTAATATTGAGGAGATAAAAAATGTAACCCAATACAAAATTATTGCAGACGATAAACTATTGGAAGAACAAGTAGCCAGAATTCAAAAACAATACGGAAAGATGGCTTCCAAAGATGTTTTCGAAAAAGGGAACGATGTATCAGGAACGTTTGCCAACGAAGAAAAAGGAATTGATGCACCAGCTCAGTTCTCTTGCGATATATTCAAATCAAAAGACACAGAAAAATTATTTATCGGAAAAAAAGTTGGGGATGTAATTACCCTGAAGACAAAAGGATTATTTGACGATGATCACCAATTGATGGATTATCTGAAAATTGGACACGATGATGTTCACGGATTGGATATTGAAGTAAACTTTACAATCAACGGAATCACAGAAACAGAACCTGCAGAACTTACTCAGGAATTGTTTGACAAATTATTTGGAGAAGGAAAAGTATCTTCTGTTGAAGAGATCAAACAAAACATCAAAGAAGACGCAGAGAGACAATTTGAAGGTCAATCCAACCAAAAATTCCTGAATGATGTTGTAGATGAATTATTGAAAAATACCCAATTCGAATTGCCATCTACATTCTTAAAAAAATGGATTCAGACAGTCGGAGAAACTCCGCTTACTCCGGAACAGGCCGAAGAAGAATTTGAAAAATCAGAAAAAGGCTTAAGATATCAATTGATTGAAGGAAAAGTAATGAGTGAAAACAATTTGCAAATTACTTTTGATGAACTGAAAGAATTTACTGCCGAAATGATTAAAAAACAAATGGCTCAATTCGGACAAATGAATCCTACAGATGAAGATGTTCAGGGAATTGTAGCTCGTGTAATATCTAATCAGGATGAAGTAAAAAGACTTTCTGATCAGGTAATGAGCGAAAAAATGTTAAACTTGTACAAAGAAAAAGTAAAATCTAAAGTGAAAGAAGTAACTTACCAGGAGTTTGTTAACGCTTCATACGGAGAATAATTTCAAAGAAAAATCATTATATTTGAGCGTCAAAATAAACTTTTGACGCTCTTTTATTTCTGAAAAAAAAATCAATTTTTGTATAGAATTCACTCTTTTAATTTTTAATAAATCAAAAAATGAACTACGGTAAAGAATTTAAAAAGTTTGCCACCAAAAGCCAGGGGGTAAACGCATTATATTATGATAAAATTGTTGGAGCAATGACTCCAACATCCATGACTCCCTATATCATCGAAGAAAGACAATTGAATGTCTCTCAGTTGGATGTATTTTCCCGTTTGATGATGGATAGAATTATCTTTTTAGGAACCGGAATTGATGATCAAATTGCCAACATCGTACAAGCTCAATTATTATTTTTAGAAAGTGCAGATGCTTCCAAAGATATTCAGATCTATATCAATTCTCCCGGAGGAAGTGTTTATGCAGGTTTAGGGATTTACGATACAATGCAATATATTAAACCCGATGTAGCAACAATCTGTACGGGAATGGCTGCATCTATGGGGGCAGTTTTGTTATGTGCCGGAGCAGCAGGAAAACGTTCTGCATTGCCTCATTCCAGAGTTATGATCCATCAGCCCTCCGGAGGAGCCCAAGGAGTTGCAACAGATATGGAAATCAATCTTCGTGAAATGTTGAAGCTGAAAGATGAACTGTATAAAATCATTTCAACCCATTCCGGACAATCTTTTGAAAGAGTTCATCAGGATAGCGAAAGAGATTATTGGATGATTGCAGATGAGGCAAAAGAATACGGAATGATTGATGAAGTATTGAGAAGATAAATCCGTCAGAAATCTTAAAGTTTAAGCCTTTGCTTACGTTATGATTTTATGACTTTAGACTAAAAAAATGGCAAAAGAAGTATTAGAATGTTCGTTTTGTGGAAGAAGAAAGCCGGAAACCGATTTGTTGATTGCAGGAATTAATGCGCATATTTGTGACAATTGTATAGAACAAGCACATGGAATTGTTGTTGAAGAATTGAAAACGAATAAACTCAAAAAAAACAATTCAAAATTAGAATTAAAAAAGCCCAAAGATATCCGTGCTTTCCTGGATCAGTATGTTATTGGTCAGGATCAAACTAAAAAAGTAATGGCAGTTGCTGTTTATAATCATTACAAAAGATTAATGCAGCAACAACTCGATGATGAGGTTGAAATCGAGAAAAGTAACATTATTATGGTTGGACAAACAGGAACAGGGAAAACACTGGTCGCAAAATCTATAGCTAAAATGCTCGATGTGCCCTTAGCAATTGTAGATGCTACAGTTTTAACAGAAGCGGGTTACGTAGGAGAAGATGTAGAAAGTATTCTCACAAGATTATTACAAGCGGCAGATTATGATGTAGAAAAAGCAGAAAGAGGAATTGTTTTTATTGATGAAATAGACAAAATTGCCCGTAAGAGTGATAATCCGTCAATAACCAGAGATGTTTCAGGAGAAGGAGTACAGCAAGCACTTTTAAAATTATTGGAAGGAACTGTTGTAAATGTTCCGCCAAAGGGAGGAAGAAAACATCCGGACCAGAAATTTGTTGAAGTAAATACTCAGAATATTCTGTTTATTGCCGGAGGAGCTTTTGATGGTGTCGAAAAAATCATTTCAAAAAGATTGAACCGTCAGGCTGTAGGATACAGTACTTCTAAAAATGCAGACAATATAGACAAAGATAATTTACTTCAGTATATTATTCCGAAGGACATTAAAGATTTTGGATTGATCCCTGAGATTATAGGTCGTCTGCCGGTGCTTACTTATATGGATCCATTAGACAAAACTACTTTGAGAGCGATTCTTACAGAACCTAAAAATGCATTGATTAAACAGTATATGAAGTTATTTCAAATCGATGAAGTTGATTTTTCGATTTCAGATGAAGCACTTGATTTTATAGTGGATAAAGCATTGGAATATAAATTAGGAGCAAGAGGATTGAGGTCTTTATGCGAGGCTATTTTAACCGATGCAATGTATGAATTACCAAGTACAGAAGAAAAAAATCTACATATAGATTTAGAATATGCACAAGAAACATTGAATAAAAATTTACTCAAACGTTTAGAGATTGCATCTTAAATTTTTAAAAATCCCGATAGATTTGTCGGGATTTTTTTATTGTAAAGATTTTAATTGATCTAAATAATCACGATGATTGGAAAGTCTCGGGATCTTATGTTGTCCGCCTAATTTATCCTGATTCTTGAGCCAGTCATAAAACAAATTGCTTCTGGCAATATTTATAAGCGGAGGATTAAGAGTCATATTGTTATGGCGTTTGGCTTCATAATCGGAGTTGAGACTTTGTAAAGTTTCATCCAAAACTTTTTCAAATAGCTGCATATTTTCCGGGTTTTTCCGAAACTCAATTATCCATTCATGAGAACCTTTTTCTCTTCCTTCCATAAATATTGGAGCGACAGTATAATCTATAACTTCGGTTTGAGTTAATTTACAGGCTTTTGCAATGGCATTATCAGAATTTTCAACAATCAGTTCTTCACCAAAAACATTTATATAATGTTTAGTTCTTCCTGTAATTCTTATTCGATAAGGGTTTAAAGATGTAAATCTTACAGTATCCCCGATTTGATAACGCCAAAGTCCCGAATTGGTGGTAATGACAATAGCATAATTTTTACCGATTTCAACTTCAGACAATCTTATTGTTCGTTGTTCGTTGTTTTCGTACTGATCCATCGGGATAAATTCATAGAAAATTCCATAATCAAGCATAAGAAGCAGATCATTGGAATCGTTTAGATCCTGAATGGCGAAAAATCCTTCGGAAGCATTGTAAATTTCATAATACTGGAAAGAATTCGACGGAAATATTTTCTTGTATTGTTCCCGATAAGGATCAAAACTTACGCCTCCATGAAAGTAAACTTCGGCATTGGGCCAAATTTCCAATAAGTTGGTTTTTTTGGTGTCCTCCAAAATTTTATTTAATAAAACCAGCATCCATGATGGAACTCCGGCTAAACTGGTTACGTTTTCCAGTTTTGTTTCATTTACAATTGCATCCAATTTGATTTCCCAATCACTCATCAACGATACTTTATTGCTTGGGGTGCTGCTAAATTCTGCCCAAATGGGCATATTATCTATGAGAATTGCAGACAAATCTCCAAAGAAAGTATTGTTGTTCTCGTACAATTGTTTACTTCCTCCTAATCGCAGACTTTTTCCGGTAAATAATTGTGAATCTTCGTTATTGTTAAGATACAGTGAAAGCAGATCTTTTGCGGCTTTGTAATGACAATTTTCTAAGGCTTCGGGGCTTACGGGAATAAATTTACTTTTGGCATTAGTCGTTCCGCTGGATTTTGCATACCATTTGATAGTAGTTGGCCAAAAGACATTCTGCTCACCCTGGCGTGTTCTTTCTATCATTGGTTCTAAATCTTCATAAGAAGAAACAGGAACCCTTTCGGCAAAATCGCGATAACTTTTAATAGATTTGAAATCATGTTTAATCCCCGTTAATGTATCTTCGGCGGTTTTAATAAGATTAAACAGTAATTCCTCCTGAACTTCATTGGGGTATTTTAAAAATAATTCTATCTGATGAATCCTTTTTTTGAGTATCCAGGAAGCAACAGAATTAATTATAGATAATGCCATATTTTGAAGTAGGATTTAGAGTTATTACATTTTGAATTTTCTAACTTTACCAAAAATAATAAAAAATTCAACTACAATTTTAAAATAGCAAATATTATTATACCATGATTTATGAAGGGCCGCTCAATAAAATGGCGACAGAATATGGAACGCCAATCCAGTATTATTTGGTTTTCGAAAATAATTTCCTGAATGTAAATCAATTGCTGGAAAAGAAAATCAATATTAACATGAAAGGATATCAATGTTTGAATTGTAAAAAACATAAGAAGATATTTCGTCAGGGTTTTTGCTATGATTGTTTTTACAACAGTCCGGAAGTAGGAGATTGGATCATGAGACCCGAATTAAGTACTGCTCATTTGGGAATTGCAGATCGGGATCTTACTTATGAAACCAAGGTACAATTGCAGCCACATATTGTATATCTTGCTTTTTCTAGCGAAATTAAAGTAGGTGTGACAAGAAAAACTCAGGTGCCGACACGTTGGATCGATCAAGGTGCTTCTCAGGCGATTATTGTGGTTGAAGTTCCCAACAGGTACCTGGCAGGAATTACCGAAGTTGCTTTAAAAAATAATTTTACAGACAAAACCAATTGGAGAAAAATGCTTCAAAAGGAGTCGGTTATTTCCGATTTAATTTCAGAAAAAAATAAACTTAAATCATTTATCCCGGAAGAAGTACAAGCGTATTTTAATGAAAATTCAAATGAGATTTATCAATTAAATTATCCGGTACTTGATTATCCCGGAAAAGTTACCAGTTTGAATCTGGATAAAACACCTGATTATTCTGGAAAATTAATAGGGATTAAAGGACAGTATCTTATTTTTGAAGACGGAACGGTTTTCAATATCCGGACTTACGAAGGTTATATTGTAAATATTGAAGTATAAAAAAAGCCGCAATTTGCGGCTTTTGTGTTATATGATAAAGATTATTTTCCGAAAATACCTTTGATAGCATTGGTAACTTTATCTTTGGTTTCTTCTTTTTTAGTTGTTGTTGCAGAATCTTTTTTGGTGGAGTTTTCTGTTTCTTTATTAGAATTCCCTCCTAATAAATTTCCTAATAGATCTTTTCCTTTTTCTACAGCTTTGTCTTTTTGCTGCTGAACCAGCTGATTGGTCAGGTTGGTAACCGCAGATTTCATATCTGTAGAAATTACCGGATTAGAAAAATTACCTGTAAGATTTGCAGTAATAGGAATATTTTGAAGTTTGTTGGTTTCTGCAGGAGATAATTTAGAAAGCAAATTAGCTACTTCGTTACCTAAATATTTGGCAGGAACATCAAAAGTAAGATTGTAATTCATCGATTGGTCAAAACCATGCTGACCTCCAACCTTAAATTTCATATCCTGATATTTGATGTCGATAGGATTTACATTTACTTTTCCATCTTTGAAAGTAAGATGAGTGGTAACATCTTTAAGATTGATCTTTTTTAGATCTATAAAACTCAGATTATTGTCAAGTTTGGTCAACATTGTTGAATTTTCAGAATTTAAAGCCGGAGATAAAAATTCTCCTAATAAATCTCCGGAAAGTGTGTTAAGATCCGGAGTCATTTCTTTAGCATCCAGATTTCCCGAGAGTTTTATTGTAGAATTGATCTTACCACTTATCACTCCTGCGATTGGAGCAATTTTTTTCAACATTTCCAATTGAGTAAAAGTTTGTGTAATATCTACGGCATTGAGTCCCAGATTCATATCGAATTTTGGTTTGGTTTCCTTAGTAGAAACCGTTCCTGTTGCTGTAATCAATCCGTTAAATATGGAAGTTTTAAGATTTTGTAATGCAATTGCTTCGTCTTTTATGATCAATTTTCCCGAAACATCTTTAAGATTAAGATTGTCATACATCACACTTTTTGCATTGGCATTGAGTGTAATGTCCAGATTTTTAGGAATTTTTATTGCTTCGGTTGTTGTGGTTTTTTCGTTTACCGTAGTTTCTGTTTTAGACATAAAATCTGAAACTAACAATTGATCGGAACTCATATTAAAAGTTCCTTTCAAATCCTGCTTTTTAAATAAATATCCATAGAAATTATCCAACACTCCGTTTATCTGAATGTCTGTTTTTCCTGTTGTGATATCTAATGTTTTCAGATCTATTTTCGATGGAGAAAATTGTGCCGTAGCTTGATTGATGTTGAAGGTTTTTTTATCCTCGTCAACATATTTGAATCCGGTTACAGAAATATTTCCTGAGTTCTGAATTCTTTCATATTGATTGTTTTCTATCGCTTTCATATCAAAACTTGTGGTAAGATCTGCTTTTAAGATTCCGGATAATGGGGTATCCAGCTGGATCGGGTATGCTTTTGAAACATTTGCAAGATTAATTATTCCGTTTAATTTGGCATCGATTAAAGGATTTTCTGTGATGTTTTTGATTTTGGCATGTGCATTGAAAACGTCCTGATCGATTTTGAACGAAAGTTTGTCGATATCTACATAAATATCTTTCATTAGTCCCGTTTCGTTGATTATCTTGGTGTCTATTACAATGTTCTGAACTGATTTTGGCAGATCAGGATATTGAAACGAAGCGTTGTTGGATGCCAATTCTAATCTGAATTTAGGAATTGTAGTCTCGGTAAGCATTCCTTTGGCAAAACCGGAAACAGTAAAGTCGCCGGAAGTTTTTACACCATTTAGATTTCCGGCATAAGCTTCGGGAATTACACCTAAGAAGTTTTTGAAAGAAGAAGTTGGGGTTTTAAAAGTCAGGTCAAAATTTTGTCCGGCTTCTAAAAGTTCCAAAAATCCGTCAAATTCTAATTCCAATTGATTGATCTTTGCTTTATTTTCTTTGAAAGTATATTTTCCTTTTTCAAAATCTATTCCCAATACTGCATCCAGATGTAAAGCTACATTTTTCATATAACTGGTTTGATCCATAACAAATGTAAGTTTGGCACTGGTTTCTGTATCAAGATCAAGCTGAGTTGCTGCCATATCACCTTTTCCGTGATGATTTAATTCATCGATGATCATTTTCATATTGGATTTTTCATCAAAATAGGTAAATTTCCAATTCTGGATTTCATAGTTTTGAATGCTTAAAGAAAATGGTTTGTTTTCTGAATTGTCTTTGTCATCTTCTTCGTCTTTTTTGATTGCAATATCAAAATTTCCGATTCCGTCTTTGTTGAACAGAATATTTACTATACCATTTTTCGAATAAAATGATTCGATATTCATCGGTTCTTTTTCTCCTTTGAAAAGTTCTGTTACTGCCATTTTCAAGTTCAATTCTCCCGAATAGAACAAAGTATCACCTTCGAAAGGAGCTTTATTGATAATGCTTAATTCTTTGATGGTTACATTTGCGCGGGGGAAACTTTTTAATAAACTCAGATCTATATCTTCAAAAGCAACGGTCGCGTCTACGTTTTCGTTGATGGCGTTTACAACCATTTCTTTGATTTTGTCTTTAAAAAGATATGGAATACTTATTAGTGCAATGATCAATATCAATAAAAAGATACCAATCCCTTTTAAAATTTTCTTTGTCATCGTAGTAAAATATTTTTAGGTAAAAATATCAAATAGTAAGCCAACTTACTTAATGTTGGTAAATAAGTTGGCAGAAATTTAATATTTTAGTCAATTTTGATCGTATATGGCATCAACATCAATGTGCCTTCTTTTTGACTGTATTGTTTTACTTGCTGTAAAGTTTTGTAGTTTTCTTTACCTATTTCAGATTCGATCTTACTGTCGATCATTGTAGAAATTGCTGTGTTTCCAAAAAAATCTTCCAAAGATTGGTCGAAGTTAGGCAAATCCTGTGTTTTATAATCATTGATTCCTGCAAGTTTTGCAGCTTCCTGGAGTGCATCTTTTAATCCACCGATTTCATCTACTAATCCGATTTTTTTAGCATCGGTTCCGGACCAGATTCTACCCTGGCCAATTGCATCAACTGCTTCAAAGGTCATATTTCTGCCGGTTGCCACACGATTTACAAAAGTTGAATAGATATTCTCGATACTTTCCAAAGTAACTTTTTTGTAATTTTCTGATAGTGGCTGAAAAGGACTGTAACCTGCGGAGTTTTTGTGAGTGTTTACCTGTTCTGTAGAAATTCCAATATTTTTTGAAAACTCCGTAAGATTCGGTAACATTCCAAACACACCGATAGAACCGGTTATTGTAGTAGGTTCGGCAAAGATTTTATCTGCATTACAAGCAATATAATATCCTCCGGAAGCGGCGAGATTTCCCATAGAAACTACAACCGGTTTTATTTTTTTTGTGAGTTCGATTTCTCTCCAGATCAGATCAGAGGTCAAAGCACTTCCTCCCGGACTATCGATCCTCAGCACGACAGATTTGATGTTTTTGTTTTCTCTGGCTTCTTTCAGGGCTTTTCTCATGGATTCTTCTCCGATATATGTTGGATCTCCTTTGCCTTGCTTTATTTCACCCTGAGCGTAAATTACAGCAATTTTATCTGAGGTGGTTTTTCCTTTATGAATGGTATTTCCTACTTTTTGAGCATAATCTGTAATTGAAATTTTATTATAATCTTTATCTGCCGGGATGTTCAGTGCGGTTTTAATTCCGTTATGAAATTCATCTTCATAAGCTATTTTATCAATAAGTCTTTGAGCTTTTGCCATTTCCGGAGTTCTGCCTAAAAGATCTGTTGCAATATTATTAATTTGTTCCACATCTATGTTTCTGCTTTTGGAAATATCGTTTGCAAATTCATCCCAAACAGAAAATAATAATGTGGAGGTTTGTAATCTGTTGGCTTCGCTCATTTTATTATCCAAAAATGGTTCTACAGCACTTTTGAATTGTCCATGACGTAAAACTTCCATTTTTATACCGGTTTTTTCCTGTATATTTTTGAAAAACATAATTTCGGTAGAAAGTCCCTTTAAGTCTAATTCTCCAATAGGATTCATATAGATTGTATCAGATAGAGAACTTAAATAATATTCTTTCTGGGTGTAATAATCGGCATACGAAACAATAAACTTTCCTGATTTTTTAAATTCTAACAGAGAGTTTCTTAAAGCTTTGATTTGTGCTAATCCCAGTTGACTGTGATTGTTAAGTAAAATAATTCCTTTTATTTTGTCATCTGTTGAAGCATTTTCTATTGCGTTAAGAACGCTGATGAAACCGGTAGATTTTCCGCCGTTAAGTAAAGCTACAATCGGATCGCTGAATTTTCCTGTATAATCGGCCGAGATTTTTTCCATATTTAATTCTATCACAGAATTGGTTTTTACAGAAACCTTGTCCGTACCACTTGAAAATATAACACCAATAATCATTATCCCGAAAAAGAGGATCATAAAAAATAAAAATAAACCAACAATGGTTGCTAAAACTCTTCCTAAAAACTTCATAATTTAAATGCTTTATCCTATAAGTCTGTTTTTTTTGCTAAATGTTACACATAGTTTCAGAACAATATTTTTTATTAACAGATTTGATATTGATGCGGTTTTTGTAAATTTCTTTTCCTTAATTTGTATTTATGAATTCGCAAAATCAGGTCTTTTTATCAATAGGGAGTAATCAAGGGAATAGACTTGAGAACATTACAAATTGTATATCATTTATTCACAATAATATAGGTACTGTTATAAGTGTTTCCAAGCTGTACGAAACATCTTCATGGGGTTTTGAGAGTGCCGATTTTTATAATTGTGCGGTCCTTTTACACACAAATTTTACGGCAGAAAAAATCTTGAATAAGATTTTGAAAATAGAAAAAAAGTTAGGAAGAATAAGAAATTCCAATGAGTACCAAGCGAGAATTATAGATATAGATATTATTGGATTTAACAATGAGGTTTTGCAGTCTGAAAACCTGATCGTTCCACATCCTCAAATGCAGAACAGACTTTTTGTATTAATCCCCCTGACTGATTTGAGTGTGCAATATCAGCATCCCGGCTTAAATAAAAACCCAAAAGAATTAATCGCAATTTGTAGTGATAATAGTAAATGCAGAATGGTAGGAGATGTTGTAAACCCGATAGAAAAATACAATTTCCAGAAGCTTAATTATCTTGTAATAGAAGGGAATATCGGTACAGGAAAAACAACGTTTACAACAAAAATAGCAGAGGATTTTAATGCTAAAAAAGTATTGGAAAGGTTTGCAGATAATCCGTTTTTGCCGAAATTCTATAAAGATCAGTCAAGATATGCATTCCCTTTGGAGATGTCTTTTTTGGCAGATCGTTACCAGCAACTTTCGGATGATTTGGCTCAATTTGATTTGTTTAAAGATTTTATTGTAGCGGATTATCATATTTTTAAATCATCTATTTTTGCGAAAGTTACTTTAACAGAAGATGAATACAGACTATATAGGAAACTTTTTGAAATTATTTACAAAGAGATGAAAAAACCGGATCTGTATGTTTATTTGTATCAAAATACAGAAAGGTTATTAAAGAATATTAAAAAAAGAGGAAGGAATTATGAGCAGAAAATTCCTAAAGAATATTTGGAAAATATCAGTAAAGGATATTTGGATTTTATAAAAACTCAAACAGGATTAAATATCCTGGTAATTGATGTTTCTGAAAAAGATTTTGTAAAAAACCAAAAAGATTATATATTCATTTTAGATCAGATTCAAAGTGCTATAGATAATATGTAGTTCTTTATTTCTGAAATTGTTTGAATAAATCCCACACAACAATTCCTGCACTTACAGCAATATTCAAAGAGTGTTTTGTTCCTAATTGAGGAATTTCTATACTTCCGTTACATAATGTAATGGCTTGTTGAGAAACGCCAAAGACTTCATTTCCAAAAATAATTGCATATTTTTCCTGAGGGTCGATTGCGAATTTGTCAAGGGAATGTGCATTTTCTACCTGCTCGATTGCATAAACTTGATAATGGTCTTGTTTGAGATTTTCGATTACTTCCAAAATATTTTTGTGGTGTTCCCAATCTACGGTTTCGGTAGCTCCGAGTGCGGTTTTATGAATTTCTTTATTGGGTGGAGTTGCTGTAATCCCACAAAGTATAATTTTTTCAATTAAAAAGGCATCAGCGGTTCTAAACACAGAACCGATATTATTGAGACTTCGAATGTCGTCTAATATAATTGTGATAGGTGTTTTTTGTGCATTTTTGAAATCCTCAACAGATTTTCTGCTCAATTCTGCATTTTCTAATTTTCGCATTTTTAAAATTTAATTATAAAAAAAGCCTCCGATACCGGAAGCTTTTGTTTTTTTTCATTTGTAATGAATTAGCTTTTTGTGTTGGCACCACTAGCATCATTCAATACATTACCTTTTATAGTTAACACTTTTTTATTATCATCAATATTTGTAGTGATGGTAACTGTTTTTGTAAAAGCACCGGTTCTGTTTGTATCATAACCTACTCCAATAACAGCTTTTTGCCCTGGAGCAATTGGTTCTTTTGGCCAAGTTGGTACGGTACAACCGCAAGATCCTGAAGCACTTTTAATGATTAGTGGTTCAGTTCCGTTGTTTATAAAAACAAATTCTCTGTTACCATTAGATTTGTGGGCAATTGTTCCATAATCAATAGTTTCAGATTCAAATAACATACCCGGACCTTGAGTCTTAGGGGTTTGAACTACGGCCTCTTTTACTGTAGGAGTTGTGGCTTTTGTAATTCTTTTTGAAGATTCCTGAGCTTGAATTCCACTAATTGCAAATAATGCTAATGCAGAAAACATTAATATATTTTTTTTCATTTTAAAGAAAATTTAAATTTGACAAAAAACAAATTTAGTTAATAAATTTTATATAGAGTACTTAAGTTAAGATATTTTAATTTTAAAAATATGTTAAACAATTTTTTAAGATTAAAATCATAAATTAGCTGTTCAAATATTGTACCAATTTTTAAATCATATTCCATTGACTTCGAAATCAAAAGAAACAAAAGAAACTCCTTTAATGAAACAATATAATGAGATCAAGGCAAAATATCCGGATGCCTGTTTGTTGTTTAGAGTTGGAGATTTTTATGAAACTTTTGGAGAAGACGCTGTTCGGTCTTCAAAAATATTAGGTATTGTTTTAACCAAAAGAGGAGCAGGCTCTGTAAATGAAACCGCTTTGGCCGGATTTCCTCATCATTCTTTGAATACTTATTTGCCGAAATTGGTAAAAGCTGGTTTGAGAGTTGCTATTTGCGACCAGCTTGAAGATCCCAAAATGACCAAAACCATAGTAAAGAGAGGCGTGACAGAATTGGTAACTCCTGGTGTTTCTATGAATGACGAAGTCCTGCAATCTAAGTCTAATAATTTTTTGGCCTCAGTTTATTTTGCAAAAAAGGGATTAGGCATTTCGTTACTTGATGTTTCTACAGGAGAATTTTTGACAGCCCAAGGAAATGAGGAATATATAGATAAGTTACTACAAAATTTTAGTCCCAGTGAAGTTTTGGTTCCCAAACATAATAAAAGCGATTTTAAAAATGTTTTCGGAGAAGATTTTCATGTATTTTATTTGGAAGATTGGATTTATAAAAGTGATTATGCAAATGAAGTACTTACTAATCACTTCAAAACTAATTCGCTAAAAGGTTTTGGAATAGATGAGCTGCAAGATGGAATTATTGCATCAGGAGCAATCCTGTATTATTTATCCGAAACACAACACAATAAAGTTCAGCATATTACTTCAATTCAAAGAATAGCAGAAGATTCTTATGTTTGGATGGATCGTTTTACCATTAGAAATTTAGAATTATATAACAGTTATAATCCAAATGCTACAACTTTATTGGATGTTATAGACAAAACTTTAACCCCGATGGGAGGAAGACTGCTCAAAAGATGGCTGGCACTTCCGCTAATGGATATCAAAAAAATAAACGAAAGATTGCAAGTTGTAGGATTTCTGAAAGAACATGGAAAGGTACTTTCGACCATACAATATCAAATTAAACAAATTTCAGATTTAGAAAGACTTATTTCAAAAATTGCAACCGGAAAAGTGAGTCCCAGAGAAGTAATTTATCTTAAAGATTCCTTGGATGCGATTATTCCTATTAAGAAAATTGCTTTAGAAAGTTCGAATGAAGCTTTAAAAATAATCGGGGATAGTCTTAACAGTTGCGAATTGTTGAGAGAAAAAATAAAAAACACACTTAATCCCGAAGCTCCGGTGGCTATTTCTAAAGGAAATGCGATTGCCAAAGGTATAAATGAAGAACTTGATGAATTGAGAAATATTTCCAGTATGGGAAAAGAATTTCTTGAAGCCATTGAAAAAAGAGAGTCCGAAACGACAGGTATTACCTCACTGAAAATTTCTTTTAATAATGTTTTTGGTTACTATATTGAAGTAAGAAATACACACAAAGACAAAGTCCCTGAAAATTGGATCAGAAAACAAACCTTAGTTAATGCCGAAAGATACATTACTGAAGAACTCAAAGAATATGAGACTAAAATTTTAGGAGCAGAAGAAAAAATATACAAATTGGAAGTTACTATTTTTGAAGAATTGATCAATTGGATTACTAATTATATTAAATCAGTTCAGCTTAATGCACAACTTATAGCTCAATTGGATTGTTTGAACTCTTTTACTCAATTAGCAATCGATCACAATTATATTTGTCCCGTTTTGAACGATTCTTTCGAACTGGATATTAAGAACGGCAGACATCCTGTAATTGAAAGACAATTGCCGGTTGGAGTTCCTTATATAGCCAACGATGTTTATCTCAACAGGGAAACCCAGCAAATAATAATGATCACAGGCCCAAATATGTCGGGTAAATCGGCAATTCTCAGACAAACAGCATTGATTGTTTTATTGGCCCAAATGGGAAGTTTTGTCCCTGCAGAAAACGCAAAAATGGGTATTGTGGATAAGATTTTTACCAGAGTTGGTGCTTCGGATAATATCTCTATGGGAGAATCTACATTTATGGTAGAAATGAATGAAACAGCTTCTATTTTGAATAATATATCAGACAGAAGTTTGGTTTTACTCGATGAGATTGGTCGGGGAACAAGTACTTATGATGGTGTTTCAATAGCTTGGGCAATAGCAGAATATCTGCACGAGCATCCAACGAAACCCAAAACATTATTCGCCACACATTATCATGAGTTAAACGAAATGACAGAAATACTGCCTCGTATTCAGAATTATAATGTTTCGGTAAAAGAGCTTAAGGATACTGTTTTGTTTTTAAGAAAACTGGTTGTAGGAGGAAGTGCACATAGTTTTGGGATTCATGTTGCAAAAATGGCGGGCATGCCACAAACGGTTATTGAAAAAGCAAAAAAAATATTGGTTAGATTAGAAAAAGACAAATCCTTAGACAAATCTGAGGTTTTGAAACAACAGAAAGAAGAGATACAGATGAGTTTCTTTAACCTGGACGATCCGTTATTGGAAGAAATAAAAGATGAAATTCTTAATCTGGATATTAATACACTTACTCCTGTAGAAGCATTAATGAAGCTTAATGAGATAAAAAGGATGCTGACAAGAAAATAATTTTTTTGGCAGACACTTGAATTCAGAAACTTAGCTCTTTTGTCTGATTTTTTTTAAAAAAAGGTTTGGAAAAATAAATAAAAGTGCTACATTTGCATCCGCAATACAGAACAAGTATTTAGTTCTTAAATATAATTTCTGCGAAAATAGCTCAGTTGGTAGAGCGCGACCTTGCCAAGGTCGAGGTCGCGGGTTCGAGCCCCGTTTTTCGCTCAAAACCATATAATGCTCGGATGGTGAAATTGGTAGACACGCTGGACTTAAAATCCAGTGAACAGCAATGTTCGTGCGGGTTCAAGTCCCGCTCTGAGTACTAAAGCCCGTAATGAAAATTACGGGCTTTTTTATTTTCATATTTTATTTATAAAAAATAATGGGCACATTTGTAATTTCTAAAAAACATAATGACGAGTATAAATTTGTTTACACTTCTAGGAAGGGTAAAATTGTTTTTTCGAGTTTTGGTTATGAATTAAAGATGTATGCGGAGGAAGATATCGATTTTATAAAGGAAAATATAGAGTATGTGGAATGCCTGAAATTTAAATCTTCTAACGGGAAGTATTTTTATAAATTGGTTATTAATGAGAAAGTGTATGCAACAAGTAGAAAATTTTCTACCGAATTGAGATTTGCAAAAGGAATAGAAGAAGTTTATAAGTATGTGGCTCAGTCTGAAATATTAGATTTTTCCGGAGTTTCGATCTTTGATGAAGAAAATATATAAAAAAAAATCCCGCAATTGCGGGATTAAATTTTTTCTTCTAGCTGTAATTATTCAGCTGGAGTCTCAACAGGAGCTTCAACATTTAAAGAATCAGCGTCAACTTCAACAGGAGCTTCAACTTCAACAGGAGCCTCAACTTCAGTTGCTTCAACTTCAGCCTCAGCTTCTTTAGCAGTGTCTTTACAAGAAACAACACCAACGCTTAAGAAAGCTACTAATGCTAAGCTTAAAAATACTTTTTTCATCTTAATTTAATATAAAAGGTTAATTATTAATTCGAGGCAAAGATATAAATTTTTTAATATCTTAATTTTTTTTCAAAAAAATATTTTTCAAAAAAATCTATTAATTTGCAACATTTTTCATTTAGCAATTATTATGCCAAAAAAATCAATTAAAATTATTTTTTCTTCTTTTTAGGATGAACTAATTTCATTTCTTTGATCAAGTGATGGGCATTGGCGTATTTATCAATTATAAAAAGTATGTATCTTGCATCAACCATAATGTTCCTGCAGATGGCGGGGTCATAATAAACATCACTCATTGTTCCTTCCCAAACCCGGTCAAAATTTAATCCGATCAAATTTCCGTGTGCATCTATTGCAGGGCTTCCGGAATTTCCTCCTGTAGTGTGGTTTGTACCAATGAAGTTTACCGGTAATTTTCCGTTTTCTGCATATTGACCATAGTCTTTTTTGTTGTACAGATCGATTAATTTTTCCGGAACATCAAATTCGTAATCACCGGGAATATATTTTTCCATAACTCCGTCAAGGTAAGTAACAGGGGTGTAAATGGTAGCATCTTTTGGTTCGTATCCTTTTACTTTTCCGTAAGTTACACGAAGTGTACTGTTGGCATCCGGGAAAATCCTGGAGTTTTTGTTCAGTTCTAATTGTGCTTTCATGTAGGTTCTTTGTAAAGCACTGATTTGAGTATTGATTTCTTCGTATTTTGGATTGACATCATTGAGAAATTTTTCTCCTATGGTTTTAGTCAATTGAAAAGCTTTATCGTTATTTAATTTTTCCATAACGGTTTTCCCTTCGCCGGCTAATAGTTCTTTTAGATCACCATAAGTAAGTGTTTTGGAAGTACTATAAATTTCTTTTGTGAGTTTTTGTATATCGGCATTTACTAAAGTTGCCGGTACAAATTGTTGCGGAGATTTTTTGGCGTACATTTCTATTAGCTGTTCAAAAACTTTTTCGTCTACATTTGCGTTAAAGTCTTTGTAAAAACTTTCTAAACTTGTAATAAGATTATTTCTTCGGTCATTAAAGGATTGTTCTCCTCTGGCATTGAAGACCTGTTCCAGTTGAAATAATTTATAATTTAAAGTAAGTAATTCTGTATTTCGGAGAACGACTTCCATAAAATATTCTCTGCTTATTGCATACGGCTTGATTTCGGTATATAATTTTTCGAATTCCGGCAATAAATTCCCATACTCATTTTGTTTGTTTGCTTTGTTTACTTTTTGTCTGAAGTCTTGTTCTTCTTGCTGTTTTATAGCAATTGCGTTAGATTTTTTTAATCCCTGACTTTCTCCGATCCATTTTTTCCAGTAATTGGCAATTCTTGCGAATTTTGAAGCATATTGAATTTTTATTGTTTGGTCTTCTCTCATAAACCCATCGGTTACTTTGAGTGCTTTGTCCCGAATTTCGATTCGTGCAGGATTCAAATCATATACAATTTGTTCGATTGCAGCTGCCGGCAAATACTCTGTGGTTTTTCCGGGATAACCAAAAACCAGAGTAAAATCGTCTTCTGAAACACCATCTAATGAAATTGGTAAAAAGTGTTTCGGCGTATAAGGAATATTGTCTTTTGAATATTCTGCAGGGCGATTGTTTTTATCTGCATAAATTCTGAAAAGTGCAAAATCTCCGGTATGTCTTGGCCAGACCCAATTGTCTGTGTCAGATCCGAATTTCCCTACAGATGAAGGCGGAGCGCCTACTAATCTTATGTCTTTATACGTTTCTGTTACATATAACATATATTGATTTCCTTCAAAAAAAGTTCGGATCATTACATCCTGCCAGGCTTCTTTTGAGTAATTATTACTCACTTTGGAAATGTTTTGCTGAATTTTCTTTTGCTTTTCATTTTCTGAGACAATTAGATCTACTCCTTCTAAAACCTGCTTGGTAACATCCTCTATTAGTACAATAAAAGTTACGTCCAAATCTTTATTAGGAAGTTCTTCTTCTAGTGACATTGCCCAAAATCCATTGGTAATATAATCGTTCTCTACCGAAGAATGGGACTGGATTTCTCCATAACCACAATGGTGGTTAGTAAGTAACAGACCTTTTGGAGAAATAACTTCAGAAGTACAGCCTCCGTTAAAATGTGGTACAGCATCTTTTAAGCTCGATTTATTTACATTGTAAATATCGGTAACGGACATTTTCATACCGAGACTTTTCATCTCTTTTTCATTCATTCCTTCAAGTAAGGAAGGAATCCACATTCCGCCTTGTTGTGCTTGTGTTTGAAAAGCGATGAATACGAATAGTAGTTTTAAAAATTTCATGGATAATGTATTTGGTAAATATCGTTTTGAATTAAATCCCCGGCAATATAATATTTTCAATTATAAAAAAGGGTCGGATTAACATTTTCATAGTTTTTTAATCCAAAATTTTAATGAAAATACGGATTATTTTTGCATAATCAACCTGTCATGAATGATAAATTGATGTTTTTTGTAGATATTTTGAGCGATAATGTTGTGTGGTTCGACTTCGAGATAATAGAGGTTGATGTTGAGTTTTTCTTTTTGAGTGTCAATAAATCTCATCGTTTCCTGGGCAATTCCGGATCCTCTAAAATGAGATTTTATAAAGAGTTCATCCAAAAATGCAATTCTCCCACCATATTCAAAGCTGAAAATAAAGGTCAAAATTAGATAACCGGCTGTTTTTTTGTGATAATTTATAACCCATCCATTTCCCAAATGAGGATTAGATATAAATTCGCCCATGAGTAAGTTTGCTTTTTCGGTATCAAAAGGATAATTGTCTATTTTATAGAAATCTTCCATCATCGATATGACTTCTGTTTTGTTTGAAATTGAAAAAGGAATAAATTCGATCATTGACTTAAGAATTAGAGTTGATATAATTCATAATAATACGAGTTGCCTGATTATTCATCTGAACAAAAGTTTCGCAAATATGACCTTGTTCTAATCTTGTTTCTTCATTTTGAAGAAGGTTTTCTATTGTGCTAATAAATGATTCCGAATTTGAAATACTGATACATCCTCCAATTTTTACAAGTGCTTTGGCTTCTTCAAAATGATTATAATTGGGACCAATTATTATTGGAATCCCAAAAGTTGCAGGTTCTAAAATATTGTGAACTCCTGGATTTCCAAAACCTCCGCCAACGTATGCAATATCTGCGTAGCTATAAATTTTTGTGAGTAAACCAATAGTATCTATAATCATTACATCATTTTCTGCCAGATTTTTGCCTTCTTTTTCAGAGAACAGGACTGTTTTTTTATTGATTTTATTTTTTAATTGAAGAATTTGGCTGGGTTTGATGTTGTGAGGAGCAATAATGATTTTTGTATCAAAAATAGTTTGATTGATAAAAGTGATCAGAATTTCTTCATCTTTCGGCCATGAGCTACCTATAACCAAAGTGATTTTTTTTTGAATAAAGTTTTCAATAAATTCAAGCTGATTATTTTGATTTAAAATAGCCGAAACTCTATCAAATCTTGTATCGCCTGATATGGTTACATTATTCTTGCCTAATTTATTTAGTAACTCTTTTGAACTGCTGTTTTGTACGAAAAAATGAGTAAATGCGTTGAGAGATTTTCTGTAAAAACCTCCATACCATTTGAAAAATGCCTGATTTTTCCTAAGAATTCCGGAAATGAGGTAAGTATCAATATTGTTTTTATGAAGCTCATTAAGGAAATTAGGCCAATATTCATATTTGATAAAAAAGACCTTTTCAGGGTGAACAATTTCGATAAATTTTTTTGCATTAGAAATAGAATCTAAAGGGAGATATACGATTATATCTGCGGTATTTACATTTTTTCGTACTTCAAAACCGGAAGGAGAAAAAAAGGTAAGCAGGATTTTATGTTGAGGAAATTTTTCCCGGATTTTTTCCATAACAGGAAGACCTTGTTCATATTCTCCCAAGGAAGCTGCGTGAAACCATATTATCTTGTCGTTTTTATGAATTTTATTCTCTAGAATCGTAAAAGTTTTTTTTCGTCCGCTAACAAACAAATTTATTTTAGGACTGAACAAAGCGATAATTTTTAAGAGTTGCTGTGCTATGAGAATGATGAAATTATACAGTAAAAACATTGTTGGAATTTAGAGGTGCTAATTTACATTACTTTCACTTAATTCCATTGCTGCTCGTAATTTAATTATTATTTTTGCTTGATTTTAATCCTTATTCGATGAAAAAAATTCAAATGGTTGATCTTAAAGGTCAGTATGAAAAAATAAAATCTACAGTCAATAGTTCTATTCAGGAAGTATTGGAGACCAACACATATATTAATGGACCTTTAGTTCATCAATTTCAGAAAAATTTAGAAAACTATTTAGGAGTAAAACACGTAATTCCTTGTGCGAACGGTACAGATGGTTTGCAAATTGCCATGATGGGATTGGATCTTAAGCCGGGAGATGAAGTTATTACCGCAGATTTTACTTTTGCAGCAACGGTTGAAGTAATTGCGTTATTGCAATTAACTCCGGTTTTGGTAGATGTAGAAATAGATACTTTTAATATTTCTGTTGAAGCAATAAAAAAAGCAATTACTCCAAAAACCAAAGCAATAGTTCCGGTACATTTATTCGGTCAGGCGGCTAATATGGATGAAATTATGCAATTGGCAAAAGAACATAATTTATATGTAATTGAAGATAATGCTCAGGCAATAGGAGCCAATTATACTTCAAAGGCAGGAAATAAAACTAAAGTCGGAACAATAGGTCACGTGGCATCAACATCTTTTTTTCCTTCAAAAAATTTAGGATGTTATGGTGACGGAGGGGCAATTTTTACCAACGATGACGAATTGGCTCATAGATTAAGAGGAATTGTAAATCACGGAATGTATGTGCGTTATCACCATGATGTAGTTGGGGTAAACTCACGATTGGACAGTATGCAGGCAGGAGTTTTAAATGCAAAACTACCATTTCTTGATGATTACAATCAGGCTCGTAGAAAAGCTGCTTCTAAATATAATATGATATTAAAAAATCATAAAAATATAATTGTCCCGAAGTTTGATGAATCCGGGGATGACCATGTTTTTCATCAATATACTTTAAGGATAATCGATGCAGACAGAGATGGTTTAATGGATCATTTGTTAGGTAAAGAAATACCATGCGCCATTTATTATCCGATTCCATTACATAGTCAAAAAGCATATTTAGACCCAAGGTATAAAGAAGAAGATTTTCCGGTAACCAATCAACTGGTTAAGCAAGTTTTATCATTACCAATGCATACAGAATTGGATGATGAACAAATTACTTATATTACATCCAGTATTCTTGAGTTTTTAAAATAACAGATAAAAATGAAAATACTTGTTACCGGTGGTTTAGGTTATATTGGTTCGCATACGGTAGTAGAGCTTCAAAACGAGGGATATGAAGTTGTGATCATTGATAATCTTACTAATTCAAGTATAGATATTTTAGATGGAATCCAAAAGATTACAGGTATAACACCGGTTTTCGAAAAACTGGATCTAAAAGATAAATTTCAGATCATTTCGTTTTTCGAAAAACATAACGATATCGAAGGAGTAATTCATTTTGCAGCTTCAAAAGCTGTTGGAGAAAGTGTAGAAAACCCGTTGATGTATTATGAAAATAACATCAGTACATTGGTTTACTTGCTACAACAGGTATGCCGCAAACTCGATCCAAAATTTATTTTCAGTTCCTCTTGTACGGTATATGGTCAATCAGAAATAATGCCTATTACAGAAAATGCAACTATTCAGCCGGCAATATCTCCTTATGGAAATACCAAGAGAATAGGAGAGGAAATTATTCTGGATGTTGCAAAAACATCCAACCTCAATGCTGTTCTTTTGAGATATTTTAACCCGATTGGAGCCCATTCGAGTGCCAACATCGGAGAATTACCAACAGGAGTTCCGCAAAATTTGGTTCCGTTTGTTACACAAACAGCTATTGGTTTACGTAAAGAGTTATCGGTTTACGGAAATGATTACCCCACTCCGGACGGCACCTGTATCCGGGATTATATTCATGTGGTAGATGTGGCAAAAGCTCATGTAATTGCATTGCAAAGATTATTGAATGGTGAAAATTTAGAAAAAGTTGAAGTTTTTAACCTTGGAACCGGTTCCGGAAGTTCTGTACTTGAAGTAATTGAAACTTTCGAAAAAATAACTGAATCAAAATTATCATATAAAATAGTAGAAAGAAGAGAAGGAGATGTGGTAAGAGCGTATGCAGATACAAAAAAAGCAAACGACGTTTTAGGATGGAAAGCAGTTTCAAGTCTGGAACAAGCCTTAGAATCTGCATGGAAATGGGAACAAAAGATCAGAAGATCAAATAACTTATAAGTAAGATATGACAGGAATTGTATATAAATCTACCGGAAGTTGGTACACAGTAAAGAACCAAACAGGTGAATTTATTGAATGTCGTATCAAAGGAAAATTTAGACTAAAAGAAATCAAAAGTACTAATCCTATAGCGGTAGGCGATGTTGTAGATTATGAAACAGAGAAATCGACTGAGGCAGAATTCGGGGTAATACATCACATTCATCCCAGAAAAAATTATATTGTCAGAAAATCCGTTAATCTTTCTAAACAATTACACATAATAGCCTCCAATATTGATTGCGTTTTTTTACTAATTACTATTAATAACCCACCTACAACAACTAGTTTTATAGATCGTTTCCTGGTTACTGCAGAAGCTTATGCTATCAAAACTGTTTTGGTTTTTAATAAAATAGATACACTCGACGAAAAGACATTAGACGAACAACTTTATTTACAGCATATTTATCAGGAAATAGGTTATCAATGCCTGAGAGTTTCTGCTACAGAAAATAAAGGGATTGATGAGCTAAAATCACTAATGAAAGACAAAGTAAGTATGTTCTCCGGACATTCTGGTGTAGGAAAATCTACATTGGTAAATGCTTTAGAGCCTACTTTGCATCTTAAAACTACCGAAATTTCCGATCAAAGTAAGCAAGGTCAGCATACAACTACTTTTGCAGAAATGTATGATCTGTCTTTTGATGCCAGAATTATAGACACACCGGGAATCAAAGGTTTTGGTATTGTTGATATGGAAAAAGAAGAACTAAGTGGATATTTTCCGGAGTTTTTTAAGCTGAAAGACCAATGTAAGTTCAATAATTGTCTTCACAAAGAAGAACCGCATTGTGCGGTAAAAGAAGCATTGGAGGAAGATAAGATCTCATGGTCCAGATACAAAAGTTATTTACAGATCCTGGAAGGAGATGATGAGCATTATCGTACAGATACTTATAATGAAGACAGGATTGCAAGCGACAAAACCAGAACTTCAGAATAATTATGAAAGTAGTACTGCAAAGAGTTACAAAAGCAAGTGTAACAATAAACTCTGATGTTTGTGCATCTATTGGTACCGGTTTGCTTATTTTAGCCGGTATAGAAGATCAGGACAATATTGAAGATATTAAATGGCTATCGGCAAAAATCGTAAATCTTAGAATTTTTGGAGACCAAAACGGTGTTATGAATTATTCTGTAAAAGATGTTCAAGGTGAAATTCTCGTTGTAAGTCAGTTCACGTTACACGCATCAACCAAAAAAGGCAACCGACCATCTTATATAAAGTCTTCAAAACCGGATGTCGCTATACCACTTTACGAAAATTTCAAAAAACAATTAGCTTTTGACCTGGAAAGACCAATACAGTCTGGAATTTTCGGAGCAGATATGAAAGTAGAATTGCTCAATGATGGTCCGGTAACGATTTTGATAGATTCAAAAAATAAGGAGTGATTTGTTAATGTTATCTAAAAATTATTTATATTTTTGAAAAAAAACCATGAAATTCTTTTTGCTTTTACTTTTTTTTGGAGTGAATTTGGTGAATTCACAAAGTAATTTATTAATTACACAATCAATTCCTGATAATTTAAAAAACAATTCAAATGCTGTTGTAAGAGAAATTGAACATCAAATTGTAATCAATTCTCAATCTGCTATGACAATAAAGGAGAGAAGAGTCATTACAATTTTAAATGAACAAGGAAATACTGTCGCAGGAACCTATGAATATTTTGATAAAAGAAGAAAAATAAAAAAAATTGAAGCCAAAATTTATAATAAACACGGTAAAGAAATAAAATCTGTAAAACGCAAAGATTTTAAAGACGTAAGTGTTGGCGATGGCTTTTCTATTTTTAATGACAACAGGATGCTGGATTACGATTATATCCCTGTAGATTACCCTTATACATTGGTATATGAATCAGAAATAGAAACATCAAATACTGCTTTTATTCCGAGTTGGAATCCGATACCGGAATATTTTGTGAGTGTCGAAAAATCAACTTATAGCGTAACTTGTCCAAAAGAACTTGGGTTTTATCAAAAAGAAATGAATTTTTCCGAAAAATATAATATCCAAAAAAACGAAGAAGGAAATAGAATTACTTACACTATAACAAATCAGCCATCATTAAAATATGAAGAAAACAGTCCGGATTATTTGAATTTTATACCTAATGTTTTTAGCAGAGTAGAAAAATTTAATCTTGAAGGAGAAAATGGAACAGCAAAAACATGGGAAGAATTTGGTAAATGGTATTATGATGTATTATTAGCCGGAACAGATGAAATTTCTTCCGGGACAATGTCCAAAATTACCCAATTGGTTTCCGGAATAACAGATCCCATAGAAAAAGCGAAAATTATTTACAAATACGTACAGGATAATACGCGATACGTAAGTATTCAGGTCGGGATCGGAGGTTTTAAACCCATGTTGGCGAAAGATGTCGATCGGCTGGGATATGGAGATTGTAAAGCTTTGACAAATTATACCCGAACTTTATTAAAAAATGTCGGAGTAGAATCTTACTATACAATAGTTTATGCAGGAAACAACAGGAGAAGCCTGTTACAGGATTTTCCTTCTGTTCAGGGAAATCATATTATCCTTGCAATTCCAGACAACAATGAGATAATTTGGTTAGAATGCACAAGTCAGACTCAGCCTTTTGGGTTTGCAGGAAGTTTTACAGATCACAGAAACGTATTGATGGTAAAACCCGATGGAGGACAAATTATTAGGACAACATCTTATCTCAACGAGCAAAATTCGCAAAAATATATCGGAAATTGTAAGTTAGATCATGAAGGAAATATACAAGGAAACGTATCGATAATTTCAAAAGGAAAAATGTATGATGAAAATTTTCATGTACAAAAATTTTCTCAGGAGAAAATAAACAAACACTATAAAACTATTTTTAGAAACATTAATAATTTAAAAATAGCAAATTACAAACACAAAGACAATCCTGAAAACATTGAGTTTGTTGAAAATATAGAAATAACAGCAACAAAATACGCCAACGTATCCGGGAATCAGATGATATTTGTAGTAAATGTTTTCAATCCGGTTTTTTATAGCCCCAAAAAATATAGAAACAGAGAAAATCCTTTTATAATAGACAGAGGTTATATCAATGAAGATGAATATGAAATTATGCTTCCGGAAGGATATAAAACAGATGCGATTCCGGGAATAGTAAAATATGATTCTAAATTTGGATCATATGAGATGGAAATTAAATTATTGGACCAAAATAAAATCGTTTATAAACGAAAAATCACTATAAATGACGGACAGTTTAATAGTTTTGAATATGATGAATATCGCTTGTTCAGAGAGCAAATCGCAAGACATGAAAATTCAAAAATTGTCCTGACTAAAATTTAATATTTATGAAATTAATTATTGCGTTACTACTCTTCTCTAATGTTTTATTCTCTCAAAAATACGAACTTGGAAAAGTATCCGTAAAAGAACTGGAAGAAAAACAACATCCTTTGGATACTGCTGCAGTGGCGGCTATTTTGTATAATAAAGTAGAAACGAGCTTTACATATAGCGAAAGCAGAGGTTTCATGGCAAAACATGAATTCGAGATAAGAATTAAAATTTATAAAAAAGAAGGATTAAAATACGCGAACTATGAAATTCCTTATAGAATTAATTATACCAATCTCAATTCGGATGCTTTAGATATTTCAAGTGCAAACACTTATAACCTGAAAAACGGTAAGATTGAGAGAACAAAACTTACTAAAGAAGGAGATTTGTTAGACAAAGTAAATGACTATTATAAAATAAGAACTTTGTCTTTTCCTGAGGTTAGCGTTGGATCGGTAATAGAATTTAAGTACGTCCTGAAATCAGAAAATCTACTCACTTTTCCCGATTTTATCATACAAAGAGAAATCCCTGTAAATTACTCGGAATACGTTACAAAAATACCGGTTACTTACGTTTATAAACCAATTGTTAAAGGTTTTTTGAATATTAAAAATGATTCCAAACTAAATAATACCTCAATATCATTTACAAATAGCCAAACCAAAAGAACTGATAATTTAACGTTTCAGGAATTGATTTCGACACATTCAGCACATAATGTTCCGGCAATGAACGAAGAATCTTTTGTAGACAATCTCAATAATTATAAGTCTTCTATAAAGTACGAATTGGAAATGATTCAATACAAAAACAGCCCCAATAAGAGTTTCTCTCAAACCTGGGAAGACCTGACAAAAACTTTGTATGAAGATGAAGACTTCGGAAAACAACTATTAGAACATAAACATCTGGAAGGAGATCTAAAAACTGTAACGTCCCATAAGAACGACGAAGAAAGGATGTTAGCAGTATTTAATCACATTAAAAATAAATTTACCTGGAATAAAAAAAATGGAATTTATACCAATGACGGAGTAAAAAACGCATACCATAATAATACAGGTAATGTTGCCGAAATAAATTTCAACTTAATCTCGATGCTTAACATCTCAGGAATAAGAGCCACTCCTGTTATCCTGAGTACAATAGGTAACGGAATTGTAAGTTATCCTAATAGAACAGCTTTCAATTATGTTATTGCAATGGCAGAAATCGGCAACAAAAAATATTTATTGGATGCTACAAACAAATATAGTCTGCCGGATATTCTTCCTCTAAATGTACTAAATTGGACCGGAAGAAAAATTTCAAAATATGGAGATTATGAAGAAATAGATTTAAAACCTACAATTATTTCAAGGAATAATGTTGTCCTTTTTGCAAAATTAGACAAAGAAGGAACTATAACAGGTAAGGCAAGATTTCAAAAAACAGATTACCATGCTTTTGAGTTTAGAAATAAATTTTCAAATATAAACGAAGATCAATATCTCGAATATTTAGAAAACAGTTTAAATAAAATTTCAATAGAGAACTATAAAGTAGATAATTTAAATCAATTATCCAGTCCTGTCGTTGAAAGTTTTGATTTTGCTACAGAAAATCAGGTAGACATTATAGGAGATAAAATATACATAAATCCGTTACTTTTCTTTACAAAATATAAAAATCCTTTTAATACCGAAACCAGAGATCTCCCTATATATTTTGGTTATCCGGATTCTAAAAAATACAATATTACCATAGAGATCCCGGAAGAATATGAAGTAGAATATTTACCTCAAAGTGTAAATCTTTCTACCGGAGAAAATGTAGCCTTTTTCAAATTTAATATAGGACAAAATGCCAATCAAATTCAGATTAATGCTAATTTTGATGTAAATTCAATGCTGGTTTCTCAGAATTTCTATTCTAATATTAAAGAATTTTATAACCAGGTGATTACTAAACAAACCGATAAAATAATTTTGAAGAAAAAATAAAATCATGCATCTCAAAAACGCACAACTCGACGTAGACAACTGGATCAAAGAACACGGAGTACGCTATTTCAACGAATTGACAAATATGGCACAACTTACCGAAGAAGTAGGTGAAGTTGCACGAATTATTGCCAGACGTTATGGCGAACAATCCGAAAAAGAAAGTGATAAAGACAAAGATCTAGGAGAAGAATTGGCCGATGTGGTTTTTGTAGTTTTGTGTTTAGCCAATCAAACAGGGATCGATCTGCAGGAAGCTTTCGATAAAAAAATGCAATTGAAATCCAATAGAGATAAAGACCGGCATAAGAATAATGAGAAACTCAAATAGCTGTGAAATTACATCTGGAACCATCAGTCATTCACAAAGAATCATCCGTTACAATTTCCGGAAGTAAATCCGAGACCAACCGATTGCTGTTACTTCAGGCGTTATATCCGGAAATTATTTTGGAAAATAGATCCAATTCAGACGATTCCGAAGTAATGGCAAAATCACTGCGAAGTAATTCCTCAGAAATAAATATTCATCACGCCGGAACAGCCATGCGTTTCCTTACCGCTTTTTTTGCCATTCAGGAAGGAAAAGAAGTCATATTAACCGGTTCATCCCGAATGAAAGAAAGACCGATAAAAATTTTGGTGGAAGCTTTAAATTGTTTGGGAGCCGAAATCAGTTATGAAGAAAATCAAGGTTTTCCACCCATCAGAATTAAAGGAAAAAAAATAACCCGAAATAAAGTTTCGCTTCCGGCAAATGTAAGTAGTCAGTATATTTCCGCTTTACTATTAATTGCTCCGAAACTGGAAAATGGATTAGAATTAACACTTGAAGGGGAAATCACATCTATTCCATACATCAAAATGACGTTGGCTTTACTCAACGAAATAGGTATTGAAACCTCATTTGAAAATAACACAATTGTTGTCACATCAAGCGCAATCGAGATGCCACATCAACTTGTAACAATCGAAAGTGACTGGTCATCAGCTTCCTATTGGTATTCCATCGTAGCTTTATCGGGAATAGGAGCACAAATTACACTTTCAAGTTACAAACAAAATAGTTTACAAGGCGATGCTGTTTTAGTTGAAATTTATAAAAAGTTTGGAGTCGAAACCGTTTTCAATAACAATTCCATTACTTTACAGAAATCAAACAACTTGAAACCTGAAACGTTAACCCTGAAACTAAATAATTCACCGGACATCGCCCAAACCATCGCTGTAACTTGTCTCGGAGTGGGAATTGGGTGTCACTTAACCGGATTACATACCTTAAAAATTAAAGAAACCGACCGATTGGAAGCGTTGAAAAATGAATTGACAAAACTTGGAGCCAATGTTTCAGTAACTAATGATAGTCTGACATTGAAACCGTCAGGAATAATCAACGAAAACATTTCCATCAATACCTATCAGGATCACCGAATGGCAATGGCTTTTGCTCCTTTGGCAATAAAAATTCCGATTATTATTAACGATGCAGAAGTTGTGTCTAAATCGTATCCTGATTTTTGGAATGATCTAAAAAAAATAGGATTTGATATTCTCGAAGAAGAATAATCTACCACAGTTCTCTTATATCTTCTGTAATAATCAATTGTCGTTTTTTATCATTGACTGTTAAGAACATATGTGTTTATAATTCACGCTGTTTTTTTAAGCTATAAATACCAAAGTACCAAAACAAGCAAATGCAAAAATGTACTGGTTTTCGCGTTTAATCTCCATTTTTCCAATGGGGGTGTTATGTACAGGTATTTTTTAGTCAATTTGTTGAATAAAGTGAAAGACTATTTCGTTCAATAAATCATCTAATCTAAAATTTCCGCTCTTATTTGTCAAAACAGTAATAGCAAGGGATTCTTTAGGATATATTCTATATTCTGTTGTAGTTCCTTGATAACCTCCATTATGTCCAAAATAATAGTTTCCGTAGAAATCTTTTATAGATGTGAAACCAAAACCATATCCTGTTTTTTTTCCGTCAAGCGTTTCTTGTGATTTTATAAGTTTCTTTATTGTCTCTTCTTTGAGTAATCGGTCTTTGTAAATTATTCCGTTGGCAAATTTTACAATATCTTCCGAAGTGGCAATATAACAACCTTGAGCATGTTTGAAAGTACAATCTAAACAAGGAGCAAGAACATTTTTCCCTTTTTCTTCAATATAAAAATTGTTATTTAGAGCATCATTATCTTTGAAATCAGGCGTTATATTATCAAGATTTAATTTATCCAAAATTAATTTTCTGTGGCAGTTGGTTATGTTATCTCCACACTGTTGCTCGATTATTAATCCAAGCAATTTATACCCGTAATTACTGTAACTTAATTGTTTTTTCGGAATAAAAAGTAATTTATCTCTTTTGAAAGATTCATAAAAATCAGATTGTGAATATGTGTTTTTACAATCATATCTTTCTCCGGTTGGAACTCTAATTATTCCTGCTAAATGTCCTCCAACATCTTTAATTGTAAAGTCATATTCTTTTTTTGGTAAATTTTTTAAATATGAATAAACACTTTTATTTATATCAATGGAGTCCATCTCCATTAATTTTCCAATAGTTAAAGCGGTTAGACTTTTGGTCATACTTGCTATTCTAAATTTTGTTTTTGAAGGATTTATCGGTTCTTTCGTTTCTATATTTGAAACACCGAATCCTTTAGAATAAATAAGTTTGTCTTTATATGATATAGAAACAGATAATCCAGGTATTTTATTTTTTGTCTGAAAATTCTCAACTAATTTATCAGTTTTTTGAGTTGGTTTTTCAAAATTTTGACCATACGAATTTAATGTAATGGTAAGTAAGAATAATAAGCAATACTTCATTTTTAAGGGTGATTTTTGATACACTTGCCGACAACACAGGTAGTGCTTATTTCTTTTCGAATTTGCTAATTCTAAGGTTATAAGTTTTTTTCGCCCATTTATGGGCAGTTTCGTTATTTGGCTAATGTGTTTTTATAGATTACACCGTTTTTCATTATAACCTTAAAATTGTTTTCGGGGTCTTCTACCAATTTTAAATTTTCTAATGGATTTCCGTCTATGATAATCAGGTCGGCATAAGCTCCTTGTGAGATTTCACCTAATTTTCCTGCCGGATAAGGACTTCTTTTGCCACATAAAGCAAGTAATTCGGCATTGCTGGAAGTTGCCATTTTTAATGTTTCAAAAGGGGTAAACCATCGGGTCATTTTGGAAAGCTGTTTACCCTGTTTATCGGCTAATGTTGCGTCAAATAGACAATCGGTTCCCCACGCGAGCTTTACGTTATATTTTTTTGCTAATTTGTAAGCATTGTCTGTGCCATTGGTCATTTCTAATTGTTTTGTCCTGTTAGCAGAGCCTTGCGGATATGGATTAGCTTCCTCATCATCTAAAAAGGGTTGCAGGCTCCACCAGATGTCTTTTTCTGCCATTAATTTTACAGTAGCTTCATCCGCTAGTTGTCCGTGTTCTATACATTTTATCCCTGCCGAAATAGCTGTTTTTATTGCTAATGGCGTATAGGCGTGAACGGTTACGTAAGTTCCCCAATTTTCGGCAGCACTTACGGCAGCTTTGAATTCGGTTTCTGTATATTGCATAACATCCAAAGGGTCGTAATTAGAAGCCACACCGCCACCAGCCATTAACTTGAGCTGTGTAGCTCCCTGTCGTAATTGTTCACGGGAACGAAGCAATACCTGGTCTGCACCATCTGCAATGGCAACCATCCCATTTTTTTCGGCATAGGACATTTCACCAATTTTTCTGGGCACGTCGGTTGGCAGGCCAAAATCCCCGTGTCCGCCTGTTTGTGAAATAAATGCTCCACTGGAAAAAACCCGGGGACCGGCAATCAGACCCATATCAATGGCTTTGGCTAATGTGAGTGAACCACCTCCCAGATCTCTTACGGTCGTAAAGCCTCTTAACAATTGTTTTTCGGCAGCTTTTGCAGCAAATAAATTAAGGAAAGCGTAATCATACATCATCGCCTGCGTTTGGGAGATACTTTCAAACAACAAATGAGAGTGCGCATCTATTAATCCCGGTATTACATATTTTCCTTTGCCGTCAATAATTCTTGTGAGTCCACTTCTATCCGTTGCTATCGCTTCTGTAGAAATGGTTTTTATTAAATTGCCTTCGATTAAGATGTTTCCTTTTACAATTTTATTATCTTTTCCATTAAAGATATTGACATTATTGATCAATATTTTGTTGGGTTTTGTCTGCGAAAACACATTAGTAATAGATACTAACATGAAAAACATAATTACTATTTGTTTTGTCATTTTCTTTTAATTTATTGTTTTGTTACAAGTACTCTGGACTTTTGTAAAATTGATCATATAGGGAATAGTATTGGCTAAGTTAAGAAAAAAGCCAATGCAAAAAGCATTGGCAGCATACGAAGACGAAATGTTTGATTTAGCGTAACTCTGCTATTTGGAAAAATAATTGTTATGGGCAGTTTCTTTATTTCAATCGTTCCAGAACTCCTTTTCGTTTTACGATGTTTTTATAGTCCCATTGTATGTCTCTCGATTTTTCGAGCCAGCGTTTTAAATCTTCGATATTAATTTCGGAAACCGAATGATAAAAAACAGAAGCGTCTTTAAATTTTTCTCCCTTTACTTTCAATGTTTCTTCGTCAAAATCTGCACCGCTCCAAAACATTAACCTTAATCCGCTTTTTTGTTTGCTGTAACCTGCTATCGGATTTCCGTCTAAAAACCAAACGGGATGTCTGTGCCAGATTTTGTTTTCGGCATCGGGCAGATGTTTTGTTATTTCTGTAGCCAGCAAATCGCAAATGGCTTTGTCTTCTGCCGTTTGTGATTTGTTGTAATCGAGTATGTCTTTTGAAATTGTTGCCATAATTTTTTATTTTTTCAGTGTTAACAACAACTCGTCCAACTGATTCAAGCCCATTGTAAAGCCTTCTTTAAAGCCCATTGCTATGGTCGTTTCAAGGTCGGAAAGCGTATCGAATGTGAGCAATATATCAACTTGTACCTTATCCTCTTTTGTACTAAAACTATTTTCTACTAAATTTTGAGGTAATGATGGATTCATCGTCCCGTTTTCGTCGCAAAACCCATCTTTTTGACTAAAGGATTTTTCTTTTTCAATAGAAATGAAATTGGCTTTTGCCCAATGTTTTTCTCCTTCGGGACTTACCATTGCGTAGTGCCAAAATCCGCCTTCCCGAAAATCCATTGTTTTGGTTTCGGCTCTCCAAGGCTTGGGTCCCCACCATTGATCGAGCAATTCGGCTGTTGTCCACGCTTTCCAAACCAGTTCAATATTGGCGTTAAATTCACGAATTACGTGAATAGTATTATTCTCCTTGTTTACGGAAAAATCAAATAAAAGATTACTGTTCATTTTTTCTTGTTTTTAATGGTTATCTTTTTCTAAAAAGCCTTTCAATGAAACATTAATAATGTGGTTCCAGCCTGCTTCAAAATTGTGAATGGCAAAATCAGGAATTGCAGGGAATGTTTCAAATCCTGTGTGTGTTAGCTTTAAACGAGTATTTCCATTTTCATCAAACAATTCAAACGTAACGTAAGTAATGCCTTCGTAACCTTCATACCGCCAACTATACGTTAGTTTTTTTTCGGGAATAACTTCGGTCACTTCACATAGATGTTTGTATTGAGTTCCATCTTCAGATCCACCCATAAATTCAAACTGAAATCCTGTTTCGGGTTTAAATTCTTTTAAATCGAAATACCATTGTTTCATCATTTCTTTTTCGGTAATGGCTTGCCAAACCAGTTGTCTGTTGGCATTAAAGACACGTTCTACAATTACGAATTGCTCTTTCATCTTATTTTGATGTTAGTTGATTAAGATATTTTTCAAGTCGTTCAAAGTTTTGCGTTTGTTCTTCTTTGGCATTGAATGTATTGATAACCGCTTCGAGTATTTCTTTGGTATCAAACACCGAACTCCACTCTATTTGAGTTTCTTCGCCTTTGGCTTCAAAAAGAATAATGTCAATAAAATGCGGACTGAAATGCTCAAAAACGATTTTCTTTAGTGGGATAATTTCTTTAAAAATACTTCTCTTGGTATAGTCATATTCGGTAATGAGATTATAGAATGTCAGTTTCCATTCTCCTCCCTCTGTGAAATCCATTTTGTGAATGGTAGTGGTATGGTTATTTGGTCCCCACCATTGAGCTATGTAATCGGGTTCTGACCAAATTTTCCAAACGAGATCAATAGGTGCTTTTACCGTTCTCGTCATTTTTAGTTCTCTGTTGTTTGTGTTTTCCATCATTTTTTTTTATAAATTAATTTTTCTTTGAGTAGGTCTGAAATACCAAGACACAACTGTCAGGATTAGAAGTAATGTCGGTCCAAATAGTTCAATAGTGTTATCTCCAACTGCCAGATGCGAAAAAATGGCTCCTGACATAAGGAAGAAGAATCCTGCATAAGCCCACTCTTTCAGTAAAGGAAATTTAGGAATAAGTACTGCTGTTGTACCCAATAATTTCCAAATACCGATAATGGTGAGAAAGTAGGTTGGATAGCCCAAAGCCAATGAAGTTTTATCAACTTCTTCTTTCATTTTTATGAGTTGGACAATGCCTGTTGAAAACATTCCCAGTGACAACCAGATAGTTGCAACCCAATAGATAATTTTATTTCGTTTTGTCATATTTTGTTATTTTAGTTTGTTTATAATTTCTTGTAGCCTGTTATGTGCCATATTGATACCTTGTGTAAATGGCATTTGAAGTAATTGGTTTCTGAATTCAACGGACTTAAACACGATGTGCATAGTAAGTTTGCTGGTATCGTTTGTTAGTTTTTCAAATTCCAGATATTCAAGCTGAACGGGAAAAGGCGTATTTTCCATTTCAAAGGTTCGTATGATTTTTTGATTCGGAATAAACTCGTGTATTGTTCCGTTTGCCTGAAAAACCACATTTCCGTTGTGTGATGTTTCAAATGCATAGAAACCATGTTTTTTGTTTTCCATTTTCAACACTTTCGCTCCCATCCATTGTTCAAAAAGTTCGGGCTCTTCATAAGCTTTAAAAAGTAATTCCAGAGGCAGATCAAACTCCCTTGTGATTACGATTTCCTGTTTACCATTTTGGGCACTTACTTTTGTTTTTTGTTCCATATTACGTATTATTTTTCTTCTTCTTGTATTTTTTTAAGTACCGCTTCCAATTTGTTAAATCTGTCGTCCCACATTTTGCGGAATGGCTCAATAAAGTCGGCTACTTCTTTCATTTTTATTGCGTTAATGTGATAGTAAATTTCCCTGCCGCTTTGCTCTTTGGTTAGTAATTCGCATTCCGTAAGAATTTGCAAATGCTTTGAAACAGTTGGTCGTGCTGTATCAAAATTTGAAGCAATTGCTCCTGCTGTCATAGATTGCGAAGTAACCAAAAGAAGTATAGTTCTTCTTGTCGGGTCGGAAATAGCTTGAAAAACGTCTCGTCTTAAACTCATTATGAAGTCATTTGACTACAAATATATGTGTAGTTAATTAACTACGCAATTTTTTTCTTAAAAAATTTCTGATTTTTTATTCTATCGGCTGCAGGCGTGAGTTGGCATAGTCTTGTTGCTAATGGTTAGCGGTTTTTCCAAGCTGTGGGTTTTTATGATAGCATGATTTAATTTCGTGGCTTTCTTTTAGGCGATACTTTGTGGTATATTATACATCTTAAAAGACTTTTATATTTGTTAACCGAAAAGAGCTTCTCGTTAACCGGGCTTATTTATTATAATGGTAAAAATTCAGGATAGTAATAACCATGTTTTAATTTAAAAAATAATTAAAAATCAAAAACAAAGGTTTTATTCACCCCGAATTGTTGAGTAAATGCATGGGTTTTTAAAATAAATCGGCTTTTACTTGACAACCCCTGTTTTACAATCGTATATTTGCAACCGATTTGAAAAACAGTAACACAGTACGTTACTTTTAGGATCCCATCTTTTTTATTATACTATGAAATTATCAAATTTTAATTTTAATTTACCAAAAGAACTTCTTGCGGAATATCCTGCAGAAAACAGAGATGAATCTCGACTTATGGTAATCAACAGAGCTGAGAAAACTATCGAGCATAAAATGTTCAAAGATTTGATCGAATATTTCGATGAAGGCGATGTGTTAATTCTTAACAATACCAAAGTTTTTCCTGCAAGATTATATGGAAATAAAGAAAAAACAGGAGCAAGAATTGAAGTTTTTTTACTTAGAGAACTCAACTCAGAACAAAGACTTTGGGATGTTTTGGTAGATCCTGCAAGAAAAATCAGGATAGGTAATAAATTGTACTTTGGTGATGACGATTCATTAGTAGCAGAGGTTATAGATAATACAACATCTCGCGGGAGAACTTTGCGTTTTCTTTACGATGGTTCTTATGATGAATTTAGAAATAAGCTTACAGAATTAGGAGAAACTCCAATTCCAAAGTATATTTCCAGAGAAGTAAACGAAGAAGATGCAGAGCGTTATCAAACGATTTATGCAAAAGAAGAAGGAGCAGTGGCAGCTCCAACAGCAGGGTTACATTTTTCAAAACACTTACTTAAAAGATTGGAAATAAAAGGAGTAAATTTTGCAGAAGTAACACTTCATGTAGGTTTGGGAACGTTTAATCCGGTTGAGGTTGAGGATCTTTCTAAACACAAAATGGATTCTGAAGAGCTTAAAATTTCTCAGGAATCCTGTGATGTTGTAAATCAGGCAAAAGTGAATAAAAAAAGAATTTGTGCAGTAGGAACAACTTCAATGAGAGCAATAGAAAGTTCTGTGTCGTCAGCAAGAACATTAAATTCTTATGATGGATGGACCAATAAATTTATTTTTCCACCTTATGATTTTAGTATCGCAGATTGTATGATTACCAATTTTCATACGCCAAAATCTACGTTGTTGATGATGGTTTCTGCATTTTGCGGACATGACTTGATGAGAAAAGCATATGATGAGGCAATAAAAGAAAAATATAAATTCTATTCTTACGGAGATGCAATGCTTATCCTGTAAATAAAAAGAAATGAGAAATCCCATCTATTTGATGGGATTTTTTTTAGAGGCAAATTATGGAGATCATTTTACCTGATCGGTTTGCTTCATTCGTATTTTGATTTTTTGTCTGTTTCTTGCAAGGATTATCACTTCAATCGAGTCTAAGAATAATTTTTTTGAAAATATTCATAATTAACTGAAATTTCATTCCTAATAAGAAAACAGGTAATTGCTCAATTTTGTAAGTTTACACTAAATTATAATTCATTATGTTTCGGCACAAAGGCAAAAGCAGAACGTATATTCATAATTTAAGATTAGCATCGATTCTATCTTTTGTTGCAGGAATTGTAAATGTTACAGGAGTTTTGTCTGTAAAAACACTTACAACAAACGTAACAGGTCATTTTGCGTATTTTTCAGAAGAGATATCTTTCAAAAATTATAAAATGGCTATACTATATTTAGTATTTATTGCGTCATTTTTAATTGGGGCATTTGTATCAAATTTATCTATAGAAATAATTTCACGGATAAAACCTCAAATATCTTATATAGTTCCAATGATAATGGAGATAATCATTTTAATTCTTATCGGAATTTTCGGAATGTCTGATTTGGATGTGCAAATAATCGCTTGTGGGTTATTGTTTTCAATGGGTCTGCAAAATTCATTGGTTACAAAAGTTTCACAATCTGTGGTTAGAACTACTCATTTAACGGGTTTGTTTACCGACTTAGGGATTGAACTTTCTCAATTATTCTTTTATCGGAAATCTACAGTATTTCAACAGTTATCAAAAAGTATTGTACTTAAACTGGCAATTATCCTTTGCTTTTTCCTCGGATGTCTTACCGGAGGTTTTGTTTTCAAAATTATAGCATTAAAAACACTGTTAGTGGCAGCAGTTTTTTTAGCCGGGGCTTTGTTTTACGATAGTGCATTACTGTATTATTATCATTTTAAACGAAAAATGAAATCCAGGTAATATTGAAGCCGATTGTACGCCGGATACAATTTTTTATTATTTGGAAGCTCTTTTAAATTATTTTACCAATCAATCTTTTTTTCTATTTTTACCCCTATAAACAAACAACAAATGGTTTTTCAAAATACACAAGAATTTGCACAGCAGCTTGATTCTCAAGATCAGCTTCATCATTATCGTAACGAATTTCATTTTCCGCAGGTAAATGGTAAAAAAGTAATCTATTTTACAGGAAATTCATTAGGATTACAACCTAAACGTACCAAAAAATATGTAGATGAAATTATGAATGATTGGGCAAATCTTGCAGTAGAAGGGCATTTTTATGCAGAAAAACCATGGTGGGATTATCACGAAAGATTTGCAGGACCATTAAGCGAGATTGTTGGTGCGCTTCCATCAGAAGTCACCGTTATGAATACGCTTACCGTAAATTTACATTTAATGATGGTTTCCTTTTATCGTCCGACAACCAAAAGATATAAAATTCTTTGCGAGGCAAAAGCATTCCCAAGTGATCAATATATGATTCAGAGTCAGGTGCATTTTCATGGATTGGATCCTAAAGATGCAATTGTGGAAATTCATCGCAGAGAAGGAGAACACAACATTAGGATAGAAGATATCTTGTCAAAAATAGAAGAAATTGGAGATGAACTCGCATTGGTCCTGATAGGAGGGGTAAATTATTATACCGGTCAGGTATTTGATATTAAAACGATTACCGAAGCAGGGCACAGAGCAGGAGCTTATGTGGGGTGGGATTTGGCACATGCTGCAGGAAATATTAAATTAGAATTACATAACTGGAATGTCGATTTTGCTGCATGGTGTAGCTATAAATATATGAATTCTGGTCCGGGAAATGCTTCCGGATGTTTTGTACACCAAATGCATCATACGGATCCGGATTTGCCGAGATTCGCCGGATGGTGGGGACATAATAAAGAACGCCGGTTTAAAATGGAACCTGCTTTCGATCCGGTTGAAGGAGCTAATGGCTGGCAAATTAGTAACCTTCCGATATTAACATTGGCACCTTATTTGGTTTCCGTAGAAATGTTTGCTGAAATAGGAATGGATAAATTAATCAAAAAAAGAGATCATATTACAGCCTATTTAGAATTTATTCTTCAGGAAATAGACAAGGAAGTCGATAGCACTTTTGAGATTATTACACCTTCAAATTCGGATGAAAGAGCCTCACAACTGTCTGTATTTCTACACGGTGAAGGCCGTCCTTTATTTGATTATCTCATGAAAAATGGTGTGATTACAGACTGGAGAGAACCTAATGTAATAAGATTAGCACCAGTGCCTTTGTATTGTTCTTATGAAGATATGTATGAATTCGGACAAATTTTAAAAGCAGGTATTCAATCATTACATTAATATTTTAAAAAACTCCTATGAATAACAAAATCGAAAAAATAAAAAACTTCGATCCTTCTCAACCAGGATTGGCAGATGCCAATATTTTTGGATTACCATTTACAGCTGAAGAAAGCGAAATTATAATTATACCTGTTCCATGGGAAGTAACCGTAAGCTATGGATCCGGTGCTTCCAAAGGTCCCGATGCTGTTTTTGAAGCCTCATTTCAAGTCGATTTATCTCATCAGGAGTTTCCGGAATTATGGAAATTAGGAATGTTTGTAGATCAGAATGAAATTATACAAAAATGGGCTGCATTAAGTTCAAAATATAAAGCCATGGCTCAGCCAATTATTGAAGCACAGGAAAATGGCGAAGAGGTAGGTCAAAATCCTCAGCTTGCAGCAGATCTGGAAATAATCAATAAAGCCTGTGCAGATCTCAAAAACGAACTGAAAGAAATAGTTCTGTCGTGGATAGAAAAAGGGAAAAAAGTAGTGCTTCTCGGAGGAGATCACTCCACACCATTAGGTTATTATGAAGCAATGGCTTCTCAACATTCAAATTTTGGAATTTTACACCTTGATGCTCATATGGATTTGAGAATTGCTTACGAAGGGTTTACCTATTCACACGCATCAATTATGTATAATGCTTTACAAATTCCTCAGATTTCAAAAATTGTTCAGGTAGGAATTCGGGATTTTTGCGAACAGGAAGTCGATGTTGCTAATAATAATAGAGTAATAGTTCATACAGATGCAGATCTTAAAACAGAGGCTTTTTTGGGTCATACCTGGGAAATGCAATGTGAGAGGATCATTCAGGCATTGCCACAGAAAGTTTTGGTAAGTTTTGACATAGATGGTATGTATCCTTGGTATTGTCCAAATACAGGAACACCGGTTCCGGGAGGTTTTTCTTTTGAACAAGCTACGTATTTATTAAATAAATTAGCAGTAAGTGATAAAGAAATTATCGGTTTTGATTTGGTTGAAGTTGCTCCGGGAGAAAAAGATGATTGGGATGGAAACGTTGGGGCGAGAATGTTGTTTCATATGTGCGGAGCTCTTGCAAAGAACAACAAGATGGAAATAGGAGAACGTATTCAATTTAATAGAGATTAATTCAATTCAAAAATATATTTTTTTTGAAATCCCGATCGTTCGGGATTTTTTATTTTATAAATAACAAGAGTTTATTGAGAGATAATCATTAGATTTGAGTAAACATAGAAAAATTATGAAAAAATATTGTGTGTTAGTGATTGCAATGGTCTTTTTTTCCTGTTCAGAAAATTTTGAAGTAAAGGATATTTCAGGTTTTAATGCCTTGATAGCAAGTGATACAAGTATAGAAAAACCAGAAGATTTAATTCGGAAGTATTACAACTACCCTGAAGATGAAGAGACTCCTAATTTGGAGATCAAATCGGTTAGAAAAGGATCTGGTCAATATGAAATCACAATGATCCATGAAAATCTCCCGGATGATTCTCAGGTAGCTTTAAAAATTGTGATGCAAGCCAAAAAAGACGGGAAACTTTGGAAAGTAAAAGAAGTAAAACAAAACTGGAAATGTCGTGAGGGGAGAGGGCATACCAATTGGGATACAGAATTATGTCAATAAATCATTCTCATCCGAAAGCGTGTAAATATCGGGTTTGATTACGTTTTAATTATAGCAATAGGACGTTTGTGTTCATCAATAGCTACAAATGTAAATTCGCCTGTGATTGCTTTTTCCCGATGCTCGGAATACATTTGTTCGATATAAATTTCTACTCTCACTTTCAGACTTGTATTACCAACGTGGTTAACAATGCCAACAAGTTCTACAATGGTTCCCGCCGGAATAGGTTTTTTGAAATCAATTTTATCACTACTTACTGTTACCATTTTTTGCCGGCTGAACCGGGTTGCGGTAATAAAAGCCGCTTCGTCCATTAAGTGCATGGCCGTACCACCAAAAAGCGTGTCATAATGGTTGGTTGTGTTAGGGAAAACAGCTTTGAAAATTCTTGTTTCTGATTGTTTTATTTTTTCTTCTGTTGTCATTATTTTTATTTAGGATTTTATATTACAGCTAATTTGCGGATAGCTAAAATTATGTGTTTACTTTTTAAATGATAAATAATCATTATAAAAGGTTCTTTTAATGACTTTGAAATAATGTTTTACGAAAAGAATTTACAGGAAGAAAAACGCGAATAAGAAATAGCATACAATTTTCTTTTTCAAAATTTGGTATGTATAAAACGCATCTGTCTGACATAATAAAGCTTCAAATCGCGAAAGCATTGTCAATTCGGAATAGGCAGGTCTCCTGACTTGTAACAATTTTCATCGTCCTTCCCGCTTTTGGCAGTGGACCTCGTGGATGAAAACCTTTGGTGTGTTACTTACAGTTGCGCGACAGTTCGTGATTTGCACACGATTCCCTATTAATTCACAGTTAAGTAAAACCTTTTCCGGTTGATGAAGTATATAAAGAACTTAATTCTTACAAAAGTAACTAATAATTTCAATAAGTAATGCGAAAAGCGATTCGTTTTGTGCTTTTTGGACATTAGCTATTGGTTGTGTTTCGGGAATTTAATATTTTTTAAAAGAGAGAGGCTGTTTATTTGGTACTTTTTTTAGATAAAAAATGTTTATTTTATAGCAATAACATGTATTTTATAGATGTTTTTGCATTAAAATTTTTTATTTAAGAAAATTTTAATATTTTTGATCATAAGAGGAAGTGAAATAAATAATTTAGTATCGTAGTATCCAGTTAGTTTTGTGAGTTCGAATCTCACCTTCCTCTTTTCTTTATTATAATTCTGATTTATGTCACTAAGTAGAAGAAGGTTTTTAAATAATTCAACAATAACTTTTTTTGGTTTTACATTTACTAGCACTATCATAGGAAGATCTATTTCTTTGATAGTTACGCCAAATGAAGAAACTATTTTAGAAAAATTGAAGAGAGCTGCGGATATTCGCAAAAACAATTTTAATGGGATGATGCAAATGATGGGTGGAGGTATGGGAAGCCAGCAAAATTTGAATGGTGCATTACAGATCTACTATGAAATAATAGGTTTAGATGTAAATGAAGTTAGAGCTTATGATGGAATTCGAAAGATATTATTACAAGATCAATTTAGAGAATTAGAAGTGTTACAACTTTATTTAACAAATTATAATGAAAATACAATAAACCCTATATTTTCAGAACGAATTGCAAAAGAGTATATGAGGCTTGCCTTAGGAAATAAAAAATTTACACAGGAATTAAATTATCCGCAAGATTTGTTATTAGTTGCAAGTTCATTATTTAATCAAGCAAAAACATATGATCCTGAAAATGAACAATTGGAAATTCAATATCAAAAAACTCAATTAAAAATTTCTATACAAGCTACAATTATAGATGCTAGAGATAATCCAGAGTTAAAAATTATAAAAAAAATTAATAGACAAACATTTAAAAATAGATTTAATCATTTGAATGATGGAGAAATTCTAAGTCTTTTGCAGAGATTGTTAGATAAGAAAAGAAATAAAGATAGAGATAATCATATTAGGGAATTATATAAAATATATATTAATAAGCTAATTAGTATAGGAGAGATAAGTAAAGCAATTAGACAAATTGAAGAGTTGTACGAATTTGATAAAAGTGATGTTCATACTTTAAATCTTGCAAGAAAGATATGTAACAAATTTAATAATTATGCAGAGCTTGAAAACATTGAAAGAGATAACGAAAGAATTAAAAATGGTTTTTGGTCTAAAATTGCTTTATTTGATATTTTATTTAAAAGATTTGAAGTTGAAAATATTGGAGGAATACCTGAATTGACCGGTTTGTTAGAAGCAGCATTTCTAAAGATTAGATCATATCAGCATAAATTTGAGTTTCATACGAGAAAAGTAAAAATATTATTGTCGCAAAATAAATTTGAAGAATGCAAATCGGAGTTAATTGCTTTAGGAGATAATATTTCTGGAATTACATCAGCACATTTAATCAACCGATTTAATTTTTTATGTGTTAAATATTTCAAATCAATTAATGAAAAAGGTAAAGCTGTAATGTTAATAAATATTGCATTAGAACAAAATGGGTTGCCATTTGAAGATGAAATATTAAAAAAAATAGAAAAAATTAACTATTATAGAAATGATGAAAAACCGATTCATAGAGAAAGATTAAATTATTTAAGAGCTCAACTTTTCTGATATGTTAATTCTTTAAAATTTTAAAATATGCTATGTCGATTATTTATACTTTTTAATGTATTTTCATTATATTCTCAAGTAATTATTACAGAAATTTATTATGATACACCTTATTATGAAAGATTTGAGGGTTATTATACGGCATCACCTCATCATTTAGGAGAATTTATAGAATTATACAATTATACTACTGAAGATTTACCTTTAAAAGGTTGGTCAATTACCGATAAAGCATCTAAATATTGGTTTCCTGATAGTGTAGTTATCCCTTCAGAGAGTTTTTTGATTATTGCTTACAAAGATTTATATTATTTCCCTGGAACAGATGATTATTTTGGTGTTTTTTTTCCTTCTACCCAAGGAAAAGAATCTCAAATTGTTTATCAGCAGGGTAATTTGATGTTGAGAAATCATAATGAAACTGTAAAATTAAATATGGGTTATGTGAGAGGTAAGGATTATAATGGCTATACGATACAAAGTAAGGAATGGTCATTTCCTGGTATATTGAGTAATTTTAATCCCAATTTTAATGATCCTTCGAATGTGAATTTTTATGTAAACTCTCTACAACTAGGAAGCGATGGTAATTTTTATCAGAATATTGCCACACCTCTAACTTCTGAATATGTTCCTGAAACTCAAAATTTAGAAGATGTAAAAACTTATCATGATGCAGCAATGCAAGAATATACTTTAATTACATGGGAAGAATATAGTGATAAGATTCTCTCAAATAGATGTAATTTGGTTATTGATAATATTGAACAGTCTGCTTTTATTGATGATATTAATTCAAAAAAATGTTTTGAATATGATCAATCAGGAAATTATATTGATGTATCTCAATGTGAGGAAAACAGGATGGGGGAAAACAATAGTTATAATAATTTAAACGATGATATACTGGATAATGAAAATGTAACTATGTATAGTTCTTCGGAGATGGAAGATATCGATTCTAAAATATTATTATATCCTAATCCAACCAATTCAGTAATCAATATAACTTGGGATGAATCTATAGAAGGGGTAATAAGCGAAATACAAGTGTTTAGTACCAATGGAGTTAATGTTTATAGCGCTACAATTAATTCTCAGGAATTTTCAATAATAAGTGATTTAACGGGACAGCCTTCGGGTATTTATATAGTAAAAATTATACTAAACAGCGGTCAAATTATTTCAAAAAATGTTATTAAGATATAATTATTATTAAACTTATTTTTAATATGAATGAATCAAAAATTATATTTTTTCTGTTTTTTTTTCTTTCTAATGTTTTAATAGCACAAACAGAAGAAATAATTCCTCTGGAATTTGATACTTCGGGTTATAATGACGAAGAAATGTATAGACCTGGGTCAATTCCTTCTGATACAATTCCTTCAATTCAATCAGAAATGAATGTCGGTAGTTTAGGATCATTATCTTATAATGTCCCTATTGAAGTTATTAAGGGAATTAATGAATTTCAACCAAATTTGGCATTAGGATATAATAGTCAGACGGGAAATGCACAAGTTGGATTGGGATGGAATGTGGTGGGACTTTCTGTAATTACCCAGGGTGGAAAAAATAAGGAAATTGACGGAATCACGATCGGATCACAATTTGATGAATCTGATCCGTATTATTTGGATGGGCAACGACTGTTAAAAATAACATCTACTAATTTTGAAACAGAAAAGTATTCTAAAATAAAAATTACCAAACAAACGAGTGGAGAATTTAGTTTTATTATACAATACACAGATGGTAAAATTGCAAAATATAAACAATTAGTTAATGGTCAGCATTATATAGTTTTGTTTATAGATGCGCTTGACAACAAAATAGAATATAGTTATACGGTAAATAATAATATACCCGTGTTAAATGCAATTTCGTATGGAGGAGATACTGTTTCTACAAAATTCTTTATAAATTTTATATATAGAAATAGAACATTTCCAACACAATTATATAGAAACGGATTGGTATATAAATCAACAAAAATACTCTCTGAAATTCAGATAAAATCCAGTGTTTTTTCTCAAAACAATGGGGTATATAGAAAATATAAATTGTATTATGATCTGATTCAGAGTGGTACTGTTGACCGGTTAGTAAAAATTGAAATTGAAAATGAAAAAGGGATAGCGTTAAAACCATTAAAATTTAAATATAATCAGTCTAATTCGGGGAGGATTAAATATTCTACTTCAAAGTTATCATATTGGCCTTCTTCTGTTAGAGAATTAGGAAGTATTGCCGTAAGTGATTTTTTTGGAAATGGTAACCCATATCCGATTTATGAATTAAAAGATGCTGATTCAAAATATAAGTTATATAACCCTAAATCGGGTGTTATTGAAACATATGATAAATCAAGAGATTATATTTCAGGAAAAGTTTTAAGAAATAATAAAATTTCTGAAGCAGATGATTTAATAGGAATACAGACTACTTATATAGGTACAGATACTAATCCAAATACAGCAAACAATCTTATTGATCGGTTAACTTTTAATTCCAGAAGCTTATTGACGGGTGAAAATAAGCAGATCGTTATGGATCTTAAAGGAGGGTTAATTTTAAAAACTTTTTCACAAGAGGGTTTTCCTCCAGTAGAAATTACGATTCCTGTAAGAGATAAAGAAGGAAGAGAAATATTGTCAGGAGATTTTAATAATGATGGATTAGTAGATGTATTTATTGTAGAGAGGTCTAATCTAAATCGCCCGGAAAAAATATATTTTACGGAAATAGGTATGATTAATTCAGGAACGGTCACACCAACACAAGTTATTTGTCCAAACTTAAATCTGAATGATAAAACAGAATTTTATCAGTTGGAGTTTGATGGAGATGGGATTCCCGAAATTATGGTTTTATACAGAGATACGGGAAAATATTCACTACTTAAATTTAATCCATTAACAAAGGTATTTAAACTGATTCCTAATCAGGTAAATATAACTTTATCCTATTTTAATGAAAAAACACCATTAATTTTTGGGGATTTTAACGGAGATGGATTAACAGACTTTATAACACCCAATAAAGTTTATAATATTGAAGGCTCAAGTGCTGCCGCAGAATTGCTGAAGATGGAAACAGAAACCCTATGGTGGTCACAATATACATCAACAGGGAAGGTTTTTAACAATGTCAGAAAAAACTTTACAGAACAAAAATTAGCTTACTTAGCCACTTCACAAAGAAATGTTATAAAAAGATCTTCGGGATGGGATAAGTTTTGGAACGGGAAACCCGATAAGTATCAATATACAGAATATGCTACTTCAACTATTTTGCCTTTAGATTTTAATAATGATGGAAAAACCGATTTGGTATCGGTCAGAAAGTTTGGTAAAGCTATTTATGATGAAGATGGTAATTTAGGTCGGACCATAATTCAAAATTTAAATGATTTCCAGCACCCTCACCGTCATTATGCAAATAAAATCTTTTTTCATGAAGCGAAGAATCATAATAGTGGCGATCAAGTATTTGCCAATCTGCCAACTACCATCGATTTAGACAATAATCAGATATCACCTCTGTCATTAATTCTTAATAATGTAGACTTTAATCGCCTTAACACGTATAAAAACGGAATTCTTATACATGATCCAATAGAGAGAGAGGATAAAATTTATCTTATGGATAATGATGATTTTTTTGAAGGACAATTAAGAGAGATAGATAATGGAAGCCCTGTAATTCAAAAGATTGAATACAAACCAATGGTGTATGAACATAATAATAACAGAGATGACGCATATTTTATAGAAAGCACCTCTTTTAATTATCCCTATTTTGTACATAAAAATGTTGGAACATACTATTTGGTACATAAAATACATACTGTTTTTAACGATAAAATTTTAACCACAGAATATAGATACCAAAATGGGATTCAACATTTGGGAGGTAAAGGTTTTCTTGGATTTCAAAAAACTTTTATCAGTGATCCATATGAAAGTTTTATATCAGACGGCAAATATGAAATGAAAAATTTATTTGAAGGACACTTCTGGAATATTAATACATATGATCCACTTCTTGAAAATTCATTAATAAGCACAACATATGGTAGTTTAAATGAAAATTCGGTTTTTAGCAGATCGACCTTTGTAAACAGCCGTTTTAACAAAAGTAATAACAGATATTTGATTTTAACTACTTCAGAAAACACTATTGATTACCTCCAAGGTATTACAATATCAAAATCTTATGATTATGATTTGACCGCAGATCTGTTACTCAAACAGGTAAATACCAGTTACAACGGTATAGGATCTTCAATAGAAAAATTTTATTATGAAACAGAATCTACAAATAGCGGACATTATCATTTTGGCAGAATAAATAAAATAGAAAATACGGTTTATAAAGGAAGTGAATCATTCTCAACAAAAAATGAAAGTTCTTTTTTTCCAAACGGAAAACTCAAACAAACAAAAAAATATGGTAATAATACTTTACCTGTAGTCACAGATTATACTTATTATCCATTTGGAGCAATTAACACTCAAACAGTATCTGCCCAGGGAATAGAACCTGTTACAACAACATTTCAATATGATCAAACAAACAGGTTCCTGAAGAAATTAATCTCTCATGATAATCTCGAAACCACGTTTAATGTAGATATTATAGGACGAGTAATCTCAGAAACTTCTCCTTTAGGACATACAACATCATATAAATATGATAATTGGGGGAATGTAAAAGAAATAACAGATTTTTTAGGAAAAAAAACGATCATAAAAAAAGATATAACCCCAAATGAATTATTAGGATACTATTCTGTCTCGACTAAAAGAGATGGAGAAGCAGAGTCTATTGCTATAATGGATATTTTTGACAGAGTTATAAAAATCAAAACCATGTCGGCTAACTCACAATGGGTTGTGAGCGAAACAGAATATGATATTTTTGGCAAAAAGACCAGATTTAGCGAACCTTATTTTGAAGGAGATATTAAATTGTGGAATTATATAGAATATGATGAAATTAACAGGCCGGTTAAGCAAATTTCTTTTAACGGAAAAATACATACAACATGTTATGAAGGGTTAAAGGTTACTGTCGAAGATGGTCATAAAAAAAGTTCCAAATGGGTAGATGCAATGGGAAATGTTGTAAAACATCAAGATGGAGGAGGAGAAATTTTTTATAAATATTACCCAAACGGATCACTAAAAGAAGTAGATTATGATGGGATCATTACAAAAATAGAAATTGATGGCTGGGGGAATAAAACCAAACTAATCGACCCTTCCGCAGGAACCTATCAGTACGAATATGACAATGTCGGGAGGTTAACAAAAGAAATAAACCCCAAGCAGGGATATACCCAGTATATTTATGATGATAATGGACGTATAATAACCGAAAACACCATTAGTAATTCAGAAAATACAAATATTATAAAAAATTACAGTTATGACAATACGACAAAACTGCCCACAGAAATCTCAGGAACATATAATGGCAAAACGTATAAGTATATTACCCATTATGACGATCCTTACCACAGAATAACAGGCAAAACAGAAGAAACCCCTGAGTTTATATACCAAACCCGGATGACTTATGATGAATATGGAAGAGTCGATCTGACCGAATTAAAAACAACATTAAACGATCCCGGCTATACCTCTGTTGCACAAGTCAAAAATGTGTACGACGGTAACGGAGTATTGATAAGCCAGATCGATGCACAGACATCTGTAAATATTTGGAAAACAGAAGATGTAAATGCACAGGGATTAATTACCCTGATGAGATATGGCAACGGTTATGCCCTCAATACGACTTATAATTCCAACAATCTTTCTTTAAAAAGCATCAGACATATCAAAGATTCTCAACCTGTAATAGATATAGAATATGGTTACGATGTTATAAAAGGAATATTATTAGAACGCAATAACAATATTTTTGATAAAAAAGAAATATTCCTGTATGATGATCTGGACAGATTACTAAGAGAAAAAGTTAATAATGTTACCGTCAAAGAATATACCTATGACAAGAGAGGAAGGATGTCCTACAACTCAGAAATAGGAAAATACAATTATGAGGAAGATAATTACAAACTGAACAATATTGAGTTCAATAGTAGCGGCAGTGCTATTGCCGGAGACAGAGGGTTTGCCGAAATAAAATATAATTCATTCAAAAACCCTAATGAAATTATACTGGACGGCAAAGATCATATTTCGTATGAGTTTTCTATACTAAAAACAAGAAGCGCAAGTTACTTCGGAAGCCTTGATGAGAATATAACCAAAAGACCCATAAAAAAACTCTACTCTGCAGACAAAGCCATAGAAATCATAAAAGAAGGCGATACCACAAAAGTGATCACCTATATTACCGGAGATCCCTATAGTGCCAATTATATGAAGATAGATGTACTAACAGGGAACAGCCTTACCAATACAGACAAATATTATCTGCACAGAGATAACCAGGGAACAATACTGGCAGTTACCAAAGCCGATATGGAAGGGAAGGTTGTAGAAAAAAGATACTTTGATGCATGGGGTAATCTCGAAGCTGCCCATACAGACAGTAGTAACGAGGTATTATTGCCCGATGCAATGGGATGGATAAACGGGCTTATCATAGACAGAGGATATACCGGACACGAACATCTTACCACAGTAGGGCTTATACACATGAATGGCAGGATATACGACCCGAAACTAAGAAGATTTATGTCTCCCGACAATTATGTACAGGACGACACCACACAAAACCTCAACAGGTATTGCTATGTATTGAACAACCCGTTGATATATACAGATACCAGTGGCGAATTTATACAAATTGCTATTGCAATAGGAGTAGCAATGGTTGTGAACGGAATAGTAAATTCGCAAAACAACATACCCTTCTGGTACGGAGCAGGAAAAGCAGGTACGATGGGAGCAATAGGAGGGATAATCAGTCTGGGGATTGGTTCGGCAGCCACCAGCTTTACAAGCACAATCAACCAATCTATATTCCAGGCAGGAATGCATGGTGTTTCCGGAGGTTTTATCTCAGAATTATCCGGAGGACAATTTTTGAGCGGGATGGCAGCAGGAGCTGTAAGCTCTATGGTAAGCAGTGCCGTACAACATTTGAGCAATAGCGGATATTATCTGGATGGCGATCCCGCCCAATGGAGTAGCTTTGCAACGAATAATCCGGGATTGTACAAAGCCACAATGATAGCAGCAGGAGGATTAAGCGGAGGTATATCCTCTTCTATTGCAGGCGGAAACTTTTGGAAAGGCGTACAACAAGGAGTGATTATCAGTGGATTAAATCATTTGGCGCATGATAAATATGAATCAATAAAAAAACATAAATTTGATAGGCAAATAGATCGTACTTATGGAAGCATGGCGGATGAGAGTATTCCAATAGAAGGGATGAATTTAGGAACAATCTATGACATGATTGAAACCGTACCTATATTAAATAAATGGTTTAATGAATCCAAACCTACAATGGAAGTTAATAATAATAGATCTTATGCTACAGATGGATCATCAGAGGCTCTGACATTTTTAAATGCGGATAATAAAAGTTCATATATTACTTATTTTAGAGCTTCTTTCGTTACATATAGACATTTAGCACATACTATGTTACATGAATTGGGTCATGCATATTTTAATCATTTAGGTTATAGAATTGATACCTATAATCAATATGGAGATTATAAGTCTGCAGCTGGTTCTGAGATATTTGCTTTTCGTTTTGCTTATAAGATAGGAGGAATTCAATATCAATTCCACCCTTGGTATGTTATTAATATAGCAAGAGCGGGATCGGCTAAAAATGATCAAAGATTTAATTATTAAAAATATTAGTTATGAAAAATTTAATGTTTATAATTTGTATTATATTTTTAATGATTTCTTGCGTAAATAAGAAAAGTGATTTTAACGATAGGGTTGAATTAATAATTTTAAATAATGAAATTAATACTATTGTAATGGATTCTAATGTTTTGTTTAAAGAGGATTTGATTTATTCAGAAGAAGTTAAACAATATGCAAAAAATATAATTAATTATAAAATAAAGAATAATTCAGAACGTGATTATTTTTTTACTTTTGACGAAGATGTCATAGTATATGATAACTTTAATGTTTTGCAAAATACAGAATCTTGTTTGTTTTGTAAAAAAAGCAAACTTTTTTATAATATAATTTCTTCTAAGAATACAAAACCAAAATATATATCATTTTATAGTCAAAATATTAACCTCTTATATGAAATTAATACCTTAAAAACATTTGAAAAGAAAAAAATTGAGAAGACATTAAAAGAACTTGAAGTTCCTATTATTGATTTTGATATAGATTTTTCAAATACAGTTAGAACCAAATCATTTATCGTTCCTGCCAATGAAACAAGATTTTTTTCAAGTATTCTTTATCTTCCTATTGAATATGAAGTAAATGAATATAACGAAAGGATAAGTTATTTTCAGTTTCAAAAAAAAATGTCCTATTATTTTAATATAATATTAATCAGTGATAGTAGTTCTATAAGAAAAGTTTTATCAAATTCTAAATTAAAAGAAATAGAAGAAAACGGTTACATTATTTTTGATGGGGTTTTGGAGTCTAACAAAGTGCCTGTAAAGTTAATACCTTTTGAAGATAAAAAAACAAAGGTATTAAAGTCTCAGGAGGATTAAGCGGAGGTATATCCTCTTCTATTGCAGGCGGAAACTTTTGGAAAGGTGTACAACAAGGAGTGATTACCAGTGGATTGAATCATTTGGCTCATTTGAGATATGATTCCTCAAGGATTAATAAGGTGCTAAGACAGGCTGATGTAAATGGTTCTGACAAACCGGATATAAGTTACGACTCAATAAGCAGATTAAACGATACTCCGACACTTAATGAAGATTATGTAAGGGCAGGAAGTCCGAGTCTAGGAAAAGAAAAATTGTTGGAAATAAAAAATGGAGATGGAATGCGTAGCTATGGAGAAACTCTTTTGAAAAATTCAGATAGCAATGGAAAAATACTTATTTACCACAGGGCTTTTGGCTCTTGGAAGGAGTTAGCTTTTACACTGGTACATGAGTATAGACACAGAATGCATTATGTAACTGGAAATTTTCAGAAATGGAAGCAACTCTGGGGTTATGAAGCTGCCAGATCTTTGACAGAGTTTTATGCATATCGTTGGGAAATGTATAGTAGAGGTATCTTAAATGATAATAATAGTACACTTAAGGAATATAAAGCTGATTTTAATCGTCGTTCAGGGGGACTGAATCCTATAATTAGATATTAAAATGAAAAAATATAAATTTAAGATGTTTTTTATTTTGTGTTTTTTACCTTTTATTTTTACATCTTGTAAGAATAATCAAGCTGACTTGGTATTAACACTCGAAAATGACACAATAAAGATTCTTGATTTAAAATACAAAACTTCAAATGAATTAGATTATAAAAGACATTTGTATAATTTAGATACAAATTACTTAGAAAAATCTTCAAATATTATCAGATATAAGATAAAAAATAATTCAAAAAAAAAATACTTATTAAAGGTAAATTACAGAGATATAGCTTCAGAAGAACTTATTAATTCATATCCTGATGAAAAGAACCATCTCTATAGGAATTATGAATTATTTTTTAACTTATTAAATAATAATTTGATAGTTGACTCTGATTTCAATTATATAAATCATAAATTTTATAATGAAAACCCCTATTCAAAGGTTTTTAAGTCTCAATATGTTATAGACTCTATTAACCTTAAATATTTAAACGAGGTACACTCATATAAAAAAAATTTAATTTTTGATATATTTAGAGAAAGCATAGTTATATATCCCAATGAAACTAAATATTTCTCTTCCCTAATAAATCTACCTATTCGAAATCCATATGATAGATATAATGCTTATAGTTTGATTAAAGAAAATGACGATGTAAAATATGAATGTGAACTAAAATTAGTGCATTTTTTACATGACGCTAATAAGAACTTAACGAAAGAAGATAAAAAAGAAATAGAAGAAAACGGTTATACTATTTTTGACGGAGTTTTGGAGTCTAATAAAGTACCTGTAAAGTTAATACCTTTTGAAGATAAAAAAACAGAGGTATTAAAGTCTCAGGAGGATTAAGCGGAGGTATATCCTCTTCTATAGCAGGAGGTAATTTTTGGAAAGGCGTACAACAAGGAGTTATTACAAGTGGATTGAATCATTTGGCGCATTCAGGATTTATCAAAGAATATGATTTAAACGTACTTCAAGACTTCGAAGGGGCTAATGGAGCTGGGCATCAAGCTCTAGCAGGGGAATTAGAAAACGGAAAATTGCAATATATTTCTAAAGATGGGACTAATGAAAATGGGGGTGTTTATGGAGAAAGTAAATATACAGATAAAGTTTTCAATAATATTAATGAAATAAATGATTACTACGGAACTAATGTTTCGCCAGGTAAGCGTTATGATCTTGTAGCAACTTATAGGCTAACCAAAAATCAAATGAATATAGCTTTAACAACAGCAAGAACTTATGCCCATCAAACTTATAATCTTTTTGCAAATAGTTGTACTACAATAGTTGAAAAAGCTTTGTATAATGCTTTTAAACCTAGATATACTTTTTTCTCCCCAATTCCCAATACAACTTTTCAAAATCAACAATTTACTTATAGAAATTATTTAAGTTCAGTAAAAACTATAAAATGATGAAACAGATATCTATAATAATAATGTTTAGTTTGCTTTCTTGCGTGGGTTCCGACACGTCATTTTTGCCACAAACAATCAAAGAGTCAAAAGAAAATAAATTATTAATCAATATTTATTCAGCTTCGGATAAATTTATTAGAGTAAACAATGAAAGTTTTGAAATAATTGAAGTTTGGAGTACTTATAAATTTGAGAGAAAATATTCAAATACGATTAACAATAATTTTTTTGCAATAAGACTTTGTTTAAAGAACGTCAAAACAGGAAAAATTGAACCTCCACTAGAGTATAGTAGTTTTATAAAATCTTACTGTAATGATTGTTCTTATAACGGTATCGGAATAAATGACAGTATGCTTTCAATAATTTATCAAGATGTAAAATTAAAGAATAAAATAAATTCATTTAAAATAGGGTTTATTGACGAGAAAAAGAAAGAGAAAATAGTTACTTTTCAAAAGCAATAATCATTCAAAAAATTAAAACAATAAACCAAAGCATTTCATCTTTATAATGCAATGATTGTTCTATAACGGTATGGAATAAATGACAGTATGCTTTCAAAAATTTTACCGTTATAAATAATTAGATTATGTTATTAATATTTTTCTTTTCTTACATAGTGCTCTGCATGGTAATCATTTACTTAGATTATATATATAATTTAAATGGATTTTTATTATTACCTTTTTATATTATATCTGCTCTTTTACTTTCACTGAAAAATAGAACAGCAAAAATAAAATTTAGTGAAAAAATTAATTTAAATATAAAATTTATACATTATATTAAAGCTCAAAGTATGTATAATTACTTAAACAGAACCTATAATAGCTTTGAGCTTAAATCAGGTATAATAAATTATGGAATAATAGCTCAGTCAGATAATGGAGGAAAAACAATAAGCCATGTTGATGTGGTGTATAACAGACATCCGGGAAATCAAAATTATCAACATTGGGGAACAACTTTTATCTTTGCTAAATAAAAACATTATGAAATGAGTCATAACAGTTAATGGTACCAACCAGAAATGTTCAATAGCGAATTCCTCTGACCATTAAAAAAACAATAAAAAAGAACAGATGAAAAAGATAATTTACAGTATACTATTTATGGTTTTGCTTGGGAGTTGTGTTCCAAGGCAGCCCAGAGAAATTTCTGTCTCCAAAGAAGATTCGTTAGAATTGGAGAGGTCTTTATTGGCTTTGAAAAATTGGAGTTTTAATGAATGCTACTCCTTATCAATGATTGAAACCTATAAAAGATTAAAAGTTGATATTAATGATAGTTGTAGGGTTAATAATTTGACGGGTTATTATTATATCAATAATACAGAAATCGATTTATATTGGATTTTTGAAGATAAAAATAGGCAAAAACTAATTAATAAATGGGTTAATAAAGAAGGTTATACACCATTTGTAAATCCTCCTGACTTTCCGGATGGGTCTTTAGATATGGTTCGAGCATTGGATTTTTATAATAGTGAAGATTTAAAAATTTATATAGACTCTGTGAGACATGCAGAATATAAAAAGTTATTAAACGGAGAGAAAGAATATTAATTTAATCATTAAGTCAATTTTTATTGTGGTTTTGGAGCAGGAGCTGTAAGCTCTATGGTAAGCAGTGTCGTACAACATTTGAGCAATAGCGGATATTATCTGGATGGCGATCCCACCCAATGGAGTAGCTTTGCAACTAATAATCCGGGATTGTACAAAGCCACAATGATAGCCTCAGGAGGATTAAGCGGAGGTATATCCTCTTCTATTGCAGGCGGAAACTTTTGGAAAGGTGTACAACAAGGAGTGATTACCAGTGGATTGAATCATTTGGCTCATTTGAGATATGATTCCTCAAGGATTAATAAGGTGCTAAGACAGGCTGATGTAAATGGTTCTGACAAACCGGATATAAGTTACGACTCAATAAGCAGATTAAACGATACTCCGACACTTAATGAAGATTATGTAAGGGCAGGTAAACCTACGGGAGATTTATTAACCATTCATCCAAATAACCCAAATTTCGATTATGGAGAAATAGATATGTCTTATGCAAACTCAAAAGGAGCAATAAAAGTATATCACAGAGCTTTTAATTCTTGGAAAGAATTAGCGGGTACATTAGTACACGAGTATAGACATAGATATCACTTTGTAAACGGGCAATATAAAAAATGGGTTACAAAATATGGAACAGAAACAGCTCAAAATATTTCAGAGGTATTTGCTCATAGATGGCAACAATATAGTGGAGACCCTACTGGTAGGATTTCTGAATTTGAAGGAAAAGTTTACAGAGCCTTAAATAATTATGATTTTAAATTTATAACTAATTACTAATGAAGAAATCAATTTATTTATTATCTTTTTTTACGGTAATTCTGCTATCTTGTTCTAAAAATCAGGATTTAGAATTTAGAATTTTAAATAATGAGATAATTTGCTTAAACAATATTAATATAGATTCCATAAAAGGTAATTTGGATTATAGTAATAAAATTTATTCCCAGTCAAGAAATATCATAAGTTATACTATAAAAAATAACAGTGACAAAAAATATTTATTGTTTTTTGATGATGAATGTATGGAGTTTGAAAGTTACAATAAAGATGAATATTCTTTTTGGGGTTCTGAAAATGCTAGAATTTGTCTAAATCTGTATTCGGAGAATACACCTTTGATTAAAAGTTCTGTCAGATTGTTTGATAGACTTTCTTACGAAGATAATGAACGGGAATATGACATATACACATCTGCCTATATATCAGATACTTTACGTCAATATAGAAATCGTATATTGGGAAAATCTATTGTTAAAAATTATAATTCTAATATCATATTATATCCTAACGAAACCAAAAGGTTTAAAACAGTTATATATCTACCTTTAAATCACAGTAATTACATAGGTTCTTTAGTTAATTATTTCATTATTGATGATAGTATACAAAGCTACAAAGCTAGTATAGCTATTTTTAATAATTTAAGAGAAACACAAAAATATTTAACCGAAGACCTAAAAAAAGAAATTGAAGAAAACGGTTACATTATTTTTGATGGGATTTTGGAGTCTAACAAAGTGCCTGTAAAGTTAATACCTTTTGAAAAATAGAAATTTATCATAAGGCTTTTGGCTCTTGGAAAGAATTAGCCAGTACTTTAGTACACGAATACAGACACCGTTATCATTGGAAATCAGGAATGTATGATAAATGGAAAAAAGAATATAGCAAATATGGAGATAAAGTTCCTCATTATATTTCAGAAATATTTGCTCATAAATGGAGTCAATATTCAGGAGATCGTACAATGCAAATAGGATACTATGAAGGATTGGTTCGATCAGCATTAAAAAACCCAAATTTGCAATTTAAAACAAACTACTAAAAAGATGAAAAAAATATTATTAATAGCAATTGTAATATTGTGTTCTTGTAGTAATAAACCAGATTTAGAGCTTAAAATTTTAAATAGTGAAGTGCTTTGTTTAAGTAATATTAATGTAGATTCTATATATGAAAATTTAAACTATAGTAATAAAATTTACTCTCAATCAAGAAATATTATAAGTTATACTATAAAAAATAACAGTAATAAAAAATATCTGATTGTTGCTAACGATGAATATATAGAAACGGACGGAAATTATATTTTAAAAGACAATCTCTATGAAGATGGCTATGTGTTTTTTGATTTTGGCACAGGTAGATTTAGTTTTAATATTTATAAAGGAGACTCACTAACACCTAAAGGAATAACAAGATTATTTAGAGGTCTTCACAGAACAAACAATTATGACGACTATGAAGTATATACAAGCAAGTATATAGTAGATACTATGTCTTTTAATAGAAATTTGTTATTGAAAAAAAGTAATATTAAAACATTTATCCCATTTGTTATATATCCTAGTGAAGTTAAGAGATTTCGAACAATAGTTCATCTTCCATTAAAACACAGTAATTATTTCAGTTCCGGTGTAAGTTATTCTATAATTGACGATACTACTAAAAATTATACAGCAGGCATATCAATTCTAAATAATTCAGAAAAGATTAAAGAATATTTAACCGAAGACCAAAAAAAAGAAATAGAAGAAAACGGTTATACTATTTTTGACGGAGTTTTGGAGTCTAATAAAGTACCTGTTAAGTTAATACCTTTTGAAGATAAAAAAACAAAGCAACAATGATAGCAGCAGGAGGATTAAGTGGGGTATATCCTCTTCTATTGCAGTAGGGAATTTTTATTGCTCATATGACGATAGTTCATGAAATGATACACGCATATTATCTATCAATGGGTTTTACTAGAACATATAATCAATATACGGAATTTGCTGCATCTAAATATACTCTGGAATATTTAAAAGCTTATAATGCACCTAAGTACTATATTATTTTTATAATAATTATATTGGTAAATTCCCTCAAAATTTTTCTTGGAGGAATTTACCTAAATCTATTAACCCTGGAATAAAATGAAACTAAATTTATTTATAATAATTATATTTATAATTATTTTACAAAGCTGTAAGAAAAATAATGAAATAGAGACGATTATTGTAGAAAATGATAAATCTACCTCTATAGATATTTTTAAAGGATTATATACTGTACATTACATAAATGGGAACGAAAAGACGATAACCTTTCCTGTAGATAAAGATGAAATAAAAAGAATAAAAAAAGTATATTCTGAAAGAGAAATAAATAATATGGATAAAATTATTAAAATTGTTGATACATTACCATTAATTATGCCGTCATCAACTACTATATATACCATAAAATTTATCAATGGGGGAGAACAAAAAATACAGGTTGAAGATGATTCACGTACGAATCCATTAACAAATCGTAAATTTCGAAACATTAAGCCTTTTATTGATGAAATCAATAAATTAATTGATTCAAAACAAACTCTGAAAAATGCTCCAGAGTCAGATATTATCTACCTATGAGGTATTGTGATAGTTTAGAAATTTTTAGAAAGGCGTACAACAAGGAGTGATTACCAGTGGATTAAATCATTTGGCTCATAGTGGTGATCCACCATCAAAAGCCAAAAAGTTGATTGCTGAATATGAAAAGAACGAAAATCTGATGATTGCAGAGTCTATGGTTATGGAGACATTGCTTGAAACTACTGAACCAGGCGAGATTTTAACAGTGTTTAGAGAAAAAATAGTTGAACGATATGGAAACTACAGGGATAAACAAATAAATGAAGTAGTTTCAAAAAGCGTAGATATTCTAAAGAATATAAAGGAAAATATAGGCAATTCAAAAATGTATGATTTAGCTGTTTACAAGGCTTCATTAGGTTTGGGAGCAGACATTATACGATTGCGTGCGGTGAACTATAAATTATCATATCAGATAAAGAGTTTAGATATTAATTATTATTATAAAATAAATCCAGCAGAAAAACCGTATCCAATAAATGTACATTATAACTTTAGTGGGGGTGGAGCCGGTGGTGGTTGGTAAATAATGTCTCTAATACTTAAATTATAAATTATATGAAAAAGGTTTTTATTGGCTGTGGTTTAACATTTTTGTCCGTTGTGGTGCTTTTAATGATTTTGTTTTTTGTATATAGATCATTTACCATAAGTGATTTAAAAAAGAAAACTGATGAGATAAATGAAATTTGGATCAGTCTAATTGCAACAGAAAATTTAAAGAATAAAAAAACATTAAATTTTTTGGAAACAAGTGAAATAAAAAATTCTGATAGTTTAAAAATTTATTTAAAAGATTACTTTAAAAGTAATGATGTTTTAGAATGTAATCCGGATTTTGTTTATAAAGAATATTTATTGAACAAATATTTTCTAAAAATATTTGCCCCTTATTTAAAGGACATAAATTTAATGACTGATAACAAAGTTTTATTTGAGGAAATTTTAAATGACATAGATAAACAAAATCTAATTATAGATAGCTATAATAGTAATGTAAGAGATTATAATACATTTATAGGAACATTCCCAAATTTTATAATAGCAAAGTCTAATGGTTTTAAAATGAAGAAATATTTTGATGTTAAATTTGGCATTGATAATAAAGACCCCAAGCAAACAAAATTGGAAACTATAGAATGGATTAAGAAGATCGAAAAAGAACACGGATTAAGTGAATAGATATTCAAACAAAAGTTAAGCTATATTTTTGCAATTAGTGTTTATTTTCGGTAATAGCAGACGGTAACTTTTGGAAAGGTGTACAACAAGGAGTGATTACCAGTGGATTGAATCATTTGGCGCATACGGTTTTAGATTCTCAAAAGACAAACTTGACCCGAGAAGATATCAAAAAGATATATGAAGCTTATCCTTCTGGTTATGAGGAAAATATATATAGTAAAATTCATATGACCGAAGTAGAACTGTACGCATCAATTGGCGGACCATTAGGTGATTGGTTTAATGATGTAATGACTAATGACAATCTTACAGATGATGGAAATTTTGGAAATACTTGTGCCACCCGACTTTCAAAAGCATTGAACGATGCAGGATTTAAGATTCCAAAAAGCAGAGGGACATTTGAAGGGGCAAATAACAAACATTATTATATTAAAGCCCAAAGTATGTATAATTACTTAAACAGAACTATAATAGCTTTGAGCTTAAATCAGGTATAATAAATTATGGAATAATAGCTCAGTCAGATAATGGAGGAAAAACAATAAGCCATGTTGATGTGGTGTATAACAGACATCCGGGAAATCAAAATTATCAACATTGGGGAACAACTTTTATCTTTGCTAAATAATATGAAAAATATAATTAATGCCATACTGTTTTTAAACTTCTTCGGATGCTGTACTCCCAAACAAATAAAAGAATCTACAATATCCAAAGAAGATTCTTTACAGTTAGAAGAATCATTGTTAGCATTAAAAAACATATGTTTTTTGGAGTGTCTTACAATGTCAGAATTAGAGACATATAGGATTGTTATAAAATAAAAACTCCTCAGCCTCCTGAAGAGTTCATAATTAATGAATGATTACAAACCGAGCATATCATTTCTCTGCAATCATTAAAATTATTACTCAATTAGCTTTAAGGTATATTCTAAAGCATCCCCTTCTACTTTAATGTTAGGTTCCACTCCTTTTTTATCAATCCTGTAACCGTCAGAAGCATAATAATCTGCCGTTGGCAAAAATATCTTAAAACCTCCTGAAAGATCGAACATTTCGGCAGCAAGCATCGCTCCTGCTGTTGACGAACCCACAACGGTTGCTCTCGTAAGCTGTTTAAAACCATATACTATCGGCTCACAAGTACTGGCAGTAAAACCGTTAGTCAGGATAAAAAGCTTTCCCTTGTAAACCGGTTCTTGTGGAATAACTTTGAGGCAAATGCCCTCTGTATTGTGAATGCCTTCCATTAACAAATCATAATTTGATTCTGTAAAATGAGGAAAAGTATCATATTCAGATACTGTCGGAAGGGTTTTATGATTGTTGAAATATTTTTGCGTCAGGAATACTCCACCATAAAATGTTGTATCTGTAACGTGAGTAGCAAAGGACATTCCTGCATCTACACTTCCACCTGAATTATTTCTTAAATCAACAATAAGATTTTTATAGTTGTGATTTGCGAGAACCTCAAAAATACTGTCCATTTCCCGGGCACTGCCTTCAAAGGAGGTAATTTTAAGATAGGCTGTGTCCGGAGTCTTTTCCTCTAAAAAAACTCTTTGAATCTTGTCTGCCGAATGTTGGTTTTTTTCTTGTATAATAGGCTTTAAAAGCATATAATGAGAAATCGGCAATTTACTCGAATAATAATAAAAAGCAAAAATCATGTCCAAATCATCCTGCATTTTGGCAGAAACCTTGTTCATAGTTCTATGAAAATCCTTCCATTCTTTTGTTGTTAGGATATTTTTATTGAAAATTTTATTTTGAGTCAAACTCATAGTTTCGTTAAAAAGTGAATTGTAATCTCGTATCGGCAACATAGGGATTTGTCTGGATCCCTTTATTGATCCTTTGTAGCCATTCTTATTGCTCAACTTGGCCGAAATTTGATCGCCAACGGAAAATCCTTCAATTTTATACTTTCCAACAACAGAAGTGAGTATTCCTGTGAATTTTAAAGTATCATTCACAACAGAATAAATACCGTCTTCAATTCGTAATAGGCTACCATACTTAAAACTCTTGGAAAAAGTTCTGGCAAGCATTGAATTCCAACCCCCTAGAATATCTTTAACTGCACCTTTACGCGTGTGGGCTTCAAATTGTCCGTTTTCCTTTGCTTTAAATTCCATTATGATTTGAGTAAAACCTATATCCTTATGTTCCATTTCAAGGAACCATTTCCCGCCTAAAATGGTTGCTTTTTTTTGTGACCAGACCTCACAAGAGACGAAAAACATTAAAAGAAAAATTATGATAAAATTAAGTTGGGGTGCCTTGAAAAACTCAAAAGTGCATTTTTTTGAACGATCCATTTTCATTTTTGTACTGTTTTAAGATTTGGACAAAAGTCCGAAGATTTCTTATGAACATGGAAGTAAATGTTTTGTGTATCAAGAAAAAGTGACGACTGTCAAAGCACTTTAATTTTATTTTTCATTTCAGGGATATAATTTCTAGATACAGGGATATAAGACTCTAAACCTTCAATAAATAACTTATATCCTTGAGCATTTCCTTTGGCTCTAATTACCCTATTTGCATTCACAATAAATGAACGATGGCATCGAACTATATTACTACACTCCAGTTGTTCTTCTAAATTTTTTAATGAAAGCCGAACTAACTCTTTATTTGGAATATTCTTTTTCAGGAAATAAATAGTTGTATAATTACCTTCCGATTCTGCATATAAAAAGTCATCTTCGTATAATTGAAAACCATTTGATCCTGAATCCGGTTTTATAGTTAGGAATTTTGAGGAGATTTGTTCAGAAAGAGTCTCAGAAATAGAATTTGAATATCTAATCAAATAAAGATAACGAGCCAACATATAAATCATACTAACAGGTAAAACCAAAGCTAAAGTGTAGAAGCACATATATAGCAAATGCACAAAACTAAAATCAACATGATTAATAAAATAGATATTGTAAATGTAATTTAAAATTGAACAAATAATCAGGATACCACATAATTTAAGAAGCTCCTTAAACAAATTCCAGTTTGAATTTTGGCCTTGAAAAAATAAATTCACACTACTAAAGACGATAAATGCTATTAGAGCATATGGTGCCATTAATAAATATTTATACTTGTTAGTATAAGTATAAGCTCCAAAAGGCTGGAAGACTATCAAAAAAAGATAGCCCATAATTGCAAGAAAAAGAGACGACAACAATATCTCCTTTCTTGAATCAGAAACTGGATAATGATGGTTTATTATTTGGATGATTTTCTTGAACAACTATTTAGTTTTTCTTTAACAGACGTAAATTTAGAAAAAAGTGCCAATTATCTACTACAGCTTTTATTTATTTAACCACCTGATTTTGATAATTGCAAATATCTACCAATAAAAAACTCCTCAGCTTCCTGAAGAGTTTCTTATTGTAACGGAATACTATTTAAAAACGTAATGCAAAGCCAATACCATTAGGACCAGCCAGAACTTTTAATTCTGTCTTATCAAAAAAAGTAGAGTGGTTACCAGACAACGAATTATAATCTTGAACTGCTTCCTTGACTTTTTTTACACCACCAATCTTTACTGGAATTCCGACTATGCTGGTTGCTAATCCAATAATTAGAATAGCCGGAGATCCACCCTCTTTACCGCTATTTGCTGAATTAAGATTACTTATTCCGCCTCCTATAAAAAGCCCAATACCTCCACCCATTAATATGTCTCCAAGCCTGGCTTCGCTTTTTCCCTTTTTATATTTGTTATAAACATTTGCATTAGATTGTAATAACAGTTCCAGATTATCACCTCTTAATTTTTCACCATTCCTATATATTCTGGAAATCGATTTATAAACTAATTCTTCTTTTTTTATTTCTTCCGTAACCGTTATATCATCAAGCTCTGTTTTACCACCATTCTCTTTTTTTGTTGCAAAATCTTTCGCTGTTTCATAAATTTTTATTCCGCTGCCATCAATTATATTTTTAACAGATTGCAAAGAAAAGATCATTTCCGTTTGAGAAATTTCATTAAAATAGGATGCCTTTTGATCATCAATAGTTAAGTCTTTGAATTCCAATATTGATCCACTATTAAAAGTAATATAACCTGACTTTATAATTCTCTTTTCTTGGGAAAAAGACAAAAAAGAAACGAACAGTAATAAAAAGGTGAGGATTTTTTTCATAAGAATAATCTAAATGTTTTTTGATTCAAAGGTCTTTATTATCAACAAAAATAACTAAATCAAGATGATTTGGTATAAAAATAAAGAAAAGCTTTTCATTTGGTAAAACCAAAATAGATTTATTCTAAAAAAAAACTCCTCAGTTTCCTGAAGAGTTTTTATAATCTGTGGGCGATGAGGGATTCGAACCCCCGACCCTCTGGGTGTAAACCAGATGCTCTGAACCAACTGAGCTAATCGCCCGAAATGCGAGTGCAAATATAGTGCTGTTTTTGGGATTTGCAAATAAAAAATAAAAAAAATTACAAAATTTCTGCTACAACAAATGTACTCCCTCCCACATATATTAAATCATTTTCAGTAGTGTTTTTTAATGCAGATTGATAAGCTTCTGTTACAGAATTGTATATGTTTCCCGTTAAGTTAAACTTTTCGGATTTATTTTTTAAAATTACAGCATCCAATCCTCTTGGAATATTGGGTTTGCAAAAATAATAATTTGCTTTTTTAGGAAATAATGGTAAAATTTCTTCAAGATCTTTATCGTTTACTACTCCAATTACTAAATGCAGGGTGTTAAATTTTTGTCGGGCTAATTGATCCATTACCATTTTTAAACCATGTGTATTATGTGCTGTATCACAAATTACAGTTGGGTGATTTTGCAAAATTTGCCATCTTCCTTGTAATCCTGTGTTTTTAATTACATTTATAAATCCGTTTTTGATATCCGATTCATTAATTTTAAAATGACCCAGAGATTGTAATATTTGGATGGTCTGTAATACGGTTTTTTTATTAAATTTTTGATAATCTCCCGTTAGTGCACAAGGATAGTCGTTGTCAATAAGATCTGAAGCATAAAATATTGGAGCATTTTTTTGAGTTGAAATCGAATCAAAAACTATTTTTGTTTCGGGAAGATATTCACCAATTACAACCGGAATATTATTTTTGATGATTCCGCCTTTTTCAAAAGCGATTTCGGCATATGTGTTTCCTAAAAACTGCGTGTGATCTAACCCGATATTGGTAATCACAGAAATGAGCGGTTGGACAATATTGGTTGAGTCTAACCGGCCTCCCATTCCAACCTCGATAATATTTATGTTTGTTTGCTTTTCTTTGAAATAATCCAAAGCTAAACCAACTGTCATTTCAAAAAAACTTAATTGATTTTCTTCTAAAAATTCATGATGTTTTTTAATAAAATCAATTATAAACTCTTCCGAAATTTCTACCCCGTTAATTTTAATTCGCTCTCTATAATCTTTGAGATGGGGAGAAGTGTAAAGTCCCACTTTGTAGCCGGCTTCTTGTAAAACAGAAGCCAACATATGAGAAGTAGAGCCTTTGCCATTGGTTCCTGCAACATGGATACAGGTAATTTGTTTTTCGGGATTGTCTAAATAATCCGCAAGCAATAAGGTATTGGTGAGATCTTTTTTGTATGCTGTTGCACCTTGATTTTGGTACATTGGCAATTGATTAAACATCCAATCAATAATTTCCTGATAAGTGTTCAATTTAGTGAAATTTAGAAAAAATTAATTCAAACTGAATGTGTAGATGATCTTTCCGACTTGTTTATCCGGAGCATCACTATCGGGTTGCCATTTGGTATTTAGAGCAGCAATTTTAGCCTGATCTACCAAACATTTAGCTGTATTTGTAGATCCTTTTATTCCTGCAACTGCACTAATCGTTTTTCCTGTTTTGTCAACAGTAACTTCGACTACTACTTTTCCTGTTTCATTGCAAATATAGTTCGGATTAGGTTTGGATAAAGGTTTTCTATTACCTAAGCTATAACCGCCGCCACTTCCGCTTCCTGATCCTGAGCCAATCCCCGATCCGGTTCCTGTACCACTTCCAGTACCGTGACCTCCACCGGTACCGCCTCCTGATCCTCCGTCTCCATAATAACTATCGGAGTTTTTGTCTCCTGATAATTTTCCTTTGTTTCCTGCAACGCCATCATCGCCATCTCCACCTTTATTAGAAGATTGAAATAAATTAGATAATGCGTCATTTGCTGTTTTGGAGGGTTTTTTAGCCTCTGGAACAGGGTCTGGTTTTATAGTTTTGGTTTCAGTTTTTGTAGATTTTGTGGTATTTGTAACAGCAACTGCATCATCTGAGTCCTGAGATAAGATTTCATTATCTGATGCAGCCGGTGTAGCACTTTGCTTATTTTGATTACTTACATTTAATATTTCACTTCTAAAATCAGCACCTGAACCGAACTCACTGTCTCCAAAGTTTACGGTAACCCCGCCACCGCCACCGCCCGCCAGTTCATTGATTCTGTTTTCTTTGGCAAATGTGACCAACAAGAGAAAAATCAAAAACAAACCAAATAGGATGGTTGTTAAGATCAATGATTTTTTTTGTTCCTGTGAAAGTGTAATGTTCATTGGATGATTATTTTAGCTATTATAAAAGTAACGAAAAATAAAATATAGTTATTGTAAATAATCAATTCTTATACCAATTGTTTGAGAGCGATTTCAAAAGCACTTGCACTAATATTAAGTTTTGAATTATTTAATTCGTATGCTTTTGCTATGGCATTTTTTATAGTGTTGGAAGTGTCTTCAAAAATCTGTTCATCATTCATTTCTACTCTTTTTTCCATAAAATAAGCAAAAACTCTCGCCATTCCACAATTGGAAATAAAATCCGGAATTAAGCTTATTTTAGAATCTACGTGTTCCATAATTGGTCCAAAGAAAATTTCTTTATCTGCAAAAGGAACATTCGCACCACAAGAAATAACTTCTAATCCTGAAGCAATCATGGTGTCTACTTGTGTTTGTGTTACCAATCTTGATGCTGCGCAAGGGGTAAAAATCTCTGCTCCTATTTTCCATATTTTTTCATTGATTTCTGAAAAAGGAAGCATATTATCAGCAACCAGAGTATTTCCGTTTTTGTTAAGATACAGGGATTTTATTTCGTCAAACGTGAAACCGTTTTCATTGATCACACCACCGTCTCTGTCTATAATGCCTATTATTTTTGCACCCATTTCGGCTAAGAAATAAGCTGCTGCAGAACCAACATTGCCGAATCCTTGTACAATTGCTTTTTTGCCAACTACATCGCCTCCATAAATATCGTAGAAATGTTGTACAGCTTTTGCAACACCAAATCCTGTAATCATATCTGCTATGGTTAATTTGGCATTTACATTAGGGGAATATTTCGGATTTTCGATAATTTTTACCACTCCTTGACGCAGTTGTCCGATTCTGTTTATTTTTTCGGCTTCAGTTGGTTTGAAATGTCCATTGAATACTCCTTCCTGAGGATGCCAGATACCAACGTTTTCGGTCATTGGAATTACTTCGTGAATTTCATCCACATTTAGATCTCCTCCTGTTCCGTAATAATTTTTTAATAAAGGAGAAACAGCTTTATACCATCTTTGTAAAACTTCCTTTTTTCTGGGATCGTTAGGATCAAAATTGATTCCGGATTTTGCACCGCCTATTGCAGGACCTGCTACGGAGAATTTTACTTCCATTGTTTTTGCAAGCGAAAGAACCTCGTTCATATCCAATCCTTTTCTCATTCTGGTTCCACCTCCGGCAGCTCCGCCTCTTAAGGAATTAATTACGGTCCATCCTTCTGCTTCTGTTTCTGCATCCTTCCAATGGAATACTACTTCCGGTTGTTTGTTTTCGAATTTGTTTAATAATTCTTTCATTGTGTTGTGATCGTTTTATTTAGGGCAAAGATAAAATAACCAAATTGACAATATTGTAATTTTGGCTATTTCTCAAAAAGATTTTTATTTGCTGTTTTAAGTTATACTCTTACTTTTTGTTGGTAGCGATAACAAATTTGAGATTGTTTTTTACTCCGATTTGTAACAAATCAACAAGATCCTGAACTTGCAGGTTATAAGGAATCCTTATTATTACAGTCTGGTCTTTAGAATCTCCCATTTTATTCAACAAAGCGGTTTCTATTTCTTCAAAAGATACTTGTTGTTTGTCTATATAAAAATCTTTGTTTTCTGTAACAGAAATACTTATGTGCTGCTTGTTGGTTTTTTCATTAGCCTGAGATTTTGGCAAAGTCATTTTAATTACATTAGGATTCGCTAATGTTGAAATGATAAGGAAAAACAATAGCAAGAAAAACATAATGTCGCTTAATGACGATGTTGCGACTTCTGCATGAAATCTTTTATTTCGTTTTATCGGCATTTGGTCTTTGTATTATGTTTACGAATTCTAATATTTGTTTTTGAACGTTCAGCGAAAACTTATCGATTGTTCCATTGTATAAATGGTATGCGGCGTAGGCAATAATTCCTACAATAAGTCCGGCACCACTGCTGATCATTTTTTCATATAATCCGCCGGAAATATTCCCGATACTGATGTTTTCGGTTACAGAGATACTGTAGAAAATTTTGATAACTCCTGAAATTGTTCCTACGAAGCCTAGGGTTGGTGCAATACCTGCAATTAAGCCTAAATGTCCCATACGTTTTTCCATTTCGGCGATTTCTATATTTGCAGCACGTTCCATATTGGATTCTATTTCCGAAATAGGTCTTCCTATAGTAAGAATTCCTTCTCTTAAAATATTTCCTGAAGCAGTTTCTGATCTCTCCGCTATTGATACTGCCGAATTAAGGTTGCCTGCATTCAATTGCGTACGTATGTCTTTTATCAGATGCAGATCTTGTTTGGTTGATTTTTTTAGGGATAAGTATCTTTCTATAATTACGTAAATTGTATAGAAAAATAAGATGATAATCGGAATCAAAAAAGCTCCACCTTTCATTAAAAAACCGAAAAGCGACATTTCTTCGTTTGTAGCAATTCCTTCGATAATTGTGTTTGATGTTGCTGTTGCAAGAGAATCTGTTTGCAGAAGAATGGTGAAAAATTGCATAAAATGATTTGTTATTAATTTTTTAGAGAGTTCAAATTTTTCTTCAAATATAATTAAATTTAATATCTAAATTAAAGGTTTAAACTCTTTAACGATTGAAATTAAATTATAGTATCGATTTAATGTATTTTTAATGAAATTTCTTTAGAATAGCAGAGATATAAATGAGCGAAAGGAATCTTATATAAATATAAAAAGCCAATCTAAATATAGACTGGCTTTGTTAACTTTTGATTTTTTATAAGTTAAAAGTGGTTTTAACCCGATCAACATAATCTAATTTTTCCCAAGTAAACAACTCTACTTCTAAAGTTTTCTTTTCTCCGTTTGGAGAAGTAAAAGATTTAGTTATGGTTTCCGGTTTTCTTCCCATATGTCCATAAGCGGCGGTTTCACTATAAATAGGGTTTCTCAATTTTAGGCGTTGTTCTATAAAATAAGGACGCATGTCGAAAATAGCCTCTACCTTTCTTGCAATTTCACCATCGGTTAGATCTATTTTTGAAGTTCCGTAAGTATTAACATAAATTCCCATCGGTTTTGCAACTCCGATTGCATAAGAAACCTGTACTAAAATTTCGTCTGCAATACCGGCAGCAACCAGATTTTTAGCAATATGACGTGTGGCATATGCCGCGCTTCTGTCTACTTTGCTTGGATCTTTTCCTGAGAAAGCACCACCACCGTGCGCTCCTTTTCCTCCGTAAGTATCTACGATAATTTTTCTTCCTGTTAATCCGGTATCTCCGTGAGGTCCTCCAATTACGAATTTTCCTGTAGGATTAATGTGGTATTTGATTTTATCGTTGAATAAATGAGCGTATTGGGGATTGTTTTTGATAATTCTCGGGATTAGAACTTCAATCAGATCTTTTTTAATTTTTGCCAGCATCGTCGCTTCATCATCAAAATCATCATGTTGGGTAGAAATTACAATAGCATCGATTCTTACAGGTTTATTATTGTCGTCGTATTCCAAAGTTACCTGAGATTTTGCATCAGGACGTAAATAAGTGATTTCTTTATTTTCACGTCTTAAAACTGCTAATTCCTGCAATAATTTATGAGAAAGATCTAATGCCAATGGCATAAAATCTTCTGTTTCGTTGGTAGCGTAACCAAACATCATTCCCTGATCTCCGGCACCTTGTTCTTCTTTGGAAGCGCGATCAACACCTTGATTGATGTCTTGAGATTGTTCATGAATTGCAGATAAAACACCACACGAATTTGCTTCAAACATATATTCGCTTTTTGTGTAACCAATTTTCTTGATTACATCTCTTGCAATTTGTTGAACATCGAGATAAGTTGAAGATTTTACTTCACCCGCCAAAATTACTTGCCCGGTTGTTACCAAAGTTTCACAAGCTACTTTTGACTCCGGATCAAAAGCCAAAAAATTGTCAATTAATGCATCCGAAATTTGGTCTGCAATTTTATCTGGATGTCCTTCACTAACCGATTCTGATGTAAATAAATATGCCATAAATAGTTTAAAAATTTCAGGAAAATACTGTAAACCTTTGGCTAAAGAAGAATCTTCTGCTTTAGCATTTTTTAATGAGGTTGCAATCAGTCAAATTTTTCCTCTTGTTTAAGGTTGCAAATATAATAAAGCTTACTGAACAATTAAAATTAAAATAGATATAATTTGAAGGGAGCTCGTTTTTTGATTTTTTAATAATTGTTATGTAAAAACGTCAATACAAATGCTGTATCAGAAGCACAACTAGACATTGCAGACTTAACTTCTGGAATATATTTCCTGAAAGTACAAACTGATAATGGTTCAGGAGTGACTAAAATTATGAAAAACTGATTTTTAGATATTTATTAGTTTTAAACCTGTTTATTACAAACAGGTTTTTTTGTATCAAAATCAAAAAAATGTTAAACTTTATATTTTAATGTTTTAATTCAAAAAAAGTTCAGAAGTTTGTACGAACAAAAAAATAAGAAAATGAAATTTAATTTTTGTCGTATGTACAATAAGATGTGGAAATGTTCCGCAGGGCGTCCTATTGACAAATTTTAAGTAAGTTTAAAATACAATCCAAATAGAACCCCTGTAGTTTATACAGGGGTTTTTTATTACAAAATATTTTTAAGAAATTATGAATACCAATTATAAACATATTAGCAACAAGAAACGTCAGATGTGGATGTGCAATTTTATTGTACCCCATTGCCGGAAGCAGAAACTATAACTAACCCAGATTATATTTATTCGAGCTCTTTTGGCAAATTAAACCAAAAGAGCTTTTTTTTATTCAAAAATCATTTCATTATGAACACAACATCAACAATCAATCTGTTCGGATTTATCAACACAAACAATCAGTTTGAAGTAAAATCGACTAATATCAACAGCAAATTCAACAAAAATAATTTTTTTAATAATACTTCAGAACCCGACATTTCAGAATACTTTCTTCTGGGGTTTATAGCATTTATTGAAGCAGCAGCTCAGAAATTAGCTCAGGAAGAAAATCTGTTTTTCAGGTCATTACAACTGGAAGTAGTGGCAAAACAATTTGGGCAAAATGTAGAAAGGAAAACAAGAAACTTCTTTTTTCCGTTCGAAAATATTTATATAGAGTTATTGCCATCTACACAAGAAAAAGAATCCGATCTGCAAAATTGGGTAAACAAAATCAGGCAACTCATCAACTTGCCTGAAGAGGTCGTCAATATTCAATTATCAGGAAGGATCCAACAAAAAAATATCGCTTAAACTAAGGAATATTTTGTTTTTTGTTTGTTTAGGAGAACTGCCTCCGGATACTTTTTCGGAGGCAGTTTTAAACAAAACCATAAAAAAATCAACAATGAAAACAACCATAAACATTATCGTATTCGGGATCGAAAATACCGGAAGCCAGTTAATCAATCACATTATTGCAAAACAAACCGATTTCAATACACAATCATTAGACCTCAATATTCCTGTGATTACCAATCAGACTGTGGCTTTCTTTGAAAAAGATGGAGCGAAAAATGCTTGGGAAGCCAACTTTCTCCAATTCGCAATTCCGTTTAACGTTACAGATATAATTCACTATGTTAAAAATTTGAATTTACAAAATCTTATCGCAGTAGATACTTCGGATCAGTACGAAATCATTGCAGAATATCCATTACTGTTGCAAAACC
>CAZSOC010000001.1:269313-274379 GCA_964608415.1 uncultured Flavobacterium sp.
CAAAACCAATTTGATGTAGTATGTGCAAATCCCAATTTTCAATCAGAACCACTTAAAAATAATTTCAAAATTCAAACTTTCTTCCAATCCGATAATCAAAAATTTGTAGAAGTTTTGCCCAAAAAAAATCAAGATTTCACCCAAAATATATTCCAAAACATTATCCGGCTGGCACATCAAAAAGTAACCACAGAAGTGAATATTTTTTAAAATTTAAAACAATCCTTGCAAATCAGAAAACTAATACCTTAATTTGCAGTGTTCATTTACATAATGATTGTTATCACGAAAGCTCGAGGGACTAGACCCGACGACAGCTTAGCAACCCTACACCCGTAGAAGGTGCTAAATTCTATCCTGAAATCAGGAACAGATAACGCCGAGAAATCACTCTCTTTTCTTGATAACAATATTATGTTTTGCCGATTTTTTTTGAGCGAACCGCTTGGGCATTTTCAGCAATCCATGTTCCCGCTTTCCGCTTTATCTTTTGTGCAAAACACTTGCACAAAAGGATACCGCTGCAATCGGGGCTAAAATTTTTATCATAAAAAGAAAGAGAAAAATAATGAAACCATCTCAACAAACCGATATTTATCGAATATTACAGGAAAAAATCCTTGTTCTGGATGGAGCAATGGGAACGATGTTACAACGTTATCAATTCTCAGAAGAAGATTTTCGGGGGAAACAGTTTAAAAATTTCCCATATTCTCTCAAAGGCAACAACGACCTCTTGTCTCTTACACAACCTCAGGCAATCAGGGAAATTCATCAAAAATACCTCGAAGCAGGAGCAGATATTATAGAGACCAATACTTTTTCCTCTACAACAATCGGGATGTCCGATTACCATCTCGAAGATTATGTGTACGAGCTCAATTTTCAATCGGCAAAAATCGCAAAAGAAGCAGCAGATCAATATACCGCTCAAAATCCCGATAAACCAAGATTTGTAGCAGGATCTATCGGACCAACCAACCGCACTGCGAGTATGTCCCCGGATGTAAACAATCCCGGATTTCGTGCCATTACTTTCGATGAGCTTAAAATTGCTTATAAACAACAGGTAGAAGCCTTGCTTGACGGAGGATGTGACCTGCTTTTAGTAGAAACTATATTCGATACACTCAATGCCAAAGCAGCACTTTTTGCTATTGAAGAAGTAAAAGAAGAACGAAATACAAATGTTCCTGTAATGGTTTCCGGAACCATAACCGACGCTTCAGGCAGAACACTTTCCGGGCAAACTGTTGAGGCATTTCTTATTTCGATAGAACACATTGAGCTGCTGAGCGTAGGTTTTAATTGTGCTTTGGGAGCAGAACAGCTGCAACCCTATTTACAACGATTATCAAGAAACACTTCATTGAATATATCTGCACATCCTAATGCAGGATTGCCTAACGCTTTTGGACAATATGATCAGACTCCCGAAGAAATGCAGCAGCTTATTCAAAAATATTTAGAAGAAAATCTTGTAAACATTATTGGAGGATGTTGCGGGACAACTCCCGAACATATCAGGTTGATTGCCGAAGTCGCCGGACAATACACAAGAATTAATGAGAGATAATTAGTGATTGAGTAAAATAGAAGTTAAGCGTGAAATTCGAATATAAAAACGATAGAATGGAGAAAGAAAAAAAAGGAACACTTGGTCAACCTAAATACCTGAAAATTTCGGGTTTGGAGCCACTTATAGTTACTCCGGAAAGTAATTTTATTAACATTGGAGAAAGAACAAATGTAACAGGTTCCCGAAGATTCCTCAGGTTAATCAAAGAAGAAAAATATGATGAAGCACTTGAGATTGCACGTGGACAAGTAGAAGGCGGAGCCCAGATTCTCGATGTTAATATGGATGAAGGAATGTTAGACGGAGTAAAAGCAATGACTATTTTTCTTAATCTGATTGCTTCAGAACCGGATATCTCTAAAATTCCTATTATGATTGATAGTTCTAAATGGGAAATAATCGAAGCCGGACTTAAAGTTGTTCAAGGTAAAAGTATAGTCAATTCTATTTCATTAAAAGAAGGTAAAGCCAACTTTGTCAATCAGGCAAAACTTATCAAAAGATATGGAGCAGCAGTTATAGTTATGGCTTTTGACGAAATAGGTCAGGCGGATACTTTAGACAGAAGAATAGAAATTTGCCAAAGAAGTTATGATATATTAGTTCAAGAAGTTGGTTTTCTGCCACAAGATATTATTTTCGACCCTAATATTTTTCCGGTGGCAACGGGAATGGAAGAACATAAAAACAATGCTTTAGATTTTTTTTCAGCCTCAAAATGGATTCGGAAAAATCTCCCTTATGCCAATGTTTCTGGAGGAGTAAGTAATGTTTCTTTTTCTTTTCGGGGAAATGATAAAGTAAGAGAAGCCATGCACGCCGCATTTTTATACCATGCTGTTCAACACGGAATGACAATGGGAATTGTTAACCCCGAAATGCTGGAAGTGTACAATCAGGTTGATCCTGTTTTACTGGAACATGTAGAAGATGTTTTGCTTAACCGGCGTGAAGATGCTACAGAAAGATTATTGGATTTAGCAGAAAGTTATAAAGGAGTTATAAAAAACAACGAAAAAGAAATCCAGCAGTGGAGAAACGGAACAATACAAGAAAGATTAACCCATTCGCTTGTAAAAGGAATCGATGAATTTGTTGAAACAGATGTTGAGGAAGCTCGTCTGAGTGTAGAAAAACCAATAGAAGTTATCGAAAATTATTTGATGAACGGAATGAACGAAGTAGGAGATTTGTTCGGAAGCGGAAAAATGTTTTTGCCTCAGGTAGTAAAATCTGCAAGAGTAATGAAAAAAGCAGTAGCTTATTTATTGCCTTTTATAGAATTGACGAAAGATAAATCTCTCAAAACTCAGGCTCCTCGTATTTTAATGGCAACTGTAAAAGGAGATGTTCATGATATTGGGAAAAATATTGTTGCCGTTGTTTTGGCATGTAATAATTATGAAATTATTGATTTGGGAGTGATGGTTCCTCCCGAAAAAATTCTCGAAACAGCTATCAAAGAAAATGTAGATGTCATTGGATTGAGCGGTTTGATAACCCCGTCATTGGATGAAATGGTTTATTTGGTAAAAATTTTGAATAAACAAAATATCAAAATACCGGTAATGATTGGCGGAGCCACAACTTCCCGCGCACATACAGCAGTAAAAATCGCTCCGGAATACGAAGCTTCTGTTGTTCATGTAAACGATGCATCAAGAGCAGTTACAGTTGTAAATAATTTGCTGCAAAACGACACTAAAGAAGCTTATACTCAAAATATTCGTCTGGAATACGATAAGCTCAGAGAAGGATTTCTTAACAGGGTTAGGGAGAAAAATTATTGGAATATTAAAGATGCCCGAAAGAATAAATTCAAAATTGACTGGGAAAATTTCAACCCTTTCAAACCCGATTTTATAGGAACTAAAATTATTGAAACCGAATTAGTACAATTACTTGATTATATAGATTGGACACCATTTTTCCAGTCCTGGGAATTGCATGGAAAATATCCAAATATACTCACGGATGAAGTTGTTGGAGAACAAGCATCAGTATTATTTAATGATGCTCAAAAATTATTAAGTCAGATTGTTTCAGAAAAATGGTTTGAGGCCAGAGGGATTCTTGGTATTTTTCCGGCTAATCAAATCAATGATGATGATATTTTGGTAATAGATGAAAAAGGAAATCCATTGGCAACTTTTCTTACTTTACGGCAGCAATCTCAAAAAACCAAAGGAGCTCCAAATATTGCATTGGCAGATTTTATTGCACCAAAACAGTCAGACAAAGTAGATTATATTGGATGTTTTTGTGTAACAACCGGTTTTGGAGTAGATGAAAAATCGCGGGAATTTCAGCAAAATTTAGACGACTATAATTCTATTTTGGTAAAAGCATTAGGAGATCGTCTGGCAGAAGCTTTCGCCGAATATTTACATCATAAGGTGAGAACAGAAATATGGGGTTATGCCAAAGATGAAGATTTAACCAACGAAGAACTGATTAGGGAAAACTATAAAGGAATCCGTCCGGCACCAGGATACCCCGCTTGTCCGGATCATCTGGAAAAACCCACCATCTGGAAATTATTACAAGTTGAAGAAAAAATAGGAGTAAAGCTCACAGAAAGTATGGCAATGTGGCCTGCATCTTCTGTTTCGGGATATTATTTTGCCAATCCGGAAAGTAAGTATTTCGGACTTGGAAAAATAAAAGAAGATCAGGTAGCCGATTATGCCCAGCGTAGAAATATTAGTATAGAAGATGCAGAAAAATGGCTTTCGCCGAATATAGCAGATTAAATCAGTCATAAAGCCGAAAGTATCAAAGAAAATCTTCTTCCGACTTTCGACTTCGAAACCTTAAGATATAAAAATGAAAGTAACAGAACATATAAAAAATGCAAAAGGGAAACCGTTATTTTCCTTCGAAATATTACCTCCTCTAAAAGGTCAAAACATTCAATGTATATTTGATAATATCGAACCATTGATGGAGTTTAAGCCACCATTTATTGATGTGACCTATCATCGTGAAGAATACGAATACAAAGAATTGTCAAACGGGTTGCTACAAAAAAAAGTAGTAAGAAAACGTCCGGGAACTGTGGGGATTTGTTCGGCAATTCAGAATAAATTTCAGGTAGATGCAATTCCGCATATTTTGTGTGGAGGGTTTACCAGAGAAGATACCGAAAATTTTTTGATCGATCTGGATTTTTTGGGCATTCAGAACGTAGTGGCTTTACGGGGAGACGCTGTAAAAAACGAAACGTATTTTAAACCCGAAAAAGATGGAAATCAATATACAAGTGAGTTGGTTTCTCAAATTTCAAACCTTAACAAAGGAATTTATCTGGACGAATGTTTAGAAAACTCTTCTTGTACTGATTTTTGTATAGGAGTTGCCGGTTATCCCGAAAAGCATATGGAAGCCCCGAGTTTTGACAGTGACATTCATTTTCTTAAGCAAAAAATAAAGAATGGTGCAGCGTATATAGTAACCCAAATGTTTTTCGACAATCAGAAATATTTTG
>CAZSOC010000002.1:0-39638 GCA_964608415.1 uncultured Flavobacterium sp.
CTCGTCGGGCTCATAACCCGAAGGTCATTGGTTCGAGTCCAATTCCCGCTACTAAGGTTTTATTGATTTATTCAATAAAGAAAAACATATTGAGAATACAAACGCACATCGCGGGATAGAGCAGTAGGTAGCTCGTCGGGCTCATAACCCGAAGGTCATTGGTTCGAGTCCAATTCCCGCTACTAAAAAAAGCTCCTTAATTAAGGAGTTTTTTTTAATTTTACATAACACAAAAGTCATCATTTCTGATGACTTTTGTGTTATATCAACCCTGCTCTTCTCAATAATGCATCCGATTCAGGTTTTTTTCCTCTGAATCTTTTATATAAGATCATTGGATGTTCTGTTCCTCCTTTGCTTAATACATTATCTTTGAATTTTTGAGCAACATCCTTATTAAAAATTCCTGCTTCTTTAAAACATTCAAAAGCATCCGCATCGAGAACCTCTGCCCATTTGTAACTGTAATAACCCGATGAATATCCTCCTTGAAAAATATGAGAAAAGGATGTACTCATAGCATTTTCCCGAACATCCGGAAACAATTGAGTTGTGATAAATTTTTCGGTTTCAAAAAGCTTTAAATCGCTGATTTCTGATGGATTTTGCCCATGCCAGCCCATATCTAATAACCCAAAACTTAATTGTCGTAAAGTTGCCATACCTTCCTGAAAACTGGCACTTTCTTTAATTTTATCAATATATAACGAAGGAATCACTTCGTTTGTTTTATAATGTTTTGCAAACAGAGCCAAAGCCTGCGGCTCGTAACACCAGTTTTCGAAAACCTGGCTGGGCAATTCTACAAAATCCCAAAAAACATTTGTTCCTGATAAGTTTGGATAAACTGTATTGGCTAACATCCCATGTAAAGCATGTCCAAATTCGTGAAACAGTGTCGTTACTTCATTAAACGTAAGTAAAGAAGGTTTGGTTCCGGTAGGCTGAGTAAAATTGCAGACTATGGAAATATGTGGTCTTTCGTTGGTTCCGTTTTGAAAATACTGCGATTTAAAAGATGTCATCCACGCTCCGTTTCTTTTACCTTTTCTTGGAAAAAAATCAGTATATAAAACTGCAATAAATTCTCCTTGTGAGTTGATCACATCAAAAGTTCTTACATCCGGATGGTATTTGTCTATCGAATAATTTTCTGAAAAACACAAATCATATAGTCTTCCGGAAATTTCAAAAACTCCTTGTAAGGCATTTTCCAATGGGAAATAGGGCTTCAACAATTCATCATCCAAATCGAACAGTTGTTTTTTGAGCTTTTCTGAATAATAAGCTCCATCCCATTTTTCTAATATTTCGATTCCGTCAATATCTTTGGCAAATTCTTTTAATTGATCAAATTCTTTTAAAGCTGCAGGTTTGGCTTTTTCTAGTAATTCGAATAAAAATTCATTTACTTTTTGAGGAGTTTCTGCCATTCTTTCTTCTAAAACAAAATGAGCATGTGACTCATACCCCAACAATTTTGCTCTCTGATAACGTAAATTGACAATCTCAAGAACTATTTTTTCGTTATTATACTCATTATTTTGAAATCCTTTAGCACCAAAGGCAAGCGACATTTTTTTACGTAATTCCCTATTGTCTGCATAAGTCACAAATGGAATATAACTTGGATAATCCAATGTAAAAACCCATCCTTCCTTTTCTTGAGCAACAGCTAATTCTTTTGCCATTTCAATCACTCCTTCGGGCAGACCCGATAGGTCATTTTTATCAACAATATGCAATTGAAAAGCATGTGTTTCCGCCAAGACATTTTCTCCAAATTCCAAACTCAGTTTCGATAATTTCATATCGATATCACGAAGTTCGTTCTTTTTATTTTCCGGTAGATCTGCACCATTACGAGCAAAACTTTTATATGTTTTTTCTAATAAAGTACTCTCTTCGGCAGATAAATTAAGCTGGTCTTTTTGTTGAAAAACGATTCTTACTTTTTCGAATAATTTTTCATTTAACCGAATATCATTCCCAAACTCAGATAATATTGGAGAAACTTCCTGAGCAATTTTTTGAATTTCATCATTGGTTTCTGCAGAATGAAGATTGAAAAAAATATTAGAGATCCTATCTAAGACTGATCCGCTAAACGCCATTGCCTCAATCGTATTTTGAAAATTTGGTACATCTTTATTATTTACAATCACATCTATTTCTGTTCTTGCCATTGCAATTGCTTCTTGAAAAGCCGGCATGAAATCTTCATTTTTTATTTTTGAAAATGGAGCAGTATCATGGATCGTATTAAATTTTTGAGTAAGTATATTCATCTTTTATCATTATTAATAAAAAAAGAAAATCGTTACTACGAAAATATTTCGAAATAACAATTTTGAGGTTTATTTGGTAATACAATTATTTCATTTTTTCGGAAGCATCAAGAACTGCTACTTTAAGCTGCTCTTTGTAATCAATAATTTTCTGAAGTACATTTTGATCTGCACTTCCAATAATTTGAGCTGCCAGAATTCCTGCATTTTTAGCTCCATTAAGTGCAACTGTAGCAACGGGAACTCCTCCGGGCATTTGAAGAATTGACAAAACACTATCCCAACCATCGATGGAATTACTTGATTTTACAGGGACTCCAATTACAGGAAGTGGTGACATAGAAGCGACCATTCCCGGTAAATGAGCAGCTCCTCCGGCTCCGGCAATAATTACAGTAATTCCTTTTTTATGTGCATTTTTACTAAATTCAAATAACTTTTCCGGTGTTCTATGTGCCGAAATTACATCAACTTCTGTTTCAATTTCAAATGATTTTAATACATCTATTGCGTCCTGCATTACCGACATATCCGAAACAGATCCCATTACTATGGCTACTTTACTCATCGTTATTTTTTTTATGATTGACTGATTACTTTTATCATATTTTTTACCTTTTCTGCTAATTTCCTTGCTTCATTGATGTCTTCATTGACAATGGTTACATGCCCCATTTTTCTAAAAGGTCTGGTTTGACGTTTTCCGTAAATATGTGGTGTGACACCATTTAATTGCATAATTTCATCTATATTTTTATAAACCACCTGACCTTCGTAATTTTCTTCTCCAACCAAATTTACCATAATTCCTGCGACTTTACTTTCGGTACTGCCTAAAGGCAAATTGAGAATAGCCCGTATATGATTTTCAAATTGAGAAGTGTAGCTTGCTTCTATCGAATAATGTCCGGAATTATGGGGTCTTGGAGCAACTTCATTTACTAATATCTGATCGTCTTTTGTCTGAAACATTTCTACAGCGAGAATTCCTATATGTTCAAACTTTTCTGATACTTTTAATGCTACAGCACGAGCTTTTTCTGCAACTTTCGGATCTATTCTTGCAGGACAGATTACATATTCTACCTGATTGGCTTCGGGGTGAAATTCCATTTCCACAACAGGGTAGGTTTTAATTTCTCCGGCAGGATTTCTCACAACGATAACCGCCAATTCGTTTTTAAAAGAAATCATTTCTTCTGCAATACATTCTACATCAGGAAGATGATCAAGATCCTCTATTTTTCTGATGATTTTCACACCGTTCCCATCGTAACCGAATTGAGTACATTTCCAAACGACAGGTAGTTCTTGCTTATTTTTTACATAAGTAGAAAAATCATTTTTATTTTGAAATTGGCAAAATGGTGCAGTTGGAATTTGATGCTGATCATAAAACAATTTTTGAATTCCTTTATTCTGAATCTGCTGTAAAGTTTTTGAAGATGGGTAAACTTTTACACCTTCTTCTTCAAGCTTTTGTAATGCCTGAATATTTACCAATTCTATTTCAAGAGTTAATACGTCTACTTGTTTTCCAAAATTATAAACGGTTTCAAAGTCCATTAAATCTCCCTGAAAAAAATGATTGCAAGATATCCTGCTTGGTGCTTCAGGACTAGGATCTAAAACATAAGTTTGAACATCGAACTTGCGGGTATCATAAAGCATCATTTTACCTAACTGACCTCCACCGAGAATTCCGAGTTTGAAATCGGATGAAAAATAATTCATTGTATTGATGTGTTGTTGTTCTGCAAATATACTACTTTATAAAAAAACCATCTTGTGTTTCTTTTATATGGATAAGAAATGATTTCCAATACTTAAACTGCCCCGAAAAACTTTTCAAAATATTCATTTTTAATTTTTTAATACAATATTTTTAAAAATAAAAATGTAAAAAAGTTAATTTATCTTTAAATAGATATAAAAAATAAAACTAATCAAAATCATATAATTCGTTATTAATTTAACATTTACATTAAAAAATATAAAAACAATAACGAAATAAACGTTTTTGTGTAAAATATTTTAAACATTCAACTATTATCAATATAGTTCCATTAAATTAAATTTTAAATATAAAAACAGCATCATACTTGAATATTTAATATTTTTTTCAAGTTTAAAACTTTATTCCCCAATAAATAATTACATTAGCATAACATTAACATACTTATTAATTATTAACAACCAAATTAAAGCTTATGAAGAAAATTATCTTATTTTTCTTGCTGTCGGTCACCTCCGGGTACGGACAAATAACCTGTGAGCAAACCTTCACGGTTTTGGGAAATGATGACGCCTCTACAACATTAACCGTTTCATTCGGAGATATCACTTGCTATCTGGGTGAAGTACAATCCATCAAGATTAAAGATGCAGTTATGTTTTCTGTAGAGTATCCAGGTGAAAATTGTAATAATTACTACTCGTTTAGCATGGACTTAGACGGTACAATATCTGATGTATGCCCTTCTGATTTAATTAATTTAGATCTTACAGGTTTTGAAAATTTAGCAATTATTTCCAGCGATGCTGATGAATGGCCGGAAATGCTGTCTATGAGTATTACCATAGAAGTAACTTATACTACCGAAGAAGTTCCTCTTTGTGATGCAGAATTAATTGATCCGGTAGATGGAGCTGATATGGCAAGCCTTAACGGTGTATTAAAATGGTTTGGGGCATCCGGAGGAGCCGGTTATTTAATCTCTGTTGGTACTGCTACAAACGGTACAGATGTTTTGGATAGTTTTGATGTTGGGAACGTTTTGACTTACGCCATTCCTACACCTTTGTTACCTGCAACAACCTATTATGTAACCATAGTTCCTTATAACGATAACGGAATTGCAAGTGGTTGTACAGAGTTTTCATTTACTACTTGTGGATCTTACACAGAGTTAGAAGAAACATTTGATGATGTAGATGATGGAGATATACCTGATTGCTGGTCAACAATCAACACATCAGAATATGAATATTCTTTTATAGGCGCAGATTTTGGAGAAATGGTACTCTATAATGAATATACAGTGGATGGTTTTTTAGGAGTAGTAACCCCACATCTATCAAATATAACATCAGGAACACATAGATTGAAGTTCAAGGCATACATATGGTCTTGGTGGGTAGATACCGGAAGTTTATCAATTGGAACATTAACCAACCCGACGGATCCGACAACATTTAATTTAGTTCAAAGCTTTGAAATAGGAACAGAAAATACTGACTATTTTGTAAGTTTTGCCGATGTTGAAGAAGGATCATATATTGTTTTTAAACACGATATGTCAGAATATGATATTCCCATATTTATAAACGACATAATTTGGGAGCCAATTCCTGAAGTTGCTCCTGATTGTGTGAGTGATCTTGAAATTATTATTAACGACGATTGCGGAACGTATGCTACAAATATGTCTTGGTCTGCTGTAGAAGGAGCAGATGGATATAAAATATCTATAGGAACAGAAACAGGAATATATGATATTGTTTCGAATATTGATTTATTGAATAATCTAAGTTATTCATACACAGGATTGGCTAATACAGATTATTATGTAAAAGTAGTTCCTTACAATGCGCTTGGAGAAGCTATCGACTGTACTGAAGAAATATACACTACTGCAGAAACAGGATGTTATTGTCCTTCTGTCCCTACCAGTAAAGATGGTTTAGGAATTACAAATGTAGAAATCGGAGAAATAGAATATGATATTCCCTCATCGTCCGAAACTTATATTGACAATACAGAAAATGAAATCCAAGATCTGCCACAAGGAGTGCCTGCTAATACTAAAATAACATTTTATACAGGATCAGAATGGTCTTCGGGATATACTTATGATGTTCATATCTGGATCGACTTTAATGACGATTTTGTTTTTGGGGAAGATGAAAAAGTTTATACCGGTATATCACTGGCAGAAAGCCCAACAATTCTCAATGCTACATTTATAATGCCGATAGATGCTCAAATAGGAAATCACAGAATGAGAATCGGTAGTGCAGATACGGGTCAGGAAAATCCAAACCCTTGCTACATGGAATCATACGGAGTTACTTTGGATTTTATGATCAATGTTATAGAAGCTCCAGCTTGTTTGCCGGTTACTGAAGCAACTACAGAAGATATCACTAACGAATCTGCAACAGCAAATTGGGCAACTACCGCTACTTCTTCTTCATTTAATTTGGAATACGGGATAGCCGGTTTTGAACCAGGTGAGGGTGAAACATTTCCCGGATTAACTTCTCCTACTTTTTCATTTACCAATTTAGAACCTAACGAATCTTATGAATATTATATTCAAACAGTTTGTATCTCAGAAGATCTAAGCGTTTGGACAGGTCCTTATGCTTTCAAAACTTTTTGTGATCCTTTTGAAAGCTTTACAGAAAACTTTGGTAATGCCAATTCCGATTATATGCCGGATTGTTGGGGTAGAAACGTTCAAACTACCAGCCCTTATGCATATGCTGAGATAGCCTGGAATGGTCAATTTGAATTATATAATTCAGATGATACAAATGCCACTTTAATGCTTATCACTCCTGCACTTACAGATTTACCTAACGGAACACATAGAGCAAAATTCAAAGCAGTTGGGAACAACTATAATTTGATTGCCGGTACAATGACAGACCCTTATGATGCCAGTACATTTACTCCATTACAAACTTACACATTAACCGGAACATTAACAGAATATGTACTAAACATAGAAGAACCAACTACTGATAGTTTCATCGCTTTCAAACATGGTTTAGGTGGAACTTACAGATCCATTTTTATTGATGATTTTGTATGGGAAGAAACGCCTACCGAACTTCCGGAATGTATCTTTGACATAGTATATGAACCCAATGAAAACTGTGGAAATTTTGCTACATTGATTACATGGGAAGCTGTTCCGGGTGCAGATGGATATAAAGCTTATGTAGGAACTGCTACAGAAGTATATGACGTTGTTGACGGACAAGATTTAGGCAGTATTACATCTGTAAACTTTACAGGAAATCATAACACAACATACTACGTAAAATTTGTTCCTTACAACAGTTTCGGAGATGCTCTAGACTGTGAGGAAAATATAATTACTACTGCAGAAGAAGGATGTTACTGTTCTGCAACTACAACCAGTGTAGATGGAAATGGTATCACAACAGTTGAATTTGGGGATGATGTTGTTTTAACCGCATCAGGTCCATACTATACCGATCTTACTGAAAGTGATATTGTAACTGTAGAAATGGGAGAACTTGTTGAATTTAATATTAATTTACAAACATCTACAAGTAGCTCAACGGGATATGACTGGAACATACACGTATGGGTAGATTTGAACGACAATTATACTTTTGAAGAATCAGAAAAATTGTTCTCAGGTATATCTTCTTCTGCTAGTCCTACAACTTTGGCTGCAAGTATACAAATTCCAGATAACAATGATCTGGTTGGTCTTCATAGAGTTAGAATTTCCGGAGCAGACTCAGGACAATCAACACCCAATCCTTGTTATACAGGTTCATGGGGTGAGTCTTTAGACTTTACTATTGATATTCAACCATCTATGTCTGTAGTTGATTCTGTATTTGAAGGATTAAAAGTTTTTCCTAATCCGGCAAATACTATTGTAAATGTAAATTCTGTTGAGCAAATTAATACTGTTGAGATCTTCAATCTTTTGGGTCAAAAAGTAATGAGTAAATCTCTTAACTCTACCAGTAACCAAATTAATATCTCAGAATTGGCCATTGGAACTTACATTATGAAGATTGTTGGTGACAATAAGTCTGAATCTGTAAAAATTGTAAAAAAATAATTCATTTTATATTTATAATACAATTACTAAACCGTCTCAATCTTGAGACGGTTTTTTTATATTTCTTAAATTCTATTTACGATCTCATTCAGACTTTTCCAATTGGTTGCAAAATATTCTCCGTAATATATCAGAATAAAATCTTTAATAAGAATTATGAGATTGGATACCATAAAACTCATAAGTTCTTTTTAAATTAGCCCATATTTAGAAAATATGATGCTGCTTCGTTATTTATCGCAAATTGGCCGCTATTCCATTATGTGGATTGAAATATTTAAAAAACAGACTAAATGGTCTGTAATGAAAGGTCTGATCATAAAAGAAATTGATGATTTAATTATCGGTTCACTTGGTATTGTAGCTTTCATCTCATTTTTCGTCGGAGGCGTTGTTTCTATTCAGACAGCTCTCAATTTAACCAATCCGCTTATTCCTAAATATCTCATTGGTTTTGCTACCAGGCAGTCTGTAATCTTGGAATTTGCTCCTACTTTCATTTCGATTATTATGGCTGGTAAAATGGGTTCGTTTATCACATCAAGTATTGGGACAATGCGTGTAACCGAACAAATCGATGCGTTAGAAGTTATGGGAGTAAATTCTCTGAATTATCTTATCTTTCCTAAGATCATAGCGTTATTATTATATCCTTTTGTTATCGGTATTGCAATGTTTTTAGGGATTTTGGGAGGCTGGATTGCCGGTGTTTATGGTGGTTTTGTAACCGGAAGTGAATTTATTTATGGCTTACAGAGCGAATTTATTCCTTTTCACATCGCTTATGCTTTTATCAAAACTTTTGTTTTTGCATTAATATTAGCTACGGTTCCTTCTTTTCATGGATACTATATGAAAGGAGGAGCTTTAGAAGTGGGTAAAGCAAGTACTGTTGCGTTTGTCTGGACTTCAGTTACTATTATTCTAATTAATTATATTCTAACACAATTACTTTTAAGCAAATGATAGAGGTTAAAAATTTAGAAAAATCTTTTGGTGACAGCAAGGTTTTAAAAGGTGTTTCTATCGTTTTTGAAACAGGAAAAACTAACCTCATTATTGGTCAGAGTGGTTCCGGTAAAACTGTTTTACTTAAATCTTTATTAGGAATTCACACTCCGGATGCAGGGGCAATCTCTTTTGATGGCAGAATTTATGCAGATTTGTCCCGAGAAGAAAAAAGAGATTTGAGAACAGAAATCGGAATGGTTTTTCAAGGAAGTGCTCTTTTTGATTCTATGACTGTTGCTCAAAATGTTGCTTTTCCACTTAAAATGTTTACATCCAAAAATCGTTCAGAAATAAATGATCGTGTAGATATAGTTCTAAAAAGAGTCAATCTCATTGATGCTCACAAAAAATTACCATCAGAAATTTCGGGCGGAATGCAAAAAAGAGTGGCCATTGCGCGTGCTATTGTAAATAATCCTAAATATTTATTTTGTGATGAACCTAACTCCGGTCTCGATCCTAACACTTCTACTATTATTGATAATTTAATTAAAGAAATTACAGAAGAATACAACATAACAACTGTGATTAACACACACGACATGAATTCTGTTATGGAGATCGGTGACAACATTTTATTCCTGAAAAATGGTTTAAAAGCCTGGCAGGGATCCAAAGAAGAAATCTTTATTACAGACAACGAAGCTGTAGTAGATTTTGTCTATTCTTCTAATTTATTCAAAAAAGTTCGTGAAGCTTATCTCAGAGAGAGAAAATAATTATTTCGGTATACGGGCAACTACATTTTTTATTTCCTGTTCCTTCGATTTAGGATAGATCAGCAACACGTCTTCTTTGTCTACAATAATATAATCGTGCAGACCATCGATTACAATAAGCTTGGATGCATCTGTTCTTATAATGTTGTGAGTAGCATTTTCTAAAACAACATGAGCATTAACAATTGCGTTATTATGTTGGTCTTTCTCTAGTTTTTCATACAGTGAACCCCAGGTTCCTAAATCATTCCAGTCGAATCTGGCAGGAATTACATATACGTTTTGAGCTTTTTCTAAAACCGCATAATCTATAGAAATATTTTCTGCTTTTGCATAATTTTTTTCTATAAAACGAGCTTCATTCGGAGTATTGTAAAACTCATTTCCATTTTGAAACAAAACGAACATTTGAGGTTGATGTTTTTCGAATGCTTCCAAAATGGTCTTTACGCTCCAGATAAAAATTCCTCCGTTCCAGAGAAAATTGCCATTTGCCAAAAATGTTTGTGCCGTTTTATAATCTGGTTTTTCTCTAAACTGAACTACTTTTTTTACCTCCTCAGATTGATTTTTATCAAATTCTATATATCCAAAACCAGTATTAGGAAACGTTGGCTGAATTCCTAAAGTCATCATCACAGAATGATCGGTACAATATTCAAAAGACGTTCGAAGGTTTTCAATAAAAGCATTTTCGTCTTCAATCCAATGGTCACTCGGCGCGACAACCATTACAGCATCCGGGTTTTGTTTATATATTTTTAGCGAAGCATAAAGAATACAAGGTGCTGTATTTCTCATCGCCGGTTCAAGTAAAATCTGTGAAGTGTTGATTTCAGGCAATTGTTCTAAAACCAAATCATTATATCTTTCGTTAGTTAAAACCAAAATATTCTCTGTAGGAATTATTTTTGCCAATCTGTGAAATGTCTTTTGTATGAGTGTATGACCACATCCCAACATATCGTGAAATTGTTTGGGAAACTCTACTGTACTTACCGGCCAAAATCTGGATCCAACTCCGCCGGCCATAATAATGGCATATAGATTTTTATTATTCATATTGATTTGCTGAACACGAAATTTACAACTTTCAAATATACAAATTAAGAATTCGTTGTTGATTATTTTAATATGATTCTAACATTATTTACTTATAACTTTTGAGGAATAATTTCAACCTCAGCATTTGGATTAAACAGAAATTTCTTCCCCGTCTTTACTTCCAGACATACGTATCTCTTGATTTTCTTTTCTTGCTTTTGAAAAATCCTCCCTCCTTTTATTCTAAACAAGCTTCCTGTAGGAATTTCAAAAATGTAATTCAGATCGGTTTGTTCATCATATTTTTTCATTGCCAAAGTTAATCTGGCATCTGTATCACTGCTTGCAGTAGGGTTTTTAAAGTGTAATGCCAGCAATCCCAGTAATTGAGAAGGAAATATCTCAGGTCTTAAAAAAGGAAGCATTAACCGCTGAAAAGTATATTTCCATTCTGTCCCATGTGGTTTGATCAATTTGCCAAATTTTTCGAAAGCCACCAAATGTGCTATTTCATGAATCAAAGTCATTAGAAATTTGTATTTATTGAGAGTTGCATTTACAGTAATCTCATGCTTTCCATTGGAGGCTTTTCTGTAATCTCCATGGCGGGTTACTCTCTCATTAACAATTTTCAGATGAACGTTGTTTGTAACAATCATGTCAAAAACGAGATCGACTGCGTGTTCCGGAATATATTTTTCTAAAATCTGTTTCAAAACAACAACAAAATTTATGGAGTAGAAGAAGAAACCTGTAATACTTTTCCGTTAAAAAACTGATTCCCGTTTAAAGTAAAATCTGCAATATATTTAGCAATATCTGCCGAGGTCAAGGGTGCCTGATATCCTGGAAAAGCCTCTTCCAGCATTTCTGTCTGAACTGCTCCCAAAGCCAAAACATTAAACGAAATTCCGGAAGATTTGTATTCTTCTGACAACAACTCAGATAACGTAATTATTGCTCCTTTGCTCGAACTGTAAGCCGACAATCCTGCAAATTTCATACTTCCCTGAATGCCTCCCATTGAGCTTATAGAGACCACGTGACTTCCCGGCTGCATCATCGGAATTGCGATTTGGTTAAGTCCTACAATACCAAAAACATTGGTTTCATAAATTTGTCTGAAATCCTCTACCGAAGTTTGAAGAAACGGTTTCAAAACCAATTGTCCGGCATTATGAATTATTCCATCAACCTGAGTCCAGTGGGATTTCAAAAACACTGTAACTCTCTGTAAATCTTCAGATTTAGACAAATCTACCGATAAACATTTTATATTTTTCTCTTGTTCCAATACCGGTGAAATTTTTCGTGAAATCGCCAAAACCTGATGACCTGATTTTGCCAACTGCATTGCAACCTCCAATCCTATACCCCGACTGGTTCCTGTAACAATTATATTTTTCATTTTTATCTCTAACTGATTTATAAAATGTAAATCTCCTTTTATTTTACCCTTGTATCAATTCCACTCCTCCAATTATCATTATAAGATGGAATCTTTCTTCCATTTTTTATTTTTTGGCTTTCAGCACAATTTCTTTTTCAAGAGAATTGGTCATTCCTTCCGCTACTTTTAAATAATCCTGAATTAAAGAACTCATATGTTTGGTATCCATTAATTCAAATTCGTCTTTTACATGATGATAATAATCAAAATTTGTAAAATCAAATGTACTTACTGCATGACAAGGTGTGTTAAATTCCAAAAAAAACGGGTAATTATCCGATCGCATAAAAAGTTGGTACTGAAACTCCATAGGTAAATATCCTACTAGTTTTTTTCCGGCATAAGCATTGATCATTTCAGCTATATTTCCTCTGCTAAAACCAGTTACATAACTGTCATGGTTAGCTTTCATCGGAGTTCCGATCATCTCAAAATTAAGCATCGAGTACAAATTAAAATTTTGTTTCTTTAATCTCATCGCCATCTCTGCAGATCCTAACAAACCTTCTTCTTCTGCCGTAAAAAATGCGATTAATATACTTCTCTTATTAGTTTTATGTTTTACAAAATATTTGGCAATTTCCATAACAGCGATTACTCCTGAAGCGTCATCATTTGCTCCGTTATTAATAAAATCTCCATTAACACCTGTTTTTGAAATTCCGATATGGTCATAATGAGCTCCAAAAATCACGAATTCATTTTTGAGTTTAGGGTCATTGCCTTCAATAAAACCAACTACATTATAGGTTACCGGAGAAAAATTTTTTAAAGTATCAAAATGAGTAGAAAAATATGGTTTTATGTTTTGTTCCTCCAGAAATTCTTTAAGAAAATCTGCTGCCATATTTGCTCCTTTTGTACCGGATGCACGTCCTTCCATTTCGTCCGATGCAAGTGTTTTAAGGTTCTTTGCTACACTTTCTTCAGAAACTTTATATTGATTGGCTAAAATAATAGTTTTGCTTTTTTCTTCAGATTTTACCGTACCAGAAGTTACATCTGCATTTTTACAAGCAACGACAAATAAAAATAATATTAAAAAATATCTCATTTTATAGAATTTTGTTATGCTAAAATAAACAAAATATCCCGCATCAAGCGGGATATTTTTATGAATTTTTTTTTGAGAATTACGCCAACATTGTCACTGGATTCTCTAAGAATAATTTTAATGTTTGTAAAAATTGAGCTCCGGTTGCGCCATCTACAGTCCTATGATCGCAAGCCAGTGTAAGCGTCATTACATTTCCAACAACTATCTGTCCATTTTTAACAACCGGTTTTTCAACAATTGCGCCTACAGATAAAATAGCTGAGTTGGGCTGATTGATAATCGACGTAAATTCTGTGATACCGAACATACCTAAGTTAGAAACAGTAAAAGTACTTCCGTCCATTTCTGCAGGCTGTAATTTTTTGCTTTTTGCTCTAGAAGCCAAATCTTTTACTGCTCCGCCAATTTGAGTCAGACTCATCTGATCTGTAAATTTCAAAACAGGAACAACAAGTCCGTCTTCTACCGCTACGGCAACACCGATATTTACATGATGATTGATCACAGTAACGTCTTCTTTCCATTGGGAATTCACTTTCGGATGTTTTTTTAATGCCATTGCACTTGCTTTGATCACTAAATCGTTAAACGAAACTTTTGTTTCCGGCAAGGCATTAATTGCTGTTCTGGATTTCATAGCATCATCCATCATTACTTCAATTGTAAGATAATAATGTGGCGCTGTAAACTTCGATTCGGACAAACGTCTTGCAATGGTTTTACGCATCTGAGAGTTTTTAACCTCTTCTATTGAAGTTTCTCCCGCAGGAACAAACGGACGAACTGTTGAAGTATTTACAGCTTCATTATCAGAAGTTGACGGCGTTGTCGCTGATTGACTCTCCTGTTTGTAATTTTCAACGTCACTTTTAATGATACGCCCGTTTTCACCGGATCCGTTTAATTTAGACAAATCAATATTTTTTTCCTGAGCGATTTTTTTAGCCAATGGAGAAGCAAAAATTCTTTTGTCATCATTAACCGTTTCAACTGTTTTCTCTTCTTTATTGTTCTGAGTTTCCAAAGATTTTATTTCGGAAGAAGTTATTTCTGTCGTTCCTCCTTTTGTATAGTTTTCTGCAACTCCGGAAACATCTGTTCCTTCAGGTCCAATAATTGCTAAAACAGTATCAACCGGAGCAGTTTCTCCTTCTTGAATACCAATATGCAAAAGCGTCCCGGAATTAAAAGATTCGAATTCCATAGTAGCTTTATCTGTTTCGATTTCTGCTAAAATATCTCCTTCTTTTACAGTATCTCCGACTTTTTTTAGCCATGTTGCAACTGTTCCATCCGTCATTGTATCACTCAAACGAGGCATTGTTACTACAATAACTCCTTTCGGAAGTTCTGAAGTGACCGGTTTAGCTTCAATTTTATTTTCTTCTGTTTTTGGAATTTCTTTACTTTCTTCTTTTGTTTCTGAAACAGATTTTCCAGAAAGTAATTCAGAAATATCTTCTCCTTCTTTTCCGATAATTGCCAAAAGCGAATCGACACTAGCTGTTTCTCCCTCCTGAATACCTATATGTAAAAGCGTACCGGAATTAAAAGATTCGAATTCCATAGTAGCTTTGTCTGTTTCGATTTCTGCTAAAATATCTCCTTCTTTTACAGTATCTCCAACTTTTTTTAGCCAAGTAGCAACAGTTCCTTCGGTCATTGTATCGCTCAAACGAGGCATTGTAATTATTGTTGCCATATCAATTATAATTTATGTGAAATAAAAGGATAATTCTTTTCTTCGTAAACTACATCGTACAATTGTTGTACTTCCGGGAATGGAGATTCTTCGGCAAATTGTGCACACTCTTCTACTAAATCTTTTACTCTTTCGTCTATTGCTTCAATTTCTGTATCTGTAGCATAGTTTTTTTCTTTAATTACATCGAGTACTTGCGTTATAGGGTCGATCTTTTTGTATTCTTCCACTTCTTCTTTGGATCGATATAATTGTGCATCAGACATTGAGTGTCCTCTATATCGGTATGTTTTCATTTCTAAGAAAGTTGGTCCATCTCCTCGACGGGCTCTTTCTATCGCTTCATGCATTGCTTCGGCAACTTTTACGGGATTCATTCCGTCAACCGGACCGCTTGGCATTTCGTATCCTAATCCTAATTTCCAGATATCTGTATGATTGGCCGTTCTTTCTACAGAAGTTCCCATTGCATATCCATTGTTTTCTACAATAAATACAACTGGTAATTTCCATAACATTGCCATATTAAAAGCTTCGTGTAAAGAACCTTGACGTGCAGCTCCATCTCCAAAATAAGTAAGTGTTACTCCATCTTTTCCAAAATATTTGTCTGCAAAAGCAATTCCGGCACCCACAGGAATCTGAGCTCCTACGATACCATGACCTCCGTAAAATCCTTTTTCTTTAGAAAAAATATGCATAGAACCTCCCATCCCTTTGGATGTTCCTGTTACTTTTCCTAATAGTTCTGCCATAACGGCTTTTGGATCCACTCCCATTCCTATAGGTTGTACGTGATTTCTATATGCGGTAATCATTTTGTCCTTGCTCAAATCCATTGCGTGCAATGCTCCGGCTAAAACGGCTTCCTGACCATTATATAAATGAAGGAATCCTCTAACTTTTTGTTGAATATATAAGGCTGCTAATTTGTCTTCAAATTTTCTCCAAAGCAGCATATCTTCATACCACTTCAAATAAACTTCTTTTGTAATTTCTTTCATTTGAAAATTCTTTTTGCTTAATGCTTATTATGAATAAGTTCTTATTTCTAAATATTTCGCACTATAGTTTCCTCACACAAAGGCGAAATGCAAAAATAAGACTTTCTGCTGTAGATGTAAAATTAAATAGGTGATTTTTACAAGTAGTTTTTATCAAAAACAAATGGCAGTAAATTTTTTAAAGATTCGGATAAATATATATCTCCTACTTCGCCCATAAAATATATTTCTATATCATTGTCCTGTTTAAATTCGTACTCAGCAATAGATTGTCTGCAAGCTCCACAAGGTGGAATCGGGGATTTTACCGGATTTTCATCTGAGGTTGCAGAAATTGCTATTTTTATCATTTTGGCATCAGGATACAATGCTCCTGCCTGAAAAACAGCAACCCTTTCTGCACACAGTCCAGAAGGATAAGCAGCATTTTCCTGATTTGAACCTAAAACAACTTTCCCATTGTCTAATAAAATTGCAGCTCCTACTCTAAATTTTGAATACGGTGCATAAGCCTTTTTTCTAATTTCAACTGCCTGAGACATCAAATCCTGAACATCGATTGGCAGTTCTGAAATATTCTCATAAACGAGAAACTTGGTATTAATACGGATTTCTTTCATATATAATTTCAGAAATTAATTTTAGAGGAAAAAAAATCCAAACTTCAAAAAAAGAAATTTGGATTGATTTTTAATTTTTTTAAATACTAGTATTCATCATATTTATCTCCAAACGCAAATGAGATCGAAAATCTCAATGTGTTCTCAAGAGGGTTTCTCACTTTTGAAGCAGAGAACAAATATGAAAAATCTACTTTGATAACATTATATTTGAATCCGGCTCCGATAGAAAAAAACTGTCTCGCTCCTTTCATTTTGCTTTCACTAAAATACCCGGCTCTTAATGCAAATGATTCCTGGTATAAATATTCTGCTCCGACCGAATAGGTAAGCTCGTTTAGTTCTTCGCTAAATCCTCCCGGTGCATCACCAAATGATTTAAAGATTCCTTCAACCCAACCAATATCGTTATATTTTTCTCTTGCAATATTATCATCTTCACTATTGATTTCTCCATCTCCATTATAATCTAATCGCTCTAATGGTGTTGGAACTAAGAGCTTAGTCAATTCTACGTTTAGCCCTAACTTATTATAATCATCGAATATAAAGTCAAAACCACCACCTAATCTTAAATTGGCAGGCAAAAAACTTTGACTTAATTCATCATCATCATAACTGATTTTCGGGCCTATATTTTGAAAATTAAATCCTGCTCTCCAACGACCATTAAAATCACTGTATGCTTGTTCTTCAGACTGATAAAAACCGGAAACATCGACCGCAAAACTACTGGCTGGTTTTGAATCTCCTGTTTCTGTTGGGATTTTCAAATTGGATCTTATATATCTACCGGCAACAGACATAGAGAATTGCTCTCCCAATTTTAATGCATAAGAACCGTCTAATGCTAATTCGTTTGGAGACAAAACTCTACCTAAATTTCCATCATTATCGGTTTCCTGAATGTCACCTAATCCAAAATATCTAAGAGATCCTGCAAAAGCACTTCTCTCACTGATTCTGTTATAATAAGTAATTTGTCCTAAAGATATATCGTTTGCCAAACCTGTAAGATAGGGTGTATAACTGGCAGAAAATCCCTGTTTATCTAATGCAAAGGCATATTTTGCCGGATTCCATTGTTGAGAAAAAACATCCGCAGATGTTGCAACTCCGTTATCTGCCATCCCGGCGGCTCTGGCATCTGCAGCAACCATTAAAAACGGTACGGCTGTTGTAATAACTCTTTCCTGAGCATTTATGGACTGTATGGTTAATAAGCAAATTAAAACTAATGATATTTTTTTCATTCTTAAATTTTAAAAATATTGAACAAATATAGTATTTTATTAAAGTATAACAAGTTTCTCGAATTTTTCTGTTTTTGTATTTGTTAAGCTTGATCTAACCGTTAACTTATAAATATAAACTCCCTTACCGATTTTGTCTCCAAAATCATCACGTCCATCCCAAGTTATTTCTCTTGACAAAAACCCTTCTGTATTAATAACTTGGTTTTTTGTCCAAACAATTTTTCCGGTTACTGTCATAACCTGTACCTGTACGTCCAGAGGTTCAAATGGTCTGTTGTGTGTAAACCAGAATTGTGTATAACTTACAAAGGGGTTAGGATAGTTTAACACATTAGTAAGTGTAAGTGTTTCATCTCCAACAACTACAAATTGTATTTCTGCTGTAACCAGATTGTTATACACATCCCATGCTTTAAAGGTTAGGGTATGTAATCCTGCTTTTAAATTTCTAAACGGGAATTTTATTTTCCCTTTGGTATAATCATCTAATTCTGTTTCATAAAAATCATTTAAAATGTAAGGATTGGTTTCGTCTCCATCCAAAATTGCAACCATGTCGTGACCAATTCCGCTGGCTGTGTTCATTCCGTTTTCATCTTCCATAAAGGCAAGAAAAATGGGAGATTCATTTGTAATTCCACCTGAAATGAAGCTTTCATCATTCATATATAAACGTACACGGGGTGGTGTATTGTCTACAGCTGCATTTTCATTAATTCCGCCAACTTTTATATCCTGATTATAACCTGTGTGATCCAGCAATTGATTGTTCCTTTTAGCATAAAAACTTATTCTGCCATTCCCCAAAGGAATCCTGATATCTCTTGGAATTACAAATGTAAAATCGAACTGACCGTTTGTAACCGATGCATTTCCTCTGAAAATTGTTTCTCCTAAAACTTTAAACGGCATGTACGGTACGGTTATTATATTGTTGTTTGAATCATATCCGATCATTGCATCAACAAAATCGTTTCTTAAAGTTAATTTATCTATCTCCTTGTCATAGATATTTACCGCCAGAGCACCATTATAATTCGATTGAAGATTATTGTTTTCATCTACAATTTGTCCGGATAATTTTATTGTTGCTAAAGATTTCAAATCATCTATCTGTCCATCGACAGGCGTATCATTAACTTTAGTTAAAATAATTTTAGGTTTCGGAACGGGCAAATGTATCGCCGGATCTCCAATAAAAAATACCACATTGGAATTATTGGTATTTTTTGTTAACCGTAACGCTTCTGCTATGGAAGGGTAATTATTATCTCCGTAAGACAAAAGATTTTTGGCAAGTGCATCATTCATATTTTGAGCTGTCCCCTGCCCTATCTCTCTAACTGTGGTAATCATAGCAATTGCACCACCTTTCGGGTTAAGGTAAGTCAATTCTCCTGCAGTAATTCTGTTGGGATTATCAAATCGGGAAAACTCACAAGTAAGTGTTATAAACAACGGTAATTTATATTGATTGTATAAATTCTGACTATCCGTTTTATCCCAAATCCTTTCTACAGCCAATCCATCCTCCCCTCCGTGTCCTAAATAATTGATAACTAAAGAACCTCTTTGAAAAGCTTCAAAAAACGCTTCTCTTGCTTTTGGATATCTAAAACCTCCACCTGCAGCTTCCTGCACATAAGAGTCTATAAAAATTTTATAAACATTTATAAAAGGTTTTTCTTCTTTGATTTTTTCAGCTAAAACATTTTGTCTGTACTGTAATTCTCTATCTCCGGTTCTCTCCTGGTCGGGATCGTCTGCTACAAGTGTATAGTTATTTCTCCAATTGCCAAACGATTTTACATCATGATAATCTATAACTTTTTGAACCATTGCGTCTGCTTCTGCAACTGTACTTACGATCATTCTTCCAACAGCAATATCTGCTCGTCCAGATAAACTTTCTCCTCCACCTTCGTTAAAATCCATCATGACAAAAAAATCATCTGAACAATGGGAAGCATCGTTTACCGTAGCGCCGTTTACAGAATGATAAATCGGAACTATATTGGTATTATTTGATATTCTGTTTTTGAAATCATAAGAAGCATCTCCAAAAAGATTGAGATATTTTACTCTTTTATTGTCTGAAGAAGCGTTGTTGTAAACATATTTTACAAAATTTCTTATTGCTCCAACATCTTGTTTGCCGGAAGAAAATTCTTGATAAATATTTTCCAGGCTGACTACTTTTACGACCAAATTAGAATTTGTTCTATGAAATTGTGCCAATTTTTCGGCAGAACTGTTCAAAAAAGCAGGAGTTATAATCAAATAATCGACATCCTGAAATTGCCCCTGACTATTTTTAAGAATTGTTCCTTTTATATTTTGATTAGCGACCCGTGCATTAGATTCCTTTTTGGGTGTAAAAAAATCCTGTCGGTCTATCGCTATATATTTTCTTATTTCTCCTAATCCGGCTCTAAAAGAAAAGTTATTTTGATTTTCATTTTTTACAGCAACAACATTATATATATCTGTAACGTCCCAGACCTGATCTATTGTCGAAGCATTAGAAAATTGATATTCACCAACTCCCGGAATGGTTGCTGCCGCATCATATTGAAATCTAAATTGTTTCCCATATCCTTGAAGCTTTCTTTTTGATCTTAATATGATATAATCTAAATAGCCCCTGTTACTTGGAATTCCGTTATTGTTATAACTCAATTTTACAATTACATTTTCAGAAGCATTTGCTGTAAAATTCCCGATGGAACTTGTATAAAATAAATCTCCAGGAGCACTAAGGTTTATATTTCCCGCATTGGTACTATTTATTTCTACGGTAAAACCGGACGATTGTAATCCGACAAAAGCAGTACTAACCTGAACATTGATGTTTTCTGTAGTTACTACATTGGGAATTTTAAACTCGAAGGACCTGGTATTTTCTACACCAAATTGTTCTCCAAACCAAATTCTACCCAATCTGCCAAGATTTACCAGATCATTTTCATGAAACTGATAATCATCAAATGTATTTATTATAGTAGTGGCATTTGTAATTACCGGCATTGTAGAAATTCTTTTTCCAATTCCCCCTACATTAGTTACATAATAATAAGCTCTATCTGTATATAAATTATTGTGTGTACGATTTTCCTGACTCCAATTATCTACCCCTTCGGCATAAAACAGGATATAATCATTATTATCAAAAGAGCCATCTTCCCCTCCAATCACCTGAATTGCATTTTCTTCTAGATCAGCAGGATATTCCACAGCGTTCCTTAAGGGAACCATGCTTCCTCCTGAACCGTAAATCTTTATAGTATTAGGGTTTATAGCACTTCCATTCATTCCCAATTGTTGTAAAAATGATTTGGATATTTTATAAACTCCCGATTTTTCTACATAAAATCTATACCAGTCCCCTACAGCTAATTTTGAATTAGAAATACTGTTAAAATCTCTTCTTGCTATGCTATTAGGGTTGATTCCTGGAGATAGTTCATAAGAAAACGAAACTACTTTTTTATACCCCATTCCGTCTTTTATAATAGGATTTAAAGAAATTCGGACTAAATTAATATCACGAGAAATAATATTTTCAGCTTTAGCATTAATAGTTGTAGGTATTGATTCTTTTTTTAGACTCCCTAATTCTGTAACACTTATGTTCTGATAATTTATATTAGAAATTCTCAATGAATTTTCATTGATAGCCTGAGCAATCGGAGTAGTAAATTCAAATGAAATTAATTGACGAACCTCATCATATCTAAAAAAATTTTCATCAAAATTAGGGATCAAAATGGTCTTCGTCGAAGTTGAGTATAGATTTTTCTCTTTCCAATTTAAAAGCACATCCCCTTTGAATTGTGCAGAAACATTAGAAGTCAAAAAAATAAAAAATAATATTACGATCCTTTTCATCAGGATAAATAACGATATAAGATTAATTTTATTACAAATGGTAAAAATAAATATTTTAGATTGCGTTACTATATAATATTTCAATTAATTTTACGTTTTAGTTTCTCAGTAAGAAACAATTATTTGAAATTTTGTTATTAATTAAAAAAACTTGTTGCAATGTTGTATCAAATTATTATATTGCGGCACGAAATTTATTACCTACTTGAAGTATGAAAGTAAACAAAATTATGGCTATCAAACTAATGCTTTCTTTAGCACTAGTTATTGGTTTTTCAAGTTGCAGCAAGAACAATAGTTCTAAAAACGTATCGTCTGCAACAGGTTGGAAAATCAACGATAAAAAGGGCGGTTTTCAGCTCAACACTAAATACAAAAAACAGGCTCCACCTCCTGGATTAGTGTTAGTTGAAGGAGGAACATTTACTATGGGAAAAGTTCAGGATGATGTAATGCATGATTGGAATAACTCTCCAAATCAGCAGCATGTGCAGTCATTTTATATGGATGAAACCGAAGTAACCAATGCAATGTATTCCGAATATTTACATTGGGTAAAAACAGTATACCCGCCAACAGATGAAAATTACAAAAATATCTATGATGGAGTTCTTCCTGATACTTTAGTGTGGAGAAGCAGGTTAGGTTATAATGAAACTATGACAAATAACTATTTAAGACATCCTGCTTTTGCTTACTATCCCGTAGTAGGTGTAAACTGGATTCAGGCAACAGAATTCGCAAAATGGAGAACTAATCGTGTAAACGAAGCTACTCTTGAAAAAGAAGGTTACCTGAAAAAAGATTCTAAAGTAAAAGAAGTCAATGCAGAACAAACTTTCGACACAGAAACTTATATCAACGCTCCTACATTGTCTCATGGCGGTAACGAAGACATTGTATTAAAAGGAAGAAGAGGTAAGTCTAAAGACAATATCAATTTATATGCTACAAGAGGTTCCGGTCTTATTAATCCGGAATATAGACTTCCAACCGAAGCAGAATGGGAATACGCCGCTGCTGCAAACGTAGGTATCAGAGAATACAATGCACTGAAAGGACAAAAGAAATATCCTTGGAAAGGATCTTATACCAGAAATGGCAAAAGACAAGTAAAAGGTGATCATCTTGCCAACTTCAAACAAGGAAAAGGAGATTACGGTGGATTAGCCGGTTGGTCTGATGATGGTGCAGATATTACAAACCAGGTAAAATCTTATCCTCCAAATGATTTTGGATTATATGATATGGCAGGAAATGTTGCAGAATGGGTTGCTGATGTTTACAGACCAATTGTTGATGATGAAGCAAACGACTTTAACTACTATAGAGGTAACGTTTATTACAAAAACAAAATTGGAGAAGACGGAAGAGTTGAGCTTGTAACCAGCGACAATATCACTTATGATACAATCGCAAATGGTAGAATTATGGCTAGAAATTTCCCTGGTCAGATTGCACAAGTTCCAATTGATGAAAAAGAAACTTATTTAAGACAAAATTTCTCTCAAAGCGACAACAGAAATTATAGAGATGGTGATAAACAATCTACGAGATATTTTGATTACGGTTCAGAAGAAGACACAGATGCTTCTAAAGAAAAAAAGAGAATGTATGATTCTCCAATTCATAACGTAAGTAAAGATTCTTTGGACAATATGGTAAGACAATATGACAAATCCAGCAAAAGAACAACTTTAATCAACGACAATGTGAGAGTGTATAAAGGTGGTTCCTGGAGAGATAGAGCTTATTGGTTAGATCCGGCGCAAAGAAGATATTTCCCACAAGATATGGCAACAGACTATATTGGATTTAGATGTGCAATGTCTAGTGTAGGATCAAAATCTACTAAGAAAAAAGCAAGAAATTAATACTATTGAATACTTTAAGAATAAATAAAAGCCCTAACTTTAGGGCTTTTATTATTTATATCTGTTTCTAAATGGAAATTAAACAACTTCATGAACTTTTTCTAAAATGTTCATCTGTTTCTATCGATACAAGAAATATTACAGACAATTCTCTGTTCATAGCTATAAAAGGAGAAAGATTTGATGCAAATACATTTACAAAAGAAGCTCTTGAAAAAGGAGCAAAATATGTAATCATCGACAATGCGGCATATCACATCGACCATCGAACGGTATTAGTTAATGATAGTTTACAGACATTACAGGAGCTTGCTGCTTTTCACAGAAAATATTTAAACCTTCCTATCATTGCCCTTACAGGAAGTAACGGAAAAACTACTACTAAGGAATTAATCGCAGCGGTACTTTCAAAAAAATATAATACCAAGGCGACTATTGGTAATTATAACAATCACATCGGAGTTCCTCTTACACTTCTTTCTTTTAATAAAAAAACAGAAATCGGTATTGTAGAAATGGGTGCCAATCATCAAAAAGAAATTGAATTTTTATGCAAGATCACCCAACCTGATTTCGGTTATATTACCAATTTTGGAAAAGCACACCTGGAAGGTTTTGGCGGATTTGAAGGTGTAATAAAAGGTAAAAGCGAATTATATACTTATTTAAAAAACAACCATAAAAAAACCTTCATTAATTATGATGACAAATTACAAAAAACCTATTCTCAAGAAATAGAAAATATCGGATTTAGTATTACTGGTAACGAAGGAGAGTATCATTTCTCCAACCCAGAAACCAATCCTTTTGCAAGTATTTATTTTGACAACCAAAAAATTCAATCCAATCTTATAGGAATTTATAATATTTCAAATATTTGTGCGGCAATTTCTATCGGCTTATATTTTAATGTAAATCCAACCGAAATAAAATCTGCCATAGAAAGTTACTTTCCCACAAATAATCGTTCCCAGATTATCAAACAAAACAACAATCAGATTATACTCGATGCTTACAATGCAAACCCGAGTAGTATGAAAGCTGCAATAGAAAATTTTATAAAACTCAAAGAACAAAATAAAATTTTGATCTTAGGTGATATGTTTGAACTTGGAGAAGAAAGCATCGCAGAACATAAAAAGATTATTGATCTTTTGATCCCAGAGAATAACCTTAAAAAATATTTTGTAGGAAATCATTTTTATAAAAATCATATAGAAAATGAAACTACTAAATTCTTTGAAAATTATGAGGATCTGCAAAATCACATAAAAGACCATTCGTTTAAAGATTCTTTTTTCTTAATCAAAGGATCAAGAGGAATGGCGCTGGAAAGAATATTAGAGTTTATCAAACCAGAAAATATTTCCTGAAGAATGATCCTGGCTCGCTCCGGTAACACTACTAAGCACATTATTTTCGTTTCTCAATTTCAAAACCCCTAAAAGTGCAAATATCAGAGCTTCCTTAAACTCAATAATTTTCGCATTCGGGATATTGATTTTTGCATGTGGCAAATAAAACCGGATTCTGTCTATCAGAAATTCGTTGTAAGCACCACCTCCGGTAATCAATATATTTGCATTTTTGTTAAAAATCACTTTAGAAATCTGAAAAGCAATATGCTCAACAAAAGTACGCAGTATATCTTCAATAGAAATATTAAAAGTATCTATAACTGTAAAAATTTCATCCTTTACGAACTCAAAACCAAGCGACTTTGGATATACCATATCGTAAAAAGGAATATTATTTAACAATTCAAATAAATCCTGATTAAAAGAACCCGAACGTGCAACCATTCCTTTATCATCAAATGGTTTTCCGAGCTGATTTACATAAAAATTCAGAACCGTATTTACCGGACATATATCAAATGCAATTCTGGTATGATTTTCTTCAAATGAAATATTAGAAAAACCACCTAAATTTAAACAGTAATCATATTGCGGGAATAAAATCCGGTCTCCAACAGGCACCAAAGGAGCTCCTTGCCCTCCTAGTTTTACATCTTGCACACGAAAATCACAAACCACATTTTGTTGAACAAACTGTGCGATTTGTGGTAAATTACCAATCTGCAATGTATATCCTAACTGTGGCTGATGTAAAATTGTATGTCCGTGAGAACATACTGCATCAATATTTTGCAAACAATTAGTTTCTATAAAATTCTTCACTATATTGCCCAGCAATTGTGTGTATTTTTTATTTAATTCATTAAGTTCTTCTAAATCATAATTTATAGCTGTTTTTAAAATAGCAACCCATTCCTCTGTGTAAGAGACGGTTTGAGATTCCATAATTTCAAAAAGCCATTGTCCATTCACATTTTCAAAAAAAATATGCCCCAAATCTATTCCGTCTAAAGAAGTTCCCGACATTACACCAATAACATTATATTTTTTCTGTATCATGATTTAAAATTATAGTTTCTTTTTGAAATATTACCAATTAATATTTACATTTGAAAAATAACAAAAATAACTGCAAAACAAATATACAAAGATGAATTTTAAACTTACCGAAGAGCATTTAATGATTCAGCAAGCGGCAAAAGATTTTGCTCAAAATGAATTATTACCTGGAGTAATTGAAAGAGATGAACATTCTAAATTTCCGACAGAACAAGTCAAAATGATGGCGCAACTCGGTTTTTTAGGAATGATGGTTGACCCAAAATATGGAGGTGCAGGATTAGATAGTATTTCTTATATTTTGGCTATGAAAGAAATCGCAAAGGTAGATGCTTCTGCAGCAGTGGTTATGTCTGTGAACAATTCACTTGTTTGCGCAGGACTCGAAAAATATTGCAATGAAGAACAAAAACAAAAATACTTAGTCCCATTGGCAAAAGGAGAAGTAATCGGGGCTTTTTGTTTATCAGAACCGGAAGCCGGAAGTGATGCGACTTCGCAAAAAACTACTGCAATTGACAAAGGTGATTATTATTTACTAAATGGTACAAACAACTGGATTACCAATGGTTCTACAGCTTCAACTTACATCGTAATTGCTCATACAGATATAGAAAAAGGACATAAAGGGATCAACGCATTTATTGTAGAAAAAGGATGGGAAGGCTTTGAAATCGGTCCAAAAGAACAAAAAATGGGGATTAGAGGATCAGACACACATTCGTTAATGTTTACCGATGTAAAAGTTCCGAAAGAAAACAGAATTGGTATTGACGGATTCGGATTTAATTTTGCAATGGCAGTTTTAAATGGCGGAAGAATAGGTATTGCTTCCCAAGCATTAGGTATCGCAACAGGTGCTTATGAATTAGCCTTAAAATACGCACAAGAAAGAAAAGCTTTCGGAAAAGAAATTTTTAAACATCAGGCAATTGCTTTCAAATTGGCCGATATGGCAACACAAATTTCTGCTGCAGAAATGTTATGCCTTAAAGCAGGTTCAGAAAAAGATGCAGGGCAGGATATTTCACAGTCTGGAGCTATGGCAAAACTATTTGCTTCACAAACTGCTATGGATACAACAATTGAAGCCGTCCAAATACATGGAGGAAATGGGTATGTGAGAGAGTATCATGTAGAAAGAATGATGAGGGATGCAAAAATCACACAAATTTACGAAGGAACTTCAGAAATTCAAAAAATTGTAATTTCGCGAAGTTTAGTAAAATAATTTATGGTTATTATTATTAAAAATCTGTTTTGTAAAAATACAAGACAGATTTTTTTATTTTACCAATTCTAAAAATAATTTCTCGAAAGTTAAATCTAAATCTGTTGTATAACCCGGATGCGGTCTTGAAGTTTGAATACTACTGCTTTTAACAGCTGAAATCCATCTAAATCGCTCAGCCACATCTAGCATTGCAATAGGTCCCGCATTTTTACTTCCTTCTGCAATCAATTGAAATGATTTTAAATTTATTTCTGCTTGTTCAATATCAAATTCTTTACAAAAGACCTTTACTTTCTCCACAGGTATTTCATATCTTATCTGCAAATATTTTTTCCTTTTGCAAAACAGCAATAATCCAACATTAATAAATTCTTCACGCTCTAATTTGGGGATCAGGCGTAAAACAGCATACTCATATAAATATTTTTCTTGCATCTTTCGCCTGATTTAAAAATAGATCCGTATTGGATAATCTGGTTGTTAAAAATTTAAAATATACCTCCCTGATTTCATCCGGAGTTTGCAAATTCCCTTCCCAAACCAACCATTCGTCTGGGAGAGCATCTGTTATTTTTTTTATTTTATCCGGAGATAATAAACTTACAAACGCTTCATTAACCTCATCCAGCTTACCTGCTTTGGGTAATAATGCATGATCATTTATCAGAGAAAAAGGAGTTAATGCTGCTTGTTCCCAATTGTTCCATGAATGATGAAAATAAAAAGAAGCACCATGATCAATCAGCCATAATTCTTTATGCCAAATCAACATATTGGTGTTTTTGAAAGTTCGATCTACATTGGTAATAAAAGTATCTAACCAGACAATTTTGGAGGCTAACAGTTCATCACAATCATTTACTGCTACATCATAGGTCATTGCTCCAGATAAATAATGTAATCCTAAATTGAGTCCTGTACTAAATTTCAGTAAATCCTGAATTTCTTCATCAGCCTCACTTTGTCCAAATCCTTCTCCTAAAGTTGCAAAAACCAGTTCCGGAACTTTAAAACCTAACAATCTTGCAATCTCTCCTCCTAAAAACTCAGCAATCAGAGCTTTTACTCCATGACCTGCTCCTTTAAATTTCAGAACGTATTTAAAACCATCACTTGCTTCTGTCAAAGCAGGTAAAGATCCACCTTCTCTTAACGGCAAAATATACCGGGTTACTTCAACTTTTCTTAAAAACAAATTCAATTCCATTTGGTAAAACTACCATAATTATATTTTTAATAAAAGAAAACTTTTTACAGAATTTACATTGTTCATTATTCTTTCTTTTAGCAAAAAAAATAGTTTTTTTTTCATTATTATTATTAATTATAGTAATTTGCCCAAAAAATTAAACTATGTTCAGACAAGCAAAGACAAAAAACTATTTTCTAATCCTATTTTTTTTACTTGCCTCAATTTCAAAAAACAATGCACAAGAAACAGATGTCAATAAAATAAAAATTGCCGACGCATTTGTAAATTACTTTTCGCTTGAAAGAGAAAATATTCATTTACATCTCAACAAAAACATATACTTGTCTAACGAAGAAATATGGTTTAAGGGTTATGTTTTAAACCGAAAAGAATCTCTTCCTTTTTATTATTCTACAAATATTATTGTAGGGCTTTATGATTCAGAAGGGACACTCTTAGATCAAAAATTAGTTTTTGGAGATAATGGTAATTTCTACAATAATTTCAAACTTACAGACAAATACATTTCCGGGGATTATTATATCAGAGCCCATACGAATTGGATGAACAATTTTTCTGAAGATGAATCTGCTGTTTTTAAACTCACCATCATAAATTCTGACGAAAAAAACGTCAATCAATATATTAACCAAAAATATAACGATTATAATATTTCTATTATTCCTGAAGGTGGGAAAATAATACGTAATATAAAAAATCCTGTTGTCGTGAGAATTACCGATTGTAAAAATTCTCCTATAGAAATCGAAAAATGCGAATTGACTCACGTTCAATCTGGAAAATCCGAAACCATTTCTCTTAATCAACATGGATACGGAAAATTTTACTTTAATCCGGATGGAGGTAATTATCAAATTTCATTCGAATTGAATTCAAAAAAATATGAAAAAAACCTTCCTTCATTTTATGAAACAGGGATTACTTTAGAAGTAAATAATTATGCGGTTTCAAACAAAACCATGGTAACTGTAAAAACCAATAACAAAACATTACCTTCTTTACTCGGACGAAAATTTTATCTGGCAATCAATCAAGATAATCAAGTTTCTGTAATAGATTTTATTTTTGAAAAAAACAAAGAAGAACTTACCATTATCATCCCAAAAGAAAAATTATATAAGGGGCTTAATAATCTTACTATAATTGATGATGAACTTAAGGAAATATGTCAAAGATCAATTTTTGTAAATCCTGTAATTGATGATGAAATTCGTTTAATGAAATACAATATTGCATCCGATAAAATAAAAATTGTTGGTAAATCATCATTAAAAAATGCAAATCTCAGTATCTCAATATTACCGGTTAAAACAAAATCCTTAAATCACAATACCGATTTATACAGCACTTTTTATGCAAATGACAGATTATCCGATAAAATAAGAGAACTCAAAGAATACCTGTTAAATCCGAGTAAAGAAAAAAATTACCAATTAGATATTGCACTTATACATCAAAAAAATCCCAAATATACCTGGAATAATATTTTACAAAATGTTCCCCAAATCAAATATGATTTTAATATCGGTTTGGATGTAAAAGGAAAAATAAATACAGATGTGATGGATTACAGAAAATATAAGCTCAAAATGTTTTCTGCGATCTATAGAATCAGTGAATTTTCCGACTTGAATGAAAACAATGAGTTTAGTTTCAAACATCTGTTTGTACTAGATTCTTCCAGAATAGATTTTCAATTATTTAAAGTTCCTGATTTTAGTAAACCAATAGAGTCCAACAAATATATTACAAGTTTGAGTAACCGAAATTTCAGACATAAACTTACTATTGAAAATAATGACTGTAAAAGAATTTCATTTGAAGATCCTCAAGAATATGAATTACCCAATATTTACAAAAATATAATTCATCTTGATGAAGTAGAAATCGAAAATAACCTCAAACCTGTTTTGAAACACGGATCCAAATTTGGGAACTCCAACCTACGTGGAGAGAAAATTCCTGATGATTACAGAGGTGACCTTGTGAGATACCTCAATCTTCACGGGTTTAATGCGTTTGTTGCACAAGGAGATTTGCATATTTACGGGAAACATTCTAATACAATGACCGGTAATTTACAATCTCCAGCAATCTTTGTTGATGATTTTAAACTTATGACTTTTAATGATTTACAATCCTACAAAATGCAGGAAATCGATGAAATCTACCTAAATGCCCATGCAGTAGTTCCAGGAATGCAGAATTATAGTGGAATTATAAAAATATACAGAAAACATGTTATCACCAGTTCAAAAAAAGAACAGCTTTTGTACAGTTCTTATTTTGTTCAAAATGGATTTTCTAAATCATCTCAATATCAAGCACCTCAATATTTATCGTTTTCAAATAAAGGGTTTGAAAATTTCGGAGTTTATGATTGGAATCCAAATGTATTAACAGATGATGAAGGAAATTTTGAGTTTTATTTCAATAATCCAGGAGTGAACGATGTTATTTTAAATATCGAAGGAATGAGTTTTGAAGGAGAAATAATCTCTATAAATAAAGAATTTAATCTGAATTAAAGTGGCTGTATTAAAATTAATCCGACTAATCTATGTGATTGGTTTTTCAGGTATAATTTTTAATAAAATAATAGATCCTTTATATTTTTTCTTTTTCAAAAAAACAATGTTAATTCATTTTTATCCTTTAGGATTAAAGAAATTAAACAACCATCAAAGATTTATATTAGAACAGAATTTTAAATTTTACCAACGATTAACTCTCAAAAGAAAAACATATTTTGAACACCGGGTGTGTAAGTTCATCCAAACCTATGAGTTTATTGGTAATGACATATCAATAACAGATGAAATTAAAATTCTTATTGCAGGAACCTATATAAAACTTACGTTCGGGATGAGAAAATATTTACTAGACAATTTTAATAAAATTATAATCTATCCGAATATTTATCGTTCCAAATATACTAATGAAAATCATAAAGGAGAATTTAATCCTAAATTAAAAATTATTGTATTCTCCTGGAAAGATTTTCTAAAAGGATTTCAAAATGATTCTGACAATATTAATTTGGGATTACATGAATTTACACATGCCATTCATTTTAATTCTTTAAAAAGTAACGAAATGAGCGCGATTGTTTTTTTTGATGAATTTCAAAAAATTTTAAAAATTTTAAAAGACCAAAAAGCCATTCAGAAAATTCAAAATGCCAATTATTTCAGGGATTATGCCTATGAAAATCAATTTGAATTTCTTGCCGTTTTACTCGAACATTTCTTTGAAACTCCACATGTTTTTAAAAAAGAATTTCCCGATTTGTTCGAGCACGTCGGAAAAATGATCAATTTCGACGAAAGTCTAATATACTAAAGGAGTTAACTGTCAATTATCATAACTGTTTTTTCCATTTTATAAAATATACTTATCTTTCCTATAAAAAAATATGCAATTTGGAAAAGTAGAAAACCCGGGTTCAATTGATTTCAAGCTTCCAAAAGACGCTCCGGAAACCAAGAAAGTACTATTGGTAAATAAAAGCAAAAGCAAAAATTTTGAAGCATATATTGGTTGTGCCAAATGGAACCGAACAGATCTCAAAGGATTTTATCCCAGAGGGACAAAAGATGAGTTGGTTTATTATTCCACACAATTCAATTCTATTGAGTTAAATGCTACTTTTTATGGAATGCCCTCTTGGCAACAAGTAGAAACATGGAAAAATAAAACCCCCGATGATTTTAAATTTTTTCCAAAACTAACCAATACGATTAGTCACTATAAGCGTTTAATTGATGTGAAGGAAGTGGTTGATGATTTTTGCAATGCCATCAGTAACTTCGATGAAAAACTCGGAATGGCTTTTTTGCAACTTCACGATAATTTCAGACCAAAGGATTTCGACAGGCTTAAAAAAGTAATTGAAGATTTTCCTAAAGGTGTTCCTCTTGGAATAGAAGTACGAAATAACGAATGGTTTGACAATACTGAAATCCAGAATGAATTTTGTCAATTGCTGGAAAAACACAATATGACAAATATTATTGTTGATACGGCAGGAAGACGTGATATGCTTCATATGCGACTTACAAATCCGGTAGCTTTTGTCAGATATGTTGGTGCAAATCATCCATCGGATGTTACAAGGCTTGATGAATGGATTGCAAGAATTGAAAAATGGAAAGAAGAAGGATTGCAGAAATTATATTTTTTCGTGCATCAAAACATTGAGCTTGAATCGCCTTTATTGGCCAAACATTTTATTGAAAAACTAAATGACACCTTAAAGTTAGATGTACCGGTTCCGGTAAAGCAACCGGCACAAAAAACTATATTTGATATTGATTAAGCAGTCAATAATTTCTTTAAATCAGTAATGGTTTGGGATGGATTTTCTGATTTAAAAACAAAATTCCCGGCTACCAAAACGTCAGCTCCGGCTTCTGCTAGCTGAACTGCGTTTTTGCTTGTTACACCACCGTCAATTTCTATTAGGGTAGAAGCACCATTTCTGGTAATGATTTCTTTCAGTTGTTTTACTTTCTTATAAGTGTTTTCAATAAAAGATTGTCCGCCAAAACCAGGATTTACACTCATAATACAAACCAGATCGATATCATTAATGACATCTTCTAATAGGTTTACATTCGTATGAGGATTAATCGCTACTCCGGCTTTCATTCCTTCTGCTTTAATGGCTTGCAGAGTTCTGTGAAGGTGATTACAAGCTTCCAAATGAACGGTTAGGTTGTTGGCTCCCAAATCTGCAAAAGTCTTGATATAACGATCTGGATCAATAATCATCAAATGAACATCGATTGTTTTTTTGGCGTGTCTTGAGATGGCTTCAAGAACTGGCATTCCAAAAGAAATATTTGGAACAAAAACACCGTCCATAATGTCAATATGAAACCAATCGGCTTCACTGTTGTTGATCATTTCGATGTCGCGCTGCAGGTTTGCAAAATCTGCGGCAAGCACTGATGGTGCTATTAAAGTATTTTTCATTTTGTTGTGTGTTTTTGCAAAGGTAATTTTTAACCGCAAAGTTTACAAAGAAGATAGTTAATAAAATAAAAAAACTCCGGTAATCAGCCGGAGTTTCAATCATCAATCAAAAAACGAACAGTTAATCAGACTGTTGTTATTTTAAATATTTTTGGGTAATTAGTATAAAATTGAATGCGCAAAATACAAATAAATTTGATAACACAAAAATTAGTTTCAATTAGTATGCCAATTATCCTAAGTATGTTTTTAAAATCTTACTTCTAGAGGTGTGTTTCAATCTGCGGATTGCTTTTTCCTTGATCTGACGAACACGCTCACGTGTAAGGTCAAAAGTCTCTCCTATTTCTTCCAAAGTCATTGGGTGTTGGTCGCCCAAACCGAAATAAAGACGTACTACATCTGCTTCACGAGGTGTTAAAGTCTCTAACGAACGCTCAATTTCTGTACGCAAAGATTCGTGGATCAGCTCTCTGTCAGGGTTTGGAGATTCTCCGGAACGCAAAACATCATAAAGGTTAGAATCTTCTCCTTCTACAAGTGGTGCATCCATAGACAAGTGACGTCCGGAGTTTTTCATCGACTCTTTTACGTCGTTTACGGTCATGTCCAATTCTTTTGCAATTTCCTCAGCAGAAGGTGGTCTTTCATTAGATTGTTCTAACAAAGCATACATTTTGTTGATTTTGTTGATAGAACCAATCTTGTTCAATGGTAAACGAACGATACGAGATTGTTCTGCCAAAGCTTGAAGAATGGATTGACGAATCCACCAAACAGCGTAAGAGATAAATTTAAAACCACGTGTTTCATCGAAACGTTGAGCAGCTTTAATAAGTCCTAAATTTCCTTCATTGATCAAGTCGGGAAGTGTTAGACCTTGATTTTGATATTGTTTTGCAACCGAAACCACGAAACGTAAATTGGCTTTCGTCAATTTTTCTAATGCTCTTTGGTCGCCGGCTTTAATTTTTTGTGCTAATTCTACCTCTTCATCGGCTGTGATAAGGTCAACTTTTCCGATTTCCTGAAGATATTTGTCTAAAGAAGCAGTTTCACGATTAGTTACCTGCTTGGTAATTTTAAGTTGTCTCATTGTAGGAATGTACTTGATTTGATAGTAGTACGAATGGTTATACGTAATGAATTGCAAAAAAGTTACAAAAGGGAAAAATATTTTTTTCAGAACATCAGATCTACTTGATTATTAAGTCGTTCTGTATAATAATCTATTTTGCGGATAGCCCTGTTGAAGAATAAATTCTGCTCTTTTATACCCGATTGGTTCAGTGCCTTCGAATTGCTGATTTGTTGTTTAAAAAACTGATGCACGTTTTTACAGGCATTTTCATTATCTGTAATAAAATAACCTAATAAAGTATAAGGTACAAACATGGTCAGTTTTTCCTCGGTTTCAATAAGCATATTGTTGTTGAGCAATATCAATTCATTATAATAAATAGAAAAATTACCATCGGGTTTGTTGCATTTGTCTTGGATCAGGCTGATGATTCTTTTTAAATCCTTGCACAGGGCATTGGCGCTTTTCAAATCGAGCATTCCTGCTTCATAGAAATACAAAATCTGTTGCAGACTGCTGTTGATGGTCGTGTCGTTCCACACTTCCTTTACACTTACGGTTTCATAAATACGCTTGAGTTTCTGCATATGTTCCAAAAAAGACTCATCAATTACAAAGTTTTCAAAGCAGACTTTTTTTTGATTTGGGTTTAGAAGATTTAGCCAAACAAAAGCTTTGAATTTGGATAGAATCGTACTGTCCATAAAATAAAACAACGGAATATCCTTAGCAGAATAAAAAAGGATTGCCTTCGGATTCTTTGTCAGAAAATCAATCTGCTCGGCAGATTTCTTGAAATACTGCAGCATGTCTTTCAATGTTTGGATCTCAATAGTTTTCTCCACAATGATTTTTTCTTCTTTTAGAAATAAATGATCCAACGAAATATTAAAGTGATTCGCCAACTGGATGGTTTCATCAATTGAAAATTTACTTTTTTCAGAAATCCTTCTATGCGAGGCATCATAGCTGATGTTTAAAACCGAAGCCATCTCATCAATAATCGAAACCGACTTTGGAATTTGTTTTCTAATAGCTTTTAAAAGCAGTTCTTGGTAATTCATAATTTGCGATAATCACAAATATAAGAATTTATATAATTGATTTACGCAATTTTACATGTGATAATCGCAATATGTTTGTGATGTAATTTTAAAACGATTTTTTATGAAAACATCATTTTTATTGTTTTTTGTATTTGGATGTATAAATGCTCAGGATACCATTAAAGTTCCGGTTTATGAATCGGTTGAAACCCATTCACAAATTTTTAGTTTATCGCCCATTTCTAAAAAAGTTGACAAAGTAAACGGATTGGTTTTTGGGGTTGGACACATTGAAAATAAAAGAATTGCCAATCAAACCATCAATGGATTGAATATTGAAGCAAATCCCGCTCCAGCAGTTGGAGCATTAATAGGTTTTATAGCAATTATGCATTTGCCGGATATTATTAAAAATAACAAAATGCCAGATAGTATCCGGAATACCGAGGATTATTACAGGATCCGAAACTTAAATCATACACCACATTTAAAACTAAATGGGTTGAATATTAGTTCAGGTTGTTTTTTTACGACAACCAGTATGAATGGACTGAATATTTCCGCAGGCAACAAATTCAATGATTTCAACGGAATTTCAATAGCTGCTTTAGGAACGATTGCCGATAATCAAAACGGAATTTCTATTGGTATTTATAATGGTAATAATAATCTTATTGGTTCAACTATTGGTATTTTCAACCAATCGTATAACCTGAAAGGACTGCATTTAGGGATAATTAACCAAACCAGAAATAATCATGGATTACAAGTCGGTATTTTCAATAAATCCAATTCCAAAGGTTTTCAAATCGGAATTTGGAATATAAACAACAAAAGGTCGATGCCTTTTATAAATTGGTAAAAGATGAAAAAACTATTTTTAATTACAAGTTGTGCTATGTTTTATTCAGGAATTGCACAAACCACTCCCGATTCCTTGTCCGATGATTACGAACGGATTTATGTCGAAGCAGGTTTTTTGCAACCATTAGGAAAATTGTCGGATAAGTTTGAAATGTCTCCTTCGTTTGGGTTTTGGTTCAGGACAAAAATGACTAAGGATGATTATATAGATTTCGGTTTTAATTTTTTTATACCTAAAAATCCTATTGCTCCCAATTTCAGGCACAGAGATTCTATTGTGAAATATAAGTCTGACCATTTTGGAATAAACATAGGAACCCGTTTTGCAAAAGTAGTTCCGCTATCTCAAAAATCAACAAATTTTAATGCGGAATGGAATTCAGGAATTGGTTTGGCATTGAATTTTTATAGTGCTCCAGATGAATTGAATTTTGGAAATGGGGAACGGACTAATGAAGTACTGACAACTTTTTATCTGTCGCAAGGAATCAAGCTCAATTATAAAAATATTGGTTTTCAATGCCATTATCAATGGTCGCCTTATGGATTTTTCAACAAAAGAATTGTAGATTTTGGTTCTCAAAGCATTATGTTCGGAATTGTTTACCGGCAATAATTTAAAAACCCCACTTCAAATAAATGAAATGGGGTTTGGGTTGATTTAACTTTTTTAAAATATTTATTTTCTGTCGTCACGTCTTTCCGGACGAGGTCCTCTTTCCTCTCTTGGAGCATTTTCGTCTCTTGGAGGTCTTGGCAAAACTTATCTGAAATTAAAAATAGTTTTTAAAACACATATTAAATAATATGTAATATGATATATTTTTATAATCTAAATGTAGCAGATGTATAAATATACATATTTTTACAGATGAAAAAAGTTTAAATAAATGAAAAAAATACTTACGTTACTATTGTTAAGTCTAAGTCTGCAAAGTTTTACCCAATGTTTTACAAAAACAGCTGGAGGTGGCGATCACAGTCATAGCATAAAAAATAATGGAACACTTTGGTCTTGGGGTTATAATTCTCTAGGACAATTAGGAGATGGAACAAATATTCATAAAAATATACCCACACAAATTGGAAGTGATACGAATTGGCAAAGCATAAGTGCTGGAATTGAGCACACACTTGCTATAAAGACAGATGGGACACTTTGGGCTTGGGGTAGAAATGATTATGGAATGTTGGGTGATGGTACAAATGTCAGTAAACAAACACCTACACAGATAGGTACATCAACGAATTGGCAAAGTATAAGTGCAGGAGATTTTTATTCAATTGCTATAAAGACAGACGGAACTCTTTGGGCTTGGGGTAGTAACGTTTCTGGACAATTAGGAGATGGAACGACGACTAATAAAAATATACCCATACAAATAGGAACGGCTACAAACTGGCAAGATGTAAGTGCAGGTTTTTCACACACAATTGCTACAAAAACGGATGGAACTCTTTGGGCCTGGGGTAGTAATTTTTATGGTCAATTGGGAGATGGTACTAATATTCCAAATATATTACCGATTCAAATTGGATTTTATACTGATTGGCAGAAGATAAGTGCGGGAACTACCCATTCTATTGCTATCAAATCTAACGGAACACTTTGGGCGTGGGGTGAAAATAATCATGGACAATTGGGAGATGGAACAAATATTAATAGAAATTTGCCAATTCAAATTGGTGTCGGTTCAACTTGGCAAATTATATCATCAGGTTTTTATTATTCCCTAGCAATACAAGCAGATTCTTCTTTGTGGTCTTGGGGAAGAAATTATTTTGGTCAATTAGGAGACGGAACTTATGTAGATAAGAATACGCCTACAATAGTAAGCTTAGATGTTAATTGGGAAACTATCAGTGCTGCGGAAGACCACTCGCTTGCTTTGAAATCAGACGGAAGTCTTTATGGATGGGGTTATAATTATTTTGGTCAATTAGGAGATGGAACTAATGTTAATAAACTTGTTCCAACTTCAATTGGATGTTCTAATCTTAATATTGCTACATATGAGGATAAAACGTTAATTGTGTTTCCAAATCCAGTAAAAACGTTTGTAAATCTATATGCTCAAAATGCTATTCTTGTCACTGAAATTATAGATGTTAATGGCAGAAATATGAAGTCAGCAAATCACAATAGTAGCGAAGTAACTTTAAATTTGGAAGAACTTCAAATAGGATTGTATTTTATAAAAATCACTACTACAATTGGTAATGCCACAGTAAAAATTGTAAAAGAGTAACTGATAATAGCACACTTATTTAAAACTTAAAAACCCCACTTCAAATAAATGAAATGGGGTTTGGGTTGATTTAACTTTTTTAAAATATTTATTTTCTGTCGTCACGTCTTTCCGGACGAGGTCCTCTTTCCTCTCTTGGAGCATTTTCGTCTCTTGGAGGTCTTGGCAATAAAGCTTTTCTTGAAACTTTTTCTTTTCTTGTTTTAGGATCCAGTCCAAGGTATTTCACTTGAAAAACATCTCCCATGTTTACCACATCGGTTACATTTTCAGTTCTTTCCCAAGCCAATTCAGATACGTGAAGCAATACTTCGTTTCCTGGAGCTGCAATATATTCTACAACAGCGCCAAAGTCAAGCATTTTCACCACTTTTACTTCATAAGCCTCTCCCATTTGTGGTTTGAAAATGATAGAATCAATTTTTGCCAATACTGCATCTATTCCTTCAGGACTTGTTCCTAAGATCTCAACAACACCTTGTTCGTCTACTTCATTAATAACAATAGTAGTTCCTGTTGCTTTTTGAAGATCTTGAATAACTTTTCCTCCAGGACCAATTAATGCCCCAATATAATTTCCAGGAATAGTTCTCATAATAATTTTTGGAGCATGGCGTTTTACAGTTTCTCTTGGTTGAGAGATCGTTTCGGTAATTTTGCCCAAAATATGCATTCTTCCTTCACGTGCCTGATCCAGAGCTTGTTCCATAATATCATAACGCAAACCATCTATTTTGATATCCATCTGGCAAGCGGTAATTCCGTCTTTTGTTCCTGTTACTTTAAAATCCATATCACCTAAGTCATCTT
>CAZSOC010000002.1:39648-41049 GCA_964608415.1 uncultured Flavobacterium sp.
CTAAAATATCAGAAAGAACAGCAAAATTTTGTCCATCAGTGATTAATCCCATAGCAATACCAGAAACCGGTTTTACCATTTGAACTCCGGCATCCATCAACGCCATGGTTCCGGCACAAACAGTTGCCATTGAAGACGAACCATTAGATTCCAATACTTCAGAAACAACTCTGATTGTATAAGGGCAATCGGCAGGAATCATATTTTTTAAAGCACGTTGAGCCAGATTTCCGTGACCAACTTCTCTTCTTGAAGTTCCTCTTAAAGGTTTTGCTTCTCCGGTTGAGAATGGAGGGAAATTATAATGTAAGTAAAATTTTTCTTCTCCTTGTTCAGACGGTGAGTCGATAACGTTAGCTTCTCTTGAAGTTCCAAGGGTTACGGTTGCTAATGCCTGCGTTTCTCCACGAGTGAATAAAGACGATCCATGAACTGATGGCAAATAATCGGTTTCACACCAGATCGGTCTGATTTCTGTTGTTTTTCTTCCGTCCAAACGAATTCCTTTTTCAAGTATTACGTTACGAACCGCTTCTTTTTGTGTTTTGTAGTTATATTTTCCAACTAACTCAGCCAAATCTGCATTTTCAGCATATTCTTCTTCTGAAAATAAAGCTTTAACTTCTTCTTTTACAACAGCAAATTTTTCACTTCTTTCACTTTTTGCAGAAGCTTCCTGCGCAATTACATAATATTTGTCGTACGAAGCCGCTTTTACTTTTTTGTAGATCGTTTCGTCTTCCTTCTCTCCTTCATATTCTCTGTAAACAGGAGAACCAACAGCCTCTCTTAATCGTTGCTGTGCTCTGATTTGCATTTTGATGGCTTCGTGAGCAAATTTGATCGCATCGACCATTTCTTTTTCAGAAATTTCTTTCATTTCTCCTTCAACCATAGCCACAGAATCCATAGAAGCTCCAATCATCATATCGATGTCTGATTGTTCTAATTCTGCTCGGCTGGGATTAATAACCAATTTTCCGTTAATACGTGCAACACGTACTTCTGAAATTAAGTTATAAAAAGGAATGTCGGAAACTGCTAATGCTGCTGAAGCTGCCAAACCTGCCAAAGCATCGGGCATAACATTTTCGTCATGACTCATTAACTGAATCATTACTTGGGTTTCTGCATGGTAATCATCCGGGAAAAGCGGACGTAAAACGCGATCAACCAATCTCATTGTGAGTACTTCATTGTCACTTGGGCGAGCTTCTCTTTTGAAAAATCCTCCCGGAAAACGACCAGCTGCTGCAAATTTTTCTCTGTAATCTACTGTCAATGGCAAGAAATCAACTCCTGGATTAGAAGTTCTTGCAGAAACTGCAGTTGCCAATAACATTGTATTACCCATTTGCACTACAACAGAACCATCTGCTTGTTTGGCTAATTTTCCTGTTT
>CAZSOC010000002.1:41059-142163 GCA_964608415.1 uncultured Flavobacterium sp.
CCTAAATCGATAATTTCTTTTTTTACTTGTGGAATCATAAAAATCCTCTAATTGATTAAACAATGGGTTTTAGTTGTGTTGTAGTTGTGTGTTGTTGTAGTTGTTGCTCTAAAACCCAATGAAAAACCAAACTTTTTTCTGCAATATATAAAAACAAAAAGAGGCGCATGAGCACCTCTTTTCTGTATGGATTATTTTCTAATACCCAATTCTTTGATAATCTCACGATATCTGTTGATTTCTGTTTTCTTTAGATAATCCAACAAACTTCTTCTTTTACCTACCAGTTTCACTAGAGAACGTTCGGTATTATAATCGTGACGATTTTTTTTCAAATGCTCAGTCAGGTGATTGATTCTAAATGTGAACAAAGCGATTTGTCCTTCTGCTGAACCTGTATTTTCAGCCTTTCCTCCGTGTTTAGCGAAGATTTCTGCTTTAACTTCTTTAGTTAAGTACATGCTAATATTATTTTAATGATTATTATGTAGGAATAAGCTTTTCTTATTCGGGTGCAAAGGTATAAATAATTATGACCCAAGCAAAATAAATATAATTTATTTTGAGAATTATATACAGATCTAACGTAAAGTAAAAAAAATGTTTATTTTTAAATATCTTACACAACTTACTGACTATAAGCCCTGGAATTCTTTACAAATTCAAAACAATTTAGCCACTTTCTCATTTACAGATTCTAAAAATCGTTCATCGGCTTCGGTAAACGGGTTTAAAACATGACTGTCAATATCAATCTGTCCAATATTTTTTCCGTTTACAAAAAGAGGTACAACAATTTCTGATTTTACGGTAAAACTGCATGCTATGTAATTATCTTGTGCCGCAACATCAGGAACCACGAAGTTTTTATTGGATTCGGCAACCTGTCCACAAATGCCTTTCCCGAAGGGAATTGTGACATGATCAGTTGGTTCGCCTGCATAAGAACCAAGATGTAATTCTGGTTTTACTGTGTCATGAAAGTAAAACCCAACCCAATTGTAGTAAGGAATTTCCTTTTGCAGTAAATCGCAAATATTCTGAATTTTTTGATCTCTGTTCAAATTGTTATTTTCAATTACATTCGGCAGGTTGTCTAAAATTTCTTGAAATGTCATCCGGATATTTTTTTACAAATGTATTTATTTGAAGTATTTATAATTTGTATAAATTTGTTAAAACTTATATGTGAAAGATCTAATCCTAAAATACAAACCTTTTTTACAATTTCTTGGAAAATTTTTACTGAGTTATTTGCTGTTATTATTGCTTTATCAAGGTATTTTATATTACAGCGTTCAAAACAAAAAAATGGATTTTATTACTACTCATGTTTCCAAACAATCATTTCAGATATTAAACATGATACTTCCGGAGTCTGCTTTGATACAAGGGAAAATTTCAGGAAATTATATGATTTCTATAAACAATAAATATGCTGTAACTATAATAGAAGGTTGCAATGGCGTGAGTGTAATGATCTTGTTTGCCGCATTTGTAATTGGTTTTAGCAGAGGTTTCGGGAAAACCTCTAAATTCTTAATTATGGGAATCATTATCCTATATATCATGAACATTCTCAGGATCGTAATTTTGACCATAGGAATACATTATTATCCCGATCATGGAAATTTATTTCACGAAATTATATTTCCTTTAATAATTTATGGTACTGTTTTGATGCTTTGGTTGTATTGGGTAAAAAATTATAATTATGCTCCAAAAAATATTCAGTCATAAAAAAAATCTTTTTCTGATCTTTTGTCTAATCGTCTCTTTTGCTCTACTGAGATTGTACGAAAAGAGCTTGTTTTACGATCCTTTTCTAATCTATTTCAAAGGAAATTTTTCCATCCATCCTCTCCCGGAAGTAAATCAACCGTTATTAATTCTTAACTATTTTATCAGATATACAATAAACAGCCTAATTTCACTGGCAATTCTTAAAATTATTTTTAAGGACATCAATATCATAAAATTCGCTTCTTTAATCTATTTTCTCTTTTTTGTTGTAATAATTACCCTGCTATTATTTTCTATCAATTTTATAGAACACAAGATGATTTTATTTTACATCAGAAGGTTTATTATCCAGCCTATTTTATTGTTATTATTCCTGGCAGGATTTTATTATCAGAAACAAATTCAAAAAAAATAACAATAAATTAAGACTTTAATAACTATCTTTGTTCGTATGAAAATCAAAAAATGTACAAGTATCTTATTGGCTTTATTGCTGTTGTTCTCCAACATCAGCTTAGCGATTAATGTACATTTTTGTGAAGGAAAAATTGCTTCAATTTCGTCTGTTTATAATGTACGGGAAGTTTGTGAAAGTTCTGTTTCTTTAGAAAAAGTTTGTTGTAATAAATCTAAGGCAGATACTAAACACGAAGATTGTTGCAAAGACAAAGTTTTGGATTTAAAAGAAAAATCTTCTGATGTAATCGTAAAAACGTTCTCTTTTCAAATTGATGTCCCGTTTATTTATAACGAATGGAAAATCGCTGCGTTTGAAAATTTTGAACTGAAATTAGAAAGCGCCAACTTATCCTACTATTGTGATGCCAATGCACCACCACTCTTTAAATTATACCGTCAATTGATTTTTTACGCCTGATTTTATTGTAATTAATTTAGAAAATCCTAAGTCAAGGATTAAAATTTATTTACTTAAAACAATAAAAATGCGTAATAAAATAACCTTTATACTACTATTGGGTTTTGGGTTTTGGGCAAATGCACAAGACACCATTCAGGAAATAAAAATCCAGGCAAAAACCAAATCCATCAGAAAATCTTATTCTGAAGTAAAAAATGTTTCTGTAATGACCAGCAAAGAATTGCTCAAAGCAGCTTGTTGTAATCTTGCAGAGAGTTTTGAAACCAACCCATCAATAGATGTAAACTTTTCTGATGCTTTGACGGGAACCAAACAAATCAAAATGTTAGGACTTACCAGTCCTTACCTGATGATTACCGAGGAAAATATCCCTTCAGTAAGAGGCGCGTCTCAAGCTCACGGACTATCTTTTACTCCCGGAACATGGGTAGAAAGCATCCAGATTACCAAAGGAGCAGGTTCTGTTGTAAACGGATTTGAAAGTATTTCGGGGCAAATCAATACAGAGCTGATCAAGCCTGTAAACGACATTCCTTTCTTCCTCAATGTTTACGGATCATCAGATGCAAGATTTGAGCTGAATACTCATTTCAATAAAAAAATATCAGACAAATGGAGCAGCAGCCTGTTTGTACACGGAAATACCCGGGTTTCTAAAAATGATATGAATGATGATGGATTTCTTGACAATCCGTTAGGAAAGCAAATTAATGTATTAAATCGTTGGCAATATACAGATGCCGAAAAAGGCTGGGTGGGCTTTATTAACATGAGATACCTCAACGACGAAAAACAAACCGGGGAATTGGATTTTGACAAAAAAAGAGATCGTGGAACAACTAATTTCTGGGGATCGGAAATCAATACAGAAAGAATGGATTTTTCTGCCAAAATCGGATATGTTTTCCCTGATATGCCTTATCAAAGCATCGGATTTCAAAATGCATATTCTGCACACAAACAAGATTCTTATTTTGGTTTAAACCAATACGATATTCATCAGAAAAGTTTTTATTCTAATTTAATTTTTAACTCAATTATCGATAATACAAAAAACAAATTCGCAACAGGGTTAAATTTTACTTACGATGATTATAATGAATATGTTGCTGTTCCTAATATCGACAGGAATTTCGACAGAATAGATAATTCTATTGGAGCTTTTTTTGAATACACTTATGACAATACAGACAATTTTAGTATTGTTGCCGGAGCGCGAGCCGACAAACACAACCGATTGGGATTATTTGTTACTCCTCGTATTCATCTGCGGTACAATCCTTGGGAAAAAGGTGTTTTGAGAGCATCTGCCGGTAGAGGAAAAAGAGTTGCCAATATTTTTGCAGAAAACCAACAACTTTTTGGAAGCTCAAGAACATTTGACATTCTTAATAATTCTGGCAGAAATTATGGATTGGATGCAGAGATTGCATGGAATTACGGGATAAGTTTTCTTCAGGGATTCTATTTGTTCGATCGTTCGGGAGACATCGGATTTGATTTTTACAGAACAGATTTCTCTAATCAAGCAGTTGTAGATCTGTACAATTCTGCTCAAAGTGTAAATTTCTATAACGGGAGATCATCTGCCAATAGTTTACAAATTGAGTTCAATTATGAGTTGGCAAATCATTTCAACTTAAGAACCGCGTACAAATATTATGATATCACAACCGATTATTTAAGCGGATCTTTCGAAAGTCCGTTACAGGCAAAACATCGTTATTTTGCCAATCTGGCATACGAAACCCATATTGCAGAAAAAGGTCAGCAATGGAAATTTGACTTTACATACAATTGGCTCGGAAAACAACGTTTACCTGATACTTCAACAAATCCTGCCACAGACCGGTTCGATGATTATTCTAATGCTTTTTCATTAATGAATGCACAAATCACAAGAACTTTCTCTTCTACTTTTGAAATGTATGCCGGAGTAGAGAATTTAGGCAATTATACTCAGAAAAAAGCCATTTTAGGAGCAGAAAATCCTTTTGGTTCAAATTTTGATACATCAATAATTTATGCTCCGGTATTTGGACAGATGTACTATGCCGGATTACGATTTAAAATAAAATAACTATTAAAAATATATTCTAATTATGAAAACTTTTTTCAAAACATTTACAATTTTAGTTTTACTATTTGCTTTTAATTTTTCCGGTCAGGCTCAGGAAAAAAAGAAAAACAAAAATGCAAAATATGATGTTGAAGTAAACGGTAATTGCGGTATGTGCAAAAAACGAATTGAAAAAGCCGCATATTCTATTTCCGGTGTAAAATCAGCAGAGTGGCATCAGGACGACTTAACTTTACATTTATTAATTAACGAAGAAAAATGCTCTTTGGAAGATGTAAAAAAAGCAGTGGCAAAAGTAGGACATGATGCAGATGATATAAAAGCAACCGACGAAGATTATGAAAAATTACATACCTGTTGTATGTATGAAAGAAAATAATAATTTTACGAATCCCATGTTTATACTTGGGATTTTTTTTAATCTAAAACAAATATAAAATGACACATACCTATAATATTACCGGAATGACTTGTGACGGATGTCGCTCCGGTGTTGAAAATAAATTAAAAAATGTTCCCGGTGTAATAACCGTACATGTAAGCTTAGAAAAAAATCAGGCAGATATAGAAATGGAACGTCATATTTCAACTCAAACTTTTCAAAATGCTTTGCCCGAAAAATATACAATCATGCTGGAAGAAAAGATCATGAACCATGAATTTCAACAAAATACTATAAATAATGAAACAGAGTCAATCGTAAAACAATTATTTCCTCTCATTTTAATCTTAGGATACATTACGATCACTGCAATTTTGATGAACATACAACCATTTGACTATCATAATTTTATGCTTGATTTCATGGGAATATTCTATATTGTTTTTTCATTCTTCAAAATGTTGGATCTACAAGGTTTTCCTTCTTCCTTCGCAATGTATGATCCAATAGCCAAACGAGTTCCTTTTTACGGAAAAATTTATCCTTTTATAGAAACCATTCTGGGAATTATGTTCTTAATGAGGTTTAACATCGACATTGCGCTCATAGCCACAATAGTTATTCTTGGAGCAACTACAATTGGTGTTGCAAAAGTATTGTTGGATAAAAAAACCATTCAATGCGCATGTCTTGGAACAGTGTTAAAACTACCTATGACAAAAGCAACGATAATAGAAAATTCGATTATGCTCATTATGGCAGTTTTAATGCTGATGACATAATTGTATAAAAGGTTATAAAAATCTTAAAAGTAAGGTCTTTTAATTGCCCTGCAATTTTTTTTTAACTATTTTCACGCCCAAATTTTAAGCAAAACAAATGGAAAACTTCGATTGGAAAAATTTAATAGACCCTCTTTTTTATATTCAATTTGATATCAACGGAATACGATTAGGATTATATCTTGTGCTTTTTATTGTATTTGCAGAAACCGGGTTATTTGCCGGATTTTTCTTACCCGGTGATAGCCTTTTGTTTTTGGCAGGAATATACAACAGGGAACTTATCGAAAATATTTTCATTATAGAAAGCGGATTACTTAACGTAACTTTACTAGCTTCCCTTGTAGCAATTGCAGGAATATTAGGAAATTCTGTGGGATACTGGTTCGGTTCAAAAAGTGGATATTATTTGTATAACAAGCAAGATAGTTTTTGGTTTAAAAGAAAATACTTGATTCAATCTAAAGATTTTTTCGAAAAACATGGAGGAAGAGCAATTATTTTTGCAAGATTTTTGCCTATTTTCAGAACATTTGCTCCAATTGTTGCAGGGATTGTTTCCATGGATAAAAAAAGATTCATGTTCTATAATATCTTAAGTTCTTTCATCTGGTCTTTCAGTTTGATTTTTGCCGGACACTATTTATATGGTTTTCTTTTGAAAAATTACCAAATAGACCTTAAAGAGCATATCGAATTGATCGTAATAATCCTGGTAGTAATTACAATGGTTCCGGTAATTTTAAAATTTGCAAAAAAAGGAACTCCTGAGGAAAAATTAGAAGAAGATAAATAATCCAATTATTTTCCAAAGAAAATACCGCAAATTATACAATAAATAATTTGCGGTATTTTTTTGATTAGACTAAATACTAAGTTTAGCTCAAATTCAGACAAATCCTAAAATAACTTTTCGCTTTTTAATCTAAGAAGTTTAAAATTTTTGCACCAAAAATCACTCCATCTCCCACAAAACCATTTTGGTAAGATCTGATATAATCTATTCTAAAAAACTTAAACTTCCCAAAACCAATTCTGTCCAAACCAATTGTAAACTCCTGATAAGGCTTTCTGTCCTGAGTTGCAAGATTATGAAACCCAACAACCAGATTTCCCCGAGTTAAATTCAACAAAGGAATTTTATTAATAATAAAACCATTGTCATAATACTCAAAATGAGCTTCTCCAAAGGACTTATTGGTACTTAAAGAATAATAGGGCAGAAAATTAAAAACATTAAGGTAGTTTTCATCTGTATTGACATGGGTCTGATTTCCGTTAAAATGGTGGTAATCAATAAAAGTAATGTTTTCTGCATTAAAAAACTTACCGGCTTTCCCATTAAATTTTAAATTCCCTTTATTAGAAAGATCCAGGTTATATTGTAATCCTCCTTCTATTTTCTGAAACTCATATTCTTTTTTACTTCCTGCAAATGCCGAAACTGCATTGAGTGAAAGTACAGGATATTTAGAGTTTGAGGTTAAAATTTTTGCATCCGGACGTGTTATATATTTGGTGCCAAAATAGAATTTAGATTTAATTTCAAACTTTGCCAAACGATGTTTTTCAAATGGAGTTGAAGTAAAATCATCCGGGTCTAATGGATTATTAGAAAAATACTCATCACTGGTTTTTACCCATTTAAAATCGGTTTGATCCAATAGCGGTTTTCTTCTTTCCAGTTTTAAACTCCCAAGCAAAGAAACATTGTTCCCTGCAATTTGAGAATAAGAAATATCTACAAATTCTTTGTTGTACAATTTCATAAAATTGTTTGCAAAAAGTAAACTGCTCATAGTGTTTATAAATTTAGAAATTGGTTCTGAGGCATTAAACTGCGATGTTTTTACACCAGACGCAATTCTCAATGTATTGTAATTCTGCATATTAAATCTATGATAATACTCCAAATAATACCTTAAACGTTCATCCGAAAAACCGTAATTGAACTTCAGATCTACTTTGGTTATTTTCCCAAAATCATTGTGTGTTTTGTTAAAATTAAATCCAGAACTTAAATTCCAGCCCTGAACCGTATTAAAATTGACAGAAGATAAGGTAAGTAAACCTTCATATTCAAAACGTGTTTTATTTTTAGAATTCCTGTAAGAATATCCGGAAACAACATCAAATAAATTAAATCTGTTATGTTTTGCATCAATAGAATCCAGGTATTTTTCTGAATTTCTAACCTCATAAATACTATCTTTTCTTACATAATCCCGGGACTCTTCCATAGTCAGCGGAATTGCCCTGAATTCGTTCCAGAATATAGAATCTTTTTTGTTTGAATCTTTTTCGATTTTTACAATTTCTTTGGTAAAGGTTTTGTCTTCAAATTCATCAACAAAATCATAATTACTAAAAACATGAGTGAATTTTCCGAAAAATTTAATCCCAAAAACTCCTGCATCTACTTCTAAAAACTGAGTATGCTTTGCCCATTGATTTTCTTTTTTGTTATACACATAATTCTGCTGGATCGAAAAAGTAGTCAGCATTTCGATTTTTGCCCGATATCCTTTTGTAGTTACATCTATTGCATAAATCTGCCAGGTGTCATCTATTATGTAAATAAATCCGTCAAAAACCGGTTCAGAATCCCGTCTTGGAATGATTTTTATTTTATTGATCGTATGATTATAATCATCTATAAAAGTCCCTTCGAGTTTATACTGATAATAATTGAACGCATTATCTGCAATAGGCGAAATCATTTTTACTCCAAAATTGAGTGTCCCGGAATAAAACTCAAAATTGGCTCCTCTTGCAGTATTATAACTATATCCTTTATCATCACCACTTATTTTTGAGGCGATAATCGTTTCGGATAAATTGTTAGGTTTTTCAAATTTTAATTTAGAAACCGTTTCGGATAAATAAATGATTCCGGAACGTGTAGAATCCAAATGTCCATCCATATCTCCCACTTCTATTCCCATAAACTTTTTGGGCATATCCTTAAGTTTATTTATTCCTCGTGAATAAAAATCTGCCGTATATCGTTTTACTTTATCTTCATTAGATTTTCTTGCAGCTATCGCTTTTCTAATAATTCCGTTTGCAGGGTTTTCTTTGGTATTGATCTGAATTTCTGTAATTTCCAGTTTTTCTTCTTCGAGTTTTACATTAAGAGAATGAGGAAATGAGTTTATTTCCCGGGTAACTTTTTGAGTTCTGTAACCCAGGTATTGAAAAACTACAGTGTATTTTCCCGGTTTATTTACATTAAGTTCATAAACACCGTTTTCATTGGAGGATGTGCCGTTATATGTTCCTTCAATATAAATAGAAACTGCGGGAAGTGTCTCTCCGTTTACATCCGAAACAATGCCTGAGATCTGAGCAAAAATAGTTGTAGATATTATACTTACAAATAGGGTAAAGATTTTTTTCATTCTTTTTGTTTGTTTATAAATATTAAGACGATTACAAAACAAAAATGGTTGTATAAAGGAAAAAATTATTTTAACGAATGTAGTGCCAGTTCGTAACTTTTGAGTCCAAACCCAACAATTACACCTGCGCAGACCGGAGAAATATAAGAAATATGTCTAAATTCTTCTCTCGAAAATGTATTGGAAATATGGACTTCTATTACTGGTGTTCTTATAGATTTGATCGCATCTGCAATAGCAATTGAAGTATGGGTATATGCGCCTGCATTAAGAATTATCCCATCAAACTCAAAACCTACTTTATGCAATTGGTCGATTATTTCTCCTTCAATATTACTCTGAAAATAATGCAATTGAAATTCCGGATATTTTAAAACCAATTTTTTTAAGTAATCTTCAAAAGAAACATTACCATATATTTCTGTTTCTCTTTTTCCAAGGAGATTCAAGTTTGGACCATTAAGAATGAGAATGTTCATAGAGTATATTTTAAAAAAAATGTCATTATAACTTACATATAACGACATTTCATTATAATGTTTTTCTAAAATCTGTATCCTATAGAAAGCTGAATCACATGATTTTTTGCTTTTGTATCACTACTAACGTCTGTCATACCCACAACGTATCTCGCCTGTGCAAACAAACCATTGATAATATTGAGACCTACTCCACCGGCTAAAGCAAAATCAAAAGATTTGGTCTTGTCAAGTGTATCATCCAGATTATCATCGGTCAAAAATGAAAACTGAGGTCCCGCCTCAAAACTTAACTTGTTTGGTAAAACATAAAATTTAGCCAATACTGGTACCGATATATAGGTAAGTTTATAATCTTCATCATTAATTTTACTTCCTTGTGAAGAATACATAAGCTCTGGCTGAATAGAAAAACTTGGTAATATATTGAGTTCTAACAATGCTCCAATATGATAACTAGTTAGATTATCACCCGTATTGCCATCTCCTTTTAGGCTAGAAAAATTAGCTCCGGCTTTAATACCTAAATTTATTCCTTGTGCGTGAACTGTAAAAGATGTAAGACAACCCAATACAATTATTAAAAATATTGTTTTCATAGTACCATTTTTTTTAGGGGTTAAAGAGGTAAATTTACTTATATTATTATTATAAAGCTAAACATTTATAAAAAGCATAAAAAAAAAGCGAAGCTATGCGCTTCGCTTTTTTTTTATGCTTTTCTTTAAGATTAGAATTTATATCCTACACCAATAAATAAACCACTTACTGCAATGTCACCAAATCCTAATGAATATTTTGCATTAACATCAATGTTTTCGTTGATATCATAAGATCCACCAAAATCAACATTAAATTTAAATTCATCTTCTTTAGCATTCAAGAAATAATTGAAAGATGGTCCAGCCATTAAATGAAATTGCTCAGCAATACCATATTTGAACAATACAGGAACACTAATAAAGCTTGCATCATTTGGTAAAGAAACATACAAAAACTCTGGTTGTAAGTTAAATTTATCAGACAAAGAAAACTCTGCAAAACCTCCTACAAAAAATCCTGTTTCACTAGTAGACGTAGATCCGCTTGGCATATCAATATCCCATTCATCTAAATCTATATCCCCTAAATCAAGACCTGCAGAATGCTTCACTTTAATAGTAGCTAAATCAAGACCTGCTTTAACCCCCCATTTAATTTCTTGTGCAACTCCTGAGAATGCAAAACCAAAAGTAGCAACAGCTACAAATAATAATTTTTTCATAATGATTGTTTTTAAATGTTTTGACAAATATAACAATACATCAATATAAAAGAAACTAAATAAAATTAATTTTTATAACATATTATCATATTTTAAGCAAAAAAAAATTAATTTATATTTTTTTTGAAGATTAAAAATCCAATACTCATATGGGTTTATGTTAATTCTTCCTGTTTTTGGTTAATTTGATTTTGTTAATAAGTTGTTGAAAAAAACAGTTGAATTTTAACATTTATCTAAGCCATTAACCTAAAAATTTACCCCGGAAATACCTATTTATGGGTATGTTGTTATATGACAAATAATTTTTAGGTTTGTTTTATTATTATTTTTATATAAATATTATCGTTATAATGATTAATTTTATCAAAAAAAAATACATTATCAATTTACTAATCTACCATATATTACAACTACAGAATAAAACTTGTTATTAAATAATCTTTCATAAAAAACATTAACATTATTTCCAAATTACAAAAATCCAGAATATGTCAAACATTACTAAATTAACTTTTATTTTCCTAGCATTTATTTTTACTACAAGTGCTCAGACAAAAAAAAATACAACCGCAAAAAAAGAAGTAAAAACTGAAACTAAATCTGTCGAAAAAGCAGCTACTGTTGAGCCTGATAAAGAGTTACAAAAAACAACCTCCGAAAACAAAACCTCTAATGTACTCTTATTTCCTGCATATAATGAAGGAAAATGGGGTTATATCAACAAAGAAGGAGAAGTAAAAATCGATTACCAATATGACAAAGCCGAGTTATTTACTGAGAGCTTAGCGTTGGTAAAATTTGCCGGAAAATGGGGGTATATCGATCAATATGGAAAATATCAGATCAATCCACAATTTGAGGGTGGTAAAAAATTCGAAGAAGGGTTAGCTGCTACAAAAATTAAAGGAAAATGGGGTTTTATAGATAAAACAGGAGAATTTATCGTGAGACCTATTTTTTCTGATGCAGAATCTTTTTCCGAAGGTTTTGCTGCTGTAAAAGAAAATGGAAAATGGGGATACATTAATAAAGAAGGAAAAATGATAATTAATCCGCAATTTCAGGATGCTTACGAATTTTCAAATAAAATTGCGTTGGTAAAATTTGCCAATAAATGGGGATATATAGGTCCGGATAGCAAGTACATCATCATTCCTCAATTTGATAGTGCCAAGAAGTTTAGTGAAAACTTAGCAGCAGCAAAACTAAATGGCAAATGGGGATTCATTAATAAGGAAGGAAAATTTGTTTTACAAAACGATTTTGCCGATGCAGAAAGTTTTGTAAACAATCTTGCTCCGGTAAAGCTTGGAAGTTCATGGGGTTATTTAAACAAAGAAGGTAAACTGGCAATTAATCCGCAGTTTTCAAAAGCAAATGACTTTTCCGAGGAGCTTTCTGCTGTAAAATTGGGTTCTATCTTCGGGTATATAAACAGTAAGGGAGAATTTGTAATAAATGCACAATTTAATAATGCCGAAAATTTTAATTTCGGTATAGCCCAAGTAAAAATTGGAGGTAAAATGGCTTATATTAAAAAGGACGGAAAAGTAATCTGGACTCAAACAAAGTAAAACTTCTATAATTTCGCTATTATTTAACCAATAATTACTTTAGATTCTATAGCTGAATACTGAAAAATACTGTTTCTACTAAATACTTTTGAAACAATAAATAAAAAAACTTCATGAAAAGATTTTATGAAGTTTTTTTATTATATTCATTTAACCATTATATCAAAAATGAACTGGAATAATTATATCAATGAATTTAAAAATTATTTAAAAATAGAAAGAGGTCTTTCTAAAAACACCATTGACAATTATTTACTTGACATCTCTAAACTTGTAGATCACCTTAACAAAAACAATATTAATGTAGATCCCGTAAATATCACTAATGAGAATATAAAGCATTTCATATACGAATCCTCAAAAACAATCAACCCCAGATCTCAATCAAGACTTATTTCCGGATTAAAAAGCTTCTTCTTCTATTTAATACAGGAAGACTACAGAAAAACAAATCCGTTAGAAACTATAGACACCCCAAGACTTGGAAAAAAATTACCGACCGTTTTATCTACACAGGAAATAGACGACCTCATAGAAGCAATTGATTTATCTACAAATGAAGGAGAAAGAAATCGTGCAATTTTAGAAACTCTATACGGATGCGGATTAAGAGTTTCCGAACTTATCAGTTTGAAAATTTCCGACCTATACTTCGACGAAGGATTCATAAAAATTAATGGTAAAGGAGACAAACAACGTTTTGTTCCTATTGCCGAAATTACAATTAAGTATATTAACATATACAAAAATGAAAAACGAAATCACATCAACATACAAAAAGGTTATGAAGATACATTATTTCTTAACAGACGTGGAAAACAATTAACCCGGGCTATGATTTTTACCATCATAAAAAATTTATCGAAAACGATAGGGCTGAAAAAAGTAATTGGTCCGCACACGTTAAGACATTCATTTGCTACCCATTTGTTAGAAAACGGTGCCGATCTAAGATCCATACAGCAACTCTTAGGACACGAATCTATTACAACAACAGAAATTTACGTTCACTTAGACAACAATCATTTAACAGAAATTATAAATATTTTTCACCCAAGGAGTTAGTTTGATTTTTTTTCATAATTTTGCATTCCGAAAAAAGAAGTAGTTTACTGAAAATAAATAATTCATCTATAACATCTTAAATAATTTGTCTGACGTCAATTCAAAATATTCAAATGACTTTAAACTAAAATTCTATGACAGATTATTAGCTTCAATCCCTGATTTGATATTTCAATTTAGTGTTGACCTCAGCAATAATATTAAAATAAATCATTTAAGCGGTTCTGCAATACGTCTTTTTGACATCGAACCGGTAAAATTGAAATTAGACTTTATAAAAGCAGCAGAAGAAAAAATTCATCCGGAAGATTTTAAAAACTTATTCACTTCGATCGAATCTGCAAAAAATAATCCTGATAAGATCTGGTTATATGAATTCCGGTCTCAACAGCAAACAAAAAGATTAAAATGGTTTTCTGCATATGCAAATGTAGAGTTTATCAATAATGAATATGTGTTTTTCGGAAGCTTAAGCGATATTTCAAACTACAAAGAACAAGAAGAAAAACTAAGAATCTCCGAGGAACGATACCAATTTGCACTTGAAGCTTCTTCCGAAGGAATTTGGGATTATGATGTAAAAAACAATTTGGTTTTTTTCTCTTCTCAATCCATGAAAATGTTAGGGTTTGAAGAAAAAAGCATCCTTATTTCCAGAGAATTTTGGGATGACAGAATGCATCCTGAAGACAAAACTAAATACAGAATAGACTTTGAAGAACACCTTAACGGAGACAAACCCTATTATAAAAACCTCCAAAGAATACAAAATAAAAATCACGAATACAAGTGGATTCTCAGTAAAGGAAAAGTAATCGGCAGAGATAAAAACAATAATCCTAGCAGAATAATAGGAACTCACTCTGATATAAGCAAACATATTGAAAAAGAAAACGAGTTAAAAAGAACATTAGAGATCCTTAGCGAGCAAAATAAACGATTGACTAATTTTGCTCACATCGTATCTCATAATTTAAGATCTCATGCAGGAAATTTCAAAATGCTTCTAGATATTATCGAAACAGAAAATGATCCGGAAGTAATTCAAGAAAGCATGATACACTTACGTACTAATTCTAATGAACTCACAGAAACTATAGATAATTTAAAAGATCTTGTAGAAATACAATCAAACTTAAAACCAACCAAAGAACCATTAAACCTAAGTCAATACTTAAAAAAAGTACTTAACTTACTAAGCGAAGAATTTACAAAACATGAAGTCGAAATCGACAAACAAATTCCAGCTGAAGCAATTGTGAATTTCAATCCTGCATACTTAGAAAGTATTTTACTGAATTTTACTACAAATGCGATAAAATACTCTCATCCCGACCGTAAACCAAGAATAGAATATATTTTTCATGAAGAAAATTCTATTAAATATCTAACAATCAAAGACAATGGCATGGGAATTGATATGCAGAGGCACGGCGAATCTTTATTTGGTATGTACAAAACATTCCATAAACATCCTAACTCAAGAGGAATAGGATTATTTATATCCAAAAACCAGATTGAAGCAATGGGATGTAAAGTTGAAGTCGAAAGTGAAGTAGGAGTTGGATCAAGTTTTAAAATTATATTTAATGACTAAAATAAAAAAAGTTCTAGTAGTCGATGATGATAAGATTTATCATTTTATATTAAAAAATTTATTCTCAAAAAACGAAATAGCAGTTACAGGCTGTTTCTCAGACAATGGTTTTGATGGAATAGAAAAACTGAAACATAAGATAGAGAAAGACATATTGCCGGATGTAATACTTCTGGATATTAATATGCCTATCATGGATGGATGGCAGTTCTTAGATGAATATAAGAAATTAAAAACTCAATATCATCTGCAAGTTCCTGTGTATTTGATTTCCTCATCAAATAACCCGGATGATTATCACAGAGCTAAATTTTATGAGAATGATATTTCTGCTTATTTATTAAAACCAATTAACGAGCAAGATATCTGTAAGATATTTTTAAATTAAAAAAGCATCCGTTTTTGGGATGCTTTTTTTAATTTAAAATATTCTTTCTAATTATTTGGCAATATTTACTGCTCTTGTTTCTCTTATTACAGTAATTTTTACCTGTCCCGGATAAGTCATTTCTGTTTGAATTTTTTGAGAAATATCAAATGATAATGAAGCTGCATTTTCATCAGACACTTTTTCACTTTCTACTATTACACGTAGTTCCCTTCCTGCTTGAATTGCATATGCATTTTTCACACCGTTAAATCCGAAAGCAATATCTTCGAGATCTTTCAATCTTTGAATATAAGAATCCAAAACTTGTCTTCTTGCTCCTGGTCTAGCGCCTGAAATTGCATCACAAACCTGTACAATTGGTGACAATAGGGATTTCATCTCTATCTCATCATGGTGAGCTCCAATCGCATTACAGACTTCTTCTTTTTCTCCATATTTTTCTGCCCATTGCATTCCCAGAAGCGCATGCGGTAAATCACTTTCTGTATCTGGCACTTTTCCTATATCGTGTAATAACCCTGCTCGTTTTGCCAATTTTACATTCAAGCCTAATTCTGCTGCCATAATACCACAAAGCTTAGAGACTTCACGAGAGTGTTGTAAAAGGTTTTGCCCATAAGAAGAACGGTATTTCATTCTACCTACTACTTTTATAAGTTCAGGATGTAATCCATGAATTCCTAGATCTATAACTGTTCTTTTTCCTACTTCAACAATTTCATCGTCTATTTGTTTGGCAGTTTTAGCCACAACTTCTTCAATTCTTGCCGGATGGATTCTTCCGTCTGTTACCAATTTGTGCAATGCTAAACGAGCAATTTCTCTTCTTACCGGATCAAAACAAGAAAGAATAATGGCTTCCGGCGTATCATCTACAATAATTTCTACTCCTGTTGCAGACTCTAATGCACGAATATTTCTACCTTCTCTACCTATAATCCTACCTTTTACATCATCTGATTCTATATTAAATACAGAAACACAATTCTCAACCGCTTCTTCTGTTCCTACACGTTGTATGGTATTGATAATGATCTTCTTAGCTTCTTGTTGTGCAGTAAGTTTTACTTCTTCTAAAGTATCCTGTAAATAAGACATCGCAGAAGTTTTAGCTTCGGCTTTAAGTCCTTCTACCAATTGTGCTTTTGCTTCTTCTGCAGACAATCCCGAAATAACTTCGAGCTGCTCCAGCTGATTTTTATGCATTTTATCAATCTCTTGTTGCTTACGTTCTAAGACATCTATTTTTGATTGATATTCTTTTGTTTTGTTCTCGAAGTCGTCATTTATCTTTTTAGTTTTTGCCAACTCGCTAGAAACCTGAGATTCTTTATCTCTAATCCTTTTTTCTACTTCTGCTACTTTTTTATCTCTGGCCAGAATTACTTGTTCGTGGTCTGCCTTAAGCTCAATAAATTTTTCTTTTGCCTGTAAAATTTTATCTTTTTTTATGTTTTCTGCTTCGAGATTAGCGTCTTTTAATATTGATGCTGCCTCTTTTTTGGCACTTTTTATCAAATTTGAAACATTGCTCTTCTCTATCAATTTTGCTATTAGAAATCCTCCAGCTATCCCAGCAATTCCTACAATAACTATAATTAGTGTACTATCCATTTTGTTTTGTTTATATATAAAAAAAGCCTACATTAGGGAAACTGTATAAACTCGTAAAGACAAGTTTTGAACTAACTCGATGTTCAAGCTTCCTATGCTTAGAAAGGCATGCTATAGTATCGACGATTCGCTCATTCTAATTTGTTAGTGTTGAGTTTATCAAATATGTACTAATGTAGGCAGTGTTTTTAGTCTATGTTAAAGAACGTTTTATTTATCCAAATATTTTGCTATCAAATCATTTAATTCTGTCAATTTTTCATTTGCAGCAATATTGTCTGATGATTTATCCAATTGTTTTTGTTCCAATTGGGATGCAAACTGCAATGCACACATTGCTAAAACATCTTGCTTATCTCTTACAGCATAATTTTCTTCGAATTGCTTAATCATCATATCAATTTTTTTTGAAGCGCTTCTCAAACCTTCTTCCTGAGACATATCTACCGTTAATGGGTAAACTCTGTCTGCGATTGATATTTTAATTTTTAGCTTTTCGTTCATATTTATTAATCAGACAATTGTGCTATACAATAATCAATTTCACGAATTAATGAATTTATTTTAAGCTTAGTATCTCTTTTATAATCTTCACTACCTAATAATGAATTGGTCATTTTTATTGAGTTATATTTTTCCTGAAGCATCCCGATCTCTTTTTTAAGATTTGCACTTACCTGAACAGAATTGTGGAGTTCTTGTCTTAATTCTCTATTTTCTTTTTCTAAACTATCATATTTAACAAAAAGCTTTTGGAGCCTATTTTCAAGAATATCAACTATTTCTGTTATTTCACTCATAAAGTTAGTATTCATTACTTACTCTCACAAAGTTAGTATTACTATTTTATTATACAATACATTTCATTTATTTTTTATATTTTTAAAACAAAAATCAATACTAATTGCCAAAATTTACAGTTATTACATTTATAAAACATTTATTTAGCTATGAAACTATTATTAGCATTCTTGCTTTTGTCTTTGGGATCCAACGCACAAAATCAATATCCTGCAGACTATTTTACATCTCCGCTTGACGTTCCTTTACATCTAAGCGGAACTTTTGGAGAATTACGAAATAATCATTTTCATGGCGGTTTAGATTTTAAAACGCAACAAAAAGAAGGCCTTCCGGTTTATGCTGCAGCCGAAGGATATGTTTCAAGAATAAAAATTTCGACTTTTGGAAATGGAAAATCTATATATATTACTCACCCTAATGGTTATACTACAGTTTATCTTCATCTAAAAAAAGCTTCTGATAAAATCGAAAAATATATAAAAGAGTATCATTACAAAGAAGAAACTTACGAAATCGAAATGTTTCTCAATCCGGGAGAATTATTGGTCGATAAAAAAGAAATGATCGCTTTATCCGGAAATACGGGAGGTTCCGGCGGGCCACATCTCCATTTTGAAATCAGGGATTCAAAAACACAAAAAATCATCAATCCTTTACTTTTTGGTTTTGACAAACTTATTACCGATACAAAATCTCCTGTCCTGACCCATATTATTGCTTATCCTATTGGTAATTCTACCATAAATCAATCGCAACAACCTATTTTACTTACTTTTTCCAAACAAAATGACGGAACTTATCTTTCAGAAAAAGTTCTGGTCGACGGAAAAGTAGGTTTTGGAGTTGGAGGTTATGATACTTTTGATTTCAATTATAATAAAAACGGATTATATAAAGTAGAGAGTTTTTTAAACGGAAAATCTCATTTTAACATTCAGTTTGACACTTATGCTTTTGATGAAACCCGTTACATCAATGCTTTTATAGATTATCCAAGACTAAAAAAAAGCGGAATACGAATTCAGAAATTATTTTATGAATTTCCTTATCCTCTGAGCCTAATCAATTCCGGGGAGCACCAAGGCATTATTAATGTTTCTCCTAGTTTGTCCAACACTTATCGTGTTGTTTTATCTGATTTTAACAATAATACCGTTTCTATAAACATTCCTGTACAATATTCTTCACTTCCTCCAAAAGTGCTGAAAAAAGAAATTAAAACCAATTATTTCTTAAAATCAGACACCGATAACATTTACAGAAAAAACAATGCCACCGTATTCATTCCTCAAGGAGCTTTTTATGAAGATTTTTACTTGGATTTTGATGTAGAAAACGACACTATAAAACTTCACGACGACAATGTTCCCGTTCATAAAAATCTTACTGTTTCTTTGGAAGTAAAAGATTTGACCAATATTGATACGCAAAGAACTTTTCTGGCAACAAAATCAGGAAATAGATTGCTATACAATTGGACCAAATTAAAAGAAAATACTTTTACCACGAATACCCGGAATTTAGGTCAGTTTTTTTTAGCAAAGGACACAATTGCCCCAAAAATTGTTTCGGTAAATTTTACAGAAGGTAAGTGGATAAGCAATCAAAAAACACTTCAATTCAAAATTTCCGACAATTTATCCGGAATTAATTCTTACAAAGGATATATTAACAATAAGTGGGTTCTTTTTGAATATGATTACAAAACAAATACAATTACACATGAGTTTGATGATCTCTATTTGATCGAAGGAAGAAACGAATTCAAACTAATTGTATCTGATAATGTAGGAAATTCTACTATCTTTGAATCTCATTTTTTTAGAAGTCAAAAAAAATAACTGTATTCCATTGAGAACAATAAGATCTTTTTTTAATATAATTTTCCTTTTTACAGGAATTTCAATATTTGCTCAAACTGCCAGAATAAAAGGTGTTATTTTAAACGAAAATAACAAACCCGTCCCAAATGTTTCTATTATTAGCGGAAACAACAGCACTACATCCAATGAGAACGGATACTACCTCCTGACGATCGATGTTATTAACGAAAAAACTTCAATTGTATTTTCTCATATTAGTTATAAAAATATAACCTTTAACAGAGTTTTTACCAACAATGAAGACTTTGAGTTTCACCCGATATTAAATAATTCTAATGAGCAGATCGGAGAAATTGTCATTATAAACAACAGAAAACGTATTGAAGGAATTACTAATATAGCACCCGCAGTAATCAGAAAAATTCCCGGGGCAAATGCAGGAGTAGAAAACATTCTGAGAACATTAGGAGGTGTAAGCGGAAATAATGAATTAAGCACTCAATATAGCGTTCGTGGCGGAAACTACGATGAAAATCTAGTTTATGTAAACGAAATCGAAGTATACCGCCCTTTTCTCATTCGTTCCGGACAACAAGAAGGATTAAGTTTTACTAACTCCGATTTGATTCAGAATGTAGATTTTTCCGCAGGCGGATTTCAAGCAAAATATGGAGATAAACTCTCTTCTGTATTAGATATCACTTATAAAATACCTACAAAATTCGGGATTACTGCAGAAGCAAGTTTTTTGGGAGGAAGTCTCACCGTTGAGGCAGTATCTCCCGATCAAAAATGGACAGGGATCATAGGTGCAAGATACCGTGACAATAGTTTGCTTGTAAACAGCCAGGAAACAGAAACCAATTATAAACCAACTTTTACCGACATACAGGCTTATTTCACTTACACCCCTTCAACTCGATGGCATTGGAGCTTTTTAGGTAATATTTCACAAAACACGTACAATTATCAGCCACTTACCAGACAAACTAATTTTGGAACGATCAACGAACCTATCGCTCTTTTGGTTTATTATGAAGGTCAGGAAAAAGACAGATACAAAACACTTTTTGGAGCTGTAAAATCTGTTTATACCGCAAACGAAAATTTTAAACTAAAATTTATAGCATCGTCTTATCATACTACAGAACAAGAATATTATGATATTTTAGCTCAATATAGATTGGGAGAAGTAGACAGTAATCTAGGTTCGGAAAATTTTGGAAATGTGTCCTTTACCAGAGGAATCGGTTCTCAGCTTAACCATGCAAGAAATGATTTGGATGCATTGATTTTTAATGGCGAAATAAAAGGCGAACACGATATTTCCAATCACAAAATCGAATGGGGTTTCAAATACACCAGAGAAGATATAAGAGATAGAATTGTAGAATGGGAAGTAATTGATTCTGCCGGCTTTTATATCAATCCTCCAAAAAATCTCCCTAAAAACGATCAGCCATATAATCCATACACCGGTCCTTTGGTTCCTTATAATAGTGTGAGAGCAACCAACTTCGTAAATATCGACCGGTATTCCGGCTATATACAATGGAGCAAAAAAAGTAATCTGGGAACTCATGAAGTTTGGTATAATGCCGGAATAAGAGCCCATAACTGGGTAATAAACGGAGATGGAGTAAAGTCTGACACACAAATCACTTTTAGCCCGAGAGCTTCATTTGCAATAAAACCAAATTGGGAAAAAGATATGGTTTTTAGAATTTCCGGAGGTTTGTATCATCAGCCTCCATTTTACAGAGAATTAAGAAATGCAGAAGGAAATGTAATTTCTGATGTAAAAGCCCAACAATCTGTTCATCTCATACTCAGCAATGATTATAGCTTTAAAATGTGGGACAGACCATTCAAACTGGTTTCTGAAATTTATTATAAAAGCATGACAGATATAAACCCTTACACATTAGAAAATGTAAGGATAAGATATGCCGCAGAAAATAATGCCAAAGCATTTGCACAAGGATTTGACATGCGATTGAACGGAGAATTCGTGCCCGGAACAGAATCCTGGTTTACACTTGGATATCTCAAAACAGAAGAAAATATTGAAAATAAAGGATTTATATCCAGACCTACTGATCAGCGATTAAAATTCGGAATCTTGTTTCAGGATTATATGCCGCAATTCCCCAGCCTGAAATTATACCTCAATCTGGTTTATAATACCGGATTACCCGGAGGTTCTCCATCTTACGCAAATCCTTATGATTATCAATTGAGGCTAAAAGATTACCGGAGAGCAGATATTGGTTTTTCTTATGTACTAACCGAAAAAAACAACAGAAGACCGGACAATCATTGGTTAAAGAAATATCAGGATCTATCAATTGGATTTGAAATATTCAATTTATTTGACAATCAAAATGCAATTACCAATACCTGGGTAAGAGATGTTTACACCAAAAGCCAATATGGTATCCCAAATTATCTTACAACGAGAGTTTTTAATCTAAAATTAAGCTTGAAAATATAAGATTCTCTCTTAAATATTATTCCAGAAATGTTAAGTTGAGATTAAATTGAAAATTATAAATTGAAAAATGGTATATTTGATAAAAATATTCTGATATGAAATTTCGCACCATATTTAGTATAATTTTTGCCGCCGGAATATTATCAGCGTGCAAAGAAGAACCAGAAACTCCAAAGGTTACTTACGAAGAAACTCCAAAAACATCTGCAAAGCTGGTAGCTATAGATTCTACACAAATAGAAATTGCCGATCTGCCTATTTTAATGGAAGGTACCAAATACCTTATTCACCCTATTGGAGATTTCAGAGTTTATGAAGGACGCTCAAAATCATCTTACGGATCTTCAAATACAGATAGAGTGAGTTTTTCTATATCAAATTACAATCGTTTTGAAATTACAGGATATTTGCAAAACCTCAAATTCCAACACATTGACTCTACAGATATAAGACCACTTACAGACAATAAAATTATTATTCAAACCGCAAGTTATCTTAATACAATACACGAAAAATCTAAGTTGCAGTATCTGGTTTATACCATTTCTGACCTAGATACTAATAAAGATGGAAAATTAAACGCAAGTGATATCAAATCTTTATATATAAGTGATATAAGCGGATTTAATTTCAAAAAGATTTCTCCGGATATGGAAGAATTAATAGATTGGAATTTAGTGGAAGAAAAAAACAGGCTTTATTTCAGAACCATAGAAGACTCTAACAAAAACGGGCTTTTTGATAAAAATGACAAAGTGTTGTATTACTATGTAAATCTACTGAATAAAGATTTGGAAATAGAAAAGTACAATCCTATATAAATCTAAGCAAAGAAAAAGTTGAAAATTGATACAATAACTTCAACGATTACATTTACAACTTTAATTATAAAAGCTACCATAACTTTTTATTTTTACTGAAATACAAATTTAGTGATTCTAATCGAACGATTATTAATATTTTATTAATAATTTACCATTAGATTGTTAAAATTAGATTAGAATATCACTTTCCAGATCTGATTTTTCAATATCAAATTGATATCCCAATCGATGAACCAAGTCAATAATTAACTTTTTATACCAATTTTCTGATTTGGGATGGATATAAATTTTCTCAATTAATTTATTCACATCAATATCGATCTTTACCCCATTATCAATATCTAATTTATATGAGGACAAATCTGATATGATCCGTATTTCTTTTTCATACTGAAAACTTTTCCTTTTGAAAAGAAACGGAAAAAATTCATTTTCAAACGGAATGTATTCTTTTTTGTAATCTATATAATTTACCTCTCCTATATATTGACTGTAGTTTTGGTCTTTTTCCAAAGCACTTTGAACCCTACCGATCGTGGACTGAATCGCCAGACCTTCATTTTTCTGGGTAAAAATCTGCCACATAGCAAAAGATTCATATTCATTAAGGTGCCAACTGCTTATAACAACATTCTTTCTTTTTGTTTTATAAAAATCTAAAAAACCGGGTTCGTCTGCAGCCAATCTTTTTATTTCTTCGAAAGTAGGTTCGCTAAAAGTCCCTTCATATTGATCTTCAAACTTATCTGATCTGGACATAAATAATTTTTCGAATAATAACAAATCGACAAATTTTGACAAATCCAGATATTTCCAAACAATAGTATTTGGATCAGTATTCAGCTTTATCGATTGATCGTCGTTGTACATGTTTTAAGTTATTCGAATGATTGCATCGCTACTAATTTAGAATAAGTTCCATCCTGATCTATGAGTTCATCGTGCGTTCCCTGTTCAACAATTTTTCCTTTCTTGAGTACAACAATTCTATCTGCTTTCTGAATAGTTGAAAGTCTGTGGGCAATTACTACAGATGTTCTGTTTTTCATCATGTTTTCTAATGCCTGCTGAACCAATCTCTCGCTTTCCGTATCCAATGCAGATGTTGCTTCATCCAAAATCATAATAGGTGGATTTTTCAATACCGCACGGGCAATTGACAAACGTTGCTTTTGTCCTCCGGATAATTTGTTCCCGCTATCTCCTATATTTGTATCTATTCCTTCAGGTAGGTCTTTTACAAATTCGTAAGCGTTGGCTATCTTGAGAGCTTCAATTACTTCTTCATCTGTAGCATTTTGATTGCCTAAAAGCAAGTTGTTTTTGATCGTATCATTAAACAAAATGCTATCTTGAGTGACTAACCCTAACAGTCCACGAAGTGATTTCAAATCAAAATCCCTTAAATCTGTCCCATCAATTTTTATAGAACCTTCATTAACATCATAAAAACGAGTCAGCAAATTAGCAATTGTACTTTTACCACTACCCGATTGTCCAACCAATGCAACAGTCTGTCCTTTTGGAATTTTTAAAGTGAAATTTTTAAGTACTTTTTCTTCTTCATACTGAAAACTCACTCCTTCGATCGATATTGAATCTTCAAAAATATTTTTCTGAACCGAACCCTGTTTGCTTACAATAGGGTTTTCTTCCTCAAGGATCTCCAAAACTCTTTCTGCTGCCGCATTTCCTTTTTTAATACTATATGAAGCTTTAGAAATTGCTTTTGCAGGTGTCAAAACTCCATAAGCCAAAGCAATATATGAGATAAATGCCGCTCCGGATAAACTCTTATCTACAAGTACTAAATTTCCTCCATAAATCAATAAAATTCCGATTACAAGAATTCCTAAAAACTCGCTCATTGGAGAAGATAAATTTTGCCTGTTAAGAATTTTATTTGATAAATGATAAAATCTCTTTGTTGAAGTATTAAATTTGTCTTTAAAAAAATCCTCAGAATTAAATCCTTTGATTACCTTCAAACCACCTAACGTTTCCTCTACAATAGATGAAAAATTTCCTTGCTCCTGCTGAGCCTGATCTGATTGTTTTTTTAATGATTTTCCTACAGCCGAAATAACAAATCCGGAAACAGGAATAAATATAAACACAAAAATAGTAAGCTCTGCACTAATCATCAACATCATAAATATGGTAAAAATAATGGTTAGAGGTTCGCGAACTGCAACTTCTAAAACCGATAAAAATGAAAATTGAATTTCAAGTACATCAGAGGAAAGCCGGGATATTAAATCTCCTTTTCTTTTTTCAGAAAAAAACGAAAGCGGCAATTCGACCGTTTTTTTATACATTTCATTTCGAATATCTTTCAAAACCCCATTTCTTAAAAATGTAATAAAATACATCGCCCAATAATTGAATAGATTTTTGAGCAGGAAAATAGAAATTATTCCGACAATCATTACAGCCAACACATACTGTTTGCCTTCGGAGGCAGATGTAGTCGTGATAAAATAACTCATATAATCATTGAGATAATCTTTTATCCCTGTAATTCCATGGTAAACCGGTTTTTTAAAAATAGGCTGATCTTCATTAAATAAAACCGTAAGCATAGGTATTAATGCGACGAAAGAAACAGCACTAAACAGCGCGTATAAAATGTTGAAGAAAATGTTTAAGTAAGCATATTTGTAATATGGCTTAGCGAATCGAAATATTTTTTTGAAATAATTCATTAATTTATTTTAAGATCTTGTAAGATATATTTAATTTTCTGATCCAATTGAGCTTCCACTTCCACAGCATTTTTCATATTGTCCAAAGGCTGGTTTACACTAACATAAAATTTAATCTTCGGTTCGGTTCCACTTGGTCTTGCGCAAATTTTAGAACCATCTTCCAGATAATATATCAATACATTAGATTTTGGAATACTTATGGTTTCTTTTTCTCCTGTAAAAAGATTCAATGCAGTACTGCTCTGATAATCTTCTACCATAACCACACGCTGATCTGCAATTTCTTTAAGAGGATTATTTCTCAAATCGACCATCATCTGATTGATTTCCAATAATCCATCTATTCCTTTTTTGGTCAATGAAACCAAATGTTCTTTATAAAAACCAAAATCTACATACAGATTGAGTAATTCCTTATATACCGAACTCCCGTTAGCTTTGGCTAAAGCTGCGATTTCGCACACTAATAATGTAGCTGCAACCGCATCTTTATCTCGTACCGCATCTCCTACCATAAATCCAAAACTTTCTTCTCCTCCGCCAACGAATTGCTGTTCCGGAAAATCCTTGATCATTTTAGCAATCCATTTGAAACCTGTTAATCCCACTTTGCATTCTACTTCATATCCTGATGCTAATTCTAACATCATTGGAGTAGAAACTATGGTAGATCCGATAAATTGTTTTCCGTTAATTTTCCCCTGGCGTTTCCATTGTTCCAACAAAAAGGCTGTCATCAAAACCATGGTTTGATTTCCGTTGAGCAAAATCATTTTCCCATCGTTATTTCTCACCGCAACTCCTAACCGGTCACAATCCGGATCTGTACCGATCACGATATCTGCATGAATATCCTCTGCCAGAGCCAAAGCCATGGTCAATGCTTCGGGTTCTTCAGGATTTGGAGATTTTACGGTAGGAAAGTCACCATTGGGATCTGCTTGTTCTTTTACAATATTCACATCTGTATATCCTGCTTTTTCAAGTGTATCAGGAACTATTTTTATTGAAGTCCCGTGAAGCGAAGTAAATACAATTTTCAGATTATCTTTTGCAGATTGAGGTGTATTGAAACTTGCGTTTTGTATTGATGAATCTATAAATGCTTCATCGATTTCTCTATCAATATATTCTATCAATTCCTGATTAGCCTCAAACTTAATTGAGTCATATTGCAAATTTTCAATTGTAGTGATAATTGCTGCATCTTGCGGAGGAACCAATTGACCTCCATCCTGCCAATACACTTTATACCCGTTATATTCCGGTGGATTATGTGAGGCTGTGAGTACAATTCCTGCCTGACATTTTAAATATTTTAAAGCAAAACTCAACTCCGGTGTAGGCCGCATATCTGAAAACAAATATACTTTTATTCCATTGGCAGAAAACACATCTGCAACTACTTTTGCCAGAGTATTGCTATTATGACGGCAATCATAAGCGATTACAACTTTGAGTTCTTCTCCGGGAAAAACCTCTTTCATATAATTGCTGATTCCCTGTGTATTTTTTCCTAAAGTATATTTATTGATCCTATTGGTTCCGAAACCCATTACTCCACGCATTCCACCTGTTCCAAATTCAAGGTTTTTATAAAAACATTCTTTGAGTTCGGCAGGAGATGAAGTCATCATTGCTTTAATAGCATCTTGTGTTTCTATATCAAATATGGGAAGTAACCATTCGTTTGCTTTTTTTAATATGTCATCTTCAATATGTATCATCTTAATTTCTTTTAAAAATTAATTTCTTTTGAAATTTTGTATTGTTCTTTGTTATTTTTGGTTCTTAAAATTATTTCACCTAAAAAACCGGCTAAAAAAAGTTGAGTTCCTAAAATCATGGTTGTCAAAGCTATGAAAAACCAAGGATTATCTGTTACTTTGATCGTTGGCAAATCGTTGTATAAACGTATTAATTTGTTTATCCCGATAAAACCCGCAGCTACAAAACCTATAAAAAACATTACAGAGCCCAATGCTCCAAAGAGATGCATTGGTCTTTTACCAAATCGGGACAGAAACCAAATGGTTATTAAATCCAGAAAGCCGTTTATGAAACGTTCCATTCCGAATTTTGTTTCTCCATATTTTCTTGCCTGATGTTTTACTGTTTTCTCTCCAATCCTGGAAAATCCGGCATTTTTTGCCAATACAGGAATATAACGATGCATTTCACCGGAGACTTCGATATTTTTTACTACTATATTTTTGTAAGCTTTTAATCCACAATTGAAATCGTGCAGCTGAACCCCTGAAGTTTTTCTTGCAGCCCAGTTAAATAATTTTGAAGGTAAATTTTTGGTTACTACAGAATCGTATCTTTTCTTTTTCCATCCCGAAACAAGATCGAATTTCTGGTCAATAATCATGTTGTATAATTCTGGAATCTCTTCCGGATTATCTTGCAGGTCAGCATCCATTGTAATTATCACATCCCCGGAAGCTTTTCTGAATCCGGCATGCAAAGCCTGAGATTTTCCAAAATTCCTCAAAAACCGAATCCCTTTTACATTATTGTTTTTACTTACCAGGTCTTCTATAATTTCCCAGGAATGATCTGTGCTTCCGTCATCTATAAAAATGATTTCGTAACTAAACTTATGTTGATTTACGACTCCTGTAATCCAATCATGAAGTTCCCGCAGAGATTCTCCTTCATTAAGCAACGGTATTACTATAGATATATTCATTTTCTTAAACAGACTTCTGGTTTCTAAAAATTAAAGCTACTAAAAAACCAATCAAACAATCTCTTAACAAAAACTTTAACGCTGCCATTATAACTTCTGAAAAAGAAAAGGGATTAAATGATTTATAAAACTCTATGATCTCATCAATATCTTCTGTTTGTGCAAAATTCTGCTGAATCATTTTTATATTAAATTCAATATAATTTTGTTTCAAGATAGATAAATTTTCCGGAGAAATGATCACATAATATTGTAATAACAAAAAAACCGTAGCCATAAAACTGGCTATTAGTATAGTAATAAAATAAGCCGAAAAAGCGTCTTTAAAAACAATTCGTCCTCCAAGTTTTTCTTTGACCATCAAAATTGATACAATCCCAAATCCTACATTTAGAATAATAGTAAAAAATCCGGCCCAAACATTTACAAGCAATTCCGGTTTTACCAAATGCATGTAAAGCGAAATTAATATTAAAATAATTCCTAAAACAAAACCGTTCCTTAAACCTGTCTTTTTGATAATTGCGTTCATCGTTACTTATAAATAACCTACAAATATAGAAAATCCATAGATATGGGATAAGAATAATAAGAATGAATGCTTCTAAAATAAATTACATAAATATTTGATTATTAAAAAATAGTTGTAAATTTGCACACTCAAATAAAAAAGTAAAAACAAAAGATTATGGTTTGTTTACACCTTTTCTTGAGAGAAAAGCTTCAAAACAGATTATAGTTATTTAAAGAAAAATAGATTTATCATGAAAAAAGGAATTCACCCTGAAAATTACAGATTAGTTGCATTCAAAGACATGTCTAATGACGATGTTTTTATTACAAAGTCTACTGCTGATACAAAAGAAACTATTATTCACGAAGGAGTTGAATATCCGGTTGTCAAAATGGAGATTTCGAGAACATCTCACCCATTTTACACAGGTAAATCAAAACTTATCGATACAGCAGGACGTATTGACAAGTTTAAAACTAAATATGCAAAACATATTAAATAATATCAATATTATTTCAATTCATAAAAAAAGCTATCTGAAGAGATAGCTTTTTTTATATTAATAATTGTTAGTTTTTTATTGTTTTTCAATCTTTGTGACCGCGGAGGGATTCGAACCCCCAACCCTCAGAGCCGAAATCTGATATTCTATCCAGTTGAACTACGCAGCCAAGTTACAATACAGTATATTTTGTTTACTATATTTGAAATTTTTATTTCTTTTGAGTCTTAATCAAGACAACAGTTTTTTTACAATTGTAGAAATGGTTTTTCCATCTGCTTTTCCTGCCAACTGAGAAGAAGCTTCTCCCATAACTTTCCCCATAGAAGCCATTCCTGAGGCTCCAGTCGAGGCAATGATAGAGGATACTACCTGCTCTATTTCTGTTTCCGAAAGTTGTGCCGGTAAAAACTTCTCGATTATTCCTGCTTGCGCAATTTCCGGTTCTGCCAGATCTGTTCTCCCTTGTTCTATATAAATACCAGCACTATCTTTACGCTGCTTTACTAGTTTTTGAAGTATTTTTATTTCTTCTTCTTCAGATAATTCTTCTTTTGAGCCGGTTTCTGTTTGTGCTAATAATATAGCAGATTTCACAGCTCGCAGAGATTCCAAAGCTACTGTGTCTTTTGCTTTCATGGCATTTTTTATTTCTTCCATGATCTGTACTGATAGACTCATTGTGTGTATTATTTTATTTGTTTTAAAATAAGGTTTCATTAATCTCTATAGAGACAATGTTCTTTTTGTTAAACAAAAAGAAAACCGAAAGTATAAATATAATCCATAAAACTACTTATTAGTTTTACTCTTAAAAGGATTAATTTTCTACTTTATAACCGGGCACAAATATACAAAAAAAATAACCCGATTTTTTACAAAAACGGGTTACATAAATTTAGTTTGAGTTAATTAATCTACGTTATCATGCAGAAACGAATTGTTTGAACGCAATTGCGTATCATCATTGCTATCAGTCCCCAATGAGTAACGAGATTTATTGCTGTTTACAGAGTTGTTTGAAATATCGATTCCGAGCCTTTTGTAAGCAGGTTCTTTTTCGAATTCTTCAACTTTTGAAGGATTGTTATGGAATTTATAATTAAACTCTTTTAGTTTTTTTCTTCTCTCTTCTGCACGCATACGGGCTACTTCTTCAAGCGACATTTCGGTTGGAGAGATTGCTTCATATTCTGGTGTAAAATTGCTTTGAACAGTTACTTGTTTTACTGTAATATCAAGTTCCTCACTAACTGGTTCTATTGTTTTATCAACAGGTTTTGAACTTAGTAACGAATTTTCTACTTCCATATATTCTTCAAGAGAATATCTTACTACTCCGGTCTCATTAAGCTCTGTTACAGGAACTACCTGCACTGGCTGGTTTACTTTTATTTCTCTTGTTTCGTTGGTCAATTCGAAAAGAATTTTATCTTCTGCCGGTTTTTCTGTTCTATTGATCGGCAAATCGAAAGAAAATGTAATTTGTTCTTCTACCGGTGTAATAAATTCTGGTTCTTTTACTATAATTTCTTTTACTTCGGGCGAGGTAAAGTAAAAATCATCTTCAATATTTGTTGTTTTGGATTCAGGAGTAACGATTTCAAAAGTTACATCCAGATTTTTGATAAATTCTGTTATTGGCACCAAATTGTATTCAAAAGAAGAGGTTTCCGCTTCTGTGCTTTGAACTATTGGAGTTTCTGTGTGAAAAACCGGATGCTCAATTTCTTCTTCCATCAAATCGTGTACAATTTTTTCTTCCTGTTTTGTGGTTGAAACTTCCGGAGAGACTTCAAAAGTCTGTACATTTTTTTGAGATAGATTGTGTGTTAATCTTTGCTCATCTTCTAATGAGTGAATGATTTTTTTTGGCTCTGTATTTACAATTTCATTTTGTTGTTCTACATTAAAACCCGTAGCAATAATTGTCACAGCAACAGAATCGCCAAGTGTATCATCTTCTCCAACTCCCATAATGATATTGGCATTATATCCTGCTTCTGCCTGAATATGATCGTTAATCTCTCCTATTTCATCGATAGTAATTTCACTGGCTCCGGAAACGATAAGCAACAATACGTTTTTGGCTCCGGCAATTTTATTATCGTTTAGTAAAGGTGAATCCAAAGCAGCAACAATTGCTTCTTTTGCTCTGTTTTCTCCATTTGCAATAGCAGAACCCATAATTGCAGTACCACTATTGGATAAAACGGTTTTGGCATCCTTCAAATCGATGTTTTGCACATAATGGTGTGTAATCACTTCTGCAATTCCTCTGGATGCAGTAGCAAGCACTTCGTCTGCTTTTGAGAAGCCTGCTTTGTAACCTAAGTTACCGTAAACTTCTCTAAGTTTATTATTATTGATTACAATTAATGAATCTACTTGTTTTCTTAATCGCTCAACTCCGGCTAATGCTTGTTCTGAACGTACTTTTCCTTCAAATTGAAATGGAATAGTTACGATTCCAACTGTTAGAATATCGCGTTCTTTTGCTAATTGTGCAATAATTGGGGCAGCTCCTGTACCTGTACCACCTCCCATGCCGGCAGTGATAAAAATCATTTTGGTATTACTATCTAATACTTTCTCGATTTCATCTACGCTTTCTATAGCAGATTGCTGTCCTACTTCCGGGTTTGCTCCTGCACCGAGGCCTTCGGTCAGATTAACTCCTAATTGTATTTTATTTGGAACAGGACTGTTTTGTAAAGCTTGAGAATCTGTATTGCAGACAATAAAGTCTACACCTTTTATTCCCAACTTAAACATGTGATTGATGGCATTGCTGCCTCCTCCACCTACTCCAATAACTTTTATAACATTTGATTGATTTTTTGGTAAATCAAATGAGATGTTTCCAAAATCTGAGTTGCTTATCATAATATTTGGTTTTTTAATTTTTTGCTTTTTCTAAATTCTTTTTCTTATTCTGCATTGTCTAAAAAGTCCTTGATTTTATCTATATATTTATCAAAAAACGATCTTCGTATTTTAGACTCAGTAGATTCCGGTTTTTTTTCGTTTTCCAGTTCTAATTCTTCTTCTATTGCTTTTTCAATAACCGGCGCCACAACTTGTGGTTTTTCTATTTTTGGCTGTGGTTCCGAAATCACATATTTTTCTGCACTTTTAGTATTATTTCCTATACTATTCATCACCAAACCTACTGCAGTTGCATACATCGGACTCGAAATTTCCTCACTAGAATTTCCGGCTAAATGCTCATTCGGATAGCCTATCCTTGTATCCATTCCGGTAATGTATTCTACTAATTGTTTTACATGTTTAAGTTGAGCTCCTCCTCCTGTAAGAACAATTCCGGCAATTAATTTTTTTCTTGGATCCTCGTGTCCATAAGCCTTAATCTCTGAAAAAACCTGCTCTATAATTTCTACAACACGTGCGTGTATGATTTTTGACAGGTTTTTTAGTGAAATTTCTTTTGGCTCACGTCCTCTTAATCCGGGAATAGAAACAATCTCATTATCTTTATTTTCTCCCGGCCAGGCAGATCCAAATTTTACTTTAAGTAATTCTGCCTGCTTTTCTATAATTGAACATCCTTCTTTGATATCGTCTGTAATTACATTTCCTCCAAAAGGTATTACAGCTGTATGTCTAATAATCCCATCTTTGAAAATCGCCAAATCTGTCGTTCCTCCTCCTATATCGATCAGGGCAACACCTGCTTCTTTTTCTTCCTGACTTAAAACAGCATCTGCCGAAGCCAGTGGTTCGAGTGTTAATCCTGAGAGTTCTATTCCTGAGCTTTGAATACATCTCCCCACATTTCTAATTGAAGATGCCTGACCTACAACAACGTGAAAGCTGGATTCTAAACGTCCTCCATACATCCCTATTGGTTCTTTTATCTCTGATTGTCCGTCGATTTTGAATTCTTGCGGTAATACGTGTATAATTTCTTCTCCCGGCAACATTGCTAATTTGTGCACCTGATTGATCAGTAAATCGATATCTTTGTCCCCTATTACTTCTTCTGCATTGTCTCTGCTTATATAATCACTGTGCTGAATACTTCGTATATGTTGCCCTGCAATTCCTACAACCACATCTTTTATTTTGTACCCAGAATTATTTTCTGCTTCTTCGATTGCTTGTTGAATGGATTGGATTGTTTGAGTAATATTATTTACCACACCTCTGGCAACACCAAGGCTTTTGGACTTCCCCATTCCTAAAATCTCTAATTTTCCGTATTCATTTTTCTTGCCAATCATAGCAACAATTTTTGTTGTTCCCAGATCTAAACCAACAGCAATGTTTTCTTTTTCCATATACTAAAATTTTGTACAAACAACTTGTTTTGTAAACTTGAGATTGATTTCTTTATAATTTTGCATCAAACTATCTTGACTTAACTTTTGATAAAATGCTTTATAATTGTTGAACTTTCTTTCAGAATTTTTTATTTTTCCAAAAGCAATTTCAAAATTGTAATTTCTATTCTTCATTAAAAGTTCTCCATTGGGTAAAATCTGGATTCCGATAATGTTTTTTTTCAAAAAATCATCTTCATAAATCATTTTTAATAATTGTGCTAAATCTGACTTATTTTCTTCATTTATTTCACCTGAAACCAAAGGAACTCTTGCTGTAAAAATACCCGACAAAGGCATTTTATCTCCCTCAATATCAATATAAAATGATGTCAACCCGTTAAAAACCCTTCCTATCGGAACACGTTGCTTTACTACTGTTTTCAAGACACCATCTATGGTCAAGAATACTTCAGAATCTTGAATCATTTCATGAGCTTGGACAGTTTTTTCCAATTTATTCAAATCTAAATTATCTTTGCGTATAGTTTTAGCATCTCTATAATTTTCTATCAACAATTTATTAACCATTTCATGATCGATAAACATATCTTCATTATCCAGAAATTCGATCTCTATCTTCTTAATTTGCCTGGCTTGATTTCTCTTTGATGAGAACGAATATAAACCTATCACTGCCAGTATTATAAGCAGTAATCGTGCGTTTATCCATATGTTTTTCCAGTTAAATCTTTTCATTTAACGCATTTTTAATTGATTGAACTAAAGCGCCAATATCGCCCGCACCGATGGTTACAATAATATCAGAATCGTTTGATAGAATTGTAGAAATTAAATTTTCTTTTGAAACTAATTTTTTATTTGGATTTGAAATTTTATTCAATAACCAATCTGAAGTAATACCTTCAATTGGTAATTCTCTGGCAGGATAAATGTCGAGTAAAATGATTTCGTCAAATTGAGATAAACTTTGAGCAAATCCTTCTGCAAAATCTCTGGTCCGGCTAAAAAGGTGTGGCTGAAAAACCGCCAGCACTTTTTGATTTGGGTACAATGCTCTTACTGCTTGATGAACTGCAGAAATCTCAGCGGGATGATGCGCATAATCGTCTATATAAACCAGGTTTTCTGTTTGTATCTGATAAGAAAAACGTCTTTGAATTCCTTTGAAACTTTCTAAAGCAAGAATAATATTTTCGTTTGAAATACCATATGTCTTTGCCATTGCAAAAGCCATCAATGCGTTAGAAATATTATGATCTCCCGGAAGTAAAAATTTTACATCTTTTACAATTTCATCCGGAGTAATTACATCAAATATATATTTGCTGTTTTCTATTCTTACGTTTTGGGCAGAAAAATCTGCTGTTTCATTTACAGCAATCTGTATTCCTTGGATTGGTAATTTTTTGGCTACGAATAAATTATTTGGATTAGTTATTTTTTTTGAAAATTCTATAAATGAAGCTTCGATTGATTCGTGATCTCCGTAAATATCCAAATGATCCGCATCCATTGATGTTATACAGGCTAAATCAGGATGCAAATGAAGAAAAGAACGGTCAAATTCGTCTGCTTCTACAACTGTAACAGTAGTTCCGTTGCCAATAAGATTAGAATTATATCCTTCTACAATTCCGCCTAAAAATGAAGTTACATCGACTTTACTTTGATATAAAATATGAGCAAGAATGCTTGAAGTTGTAGTTTTACCATGGGTTCCGGCAACTGCAAAACAAAATGTGTCTTTGGTAATTAAACCGAGAACTTCAGCTCTTTTTTTGATTTTAAACTGATTTTTTTCGAAATAATTCCATTCTGTATGTTGTTTCGGAATTGCCGGCGTGATAATTACCAATGTATTGTCTTTATTAAAATCGTTTGGAATTAAATTGATATTATCTTCAAAATGTATATCGATACCACTTTGAATTAATTCGTCTGTTAATGTTGTCGGTGTCTTATCGTAACCTGTAACATTTTTCTTAAGTGATTTGAAATATCGCGCCAAAGCACTCATTCCGATTCCTCCGATTCCTATGAAATAGACGTTATGTATTTGGTTTAAATTCATATTTCAATCATAATGTAAAGTCTAAAATTCTAAAGTCGTTTGACTTTTTGACTTCCGGCTTTTGACTAATTCTATTATCTCATCAACAATATCTTTTGTTGCATGAGGTTTTGCCATGTTCTTGATATTTATGCTCAATTCTTTTTGCAGGTTTTCGTCTGCAATAAGATTATTAAATCGATTGGTAAATTGTGTATCCAGCTCGGTTTCTTTAAGCATTAATGCTCCTTTTCTGTCTACTATTGCTTGTGCATTTTTGGTTTGATGATCTTCTGCCACATTTGGGGATGGAATAAAAATCACCGGTTTTCCTACCAGACATAATTCAGAAACTGATGAAGCTCCTGCTCTGGAAATTACTACATCTGCAGCGGCATAAACCAAATCCATTCTTTCTATAAATGATAAAACCTGGACATTATTCTGTTCATTATAATGATCATATTCTTCATAATAAAATTTACCACATTGCCAGATCACCTGTACATTTTGTGCGGTAAAATTCATCAATTCTTTTGCGATAAGCTGGTTAATTCTTCTTGATCCTAAACTTCCCCCAAGTACCAACAATACTTTTTTTGAAGGATTTAGCTTGAAAAATTCAAAAGCTTCTGTTTTTTTATTTTGAATATCCAGCAAATCCTGACGAACAGGATTTCCTGTGAGTTTTAGTTTATTTTTCGGGAAAAATCTTTCTAAATTGTCGTATGCCACACAAATTTTACTAGCCTTTTTACTCAGCCATTTGTTGGTAATTCCGGGATAAGAGTTTTGTTCCTGAATAACTGTAGGAATTCCTGCAAAACCAGCCACTCTTAATAACGGACCACTTGCAAATCCGCCTGTTCCTATTACTACATCAGGATTAAAATTTCTTATTATAGTTCGAGACTTTAACATACTGTCGATTAGCTTTATTGGAAAAAAAGCATTGTCAAGAGTTAGACTTCTTTGAATTCCTGTAATCCATAACCCTTTGATCGTATATCCTGCCTGAGGAACTTTTTGCATTTCCATTTTGTCTTTGGCTCCGACAAATAAAATTTCACAATCAGGAAATCTTGATTTCAACTCGTTTGCAATAGCAATGGCAGGATAGATATGTCCTCCTGTTCCTCCTCCACTTAATATGAATTTGTAACTTGCCATCTTACTAATTTTTTATTGCATTTAAAACATTTGCTTCTTCTGTACTTGCGGCTTCCTGTTGTTCTAAACTGTCTTCTTCCAATTGTTTATCAATCAATTTCTGAAGTGCAATTTCTCTTGCCTCTTTATCTGCTGCTTCTTGTGCAATTTCTTCATCTTTTTTTGTTACACTCAAAATAATCCCTAAGGCGATACATGTTACCCATATAGAACTTCCTCCACTACTTACCAACGGTAATGTTTGCCCGGTAACCGGTAGTAATTCTACAGCAACTCCCATATTGATCAATGCCTGAAAAATTATAGGAAATCCAAGACCTACAACCAGTAATTGCCCAAATACCGAATTGGCTTTATGGGTTGCTATGATGAATCTAAAAAATAACAAAAGATATAATGTTAAAACTCCTAATCCGCCTATTAAACCGTATTCTTCGACAATAATGGCAAAAATGAAATCTGATGATGATTGGGGAAGAAAGTTTTTCTGAACACTTTTCCCGGGTCCAAGTCCATAAATTCCTCCGGAAGCGATTGCTATTTTTGCTTTTTCAATTTGATAATCATCTTCATCCGGTTTATCGGTAGTAAAACTTTCAATCCTGCTTAACCAAGTATCAACACGATTAGGAAAAGCATTAGGAAAAGCTTTGGCTACAAGAATAAAAAAAGTAAGTGATACCAACCCGATCCCTATAATTGCTCCAATATATTTTATGGGATATTTTCCTATGAAAACCAACAAAATCACCATCGAAAAAACAAGTGCGGCGGTAGAAAAATTTGCCGGTAAAATAAGTGCAATGGTAATCCCTACCGGAGTCCATAATTCCCAAAGTGAATTTTTGAAAGTAAGAGGCTGATCTTCTCTGGATTTTGATAAATATCTGGCCACAAAAATCATAAGAACCAAATTAGCCAATGTAGAAGTTTGAAACGAAATTCCTATAAAAGGCACCTGAATCCAACGACTGGCATTTGCTCCTTCGATAACTGTTCCTTTAAAAAGCGTGTATGCTAATAATATCCAGATTATTGGCAATAACAGTCTGGACAATCCTCTAAGGTAATGATATGGAATCTTATGCATTCTGTAAATCATAAAAAATCCAATCATAATATGCATTAAATGCTTGAGCAAATAGCCCAATGTATTTCCAGTACCATGAGCAGTATATGCCAAATTACTACTGGCACTGAATACGGGCATAAACGAAAACAAAGCCAATAAGGCCACAAATGACCAAATTCCTTTATCTCCTTTTAATCTGTATAACAACTGTTTCATGTAAACTGATATTTTTCTAATCTATTTTATAAAAAATAAATCTATAAATTTTGTACTGCTTGTTTAAATTTCTTTCCGCGGTCTTCATAGCTTTCGAACAAATCGAAACTCGCACATGCAGGAGATAATAATACAGTATCTCCTTTTTCAGCCAAATGCTGAGCTGTTTTTACTGCATCAGACATATTTGTAACTTCTACCATAATATCTACAACATTTCCAAAAGTGTCTATGATTTTTTTATTATCGACACCCAGACAAATAATTGCTTTTACTTTTTCTCTAACTAACGGCATCAATTCTGAGTAATCATTTCCTTTGTCTACACCACCAACTATCCAGACAGTTTGGTTCTCCATACTATCTAAAGCATAAAATGCAGCATTCACATTTGTCGCTTTCGAATCGTTTATATATTGCACATTCTGGATTTTTAAAACTTTTTCTAATCTATGCTCAACACCTTGAAAATTTGATAAACTTTCACGAATCGTCTGTTTTCTAATTTTCATCAATTGTGCGACAGAAGCAGCAGCCATAGCATTTTTGGCATTGTGTTTTCCTTCTAATGCTAAATAACCGGTGTCCATTGTAAAATCTTCGTTGTTGATGTTTAGTTTCATAATTTTGTCTTTTATACTTGCTCCGTTTTCTAATACTGTTTCAATTGAAAACGGAATTGTTTGTGATAAGATTTGGTTATTATTAAGCCAGTTTTTTGAAGCTTCATCTTCATTATCATAAATAAGATAATCTTCACTGGTTTGGTTTTGTATTATTTTGAATTTTGAATTGATATAATTTTCATATTGATAATTATATCTGTCCAGATGATCGGGACTAATATTTGTAATTACTGCAATATGTGGCTTAAAATTGATGATTCCGTCCAATTGAAAACTGCTCAACTCAAGAACATATACATCATATAAGTTTTCTGCTACCTGCCAGGCAAAGCTTTTACCTATATTTCCACCCATACCCACATTGAGTCCTCCTGATTTTAGCAAATGATAGGTGAGCATTGTTGTGGTTGTTTTACCATTACTTCCTGTAATACCTACAATTGTTGCATTGGTATATTGTGCTGCAAATTCTATTTCTGAGATAATTGTCTTACCTCTTTTCTTCAGCTCGACAACAACAGGAACGTTATCGGGAATTCCGGGGCTTTTCATTATTACATCTGCATTATAAATTAACGAAACTGTATGTTGCTCCTCTTCCCATGCAATACCATTAATAGTGAGAACCTCTTTATAATTATTTTTGATTGTTCCAAAATCGGATACAAAAACATCATAACCCTGTTTTTTTCCAAGAATTGCGGTTCCTACACCACTTTCTCCCCCGCCAAGTATTACTAACCTTTTCATTATCTTAATTTTAAGGTTACTATTGAAAGTATTGCAAGAAAAATTCCCACAATCCAAAACCGGGTCACAATTTTACTTTCGTGATATCCCTTTTTCTGATAATGATGATGCAAAGGAGACATCAAAAAGATTCTCTTTCCTTCTCCATATTTTCGCTTCGTAAATTTGAAATAGGAAACCTGTATTATTACAGAAAGATTTTCAACCAAAAATATTCCGCACAACAATGGGATTAACATTTCTTTTCTTACTGCAATTGCCAATACAGCAATGATTCCGCCTATCGTCAAACTTCCTGTGTCGCCCATAAACACTGCTGCCGGATATGAATTGTACCATAAAAATCCTACTAATGCTCCAACAAATGCTGCAATAAAAACTGTCATTTCTCCCGAATTGGGGATATACATAATATTGAGGTAATTAGAGAAAATAATATTTCCCGAAACAAAAGTAAAAATACCCAACGCTGTGACCGAAATAGCAGAAGTTCCTGCTGCCAAACCATCTATTCCATCGGTGAGATTCGCTCCGTTTGAAACTGCCGTTATAATAAATATTACGATCGGAATAAATATCAACCACGCTAAATTTTGATATCCTTCTCCTGTCCAGGCTAATAAATCTGCATAATCAAATTCATTATTTTTAAAAAAAGGAATAGTGGTAACAGTTGATTTTTCTTCGATTGGGGTTTTTGTAATTATGCTTTTACTTTGTGTATTAGGCGTTCCAAGCATTGCAGAATCATCACGTACTGTAACTCCCGGATGAAAGTACAATACAGATCCTACAATAAGCCCTAATCCTACTTGTCCTATAACTTTAAAAACGCCTTTTAACCCTTGTTTGTCTTTTTTGAATATTTTAATATAATCATCAATAAAACCAATGGTTCCCATCCAAAGTGTAGTGACTATCAACAGAACAATATAAATATTGTCTAATTTTGTAAGCAAAATTACCGGGACCAATGTTGCAATAATTATAATCAATCCTCCCATTGTCGGAGTTCCTGCTTTTTCATTCTGCCCTTCCAATCCCAACTCTCTAACGGTTTCGCCTACTTGTTGTCTTCTTAAAAACCCAATAATTCTCTTTCCGATTAAAGTAGAAAGCAACAATGACATTACTATGGCTATTGCAGAACGAAAAGTAATGTACTGAAATACTCCTGTTCCCGGAATGTCTAAATTTTTGTCTAAATATTCAAATAAATAATACAGCATATTTTATTTGTTGAGTTGGGTTAATAATAATTTAACAACTTCCATATCATCAAAATGAGATCTAACACCATTTACCTCCTGATAAGTTTCATGACCCTTTCCTGCAATGAGAATAATATCGTTTGGATTTGCTATCTGACAAGCTGCTTTAATAGCCTGCTTTCTATCTGTAATTGCAAATGTTTTTTTATAATGTTGCGGCTGAACTCCTTTTTCTATCTGATCAATAATATCATCGGGATCTTCTGTTCTGGGATTATCAGAGGTGATAATTACTTTATCGCTCATGGTTGCAGCGATATTTCCCATAACCGGTCTTTTTGAATTATCCCGATCACCTCCACATCCAAAAACAGTAATTAATTGCTCATTCTTGGTTCTAATATCATTAATAGTAGATAATACATTCTCTAATGCGTCCGGTGTATGGGCATAATCTACTATTGCTGTGATTTTTTCTTTGGAGATAATAAATTGAAATCTTCCTGAAATACTTTCTAATTCTGACAACAATCTTAAAACCTCTAGCTCTTCAATTCCCAGCTGAACTGCTGTTCCATATATAGCCAATAAATTGTATGCGTTGAAAGTTCCTATTAATTTGGTCCAGACTTCGTTATCATTTATTTTTAATAACAAGCCCGACAATTGATTTTCCAAAATCTGAGCGCGATAATCTGCATACGATTTTAATGCGTAAGTAAGTTTTTGAGCTTTGGTGTTCTGATGCATTACCGGTCCGTTCTTATCATCGATATTGACTAATGCAAATGCAGATTTCGGTAAATGATCAAAAAATGATTTTTTGACATCTCTATATGCCGAAAAAGTAGAGTGATAATCCAAATGATCATGAGAAAGGTTGGTAAAAACTCCTCCTCTGAATGTTAATCCTTCTGTGCGCTTCTGATGAATTCCGTGTGAGCTGATTTCCATAAAACAATAATCAACGCCTTCGTCTATCATTTCAAACAAATATTTATTGATCGTAATAGAATCCGGAGTAGTATGAGTCGCTTGATATTCTTTATCATTAACCACAATTTTTACTGTCGAAATCAACCCAACTTTATAACCTGCTTTTTTGAACAACTGAAATAATAAACTGGCAATAGTTGTTTTACCATTTGTTCCGGTAATTCCAACTAAATCCAAATTATCTGAGGGGTTTTCGTAAAAATTTGCTGCCATCAATGCCAAAGCCGAATGCGTATTTTCAACCTTTATATACGTAATTCCTTTTTCGATCTGAACGGGCATATTTTCGCAAACAATTACTTTAGCTCCCAACGAAATTGCCTTTTTAATATAAAGATGTCCGTCTGCAACAGTTCCTTTTATGGCAATAAATAGATCATCGGATAGAATATTTCTGGAATCAAATTCGATTTTATTTACAGACAGATCAACAGAACCAATTATGGTTTCTGTAGTGATATTAAATAATATTTCCTTTAGATCTTTCACGATAATTCCAAAATAATGGTTGATTTTTTTTCTATTTTATTCCCTGGTGCAACTGATTGATTTTTTACTTTCCCCACTCCGACTACTCTTACTTCTAATCCTAAATTTCCCAATAAGGCTATGGCATCCATTCCCGGCATTCCTTTGACATTAGGCATTACCTGATTTTTATCTAAGTCTGATATATAATATTTTTCGAAGTTTTGATCTTGAATTTTATCATTTTGTTCAAGATTTTTTATTTCATTTGTTGTAGGAGAATCGGTAAAAATTTTCTGTGCAATTCTTTTAAAAACCGGACCAGCAACATCTGCCCCATAAATTCCTTTGTTTTTGCTGGGTTTATGAATTATTACTATACAAGAATATTTAGGTTGATCTGCCGGAAAATATCCTGCAAAAGATGATGCATAATACATTCCGCTTTCTTCGTCTTTCCCTTTGCCATAATTTACCTGAGCAGTTCCTGTTTTTCCTGCCATTGAGAAATTTTTGGAATACAATTTAGATCCTGTTCCTCTTTTTACCGTATTTTCCAGAATTGCTTTTATTTTAGAAATCGTCTCATCTGAACAAATTTTAGGATTGATCACTTCTTTATCGAACTTTTTAATCGTTTTATTCCACTCTTTGATCTCTTTTACAAAAATTGGTTTTACCATTTCGCCATCATTTGCTACAGCATTATACAACGTTAATGTTTGCAAAGGTGTTAATGAGATACTATAGCCAAACGCCATCCAGGGAAGTGAAAGTCCCGACCATGATTTTGTTCCCGGTTGTAATACAACAGGAATTCCTTCACCGTCAAATGGCAGTCCTAATGGTTTATTTAATCCATAATCATTAATTCGTTGTACAAATTCTTTAGGGTTATTTTTGTAATTTTCGTAAACCGCCTGAACCAAAACCGTATTTGAAGAAACTTCAAACCCGCGAGCCAAAGAAATTTTTCCGTAACCTCCTTTTTTAGAATCTCTTACTTTGCGGTTATGATAAGAAATTTCTCCTCCATTGGAATCATATACTTTACTTGTGTCAACTTTTTTATCATCCAAAAGTGCAATCAAATCAAATAGCTTAAATGTAGAACCCGGCTCATGAGACTCTGCAATTGCATAATTCATCGTTTCATAATAGTTGCCTCCCACTCTATCTCTGCCTAAATTGGAAATTGCTTTTATATGTCCTGTTTTGGTTTCCATAACAACCACACAACCGTGATCTGCTTCATATATTTCCAACTGTTTCAACAAAGCATGATGAGCAATATCCTGAATATAAACATCTATTGTAGAGACAATATCATATCCATCCTGAGGTTCAACCTCATTCATATCACGAATTGGTTTCCATTGGTCTTTTGCGATTTTTTGCTTGAGAATCGTACCATCTTTTCCATCCAGACTTTCACGAAATGCCCATTCTATTCCTTTTCCGTCCAAATTTCCGTCAGGCAAAACACGAACATACCCTATCGTCCTTTCTGCAATTTTACCTATTGGATGCTCCCGAACGGTTTTTTGCTCAACAATGATTCCTCCTTTATAAGCTCCAAGATTAAACAATGGGAAAGTCTTAATCCTGATGTATTCTGTATAGCTCAAATTACGGGCTACCAGAAAATATCTGTTTTTATTGTTTCTGGCTTGGGTTAATACCGTTTTGTAATGGTTGCTGGGTTTTCCTAATAAAACAGAAAGCGAATCTGCAAGAGATGAAATATTTTGATTAAAATTTTCTTTGGACGGCACAATCGCATCAAACCTGATATTATAATTTGGAATTGAAGTAGCCAACAAACTTCCATCGGACGAATAAATATTACCTCGATTGGCAGGAATGATAAACTTTTTTACAGAGCGTTCTTTTGCCAGACTTCTATAATGTTCCCCATCTACCCATTGTATATTGGTTAGCTTCACGACAATACAAACTACTATCGCAAATATTGCGAATGCAAAAAGATAAATTCTGTATAATATTTTTTTATCTCCTATTGCCATAATTTTTCAAAAAATCCTTTAGGTTTTTCTTCTTTTAATACTTTTATTTTTACTGGCGGAACCGATGAAGGAAAAATTTCTTTTTCTGCCATTTTCTTTTCAATAGTAGATTCTAATTTTAGCTCCATTAATTCTGAACGTCGGTCTACAAATTCCGAACGAAGCTCTTTTACTTCTTCTTCTAATGCTTTTATTTTAAAAATTTTCTGCTCGTATCTATTGGTATTAGCAATCATAATTATTGCCAAGAGAATAATAAAGACGATAAATCTCCAATTCCTATTAGCATCTTCGTTAATTAGAAATCTTGCTTTTAGAATATTGTAAACTCCTGCTTTCATTATGATTTGATTTTAAATTTTCTCAGCTATCCGTAGTTTAGCACTTCTTGCACGATTATTCTGGCTAATTTCTTCATCTGTCGGAATAATAAGTTTTCCTATAGATTTAAACGGAACGGAAAAATTTCCAAAAAAATCCCGTTCAGGCTCACCTTCAAACATTCCGTTCTTCATAAATCTTTTTACCAATCTATCTTCGAGCGAATGATATGATATTATACTTAATCTTCCGCCCGGATTAAGAATTTCCAGTGATTGCTCCAGAAATTCTTTTAATACATGCATTTCCTGATTTACTTCAATCCTGACTGCCTGATACATCTGAGCCAAAATTTTATTGCTTTTATGAGCAGGTAAAAATCTGCTTAATACCGATTTTAATTGTTCTGTATCTTTTATAGAATCATTGGATCTTGCTTCTACAATTGTTCTGGCAATCGCCGGAGCATTTTTTAATTCGCCGTAATCAAAAAAAACACGACGGAGATCAGATTCCTCATATTCATTAATTACTTTATAAGCATCCAGATCGCTGTTTTGATTCATCCTCATATCCAAATCAGCTTTAAATCTGGTCGAAAATCCTCTCTCCGCGACATCAAACTGATGAGAAGAAACCCCCAGATCTGCCAATATTCCATCGACTTTTCTAATTCCATGAAACCTCAAAAACCTCTTGATATACTGAAAATTTTCATTAATCAACACGAACCTGTCATCAGAAATAGCATTTGCCAAAGCATCCAAATCCTGATCAAAGGCAAATAACTTTCCATTTTTACCCAGTCTTTTTAATATCTCTTTAGAATGTCCTCCTCCTCCGAAAGTAACATCCACATAAATTCCATCCGGCTTTATACCAAGTCCATCAACCGTAGGATGTAATAAAACAGGATTATGATATTCCATTATCATCAAAATTTATGTTACCCATTACCTCTTCAGCCAAATCTGCAAAATCCATATCATCGGAAAGTGATTTTTCATACAAATCTTTATCCCAAACCTCAACAATATTTACTTTTGAAGAAAGTACTACTTCTTTAGAAAATTTTCCAAAACCCATCAGATCCTTAGGGATTAACATTCTTCCAAGATCATCAATCTCTATCATTTTCACACCTGCCATAAATTTTCTAATAAAATCATTATTCTTCTTGTTGAAGCGATTGAGCCTGTTGATCTTTTTCATCATCAAATTCCATTCGCTCATTGGCCAAAGCTCCAGACAAGGATCAAAAACAGATCTTTTCAGAACAAAACCATCCTGTACAGCAATAGACAGCTGCTTTTTTAAAGATGCCGGCAAAAGCAATCTTCCTTTAGCATCAAGCTTACATTCGTATGTTCCGATGATTGAATTCAATGTAATTAAATTTATTATGAGCAAAAATATAAAAAAAATTACCACATTTTACCACTTTACACCACTTTGTTAATAAGTTTTGAATTTTAACATGAAAAGCATTAGCAATTCGCTTTCAATACTTTAGTAAAAAGAAACTGTTACGATTTGCTTAAATTTAATTTATCCTCAAAAATTAAGTTTTAGTAAAAAAAATTGTTGATAATTTTTCATTTTTACTTTGAATTTTCTTGTAAAAACAAAGTTTAAAGAAATTAGATTTTTCCTGATTTTCAGAAATACTACAACAAAAAAATTTACATTAAAAAAATTTCCTTAATAATATCCTATATTTGTATAGATTTTGAAACGCCAAAAAACAGATGGAAAACAACTTAAAAAAAGAAGGAAAATACAAATATTTTGAAGCCGGAGAAGGAACTCCAATCATCATACTTCATGGATTAATGGGAGGTTTAAGTAATTTTGATGGTGTAGCACAATATTTTCCTCAACATGGCTATAAAGTTGTAATTCCGGAATTACCAATATACACTCAAAGCATTCTAAAAACCAACGTAAAAGCTTTTGCTAAATATGTAAAAGATTTTATTACATTCAAAGGCTACAACCGTGTAATTTTGTTAGGAAATTCACTAGGTGGACATATCGGTTTGTATCATACAAAAATGTATCCTGAAAAAATGCTGGGATTAATCATTACCGGAAGTTCGGGTTTGTATGAAAACGCTATGGGAGACAGTTACCCGAGAAGAGGTGATTATGACTATATTCAGAAAAAAGCAGAAGATGTGTTTTACGACCCTAAAATTGCGACCAAAGAAATTGTTGATGAAGTCTATGAAGTGGCAAATGATCGTATCAAATTAATCAAAACTTTGACAATTGCCAAAAGTGCAATACGACATAATATGGCAAAAGATTTGCCCAAAATGCATATTCAGACTTGTATAATTTGGGGTAAAAATGACAAGGTTACACCTCCTGAGGTTGCTATAGAATTTGACCAGTTGCTGCCTAATTCTTCATTGTACTGGATCGATAAGTGCGGGCATGCTGCAATGATGGAGCATCCGGACGAATTTAACGAAATTATGCATAATTGGCTAAAAAAGGTCAACTTATAGATAAGAATTATCTACAATAACATTGATATGAAGATTAACACCGCAGAATTTATAATAAGTAATTCCGAAGTTTCGAAATGCCCAAAAGATCCTATTCCCGAATATGCATTTATTGGAAGATCTAATGTGGGTAAATCTTCTTTGATCAATATGCTGACCAATCATAAAAACTTAGCCAAAACATCCGGAAGACCGGGAAAAACGCAGTTAATCAATCATTTTAAAATCAATAATAATTGGTTTTTGGTAGATTTACCGGGGTATGGATATGCAAAAGTTTCTAAAAAGACCAAAGATATTTTCCAAAAATTCATTACAGATTATTTTGAAAAAAGAGAACAATTGGTCTGTGCTTTTGTACTGATTGACATCAGACTCGAAGCCCAAAAAATAGATCTGGAATTCATCACTTATCTGGGGGAAACTCAGGTTCCTTTCTGCATTATTTTTACAAAAGCAGATAAAATCAGTAAAACTAAAATTGATTCGCATGTTGCCGCTTACAGAAAACAGTTATTGGCTAATAATTGGGAAGAAATGCCCCAGTATTTTGTAACTTCTTCGACAGAAGGAGTGGGTAGAGAATCATTGTTGGAATATATAAATGATGTAAATGATGACGTGTTTAAAAATAATTTACTATAATTAGTTACTTTTTAAAACACACAACCACTTAACATTAAGAATAATAACATATTTATTTCATCTTTTTAGAGATGTAAAATCTTTCGTATGAAATTACGTTAATAAAAACCCGAGCCTTTTCATACTTTGGCTAATTAATATAATATTGCGGACAGCCAAGACATTCTTTATCCCAGTCAAATACAAAAATCAAAGAAAATTCATGAATACCTCCGGTTCGATTCATTCCGTTAGTCATTGCATCATAAGAATAGCCTACTTTAAAATTTTCATATTGCAATCCTAAATAGGGGTTTACAGATGTAAGCAAAGACCCTTTCCCGGAATTTTTAGCAGGATTGGTCACTGCAATTACCCCGAAAAACATTTGTTTCAACACGAGTCCCATACTTAAATCAAATCGGTTATATCTTGATTGCTGCATATAATTTCCGGAAAAGGATAGTTTTGAATCGTGTGGCAAGAAGGTATCAAAATAATCCGCTACTCTAAATTGATATCCTGCATTTAACGAAAAAAACATATCTAAAGGTACATTTCCTGCTTGTACAAATGAAATATTCGGTTTGTTAAGATGTCTGAGAGAAACTCCTATCCAGCTATCTTCATTATTAAAAAGAAAACCGGCTCCTATATCTAAATATCTTACTCTTTCATTAGCATTCAAAGGATCAATACTTATAGGATTTATAATCCCGGTATTGATGTTTAACTGGTCTTCAAGAATAAGGTTTTGAAATCCGAAAGATTTATTTCCTATACCTATTTCCAAAGCGGGGTGAAAATACCAGAAATCGGAAATTTGTACCCGGTAGGTATAGGCAAAATTAACCTGCGTTAAACTATAATCGGTAAAAGATTCTCTTTGACTTAGCAAGTTTATACCCAGACCACTGTTCATCTTCTCAGACCAGGTATTGAAGAAAGCATAATCACTGTTTATTTTCAATTTTGCATCCGGCCACTGACTACGATGCAGAGCTCCTGCACTAGTTGTTTCGGTAAACGCCGTGAAGGCAGGATTAATAGTTTGAGGAACCATAAAATATTGGGTAAATATCGGATCTTGAGAAAAGACATCCGTACTTACCAATAAAAATAACATATATAATAAAGCGTTTTTCATTGGTAGTGATTATTTTATTAAAGTAAAAGGTCCTTCGTGGTTAATAATTTGTCCGTAAAAAGTTTCTGCTTTTATTTTGTAATAAAAATTTCCGTTTTCTGAAGGTGTTCCTTGAATGTTGCCGTTCCACCCGGAAAGAGTTTCTCCTTTTTCAGAATATATAAGAGTTCCCCAAGTATCATATACCTCAAGTTGTACCGATTTTAATCCGGTATGTGCCGCATTGAAAGAATCGTTAATACCATCATCGTTAGGAGTAAAAGCATTCGGAACCATGATGTTGTATCCTTTGGTAATTACAATATTCATACGATATTCATCGGTACATCCGTAAGGATAAACCACATGTAACACTACAGTGTAAGTGCCTTCACGCACATACGTATGTGTAGGATTGATCTCGTTGGAAGTGGTTCCGTCCCCAAAATCCCAACCTACTCCTATATAATCTCCTGTTGACAGATTTTCAAAACTTACAGGATCAAAAATAGAATAAGTCTGGTAAACAGTATAGGCATAAGAACTTGTCAAAAAGTTTGAAGTCCCTAATTGCTCCGTAACCACTTCAAATACAGCAGAAGAATTACAACCCATAGAATCTGTAGCTGTAACTATCACCGTCCCATTTTGATTAGTATTCATAAACTGTCCGTATTGCCCTGAAACTGTTCCGCTGCTCCAGACGTATTCAAAAGGAGGAACTCCTCCTGATGCCTGAGCTATATTAGTCTGCATTACGGTATGAGTATTACAATTATAATCTATATCACTATTGATCTGGAGTATAATCGGAGCAGGACGGGTAATACTATAATCTGCATTTATGGTACATCCATTAAAATCAGTGATTGTTACGGAATAAGTTCCAGACATAATATTGAAAATATCTTCTGTTGTTTGTCCATTAGACCAAACATAAGAATAAGGAAACGTTCCTCCTGATACTGTAAGATCAATACTGCCACTTGTAGGATTATCACAATCAAGAGCGTGAGTAATAGTAGCAGAAACGTTCATAGCATCTGGTTCTGTTATGATAAAAGTACGGGTGATTACACAAGGTTTTCCATCGGTAATAGTTACCGTATAGACTCCGGGCTCCAGATTGTTACGTGTAGTTCCTGCTGTAGAACCGTCGCTCCAAACCAAAGTAACAGGAGCAATTCCTCCGACAAAGTTCAATTGGATACTACCATCATTAGCTCCTTTACAGGAAACGTGTTTTACCACCGGATTAACGTCAAATAGCGGAGCTTCAGGAATATTTACCGTCAATGTTTTGATACATCCCGAAGCATCAGTAATGGTAATTATGTAATCTCCTGCCGAAAGATTATCCTGAAAAAATCCTGTTGCCAGATTGCTCCATCCTATTTGATAAGGAGCATTCCCACCGGAAACATCAACAGTAATAGAAGCATTATTCGCTCCATAACAAGTAATTTCTGTTGTTGCAGCAGTAATGATTATTTCTGTAGGTTGTGTAATTGTAACTGTCAGACTTTGAATACATCCGGAATCATCTGTTACAATCAAATTATAATCCCCTGCCGGAATATTACTCAGATTTTGACTGGTATTAGTAAATCCATTCGAGCCTGTCCATGTAAAATTATAATTTGGCGTTCCTCCTCCAACTATAACTTCTATAGCTCCCGTTGAAGCTCCGAAACATAAAACATCGGTTTTATTGTCTAATACTAACGTTAGAACAGGAGGTTCTGTAATAGTAAAAGTTGTTGTTTTCGGCCCACAATTATTGACATCAGAAACAGAAACTTCATATACTCCCGGGCTTAAATTTAAAATATCTTCCGTTATAGCAAAAGGCGCATTGTTTTTTGTCCAATTATAGGTATAAGCTCCGGTTCCTCCGGTAACGGAAATCGAGATGGCTCCATCGGCATCCCCAAAACAGGTAATATCTGTTTCATTATCAATCGCAATAACAATATCATCTGGTTCAGTAATAATGAAGCTCTCGGAAACGGGACAACCTCCCTGATCGGTAACAGATAAATTATAAACACCCGGTTCTAAATTTAAAATGGTAGTTGCCGATGAAGTAAAACCATTCGGTCCTGTCCATGAAACAATATATGGATCTCCGGTATCAAAAGGAATACCCCCGGTTATATTGGTTTGAATCGAGCCATTATTAACCGCAAAACAAGTACTATTGATTAATGTGACGTTCGGATTTATGGACGGGTTAACTGTTACTGTTACCGTAAAATCAATCCCGGGGCAAGTTCCGGAAATGGGAGTAACAATATAAGTAACCGTAGAAGGACTACTTGTTGTGTTAAGGAGTATCTGACTTATATCGGTTTGTGGGACGTTTTGTGCAGAAGCTCCTATGATAGTTCCTGCCGGATTTATAACCGGATCAGACCATGTATAAGTTGTTCCTTCGGGAACTACATCCCCATTTGTTTCGTCAGGAGCTACCATAAACGCATTATCGCTGCATATAATAGCAGTTTTTGCACTAATTTCAGGATTTTCATTAATGACAACAATTGCAATATCCGAAGTTATATCTGTACATCCCCCGCTAGGAAAAGTAATTACTACAAAATAATAGACCGTTCCTTCTGATGAAAAAGACGGTAAAAAAGTTGGATTTGTTTCGCCCGGAATCAAAGTAGCTCCGATTGTAGAATTTACTGTATTGGAATACCATTGATAAGTTGGTGTCGCAACACCATTAGCATATGATACTGATAAAATAGAAGGTGTTTGTCCAAGGCAAATTGTACTTGACTGTGGTTGTGCTGTAAATGTTGGAGCAACATTAATTATTACTTCAGCAGTAGTACTTGTAATATTACAGGCAATTCCTGTCTGGGTAATTTCAACATAATAATACGTTGTTCCTACCGTAGTTGTCGGAGGAGTAAAAGTATCGTTTATTTCTCCCGGAATCAAAGTTCCTGAAGTAGTATTGTTTACCGTATTCGAATACCATTGATAAGATAAAGCTCCGATTCCGCCGGTTGCAGCCACCGTTAAATCTGTTGGTGTTGCTCCTTGGCATAAAGTTTGGGAAACCAGTGGCTGGGTATCAACAACCGGATCTGCTACAATAATAACTTCAGCTGTATCACTAACAATCATTCCACACCCATTACCGGAAAAAGCTATTTCTGCATAAAAGTAATACGTCCCGGTTGTTCCAAAAGCTGGAGGAGTATAGTCGGGATTGGTAGCTCCCGGAATTAATATTCCACCTGTATTGGAATTGATCGTATTGGAATACCATTGGTAAGAAGGTGTTCCTGTTCCACCAGAATAAGCTACCGATAAAGGCGTGCCAATTGTTCCTCCCACACATAAACTTTGAGTAATTGTTGGTTGGTTGGTGATAGTTGTTCCTGAAGCAATTTCAACGGCTGCAACATCAGACGTAATGCTCGAACATCCGCCTCCTGAAGCAAAAGTGATAATAGCAAAATAATAAGTTGTACCTATTGTTGCTGATGAAGGAGTATAAGTTGAATTGGTTTCATCTAAAATTAAAGTGGCTCCGGCTGTTCCATTTACCGTATTGCTATACCATTGATAAGTCGGTATTCCTACTCCATTAGTATAAGCAACCGACAAAGTAGTCGGAATTCCTCCCTGACAAACTGTACTTGACTGTGGTTGTGCTGTAAATGTTGGAGCAACATTAATTATTACTTCGGCAGTTGTGCTCGTAACATTACAGTCTATTCCGGTCTGGGTAATTTCAACATAGTAATACGTTGTTCCTACCGTAGTTGTCGGAGGAGTGAAAGTATCGTTTATTTCGCCCGGAATCAAAGTTCCTGAAGTAATATTGTTTACCGTATTCGAATACCATTGATAAGAAACAGTTCCTATTTCGCCAGATGCAACTACTGTTAAATCCGTTGGTGTTGCTCCTTGACATAAAGTTTGGGAAACCAGTGGCTGGGTATCAACAACCGGATCTGCTACAATAATAACCTCAGCTATATCGCTAACAATTGCTCCACATCCACTACCTGAAAAGTTTACTTCTGCATAAAAATAATATGTTCCTACTGTTGAAAAAACCGGAGGTGTGTAATCAGCATTTGTAGCTCCCGGAATTAATGTTCCATCTGTATTGGAATTGATCGTATTGGAATACCATTGATAAGAAGGTGTTCCTGTTCCCCCTGAATAAACTATTGATAAAGGAACTGTAATTGCCCCGCCGACACATAAACTTTGACTAGCTGTTGGTTGGGTAGTTATGGATACATTTTCTACAATTGTTACTTCGGCAGTATTGGATGTAATATTAGAACATCCGCCTGACGGCAATGTTACAACACAGTAATAATATAACGTCCCCACTACTGTTGCAGGTGGATCATAAGTTACACTTTCAGCACCCGGAATCAAAGTTCCCGAGATCGTATTGTTTACCGTATTGCTATACCATTGGTATTCCGGAGTTCCTGTAAAATTAGCAATTGCAACAGATAATTGTATTGGATTTCCTCCTTCACAGACCGTACTCGAAACGGGTTGTAAAGTAAAAACAGGTGCCGGATTTACAGTAATTGTATAATTTACTTCGTTTCCTACACATCCGTTTAACGTTGGTGTGATAGTGTACGTAACAGTTCCCGGATCTGTATTGGTCGTACTTATAGTCTGAACGGGAATAACAGCTGTTGAACCCGAAGCAGTAAAACCGGAAATTCCTGAAGTTGCCGTTGCAGTCCATGAAAAAGTAGTTTCCGGACTATCTGATGTAAGTGTTACCGATGTAGTTTGCGAACCAGAACATATGATTTGGGTTAGATCTGTATTGGTTATTTCGGGAATTTCTTTTATTGTAAATGTTTCTGTCGCAGTAACAGAACTTCCGCATCCATTTGTAACAATTAAGGAAACAATATAATCTCCCGGAGTATTATAAATTATATCCCCCGGATTTTCTGTATTTGCCGTAGCAGGTAATCCTCCCGGAAAACTCCAGGCATACGTCAACACTTCCGAGGACGGAGCACAGCTGTTTATTACTGCCGATGGATTTAGGGTTACAGGACCACAAACATCTGCTATTGGATTTATTGTAGCTGTTGGCGGCTGTCTTACTGTAACCGTTTGAGTAGATTGTTTACTTCCGCATGAATTGAAAGCAATAAGCTCCACTGTATAAGTTCCCGAAACCGGAAAATTAAAAGAAGGGTTTACAGATGTTGCAGTAGTGCCATTAGTAAAATAATTATAATTATTTCCCGGTGAAGAACCACAATTACTAGCGCTATAACTAACAGACCATGCATAGGTCACTTCACAAGCATCATTTATTGGTGTTGTATTGGTTGCCTGTATAAGTAATGAATCACACCCTATAGTATTGTTTAAAGAAAATGATGCAGATGGCAATACATCTTCGATACAAATAGTCTGGCTATATGGTTCTGAAGTTCCGCAAAAATTTTGGGCAGTTAGAGTTACCGTATAAGTCCCTGGAGCGATATATTGATGAGTAATATCCTGAGGAGAATTTATACTGCCTGTAGTTTGTTGATTTCCATCTCCGAAATCCCATGTATAAATGGCTCCAGAGGTACAATTAGAGTTGAATCCTGCGATAGAAGTATTAGAAAAAGTAACCGTAGAATTTACACATGCTTTCGGAGGATTCGTAAAACTTGTTTCCGGTTTTTTTATAATTTTTATTGCATTAATGGTTGACATAGTTTCTCCACAGGCATTACTGATAGTAAGAATTGCAATAAACTCATTGGCAGGACAATTAGAAGTTGTGTAGGAATGAGGTACAGGCTGGTTAGTATTAGTTGCGTTTAATGGATGTGTTAAAACCAAAGGAGGAGTCCCGTCTCCATAATCTACGGTATATATTGTTCCGGGTGAATTGGATTGCCAATTGGTAATTTCAAAATTCAAAGGAGCAGTAGGAGCACATAAATTGGCCGTATTACCAGGAGAAGACAACCCTCCTGCAGGATTAGACACATTTTTTACGGTATAAGTTTTAGCAACTGTACAACCATTCGTGCCAACTGCCGTTATAGTCATTGGGAAAGCTCCTAATTGTGTATATTCATGTTCTATAGGAAATGTCGGATTAGTAACAAGAGCGGAACCATCTCCCCAGTTAATGGTATAATCGGTTGCGCAGGAAGAAGAGGAATTTCCTACTTTGATAATATAAGATGGATTAGATAAAGAAGCATTTCCACAATTATTAAAAGGATCAAAAGGATTGTTCTCATCTGTAAAATCCAGATTAGGTTGCTGCTTAATAGTTATAGTTTGTGCTGTTGCTGTCGTAGAACAACCTTTGCTGTCGGTAACTGTCAGATTTACTGTAAAATTTTGTGTTCCACAACCGAAAGATTCATAAATATGAGTAGGATTTACCTGAGCAGAAGTTTCTCCGTTTCCAAAATTCCATAAATAAGTATAAGGAGCGGTTCCTCCCGATACGGTAGCAGTAAATGCTGCAGCACTGCCAGAGCAAACATTGGCAGGAGGCGTAGCAATAGTCACAGTAGGAAACGGATTTACCGTAACAGTATGTCCATTACTTATTGCACTTTCTGAAGCATCGGTTGCTTTGGCATAGTAAGTAGTAGTAGATGACAAGACAGGTGTCGTATATGTATTCCCTTCTGCTAAATGAGCTCCTGTTCCACCAGGATTATCATACCATTTTATGGTCCCTGACCCTGTAGCTGTTAAGGTAACGCTATTTCCTGTACAAACATTGGAAGGACCTGATATTACAGGAGGATTAATTGTAAATGTAGTTATAGTTACTGTTGGAACGGCAACCTTGCTAAATCCAAAAAAATCTTTTGAAATTTTGGCATTAACAGAACTGCTAATTAAACAAAATAAAAACAAAAATCTGTAAAGATGTTTCATAGGTATAATTTAATAATGGGCAAACCGCTTTAACGAGCATTTAAATTATTTAAATACTTCTAAAAAATAGCATGTAAACTTGAATTTGATTTAGATGTAATTATAAAGGATTCACAAAATTATCATAATTTCAATTTAAACACCATCGTTTTTATATAATTATTTAAACGATATGTAATATTATTAAAGAGAAAACTATATTACAATACCCAATAATAGGTATGTTGTTGTGTTTTTTTTAAAACACAACTCTGAATTTTTTAATTGCAAAAACTGAAATATCACCTGCACTAATATGTAATTTCTATAATAAAAACGGAGTCGAATTGAGTCTGAATAGTTATACTTTTTTTGAAAATCAAAAAATAAGTGTGAATGATAGTATCGCAAAAAATGAAAACTCATCAAAATTGTTAATCTTCAGAAAAAAAATATGATATCTTTTTAGAGTTAGAACCAGACTAATTTTTAAAACAGAACAGATTTTAAAATCTTCCGTATGAAAAAATATCTGAATAAAAAACCGAACACACAATAGCGGTTTAGCTCAATAGCTACATTTTCCGTAAACCACATGTTCGATTTTCCGCTGGAAAATCTTATATTAGCAAGAAATAAGTCGTTCCACGCAGCCGCTACTACGCCAAGCAGTGGGATGTTGTATGTAATTTATATAGAAAATTCGTCATAAAATTGACAGACTAAAAACATGAGTGTATTTTCCTATCATCTTGTAAAACTATCTTTGCTTTCTGCACTCAAGGTAATGCTTTCTCCAATTAAGGGAAACAAAATAGATGGATTAATTCATGCAGAAACAATGTCCGCAATGATTTTAGGTTCGTCTATTTTTTCTGCATCCCGATTTTTTAACAGAAAAATTATTGTTTTTGCACAATGGGAAAACGAAAATGACATCAACGAATTCTTAGAATCAAATAAAATAGGGAAACAATTAGCTAAAGGTTGGCATATAAGATTAGCGTTTTTAAGACAATGGGGCAAAATTTCAGGATTTGAAATACCAAGTTTGAAAATTGAAACAGACACCGAAAATGAACCCGTAGTCGCAGTCACAATCGCCCGAATGAAATATACTCAAATACCAAGATTTCTTCGTTGGGGAAGACCCGTAGAAAAACAAGTTCGAGATCATATAGGTACTACTCTATCTTTGGCATCGATTCGATATCCCAATATTATTTCTACTTTCTCCATCTGGAAAACACAAAAGGAAATGACAGACATGGTTCATGGTCACAGTAAAATGGCACAACCTAAAAGACATATCAATGCTATGAAAGAACGTGACAGAAAAGACTTTCACTTTGAATTTACAACATTGCGATTTAAGCCATTAGCAGAATATGGCGAATGGAATAATAAAACCAATTATATTTCGACAAAAAATGAACATCAATGAATTTAGCATTTACCATGCAAAAATTTCAAGATTGGTTCACTCAACAATGGGTCATTCTTTGGGGTAGAAAAATTGAACCTTCGGATTACCCCTGGCTTATTGGGCCATTTGGAGAATTGAATGGAATTGGTGAAGACTTCATTCATCAATTGGCAGAGAAAGAAAATTTGATTGTAGTAAGAAATACAAAGTCAAAAGGGTTGTTACATTCTATTTCAACACTTGATTTAGCCGAAAATGATTTAAATAAATTATCCCAAAAAGTAATAGATTTTTACGAAAAGACCGCTGATTACAAACTAAGGTTAAATATAAAATGGAATCCAATTTTTAAGATTTTCGGATTTTTAGTAAACAGATTGTTCAGCCAACGCCTTAACCAATTGAATATTCCGACCAAAAATATTAAAGAATCTGAAAACCTAAAAAATGAAATTATTGAATTGATTTCCACTAAAAATAATGAAGTAAAATATATCATTTGGTTACGAAAATTCGAATTAACAGGAAAAGTAATTTACTCCGGAATTTATACGACTTGCAAACTTCCATCTAGGACAACCTGCCTTAAAGCAATATTCCCATTACCAAAAGGAAACGCAACGGTAATTCTAAAGCCTCGTATTGGAGACAATAACGAACTAATTTTAGACTCATCTGGAAAGAAATTTGGCGACGCTGGTTTTTACTTTTTATTAAATGATTCCAAAGGAAATTATTGGAGTCAATTTATCAAGTCTTTCACGGATAAACTAATAGTAAGTGAAGAAAATGAAAGCCTGAAAGCATTACAAACTCTAAAGCTATGGAATCTTAAAGTTGCCCATTTTAAGTATGATATTGTAAAATAAACTACATACAACAAGGCTTTTGCAAAATGGCGGGTTTTTATCTAAGTTGGAGGTTTGTGCTTTGTAATCCGTACAAACCAATTTTATTGGTTTTTTTCATAATTTAGCCAATAGAAATTGGCTTTTGCTACATGTCGTCTAAATCGAAACTTTCGACTTTGATTTCCCACCACTTCGCAAAGCAATAAACCGTTAGCAGAAACCTTTACAAAGACTCCGCATAACAAATGAAAGTAATTAAAGACATATTAAAAAACACATCACACAGACCTTTTGAACTTCCAGACGGACAATGGGTGTATTATCAAGAATGGAACAGAGCCTTATTTCTACATTGGATAATTCCTTTTGAATTTCTGAGAAAATATGTTCCTACAAATTTAAATATCGACACATTTGAAGGTAACTGTTACATTTCTTTGGTTGCTTTTACAATGGAAAAAATTAGACCTAAATTTTTACCTTCAATTGATTTTATATCCGACTTTGATGAAATTAATTTAAGAACATACATAGACAATGACAACAAAAAAGGAGTTTACTTTTTGAACATTGAAGCAGGAAAATCACTTTCAACCTTTGTCGCAAAAATAATTTCAGGACTACCTTATGAAAAATCAAAAATATATCGAAAAGGCAAATTTTATAAATCAGAAAACTCAAAAAAAGGTTTTAGTTTAAATACAGAATTTGAAGTTGAACACATATTGAATAATAAAACAGAACTTGACAAATGGTTGACAGAAAGGTACTGTTTGTATCTTGACAAAGACAAAGAAATATATCGTTACGATATTCATCATAAAGAATGGGAATTAAAAAATGTAAATATTAAAAACCTAAATTTGAATTATAAAATAGGTGAAATTGACCTTAAAGACAGGCAACCTAACTTATCACATTTTTCAGAGGGAATAAAAGTAATAGCGTGGAAACGACAGAAAATATAATTAGTAGGTAACATCCCCTATTTCCCCAACCATTCGACAGACATCACGTCAAAATGCAAACTGAATTTTGTGAGTATCAATTTTTGTTTTTATATTTACATAACTAATTATGTAATTGATTATGAAAATATTTGAAAAAACAGGAAAAATGGCTTTAGGAAGCAGGTTGCGCTTACTGACATCTAAAGTAACCGAGGACGCAACCAAAATTTACGAACTATACGATATTGCAGATTTTTCGCCAAAATGGTTTCCCGTGTTATTTATTCTTTCCGAAAATGAAGCCAAAACCATTACCGAAATCGCTATCGAAATCGGGCACTCACAACCATCTGTTACCAAAATCATCAAAGAAATGGCAAAATCAGGATTGGTAAAAGACAATCTCAAATCAAAAGACAAACGCAGAAACGTTGTGAGTTTGACAGAAAAAGGAAAAACACTATCAGAAAAAATGATAAAAGTACAATGTGCCGACATAGACATTACTATTGACGGTATCATTGCCGAAGCTACACACAACCTCTGGGAAGCTATTGCAGAATGGGAGTTCTTACTGGAACAAAAATCATTGTTCAAACGTGTGCAGGAACAAAAGAAACTTCGGGAAAGCAAAGACGTGCAGATTGTGGAATATGAACCCAAATATCAATCCGCTTTTAAATCATTGAATGAAGAATGGATTTCCACTTATTTTGAATTAGAAGAAACCGACAGCAAAGCATTGAACAATCCCGAAGAATACATCCTAAATAAAGGCGGAAAAATATTTGTGGCGCTTTATCATGATGAACCGCTTGGAGTGTGTGCCTTAATCAAAATGGACGACCCTGATTATGATTACGAAATGGCAAAAATGGCAGTTTCGCCCAAAGCACAGGGAAAAAATATGGGTTGGTTATTAGGGCAAACAATTGTCAACAGAGCCAAAGAATTGGGAGCATCAAAAATCTATTTGGAAAGTAATACCGTACTCAAACCTGCCATTAACCTGTATTACAAAATGGGCTTCCAGAAAATATCTGGACGCCCTACACCCTACAAACGTTGTAACATTCAGATGGAATTAAACTTGAGAAAATAAATTACGATTGTGAAAAACGCAAAGTAAAATGTACGAAAAAATAAAACAGTCGGTAACAACGGTTTTATGAATGGAGGAAAAACGGATTTGATTGAAACTTTTATACTAAATTTGAATCAGTGCTTTGATTGAGGTTTCATGCCAAAATCCACCACTTCGCAAAGCCCAAAAACGTTATAAACATTTGTAACACACAACATAATGGACAAATACAAAGAAACATTTGAAACCTGGAACAATATTGCTTCTATATACCAAGACAAGTTTATGGACTTAGACTTGTATAACGAAACCTATGACTATATCTGCAATTCTGTAACTAAACCCAAAGCAAAATTGCTGGAAATTGGTTGCGGACCGGGAAATATCACTAAATATCTCTTATCTAAAAGACCCGACTTTGACATTTTCGGAATTGATATTGCTCCCAATATGGTTGAATTTGCAAAGGAGAATAATCCGACAGCAAATTTTTCCGTTATGGACAGCCGACAAATTAATACGCTTAAAACAAAATATGACGGAATTATTAGTGGGTTTTGTTTGCCTTATTTGTCGTATAAGGAGAGTAAAGAGTTCATTTCTCACTCTTACGATTTATTAAATGAAAACGGCTTGATCTATTTAAGTTTTGTAGAAGGCGAACCTGCGGAATCTGATTTTAAAGTTGGTAGCGGAGGCAGAGTATTCTTTCATTATCACAATTTAGATGACTTAAAAAAGCAACTTATTGAGGTAAAATTTGATGAAATATACACATTTAAAGTTAAGTACAAAAAATCAGAAACCGAATTTGACGTACATACAATACTGATAGCAAAAAAACGCGCTATAACAAAGTCTTGACATAATGGCTGCCCGAAACATAACCAAATCCCGAAACATTAGCGGTAAGTTTACAAAATACCGTGTTGGGAATAACATCACATTAGTAAAATGCAAAAATAAAAACAATGAAATGGTTTAAAGAAGTCAACTTGGAAACAAATAACATAAAACTTATTCCAATCAACAAAAACTATAAAAACGATTTATTGATAGCAGCAAGTGACGGAGATTTATCGGAACTATGGTTCATTTCTGTACCTACTTCTTCAAATATTGAGAATTATATTGAAAAAGCTATTGATGACTTTAAACAAGACAAAGGCTTAGCATTTATAGTATTTGACAAAAAGACTAACAAAATTATTCGTTCTTTTTACTCACAAAACCGTTTTTGGTTTTTCTCAAGCGATCCAACCTGCAAATCAGCATGCGACTTGGTTAATAAACTTTCTGTTGTATTTATTTATAATCAAAAAAAAATATCATCATTAGATTTGCACTAACACAAAAGTTAATTCAAAAATTATGTCGAAAATCTCAAAAATACTAATTCTTTCAATAGTAGTCATCCTGAGTTTGGTTATATTAATAATCGGGAAATTTAGTCTTTCACTTTTCAAACTATTTGACGATATTAAGACCACATCTATTAGTTACGAGCTTTTAGAAAAAGATTTCTTTCTAAAAAATCAAGACAATTTCGAATACCAACTTGTTTTTAATGACTCTACAAAATATTTAATTCATTTTTGGGCAACATGGTGTAAACCTTGTATTTCAGAGTTCGACTCTATTGAAAAATACCATAAATCCTGGAAAAATGTTCAATTATTAATGGTTACATTGGAAAGTCACGAGAAAATGAATACATTTCTAAAAGACAAAAAATGGAATCTTCCTTTTTATACAACAGATTCTCTCCAACTTCCTTTTAGTCCAAAGAGTATAAAATATTACCCTACTACTTTTAGTATAAAAAAAGACTCTCTGGATGTTGCAATTGGTCCAATAGAATGGAATCAAGCATACAAATAAATAGAAAAGTGGTCATCTGACCACTTACTATTTTTTCAACTCTAATTTTTCTGCAAAATCATCACAAAAATCCCTCATCGTATCAGACATTTTTTCGTCGATAATAATGTATCCTCTTTAAATTTATCAGCGAGAATTTACGCAACTAATATTAACCAATTAGTAAAAATTGGAGAAAGTACCAATCTACTTTCGGAACTTTTTTTTAATTTAGGTGCAGAATCAATAATTGTTGAAAAATTGAACAATAAAACTTTATATAAATCACTACTATAAAATCATTTGGATTTATAGACAAACAAGATTTATACTAAAAACAATCCTGAATATTATATTAGTCTGATTGACGGTAAAATTATTATAAATACTCCTGTTGAACAAACAAATATAGAGACTTTTAATGAGCTTGGAAGAAACGAACCCGGATCTCTTTTACTAATGTTCTACAATGAAATAACAATGGAAGATGAATTAAAACAACCATTTCCACAGCAGTATGAAAGTTATGGAAGCTCAGGTGGAGGCTGCACATTTTTTAATACATATTACGTTGTAGGAGCGGGCTTAACAACATCTGCTGCAAATGCCAGCTTATTAGGTTATGATGGACAAATTAATAGTTTTACTTGTAAAAAATTAAATAAAAGTGCGGATGTAACAAACTGGGGTGGCTTTTACACAGCAACAGACACATATTGTTGCCCAAGTTGTTTTCCTAATTGTGGGGCTAGCGGTTCCTGGTAAATTATAATTTATGAAAAAATACTTTTTTACTATATTATTTTTGTTTGCTTATACATTTATGTACCCGGCAAACAGTGTATTCCATACAAATCAAATTATAGAAAAAAGTATTGGATTAGGAAACATATTAGCCATAGTAATATCGTGGTCAAAAAATAAAAACATCTTATACGCTATTATTCATGGGATTTTAGGTTGGTTTTATGTAATTTATCATGCTGTTTCCGAAGGAAAAAAACGATAAAAAGGTTCGCAATTGCGAACCTTTTCTATTTCTTCAACTCTAATTTTTCTGCAAAATAATCACAAAAATCCCTCATTGTATCAGACATTTTTTCGTCGTCGGTTGCTCGCTGAAAAGTATCCGCCATAGCTACTAATGTTTGATGAAAAAACAATTTCATCTCATCTACCGGCATATCCTTGGTCCAGAGATCTATTCTTAAAGTTTCTTGGGCTTTACTGTCCCAGATAGATAGCATTATGGCTTTGGCTTCCTGGGCAGTGATTCCGCCATCCTGAGCTGTCCAATGTAATTTTTCGGGAACTCTGTTTTCGTCTAATTCTATCTGGAATTTTATTTCTGATGTTACTTTTGCCATTATTTTTTTGGTTTATATTTTGATTTATTAAAAATTTCTGCTGCTTCCATTTGCAACATATCTTCCAACGAAACAGGATTGTTTTTCATAAACGACCGCACGATCTGCCAACCCATATAAGCACCTATTCTTCCCGGAGATTCGTTGTCTATTTCCAGATAAAACTTAGAAAAAGGAGCCGGATTAATGAATCTGCCTGCTATTTTAGAATCTGTGTTGTACAGCATATTTTCTTCTATAAAATACCGCCATATATCTGCTTCGTTTGCCTGGCTCCATTGTATTTGTTCTTCTGTATATCCTATCTTGTCTGCGTCGGTGTAGGTCGACAAAAACAAATCTTTGAGATATAATTTTTTTCCTTCGTAAACCATTAATTCCAGAAAAGATTTGAGCAACGGGTATCGCACTTTGGTCATTGCAATTTCTGTGGCAATATCCGGCATTATTTGATGGGATTCGAAATTCTGACTCAGGAAAGCTGGAAACTCCGCTTTATAAAATTCATGATTTTTTCCTAAGTACAATTCTAAAGCAATCAGCAGATACTCGCCATTATATACAATCTTATTTTCGTAATCCATCTCTCCGATATGTGTTATGATTTTTGGAGTATCTGTATTAGGAAAATAATGCTTTACATGCTTAAACAGCAATTCTAATTCATCTATTTGAGGTTGAAAATTACTGTACTTTTTTTGTACTTCATTATACAATTCTCTCCATAAAGGATTTGTCATTTTGTCTATCCAAACAGAATCTGCAACATTTTCCGGAAAAAATTCCGGATATAGATTTTTAAGTTTTGGAAATTCTTCCGGTTGGGTTTCGAAAAAAGCTTTGTCAAAACGATCAACCTTTATGGTAACAGGGATTTCCTGTATTTCTTTTTCTATTTTTGGTTCTTCTTTGCAGGAGACCAAAAGTATAATAAGTGAACCAATGATGGCTAGTTTTCTCATAATTTAATTTTGTTTTAGCCCCGATAGCAGTGAAAATCCTTTGGCATAAAAAATTATTCTTTTTTACCTATCGGTCTTGCCAAAGATTGTAACGGATAGCGGGAAATAGCTCCAAAAAAATAATCTATTTGTGTAACTTTGCTGCAAATGCTTATTTATTTTGAATGTATGTGCAAATATACATTGCTGTTCTAATTTTTATCTAAAATTTATGCAAAAAATGGTTTCTATTGATCTTGAAAAAATAAACCTTCATATTATAAAATGGTTAGAATCTTATGCTAATAACGCCGGAGTAAAGGGATTTGTTGTGGGAATTTCGGGAGGTATTGATTCTGCTGTAACTTCTGCGTTATGTGCACAGACAGGTTTGGATGTTTTATGTGTGGAAATGCCAATTCACCAGGATCTGAAACAGGTTTCCAGAGGTCGGGAGCATATTGAATTTCTAAAATCTAAGTTTGAAAATGTACGAAGTACAGAAAAGGATTTGACGGCTACTTTTGAAATTTTTAAAGAAACCCTGCCTGTAGATGCCGATCCGGCAAAAATCAATCTTTCGCTGGCAAATTCCCGTGCAAGGCTCAGGATGACAACCTTATATTATTATGCGGGAATCTATGGTTTGCTGGTTGCAGGAACCGGAAATAAAATAGAAGATTTCGGTGTAGGATTTTATACCAAATATGGTGATGGAGGAGTAGATTTGAGTCCTATTGCAGATTTGATGAAAAGTGAAGTTTATGCATTGGGAAAATATCTCGGGATTCCTCTTTCTATCCTGAATGCTACTCCTACCGACGGGCTTTTTGGAGACGATCGTACAGACGAAGATCAATTAGGCGCTAGTTATGATGAATTGGAATGGGCAATGCTATATAAAGAAAAAGGCGAAAACCCACAATTACTGGAGGGAAGGAATAAAGAAGTTTATGAAATATACAGTCGGTTAAACAGAATCAATCAGCATAAAATGCTGCCTGTTCCGGTTTGCGAAATTCCGAGATAACGATAACAGGATTCTTCACATGGCTTCTTTTAGTAAACAAGTTATAAGATCAATTATAACGGGACATTACTCTTCCTAATTTGGATGAAAACGAATTGATTAATTTGTAATAATCCATTGCCATGACCAAAATTTCGGAATTATCTGAATCTGCTTCCTGAGAAATTTCTGATTTTAATTCTTCTATAATTTTATCTACCAAATACCATCTTAGTGTGAGTATGGTTTCTGATACATATTGGACAATGCTCTCTCCTTTTTGTTTTACAAATATATTTTGCCCTTCCCAGTTGTGAAGTGAAAGTTTTTCTTCTTCCATTAAAATATCGGTAACTTCTCTGGCATATTCTTCCGGCAATTGCATTAAATATTGCTCAAGATTAAAATTTTCTGATTGATGATAGTGATTTATAAGATTGTTATAAATCCCTCTGAATAGTTCGTTAGAAAGTTCTACCTCATCTTCCTGAAGACTCAAATAAATCCTCTGATGTACTTTATATATTTTCTTCTCTGTGATTTGTTGTAATTCGCCTTCTTCATTGGGTTTAAAAAGTATATCTTCAAACTCTTCTTCTACATTTCCGTACAGCAACAGTATTTCTATGATTTTTCTTTCCAAACCATAAAGTACATCTACTTTTTCTATTTGTTGTGGCTCCTGACTTCTTACCACTTCAAAATTGGTTTGTCCCTGCTTGGTCTTTTTTCCTGATTCTGTGAGATCTTTTTTGATCAATTGTGCCAAAGTACTCACGAGAACCTGTTCGGAAATATCCATAATTCTAGCACATTCCTGTACATAAACTTCACGTTGGATGCGGTCCGGAATTTTAGAAATACTTACAACAATATCCCTGATAAGATCTGCTTTTTTTACCGGATCATTTTTGGCTTCTGCCATGAGTAATGACGTTTTGAACTGGATAAAGTCCTGAGAATTATTATTAAGATATTCTATCAATTCTTCATAAGATAATTTTTTAGCAAAACTATCCGGATCTTCTCCCTGTGGAAAGGTACAGACTTTTACATTCATACCTTCTTCCAAAATAAGGTCAATCCCTCTTATCGAGGCACGAAGTCCTGCATCGTCACCATCGAACAGTACCGTAATGTTTTTGGTTAACCTGTTTATTAACCTGATCTGGTCTGAGGTTAATGCTGTTCCCGAAGAAGCCACAACATTTTCTATTCCTGCCTGATGAAACTGGATTACATCGGTATATCCTTCTACCAAATAGCAATTATTAAATTTGGCTATTGCTTGTTTGGCATGAGAAATTCCATAAAGAATTTTACTCTTGTGGTAAATATCACTTTCCGGAGAATTGAGATATTTGGCAGCTTTCTTGTCATTGGTAAGTATCCTGCCTCCAAATCCCAAAGTCCTTCCGGACATACTATGTATAGGAAACATCACACGACCTCTGAATCTGTCGATAATCCGGTCTTCTTTTGCGATCGTAAATCCTGTTTTTTCCAGAAATTCTAATTTATATCCATTTCCTAATGCTTCTTTTGAAAAAGCATCCCAAGTTTCCGGAGAATATCCTAATCCAAATTTTTTGATGGTCTCAAGTGTAAAACCTCTTTCTTTGAAATATGTTAATCCAATCGCTTTGCCTTCTTCTGAATTGAGTAAAGTATGATGGAAATATTTTTGCGCATATTCTGAAACCAAAAACATACTTTCTCGAAGATCTGTATTGATTTTGTCTTCTTCGGTCTGTTCGGTTTCTTCGATTTCGATATTGTATTTTTTGGCTAAATATCTTATTGCTTCCGGATAAGTAAAGTGTTCATGCTCCATAAGAAAAGTTACCACACTTCCTCCTTTTCCGGAACTAAAATCTTTCCATATCTGTTTTACCGGTGAAACCATAAAGGATGGTGACCGCTCACTTGAGAATGGGCTTAATCCTTTAAAATTACTTCCAGCTCGTTTGAGCTGCACAAAATCTCCGATAACTTCTTCGACTCTTGCTGTTTCAAAAACGGTATCTATCGTATTTTTGGAAATCATCGTTGATGAAATATCTGTGGTTGGAGGTCAAAGATACAAAGTTTTTGGTTGTTTTGAAGATATGAATTTATTGTAATCAGACAATAAAAATTCTTCTTTTTTCCGCCTTTGAAATGATTTTATAAAATAAAAACAGGTTTCTTATAACTCCGATGGATAGACAAAAAACAGAAAAAGAAGAACAAAAAAGCCTGTCGTATGGCAAGCTTAATTTTGATTGTTTTTTTAATTAAGATCAAAACGAATACCTAGTGAAATATTATTTTGATCTATCTCATTATCCTTAAATAATGGATTGATATCGTATTTTATATACAAGCTGGTTTCTTTATAACCCAGATAAGTACTGATCCCGTAAATAAAATCGTTTACATTGTAACTGCCTTTTGTTACAGATTTTGATCTGTACCCATTTTCTTTGGTGTGTATAATTTGTTTGCTTTTTACATTCATCCCTGCGTAACCTCCGATTCCGAACCTCAATGCTTTATGGGTTCTGAAAACTTTTTTATCATCAATGGTTTTAACCGGTGTAAAATCGAATTCGAGATGTAACGGAACTACGATATTAACATTTCTAAAGCGTGAATCATGTAAATGGCTCTCACTTACTTCGAGCGTAGTTTGTTTTCCCTGGTCTACAAACATTCTGTTATCTGTAGGGCGAAGATTATTGTACATCAGAGAAACTCCGTATTTAAAATGCAATAAATTACTTTCTTTCGCCAAACGATAATTCCAGCTTACTCCCCATTCGTAAAAATGTGATCCCCAATATCTGTAATCTGAATTGGCAACAGCTCCATCGGTAACCAAATTGTTAATTCCTGCGGCAAATATAAATTGTGAGGTTGTTCTCGGCTCTGAACGTCTTTGTCTTATTGAGTCTCTGATCCTTCTGGTTTCTGAATTGCTGCTGAAACTTATCGAAAATGACTTTTTCTTGTCTGTTCGTACTCCTTGTGCTCTTACGTATGCTCTTCCATATATCCATATGGTATCGTTGATGTAATCGGTGTCTTTGATCTTTCCATCTACTTTTTTCTGAATAAGCTCTTTGATCTCTGATTCGTATTGAGCAACTTTGGTTTCTATGTTATTGGCACGGATAACTGCCATCGCTTGTTTTTTTTCGTTAGCCTGTTCTATTGTAATCGTTCCGGATTCTAATTCGTTATTTATCGCTTCTACCTCATTTTTAAGAGCTGCTTTTTCGTCTGCCGTAATTTTTTCTATTTGGTTTGAAATTGCTTTGATCTTATCATAAAAGGTTTGCTGTGCAAACAGGCTGTTTACAAATAAACACGCTAATAATGCTAAGTAAATACTAAAATTTCTCATTTTGATTTATTGTTTTTGTTGATGATTTATTTTTGATTTCTGTTACTTAATGCGACTTTTACTTCCTGATAATTTTTATTAACCGATTTAATTACTTTTTCTCTGAAAGTCATTTCTATTTCACCATCTACATGAGACAGCAAATTATCAGGATTTACCTTTATGGTTTCTTTGGTTTCCGGGTTTATTATTTTCTCTTTTTGTTGGTCTACAGATGCTAAAAGTTCATTTACATCTACCATTATACTTTTATTTTTGGAAACCCTTTCTTCAACAACAACCGGATCTGCTTTTGAAATCACTTTCTCTTCTATTACAATATTCATATCTTTTGAGATCCCCGAATTTTCTCCTTCTGAATTGTTTTTTATTACGGGATTCGATACTGGTTTGTTCGTTTGAGATACAATCGTATTTTTTTGGAAAACAGATGGGTCTGTCTCTTTTAATATTTTTTCTAATGTTACATTGTTTTCTTTATCAAGTTCTTTTGTGACCGGATTTTCGACTGTACTTTTTTCTACATCGATCATTTCCTGAGTTTGGGTTAAAAATACAGTTGCGACCAACAAAAAACCAATAATACTCGCAGCTATATAAATCCAATTGCGGTTTTTCTTTGGCTTTTCCGATACAGATAACATCGCATTAAGACGGTCCCATGAAGCTTCGTTTGGCTGTATCGTTCTGTGAACAAGCTTTTCTTTTATTTGTTTTTCTAATTTATCGGACTTCATTTTTAATAAGATTAAGATTGATGACTTTTTCCTGTAGCATTTTTCGGGCATTTGCCAGTTGAGATTTGGAAGTTCCTTCATTTATCTGTAACATTTCGGCAATTTCCTTATGTTTATATCCTTCAATAACATATAAATTAAATATCATTTTATATCCTGATGGTAAATCGTCTATGAGATTTTGGATCTGTTCTATCGTTAATTCGCAATTTATCTCAGAAAATGGCTCGTTATAATAAGATTGGTCTTCAATATAAGTAACTTGTTTATTGACTCTTAAAAAAGAAATACATTCATTAATCATAATTCTTCTCATCCAACCTTCGAAGCTTCCTTTGTGCTCGAATTTTTTGAGATTGACAAAAATTTTCATAAATGCACTGATCATTATATCTTCTGCCTGAGGTATATCTTTGATATATTGTCTACAAATGCTTAACATTTTTGGAGAGAATTTCGAATAAATCTGATGCTGTGCATGACGATTATTCCCGACAGCCAATTCGATTAATTCTTTTTCTTCTTTATGTAAGCTTATTACTTTCATTTAAAATTCAGTTCAATTTCAAATATTCTCTTATTGTTATTGATTTTTGATATTGATTGGACTTCTATTAACATAGACGAGAATGGATGGGAAATAGTTGTATGATTTTTTAATTTACTGAGAAAATTATTTTTTTATCCTCATCTCTCAAATTAACCAATGTAACTTGCTGAACATTGTATTGTGTGTTTTTTACACCATTTTGCTCTTCCAAAACAACTAAAGAATTATTATTCTCGTTTATTTCCCAACTTTTCAGAGCAAAACCATCTGAAGATATTTTCACTACTTTAAAATCATCAAGTGTTATTAAATACAATTCGGAGATTCTTGAAACAGATTTAGGCAAAACCCTATCGACTTCTGTTGAACATTCTACTAAAATAAAATTTGAATTTATGTACTTGGCATCAATATTAGTTATCAATTTTCGAATATAACTTTTACTCGGAATTTCAATCTCCGAAACTTCACTTGATTTTGTATTTATAAAAACAACTGAATTGTTATACTTGTTTGTTAAACCAACTTTCGAATAACTTGATGAATATATAACCATATAATCTGTATTCGAAATATTTTGAATTGAATTTAAACTTCTCTCTTCTGTTTTTTGAGCATTGGCTGCAAACGACAATAATAGTAATAATGAAAAAACTGACTTCATATTTAATTAGTTTAACTCTCTATTAAAATAGACGAAAATAGCTAAAAAATAGTTGTATGATGATTTTAATAATTTTAATCTGAAGATAAAAAATGAGTGAAATAAATACTTTGCAAATGAAAAGTTTATTTCAAAAAAAACTATTTTTTTCTTTCAATAACATAATTAACCATTAAGGTTAATGCTTCTTTATAAGGTGACTGCGGGTAATTATCTAAGATAATCAGTGCTTCTTTTTGAAATTGAAGCATCTTATTTTCAGCATAAGTAAGCCCATTATTGTTTTTCACAAAATTGATAACTTCTTTTACTCTTTTCTTGTCCTTATTATGATTTTTAATCGAATTGATGAGCCAGGATTTTTCCTGTTTCTTACAATTATTTAATACATAAATGAGCGGTAAGGTCATTTTTTGTTCTTTAATATCGATTCCTGTTGGCTTACCAATTGCATCGTCTGTATAATCAAACAAATCGTCTTTTATCTGAAAAGCCATTCCTATAAGTTCTCCGAATTTTCGCATTTTTTCTGCTTGCTCCAAATCTTCAGGAAGTACAGACTTGGCACCGAGTGAACAACAGGCGGCAATTAAAGTTGCTGTTTTCTGACGGATAATTTCGTAATAAATATCTTCGGAAATATCGAGCTTTCTGGCTTTTTCGATCTGAAGTAATTCGCCTTCACTCATTTCTCTGACAGCAATAGAAATAATTTTTAACAAATCGAAATCATCATTATCTATAGAAAGTAATAATCCTTTTGATAGCAAATAATCTCCTACCAGAACTGCTATTTTATTTTTCCATAGCGCGTTTATCGAAAAAAAACCTCGTCTTCTATTGCTGTCATCTACTACATCATCATGAACTAAAGTAGCTGTGTGAATGAGTTCTATAACCGATGCTCCTCGATAAGTCCGGTCATTTACTACACCATTTCCTACCATTTTTGCCGTGAGAAAAACAAACATGGGACGCATTTGCTTCCCTTTTCGGTTTACGATATAATAAGTTATTCTGTTAAGCAATGCGACCCTGGAAGTCATTGAGTCATGAAACTTTTTTTCGAAAAGTTCCATTTCCTTTAAAATGGGTTGTTTTATTTGCTCGGTTATTTTCATATTTTGTAGAACAAAGATACTATTAAAGTAATACTATTTTACGCCTCTTTATTAGCCAATTGTCCACAAGCGGCATCTATATCTTTTCCTCTGCTTCTGCGTACTTTTACGACAATGTTATTTGCTTCTAAAACTTTGATATAATTATTTATGGATTGTTCTGATGCTTGTTGAAACTCTCCGTCATCAATAGGATTATACTCAATAAGATTTACTTTGCAAGGTACATATTTACAGAATTTAACCAGCGCATCAATCGATTTTCTATCATCATTAATCCCATCCCAAACTACATATTCGTAGGTAACTTTACTTTTGGTTTTCTGATACCAGTATTGTATAGCTTCGCGTAAATCTGTTAAAGGAAAATTAACAGAAAAAGGCATAATTTTATTTCTAATTTCTTCAACCGCAGAATGTAAAGAAACTGCCAGTTTAAACTTTACCTCCTCATCTGCCATTTTCTTAATCATTTTAGGAATACCCGAAGTAGATACCGTAATTCTCTTAGGAGACATCCCAAGTCCTTCCGGAGAAGTAATTTTTTCGATGGCTTTTATAAGGTTATTATAATTCATCAAAGGTTCTCCCATTCCCATAAAAACAATATTAGAAAGCGGATGATTGTAATACAGCCTACTCTCTTTATCTATAGCAATTACCTGGTCGTATATTTCGTCCGGATTGAGATTCCTCATTCTTTTAAGTCTGGCAGTTGCACAAAAATTGCAATCCAGACTACATCCTACCTGACTGGATACACATGCCGTTGTTCTGGTTTCTGTCGGGATTAATACCGACTCTACAACCAGTCCATCGTGTAAACGAACTGCATTTTTTACAGTTCCGTCTTCACTTTTTTGCATTTGATCTACTTTGATATGATTGATGACGAAATGATCTTCCAGCATTTGCCGTGTTGGTTTTGCCAGATTGGTCATGTCTTCAAAACTGTGAGCTCCTTTACTCCAAAGCCATTCGTAAACCTGATTGCCACGAAAAGCTTTATCGCCATTGTCTACAAAAAATGATCTTATCTGGTCTTTTGAGAGTGCCCTAATGTCTTTTTTATCAAATTGCATTTTGCAAAGGTAAAACAAATTTATGGGTATATAATATTAAGGAGCTTCTCAGCTCCTTGTATAAATTTAGTTTTTAATGATCTTAAAACTTTTGGATGTATTAGATTCTGTTTCTAAAAGATTTAGAATATAAATCCCACTTGAATTATTAGTCAAATCGATATTTGAACCAGTATTTGTTTTTCCTGTTTTTATCAATTGTCCTAATGTATTGTACAGACTAAACTCGTATTGTTTCTGAACATTAGAATTTACAGTAAAAATTCCACTTGATGGATTAGGATAAATATTCAAGTCGTAATTAATATCAAATTCAGATACAGATAAAGGATCAAAGACTCTGAAATATCTGATAAATTCTGAATTGAAATTTCCTCCCGAACCAAGTACTTCTCCGGTATTTGTTGTTAGAGTTACACTGCCATTTCCTGATGTACAACAAATACCATCTCCATAAATATCTGTCATTATAAATTTGTAACAATTATTGTTTACCAATGAGAAATTAAATGTATACAATGTATTAGACAAATAATCTGATCCGAAACCTGATTCGATTATATTTCCATTTAAATCTTCTAATTTCCATGCTGTTTCATCCGGATAATTATCTGTTTGATATTCTAAAGTTAAAGAGGTTGCATTTATTTCCGGAACAACAGAAAATGATTTTGAAAAAGAGTCGTCGGAAGTATCCATGTCGGTAGCACCATTTGGTAACGAAGTAGCAATTTTTATAGTATGATTACCTGATAAATTAGTAAAACTGCCCAGTGAGATCGTTGCTTCTTCTCCTGTAGCAAGGGATCCCGTCCATGTCATCAGGGGAGTTTCGCTGCCATTTACAGTAATAATGTAGTTTAAACTTGTTAGAACCTGAGATCCCAGATTAGTAATCGCAGCAACGGGGTTGATATTTTTATCACATTGAAAGTTTCTTAACCCTTGGATTACAACTTTTGTATTATATTGTAAAACAGGAGGTTCCGGATATTGGTCAATTATCATTGCTTCTGAGTTAATAGGGTCCAGCCAATCTTTTAACCTGTTATTTGGCGCGGTTCCGTTCCAGGAAGTTGTAATTGCTCCATACTGATCGTACCTTCCATTATAAACCAATCCATTACAATTTGCATCTCCCCCATAAAGCTGTCCTATCAATCTTCCCTGATTATCAAAAAGTCCGGAACCGGACGAGCCGCCTTCGGTTACGCCAAAATCCCATTTTGTAATAAACCAATACTTATTATTATCTAATAAACTTGGTGCATCAGAATCTATACAAACTTTCATAATATCACCATAAGGATGATGAATTCCGTAAGTAAATTCCGGTGCTGTCGCAGATCGGTTCCAGCCAGAATAAACAACGTTCCAACTGGATGGGATCGAATTATTGATTTGCAATAAGCAAAAATCTGTATTGGAGCTTCTTGCTTTTAAAGTGGCTCCACTTATCGTATTATGATTGGTATTATTGGTAGAGTTCTGAATTGCAGCACAAACCGGATTCTCGGAAATCCAATTAAACCTAAACGACCATGTTGACGGATTGGAGTAGCAATGATTTGCGGTTAAAAAATATGGCGTTCCATCATTATTAGTATTATTAACTAAAGTACCCGTACAATGTGAGTCATTATTTACAATAATCAATGCTACAGCTTTTTTGCTTTTTGCTTTTAGTGCATTAATTTCTCCCATATCACAATTTACATCATAATTACAGTTTTCTGACCAGTTGAAACCATCTTCAGGGTCTTTAAAACGATCCTGAGCGATTCTGTATCCATGAATTACTTTAAAGAGCTCCAGTTTTCCTTGATTTATAACATTTTTAGGTTCGTAATATTCTAAATAAATGTCATCACCTACTACCAGCCAGGTTCCCAATACCCGTTCATCGTTATTTTGCCGATCATCGTATGCTCCCAACAAATCTGTTTTATCGTGATTATACAAATACAAAGTTGCTCCTTCCGGCATATAAAAATCGCTAAAAATAAAATTCATTGTTTTTGCATTTTCAGAATGCAGTCGGATTCTCCACACACGATCTCCATTTTGCAGGTTGCTCCAAACCCCCGAATTATTCAAATTATAATCCACAACTATTTCTGCACCAAACCTCCATGGCACATCATTTCTAAGGTCATTTACAGCATCCTCGGTTCTGTATTTTTCCAAATCTATTTCCGGTAACGTAACAGGTGGGATATTTTCTATTTGATTTGAAGTCCAACTCAATGGAAGTCCATTATTCGTAACCTGACCATAACAATTTGAAATTGCAATAATCATCATTAATAACATAATTTTTACTCTCATAGCTTTCTAGTTAAATTTGGTAAATATAATAAACCACAATAGGCAAATTTAGTAAATTTGTAAAAATTAAACTTTATGCACTTTATATCTCCCGAACTTGAATTATATGTAGAAAACCATAGTGATGACGAATCTCCTTTATTAGCAGAACTAAACAGGGAAACTTACCGGAAAATAATGCAGCCCCGAATGTTGAGTGGTCATTTTCAGGGTAGAGTTTTAAGCATGATTTCTAAACTTGTTTCGCCAAAAAATATTCTTGAAATCGGAACTTATACCGGTTATGCTACTTTATGTTTGTGTGAAGGAATTCAAAATGGAGGGAATATAGATACCATAGACATCAATGAAGAACTCTATGATATTCAAAAAAAATACTTTGATTTGTCGGGGTGGAAAAATCAAATCCGGCAACATATTGGTAATGCTCTGGATATTATTCCAACTTTAAACAAAAAATTTGATCTGGTATTTATTGATGCTGATAAAGACAATTATATCAATTATTTTGAAATGATTGTTCCTATGATGAACAAAGGTGGAGTTATTCTTTCAGATAATGTTTTGTGGAGTGGTAAAGTTCTTAATAAAGCAGATGAAAAAGATTTAAGCACAAATGTTTTAATAAAATTCAACCGGTTATTAAAAGAAGATCCCAGAGTAGAAACGGTATTGTTACCTATTCGTGATGGTTTGACAATTTGCCGGGTGAAATAACTTATTTTTCGTTAAAATACCTCAATCTTAGTTTTTTATAAAGTTGAAAAACTAAGGTTGCCATCATTATCCCCCAAACATATCCGCAAAGAATATCCAAAGGATAATGTAGTCCCAGATAAATCCTGCTGTAAGCAAAAATCAATGGCCAAAGAAATATAATACCAAAGAAGCGGTAATGTTTTTTTAATACTAAAAATAAAAAAAACGCAGCTGCCATCGAGTTGGATGCATGACCGGAAATAAAACTAAAAGTAGCACTGCTTTTTACGGCTCTCATGATTCCTTCTAAAGCAGGATCACTTCCCGGCCTTAACCTTTCGAATCTGAATTTGAATAAATGATTTGTTGTTTGGTCCGTAATTAATATCAATAACCCGATCATAAGAAAAACCAGCAACGTATGCCGCCATCCCAATTTTTTGACAATCAAATACAGGATAAGTAAAAATACAGGAATCCAATTGATCTGTTTGGTTATAATCAGCCACAGGTTATCGTAATTTTCCGAACCCAGATTATTTAGAAATAAAAACAACTCCTGATCTAACTTCAACAAGCTCTCTATCATCTATCTCTGTCTTTTAATTGGTCCGGTAATTTCTTCTATAGATTGTGCAGCTCCATTTATTTCTTTTTCGATATCCTTAACTATTTCACTATCATCAAAAGAGATATCAGGAGTATTTTGGTCTATCATGTTATTAAAATGGTTTTTAACATCGTCTATTTCTTTAGAAATACCTCCTGTTAAGCTTTCTTTATCAAGACCACTATCTAATGCGCTTTTGTGAATTTCAGATTTAATTTCGTTTGTAGCATTTTTAAGTTGTGCCATTCCTTTGCCTAATGTTCTTGCTATTTCAGGGATTTTATCAGACCCGAACAGCATTAAGCAAATTGCAATTATCAAAATAATTTCTGACCCTCCGATTCCAAACATATTTATTGCTTTAATTTCTTAACATTGCAAATTTACTAAGATAAAATTATACCAAACCTGTTTTAACATTAAATCAGTCAAATTTTGAGTTTTCTTTGTCTCTTGGCCAAATATTATTGGTTACATCGATATCTGCAGTATCTAAGTTGGGATCTATTATAATCTTTGAGATAATTTTGTCTGTAGCAAATATTTTTGACACCTCATCGTCATTAAACCGCCATATTTGTGCAGGAAAATGATGAAATTCTTTTGTACCATCTTCAAAATGCAATTCAACCAATAATGGCATAACCAATCCTCCGGGTTTGTCAAATACTACTTGATAAAAATATTTAGGTTGTTTCAGTTTTTCGATTTCTGTTTTAGAAAATTTTTCTTTAACAAATTGAGTAAGTGTTTTGCTGTTTTTATAATCAAATGGTTTTGATTTTTTCAAATCGGTTTCTACAAGATAAACCTGGGGTTCATTATTTCCGGTTCTTTTTGTACCTGGAGGTGCTTCATCCGAAACGATAAATTGCTTTACTTCTTTTATTCCTATATCATTATAATCTGTAGTATAAAACCAGCCTCTCCAAAACCAATCCAGATCAATTCCGGAAGCATCTTCCATGGTTCTAAAGAAATCTTCAGGTGTCGGGTGTTTGAACATCCATCTGTTTGCATATACTTTGAAAGCATAATCAAACAATTCTCTTCCCATGATCACTTCTCTCAAAATATATAATCCTGTAGCCGGTTTTGCATAAGCGTTATTCCCAAATTGTCTGATTGTTTCCGAATTGGACATAATTGGCTCCAACCCTTTCTGATCACCACTCATATAAGGAACTATTAATCTTGCCGGTCCTCGTCTTACAGGGAAATCTGCCTGAAATTCTGTTTCTGTAAGATATTCTAAAAATGTATTTAACCCTTCATCCATCCACGACCACTGCCTTTCGTCAGAATTGACGATCATCGGAAAATAATTGTGTCCGACTTCATGAATGATCACTCCTATCATCCCATATTTTACTCGATCAGAAGTAATCCCATTTTCATCCGGACGTCCAAAATTCCAACAGATCATAGGATATTCCATACCCTGATCCTGCGCATTAACAGATACCGCTTTCGGATAAGGATAATCAAAGGTATATTTGGAATAGGTTCTAAGTGTGTGTGCAACAACCTTTGTTGAATATTCTTCCCACAAAGGATTTCCTTCTTTTGGATAAACCGAAATTGCCATTACATTGCGATCTCCAAATTTTACTGCCATCGCATCGTAAATAAATTTACGTGAAGTTGAAATTCCAAAATCACGAACATTTTCTGCTTTAAACTTCCATGTCTTCTTTGTTGTTGCAAATGATTTTTCTGCTCGTTCTGCTTCTTCCTGAGTAACAACTATAACCGGTTTATCATAAGATCTTTCGGCTAGTTTATACCTTTTGACCTGTTCTGTTGTAAAAACTTCTTCACGATTGAGTAGATCACCGGTTGCTTCAACAATATGATCGGCAGGAACTGTAAAGTTTACTTCATAATTCCCGAAAGTCAAAGCAAACTCTCCGGTTCCCCAAAACTGCATATTCTGCCAGCCTTCAACATCGTTGTAAACTGCCATTCTTGGAAAAAACTGTGCCAAAATGTACAGATTATTTCCATCTTTGGGGAAGTGTTCATATCCGGACCTTCCTCCATTGATCATATAATTATTAATATTATACCACCATTTTATTTTAAAAATAATTTTCTGATTGTACAGTAATGGTTTTGGCAAATCTATCCTCATCATGGTTTCGTTGATGGTATAGGGCAATGATTTTCCGTTCTCATCAACTACATAATCAATATTAAAACCTCCCTGAAATTTTTCTTCTAAATAACTTCGGGAAAAATGACCCGGAGACATTTGAGTATTGATTTTTTCACTGTTCTTTTTCTTAGTTACAGAATTAGGCCGCTGTGTATTTTGGTCTAATTGCAGCCACAAATAATCCAACTGCTCTTTAGCATTATGATAATACGTTATTTCTTCAACTCCATAAAGCCTGGCATTTTTATCATCCAGCTCAATATCCATTTTATAATCTGCTCTTTGTTGGTAATATTCTGGTCCCGGAGCTCCAGAGGCTGTTCTGAACATATTCGGAGTTGCGAATAAATCATACATCTGACGAAATTTGTTGTTATCGCCTTTACTTTGTTGATTTGAAGTTACGGGGTTTTGGGCTGTTATTAAAGTAAAACTTAGCAAGGTAAACAGGCAAGACCACTTCTTAAATGAAATTATCATAAGAATAATAAAGATTGTTGGGATAAATATAATAATTTTTTAATAATCAGAAATTTACGGTACCAACAGATTTTTCATTTGTAAGAATCAGATTCTTTTTCTTTTTTAAGACCTGGGTCTGAATGATATTTTGTTGTTCAGGATACAAATCGATCAAAACTGTATTTCTTACTTCAAATGATTTTATTTGAGAAATATTTTTGATTCTAAGGTAGCAAATCATCACATTGTTATCTATCTCATAGTCCAAAAACTCCATTTCTTTCAAAATACCATTTACCTTCAGTTGAAAATTTCCAGCTAAATAACGTTTCATCAGATCAATATCTTTTGAAGATTCCTGGGTTTCTCCCAAATATGTTTTTGTTTGAAAATTATTTTCGATTGCATCATTCAGATCATCCAAAAAAATCCGTGTAGTAATCCGGACCATTTTCTTTTCTTCGGAAAAATTAATCTGAAAAATAGAGACATAAAATTTATGTGCTGTAAAAGATTGAAACAACAGGAAAAATAATAGTAATAATGATATTCTTTTAAATTTCTGCATAAAAAACTATTCCTGATTTTGCTTTAAATTGAATTCTTTTGCAACCTGAGTAATATAAAATTTGACTAAAAACTTATTATTTTCTTTCAATGATTCAATTATTTTTTCATCGTTTACCGCATAGTTCAAAAAAGCCTGTAACATTTCCCGGGAAATATTTAACTCATCCAAAAAATACTCTTCATCAAACATTTCTTCCAGTTTTTGAGCAGCTCTTATTTTTTTCTCTACTTCCAGGTGGGATTTGAGAAGTTTTGTTCTGCCCGAAATCCAATTGAGTAACGGATCAAGACTTACAGATCCTCCCATCATCATCCCGGCGTTCAAAGACGGGTCTAACGAGGTGGCAGTTCTTAGATGTCTTTCTGCCTGTGTATATTTTTTGGCAGCGACCGGAAGAATTCCGAGCGAAACAGCATCAAGACCTTTATAATCTATCACCTCTACTTCTTCTATCATTGTGAGTTTTGCCGTTAATTTTATATTCATTTCCTGTTTAAAATCGTCTTCCTCGACCATTTTTCGCATATAATCTATATGTATCCCCGAAAAAACTATAAGATCATTAGGTGATGCCAAGATAGAGAAATTACCATTAATATCTGTCAGGACCGTCTTTTCGATAGACATGTTTGCTACCAAGATATTTTCAGGATTGGCATTTTCTATCATTATTTTTCCTTTGAGTAAGAGCGGATATTGTGCAAAACTCAATTGACAGACTATTACAACCCAAAATAAAATCAAGTTACTTTTCATTTTGTAAATTTAAAAATTCGACCGAATATTTACTTAGAAAAAATGAAACCAAAAATTTATTTTCGTTTTGTAAATTGGTTTTTATTTCTTGTTTTCCTAAAGCAAAATATTGAAAAGAATTGATCTGATCTTGTTTTAAATTGAAATAAACTTCATAATATTCATCATCAAACATATCCTGAAGTTTTTGCAATAAAGCAACTTCTTTTTCTACATCGATTACCCGAAGCCTGTATTTTTTTATTTCCGGATTAAAAATGCCAATAATCCCTTCTGTAAAACCTCTGCTTGATCTAAGCAATCTCTGTCCTTTGGTGTATTTTTTTGCGGGTTTTGATAAAATTCCCAGACTTACTGCATCGAGTCCATCAAAATTAAAAATCTCAACCTCATCGATCATTACTGATTTTGGTAAAATCGTTATTTCAAAACCTTTTTTTTCTATATCTTCTCTTTCTATAATCCTCCTGGTATATTCTATATATTCTGCCGAAAAAACAACCAGGTCGTCCTCTTTTGCATCAATTTCAAAATAACCCGAATCATCTGTTTTAGTCTCTTTTTCATTAACCAGATTGATCACCACAATTCCCGATTGATTTCCATTTGGAACAATCACACGGCCTTTCAGTAAATATTCTTCCTGAGCAAAAAGAAAACCCGTAAAAGACAGATAACAGAAAAAAAATAAGTTGAAAAACAGACTTAGGTTATATTGAAAGAATGTAATTTTGTTCAATTGGATGTATTTTTGTTTTGTTGATGTAAATGTATTCTATACACATCCCAAATAAATACTAAGACAATTCTAATTATTTGTTAATTGAAAATCAAGCCTTAACTTAAACTCATTTTATTGTGAAAAAAATGATTATTGCCAGCACTTCCACCGTTTATGGAGGAAATTACCTGGATTATTTGAGCCCTGCTTTAAAAACCTTTTTTGGAAATATCAAAACGATACTTTTTATTCCGTTTGCCAGACCTAACGGAATTTCTCATGATGAATATACTCAAAAAGCCGCCGAGACATTTTCTTGTTGGTCATACAAAACAACCGGCATACATACTTTTGAAGACAAACATGCGGCTTTGCAAAATGCCGAAGCAATATTTGTGGGCGGAGGAAATACTTTTTTGCTGGTTCAGCAATTGTATTATTATAACCTAATGGATAAACTTGCACAAGTAATACAAGCGGGAACTCCTTATTTGGGAACAAGTGCCGGAAGCAATATTACCGGTTTGAGCATGCAAACAACCAATGATATGCCCATTGTGTATCCGCCAAGTTTTAAAACTTTAGGAATGGTTCCCTTTAACCTTAATCCACATTATCTGGATCCTGATCATAATTCTACACACATGGGAGAAACCCGGGAAACCAGAATCCATGAGTTCCATCAATTTAATAACATTCCTGTTTTAGGATTAAGAGAAGGAAGCTGGCTGGAAGTAAACGGAGAAATAATCACTCTGAAAGGAAATTTACAGGCAAGGCTTTTTGAAGTAAACAAGCAACCTGTAGAAATTGACACAAATTCGGATTTATCGGATCTCGGAAAAATAAAAATCTAAAAAACAATGAGCAAAAAAAAACCTCAAAACAATGTTTGAGGTTTTGGAGCGGAAGACGAGGCTCGAACTCGCGACAACCAGCTTGGAAGGCTGGAGCTCTACCAACTGAGCTACTTCCGCTTATCAACGGTGCAAATATAAGCAATAAATTTTCTTAGATACAAGCTTTTTTGAAAAAAAAATTCAAGAAAAAAATATTTTTTTCTTCTTAAAAACCCAGTCAGACGCATAATTGTTTTATTTTGAAAAAGTTAGTTTAAAATTAATTTCAGAAAAAAAGTAAAAAAAAATGACTTTAAGTATAAAAAAAATCCCTTCGGAAGAAACAATTCCGGTAAGACATGCTGTTTTGAGACAAGGAAAACCGGTTTCATCTTGTATTTTTGATGGTGATAATGACCCCAAAACAATACATTTTGGGTATTTTAAAGAAAAAACACTTGTCGGAGTATTGAGTTTATACCAAAATTCAACAGAAAACATTCATTTATTAAATCCTGAAAAGCATTTTCAGATTAGAGGAATGGCGGTTTTAACTGAATTTCAGAAACAAGGAATTGGCGAACTTTTAGTAATTTTTGCCGAAAATCATATCCTTTCAGATCAAAGGGAGAAAACATTAGTTTGGTTTAACGCAAGAGAAAATGCTGTGGGATTTTATGAAAAACTGGCTTATCAGAAAACCGGAGTTCCTTTTGAAATTCCGGATGTCGGACCTCATTATATAATGTACAAAATCCTATACGTTTAGATTTTCTATAGAAAAAGTGGGATGATAGGCTTTTTGATGATAAATAAAAAGACAGGATTTATCTTTTATAGTATTGATAATATCCTTTGTAAGTAGGTTAGGAATTGCAGGGCAACCCAGACTTCTTCCTAATCTATTGTGCTTTTTTATAAAAGATTCTGCAACATAATCTGCCCCATGCATAACAACAGCTCTGTCACGGGCTTTGTCGTTAAGTCCTTTTTCTAAACCATCCAGTTTGAGCGAAAATCCATGCTTTCCCTGATACACTTCTCCGGTAGCATAAAAACCCAGGCTGCTTTGGTAGGATTCTGCTTTATTAGAAAAATTATTTGCAAATTCATCTCCGGAATTTCTTCCGTGTGCAACTAATGAGTTAAAAAGAATTTGTCCTTTTTCAATATCAATCACCCATAATCTCTTGATATTTGAAGAAACACTAAAATCAATTATAGTAATAATTTCTTTTTCTACATATCCTTTATTTCTGATATGATAAAACCCATCAAGAGCCAATTTGAGGACTTCATATTTAGGGAAGTTTTTATATTCTGAAGAAAAGCTAAGATATAGATCATTGTAAGACTTAGAGTCTGTATGATTCATTTCTTTAAAATTACTTATTTCTTCATTAGATTTTTTCAATTTATTTTTTGAGTCTTCTCTCACATGAGTATTAGAACTCAATATAAAAAAGGCAAAAAGGGACAAAACGACATTTCTCATCATCATATAATCAAGGGGTTATAATTCAATCGGGACAAATATATCAATAAATAATATTAAATAACTCACAATATTAGTTAACCTTAGCAAAACGAAAGTTCAAAAAATATATTACTGAAAAATTGTTAATATTAGTTAAATTTATACATTTGTTATCAATTCATCAAAAAATATGCCTAAACTAAAAGAATTTTTTTATTTAATTTTAATCCTTTCCTTTTGTAATTCCTTTGGCCAAAAAAAGTCAATAGTTGGTTTGTTCACTTCTGAAAACATCATTATAGATGGAAACCTAAATGAAAACAGCTGGAATGATGCCCCGATTGCTACCGATTTTTTTATGATCGAACCGGATAATGGCGCAATTGCTCCGTTTAATAAAAAAACAGAAGTGAAAGTTTTATATAACAATGAAGCTATTTTTGTAAGTGCAATTTTGTATGATGAAAATCCACATCTGATTCTCAAAGAAATCACACCCAGAGATCTATTCGGAACCGCAGACCATTTTGGTGTTTATATTAACGGATATAATGACGGACAACAAGATTTTAGATTTTTTGTAAGTGCATCAGGAGTTCAAGTTGATTGTATCAGTACAGAAAACAATGATGACTATGACTGGGATGCCATTTGGGACAGCGAAGTAAAAATAACCGATATTGGCTGGATCGTAGAGATGAAAATCCCTTATGCTGCTTTACGGTTTTCAAAAGATCAAAAGCAAACCTGGGGAATCAATTTTTACAGAGAAGTAAAACATGACCGGCATAAATTTACCTGGAACCTGATCGATATGAATATCGGAAATGCGCTGCCTCAAGCAGGAATTTTAGAAGGAATTGAGAACATAAAGCCTCCTACCCGATTATTTTTTATTCCTTATGCCGCCTATTATTATGATGATTCTCCTAATAAAAAATACCATTCTTTTAAAGCAGGTCTGGATATTAAATACGGGATCAATGATTCTTTTACCCTGGACGCCATCCTTATTCCTGATTTTGGACAAACAAAATATGATAATGTAGAATTAAACCTTTCTCCTTTTGAACAAAAATTTAATGAGAACAGACCTTTTTTTACAGAAGGAACAGACTTATTTAACAAAGGAGATTTGCTCTATTCCAGAAGAATAGGAAGTGCTCCTTCCCGATATCATACTTCTGAGGATCCCGATGTATTAATTACCAATCCGTCCTCGGTAAACCTGATCAATGCTATAAAGCTTTCGGGAAGAACCTCAAAAGGATTAGGTATTGGTGTTTTGAATGCTGTTACCGAAAAAACCAATGCAATAGAAACCAACACCGTAACTCAGGAAAAAAACAATATAGTTGTCGAGCCAATTACAAATTATAATGTTTTGGTTTTGGATCAAAGATTTAATCAAAATTCTTCTGTTTCTTTTGTAAATACAAATGTTACAAGAAACGGACATTTTAGAGATGCAAATGTTTCTGCGTTGATTTTTGATATTAATTCCAAAGACAATAAGTTTTTTGTAAACGGTGATTTCAAATACAGTCTAATTAATGATTTTGCTGATGAAGATAATTATAATGGATTAAATACCTCTTTTCAAATTGGTAAAAAAGGGGGAAGCTGGCGTTATAATACAGGAGGTAATTATGTTTCTAAAAAATATGACCCCAATGATTTAGGCATCAATTATATTACAAACTATACTGGTTTTTACACCAATCTTTCCTATAGAATATTAAGTCCTTCAAAATATTTCAATACCTTCAGGATCAATACCAATCTATATGGAGAAATTCAAAATACTTCAGGAAAAATCCAGCAAGGACAAATTAATTTTGATATAACAGCTACAACTTTAAAAAATCATTACGTTAATTTCAAATTGTATATAAATCCATTGGAAGTTTATGATTTTTACGAATCCCGAACTGAAGGAAAATATGTAATAATACCTAGAAATATTTATAGTTCATTATATATTTCAACCAATTATAATCATCCGTTCGCATTAGATATTAATCCTTACACAAGAATCTCAGAAGAAAAAAAACGTTTGATGTACGGAATTACAATTGCACCGAGATATAGAATAAACAATCGTTTTTTAATCAATTACAGTTTAGATTTTTACCAACAGAAAAATGATCAGGGAATTGCCGGTTATGATAATTACCTGGAAAAAATCGTGTTTTCAAAAAGAGACAGAAATACCATATCCAATGAATTGGGGATGAAATATGCGTTTAATCCTAAAATGTCCTTTAATCTGTCTGCCAGATATTACTGGTCTTTTGCCGAGAGTAAACAATTTCTGACTTTACAGGATAACGGAAGATTGTCTCATAATTCTACTTTTAACCAAAATGTAAACTCTGATTTTTCTACATTAAATCTGGATTTGACTTACTCCTGGTGGTTTGCTCCCGGAAGTCAATTGTCTGTTATGTACAGGAACAATTCCAGTTATTACAGCAACATCATCAATAAAAAGATAAATCATAACTTTTCTAATCTCATAGATACAAATCTCAATAATGTGTTTTCTGTAAGTTTGAGGTATTTTATAGATTATAACCAAGTAAAAAATAAATTCTAAAATTTACTTAAACCTGATTAACTTCAAATACTTTACATTTTAAAAACTTTATATTTGCTCTAAATAAAATAATACCATGAGTAAAAAAGTTATTCTAATGATTTTGGATGGATGGGGAAAATCTCCGGATCCAAAAGTATCTGCAATAGATCAGGCAAAAACTCCGTTTATAGACAGTTTGTACCAAAAATATCCTAATGCACAACTTAGAACAGATGGGCTTAATGTTGGATTACCAGATGGACAAATGGGAAACTCTGAGGTGGGACACATGAATCTTGGGGCAGGAAGAATAATTTATCAGGACTTAGCCAAAATCAATTTAGCTGTAACCAATAAAACCTTACAAACAGAAAAAGTCCTTGCAGATGCTTTTGCTTATGCTAAAGAAAATAATAAACCTGTACATTTTTTAGGATTGGTTTCGGATGGAGGAGTACACTCACACATTGATCATCTAAAAGGGCTGATCGATGCAACCCAAAATTATGGTTTGGAAAAAGTTTTTATCCATGCCTTTACAGATGGTCGGGATGTCGATCCTAAATCTGGAATTTTTCATATCTCCAGCCTGGAAAATCACATTCAAAACACTACCGCAAAAATAGCTTCGGTAATAGGAAGGTATTATGCCATGGATCGTGACAGAAGATGGGAAAGAATAAAAAAAGCTTACGATCTATTAGTAAACGGTATAGGAATACATTCTCAAAATGCTCTTCACTCATTACACAATGCTTATGATAATGGAATTACCGATGAATTTATTGATCCTATCGTAATGGTCGATGATCACAACAACCCTATTGCTAAAATAAAAGACGGTGATGTCGTTGTTTTTTTTAACTTCAGGACAGATCGCGGGCGTCAGCTTACCGAAGTTTTATCTCAAAACGATTGTCACGAACAAAATATGCATAAACTTGATCTATATTATGTTACAATGACCAATTACGATGATAATTTTGAAAAAATAAAAGTTATATATGACAAAGAAAATATTACAGAAACGCTTGGCGAAGTTTTAGCAAAAAATCACAAAAAACAAATTCGTATAGCCGAAACAGAGAAATATCCGCATGTAACTTTCTTTTTTTCAGGAGGAAGAGAAGAACCTTTTGAAGGAGAAACACGCATATTAAAAAATTCTCCAAAAGTAGCAACCTATGATTTACAACCGGAAATGAGCGCTTTTGATCTGACCGAAGCATTAATTCCCGAATTAGAAAAACAAGAAGCAGATTTTGTTTGCCTGAATTTTGCAAATGGAGATATGGTCGGACATACCGGTGTAATGAGTGCCGCAATAAAAGCTTGTGAAACCGTAGACAAATGTGTTGAAAAAATTATTAACACAGCATTAAAAAATAATTATACCACAATTGTAATTGCAGATCACGGAAACTGCGAAACTATGATTAACCCAGATGGAAGCCCAAATACGGCTCACACTACCAATCCTGTACCAATAATCTTAATTGATAAAGAAATTAAGATTATAAAAGACGGAATATTGGCAGATATTGCTCCTACAATTCTGGATTTATTGAAAATAAAAAAACCGGAAACAATGAACCGCTTTTCTTTGATTTAATTTTCTTCATTATAAACAATTACATATTTTACATAAAAAAATCAATGATTAAATCCTTACGATATTTATATCTCTTGACATTTTTGTGCTCAACGCAAACCTACAGTCAGTCCGGTGCTCCGTCTTGTTCGGAATTACAGAATAATTTCAACAATTATCAAGCATGTGCCACATCAATTACTTTTGATAATTCAACAAACAATAATAACGGAGAAGATTTTGAGACCACCTGTATAGGAGGTGATCTCAAAGGACCCACCTGGTTTTTTATAAGAATAAAAAATCCGGGAGATATGAATCTTAAAATTAGCCAGGTTACCAATTCTGGAAACCCTTCGGATGTAGATTTTGTGTTATGGGGACCCTTCCATGATATGAACGATATTTGTAGTAAATTGAATATCAGCAATGAAAAAGATTGCAGCTATCTGCCCGATCCAGAAGAAAATGTTTATATCCCAAATTCTCAATCGGGTGATATCTATATTTTGCTGGTAGATAATTATGAAAATGTTCCCGGGCAAATAACTATTGCCCAAACGGGAGGTTCGGGGACGACAGATTGCAGTTTTCTTTCTTCTGTAAAAATAAAAGATTCCAATAACGAAGATATAACTGAGTTGAATTATTGCAAACCGGAAACAAAAGATCTGGTTGCATCAGTAAACATTAGCGATTTTCCGGGAAATCCAGTAGATTTAAGATTTAACTACAAATGGTATCGTAATGATGTTCTCGTCTCAGCAATAAATGATTCTTTTTCTAATACAAATACTTTTAATGCTTCAGAAACGGGACTTTACAAAGTAACTTTAACAGCTTACGATTCGTCCGATACGACAGTAGATCTCAATAATCTAATACTTAGCGAAGCAGAAATCAATCTAACTTTTACCGAAAGGATAACTTTAAACACCGGACCTCATAACATTAGTATTTGTGATTACACCAAACCATACAATGATGGGATTGTAATGTATAATCTTATGGATTTTTCTCATTTATTATACAACTCTGCTCATTCGATCCAATTAGAATTTTCGTTAAACAACACATTTGATGAATTGATCACAAATCCCGAAAACTTCATCAATGATTCCGAATTTCAATTTACAATATATGCAAGAGCTTTTCATCCCAATCAAAATCTTGTTTGCTACTCTGATATTGCTGTTATTAATATAAATGTGAATGTAATTCCCGGAACAGAAGTTCTTCTGGAAAAAATTATAGCTTGTAGTGATTCCGGTTTTGCAAATTTTGATTTAACGATAAGAGAATCTATTATTGAAACAGAAAATCCTTCCAACCCGACATCAATCAGATATTATGAAAATCTAAATGATGCCATTTCCAACAATAGTAATTTTATTCAAAACCCCAAATTCTATACAAATTCAATAAAAGACGGTCAAACAATTTATCTGCAAATTCCTAGTACAGATCATAATAATACGCTCTTAAATATTCCATGTAATAGAATTATCGAATTGGAATTATTGGTAAATCCTTATCCTGAAAATCTTTTGAGTAAAAATCCGTATAAAATTTGTGTGGACCAATTCAATAATATAATAAATAAAGCCGTTATCGATGCAAAACTTCCTCATACCGAATATGATTTTATTTGGTATAAAGAATTTGATGCAATAAACGGGAATCAATTATCTTTTGGTAACTCCAACATTTTTGAAACCGACATTCCCGGGAATTATTCTGTGAAAATTGTTGATATTACCAACAATGCATTATGCTCGACAGTTGCAAATTTTACTGTTAGAAATTCGTATATTCCCGAAAACATCACTGTAATTCCAGAACAACTGATAGGTTTCGAAACAGAAAACACTATTGTAATCAATGCTTTTCCCGTATCACAAGATTATGAATATATGATCAACAATATCGGATGGCAAAGTAATAATACCTTCTATAATGTAAAAGAAGGAATTTATCTGGTAACTGTTCGGAATAAATTTGGCTGCGGCGAAACAACATCTTCTTTTATTATAGCAGATTATCCCAAATTTTTCACGCCGAATCAGGATGGTTATAACGATTATTGGAATATTGGAGGACAACAAATATTCGATAATGCAACCATATATATTTTTGATAAACAAGGAAAATTACTTAAAGATATTTCTAATTCTCAAACAGGTTGGGATGGAACTTTTGATGGGCAACCATTACCATCAGACGATTATTGGTTTACTATAAATTATGAAATCAACGGAATAAAAAATGAATTCAAAAGTCATTTTACTTTAAAAAGGTAGCACAAATCAAGGCTTTCAAAATACGAAAAACCCTTTTTGATTTTCCTGTTATTTAATCTTCCGGAAAATTGTATTTTTGCACGAGAAATTTTTCATTATGATTATTCAAAAAACAAAAGAAGAGATCGAATTAATGCGCGAAAGTGCTTTATTGGTTTCCCGGACTTTAGGCATGATTGCTTCTGAAATAAAACCCGGAATTACTACTTTACAATTAGATAAATTAGCAGAAACCTTTATTCGTGATCATAAAGGAGTTCCCGGATTTTTAGGATTATACGGTTGCCCATCGACCCTGTTGACCAGTGTAAACGAACAAGTAGTTCATGGGTTGCCAACCAACAGACCTATCGAAGAAGGAGATATTGTTTCTGTAGATTGCGGAGCTATAGTAAATGAATTCTATGGAGATCACGCCTATACTTTCGAAATCGGCGATGTCGATCCTGCAACTAAAAAATTACTACAAATAACCAAAGAATCCCTATATATTGGAATTGGAGAATTCAAAAGTGGAAATCGTGTAGAAGATGTTGGCAATGCTATTCAAAAATACACAGAAGCTCACGGTTACGGAGTTGTTCGGGAATTAGTAGGACATGGGTTGGGAAGAAAAATGCACGAAGACCCGGAAATGCCAAACTACGGAAAACGTGGCAGAGGAAAATTATTCATTGAAGGCATGGTGGTTGCTATTGAACCCATGATTAATATGGGCTCCAGAAATATAAAAACATTAAAAGACGGTTGGACAATTGTTACTGCCGATAAAAAACCAAGTGCCCATTTTGAGCACGATGTAGCTCTTGTTGACGGAAAACCAGAAATACTTTCTACTTTCTACTATATCTATAAAGCTTTAGGAATTGAGAGTACAGAAGAAGATGCTTTCAGAAAAAACAAATTAGTAGTTTAGTTTTCTATATATTTCTGTAACGACAAAAAAAATATGCTATTAATGATTATGTCTTTTCTTTAAGATCCCTCCTGATGTTTCTTTTATGGAACTGGAAAATATAAATGCCTTTTCGTCTATCTGATGAATGGCATTTTTTAGTTTACGCACCTCAAGTCGGGTTACAACGGTATAAATAATATCGGTTTCGGTACTTTGGTCGAAACTGTCTTTCATAAAACCTCTTTCTCCTTTATAAACCGTAATTCCTTTTCCCATTTGCAGTACCAAAAATTCTTTTATCTCTTCACTTTTAGAAGAAACAATGGTAACTCCTGTAAATTCTTCAAAACCTTCCACTACATAATCAATGGTTTTGGAAGCTACAAAATAAGTAAGCATCGAATAAAAAGCCGATTCCAACCCAAAAAACATTCCGGCTACTAAAAAAATCAAAATATTAATTCCTAAAATGATCTCACTCATCGAGAATCCAACTTTTTTTCCGGTAAAAACCGCTAAAACCTCGATTCCGTCAAGAGCTACTCCACTTTTCATACCAAATCCAACTCCAATACCAATAAAAAAACCTCCAAAAACCGAAACAATCAACTTATCGTGAGAAATAGCCGGAAAAGGAATAAATAATAAACAAAGTCCTAAAACCACAACAGCGATAATTGATTTTACAGCAAATGATTTTCCGATAAGTCTGGCTCCTAACAACAAAAACGGTAAGTTGAATAGAATAAAAACCAACGCCAGATTGATTCCGTACTTTTTGTATATTAATAACGAAATTCCCGTAACACCTCCATCGAAAAAATTATTAGGCATAAGCAGACTCTTTAGTGCAAAACTTATGGAAAGAATTCCAAGTGCCATAAACAGGTAATCTTTGAGATTGTCTTTGATGATAATATTTTTCATTATGATTATAATTCTGTTTGGGATATTATTTTGTCTAAATTCAGTTGTTTTTTCTCATTACGAAGTCGTTTGGCCGATTCGGTAAAATAACGATGTTTTTCGAAAAAAGAAATCTGAATTTTATTCCACTCATTACGATCTTTAATTCCCAATTCTTCAAAAAGCCCTTCAGAAATTTGCTCGAAATCATCACGCCCGAAATAATCCAGATCAGAATCTGCTAAAATTTGTTCCAGATGATTACCCGGACTTTGCGGAATTTTGGTCGCCATAATCATTCCTTTGATCTTATCGATTTGTTCTTGTGTATAGCCAAAATCGGGTAAATGCTTTTGGGCAATATCACATGATATTTGTTCGTGACCTTCTGCCTGAACGATAAATCCCGAATCGTGAAACAACGAAGCCGTTTTTAATAAAATAGTATCCTCTTCATTTATTCCTTCTAATTCAGCATAGTTAATAGATGCTTGATACACGTCTAAAATATGCTCAATATTATGATATTTCAGGTGTTCTGGTAACTCATTTTCGAGCTTATCAAGAATAAATTCTTTCATTTTTTTGAAATTCATACTTGCTTTCTGTTTATGTTCAGCAAAATACATTTTTACGTTTTCTTCATCAGATTCGTCGTGTCTGTACTCCAAATCAAAATGATCCTTGACCAATTCGTACGTATTTTGACTGATATTTATTTTTCCTATAACTCCGTTGGTTTCCATACGTGAGGCAATAGTTACAGTATCACCCCAAATATCGTAAGCAAATTTCTTAATTCCAACGATTCCTGCTACAACTTTACCGGAATTTATCCCGATACGCATCTCGAAGTACGATTTTCCTTCGGCTTTTCGTCTTTGTATATAGCTTTCCATAAAATCTCTGATTTCCAAAGCGGCTTCAACCATTTTCACAGCATGATTCTCGTCTTCCACAGGTAATCCGCTTACAGCCATATAGGCATCTCCGATGGTTTTTATCTTTTCGATCCCGTATTTAAAAATAATCTGGTCAAATTCTTTGAAACAATAATTTAATTCTTCAATGAGTTCGGTTGAGGAAATTGTCTCTGCCAACTTGGTAAAATCTTTAAAGTCAGTAAACAAAACCGATACATTATCAAATTTTTTAGAATCCGATTTTCCACTATCTTTAAGCTCTCTTGCTATTTCTTCGGGTAAAATATTCAAAAGTAATTTTTCTGATTTTTGTCTTTCAAATTCTAAATCTTGATTTTGTAATTCGATTTCTGATTTTTGGATTTCAATTTCGGTTTTTCTGTTTTCAACCTGAATTTCCAATTCATAATTGATGTTTTCGATAAGGGATTGTTTTTCTTTTTCCTGAAGAATATTTTTTTGAGTAAGGTCTTCTACTTCTTCTACTTTCAGTTCATTTTCTTTATTGATATATGAAAAATACCACGCTAAATAAGCCGACATCGAAAACGGAATACTGAAAATAGACAAAATAAAACCAATTACAATTACTGCAAAAAACTTGGCAATCGGAGAATCTCCTTCAATATTCATTTCTCCTTCTTTGTAAGCAATAAACACGAAAAGAAAGAACATCAATGTAAAAAAAATAGTAAGCAGAAATCCACTTGCTAATATTCTGGCTCCTTTTACTTTTTTAAATATGGCTCTCAGAAGAAGTATTGTTGCTTCTATAAGAGCATATAAATATAAAAATGTTACCAGAAACACTGACACCTCACCAGCTACAAAAAGAAGTATTACTCCAATAATCGAAATAATTGTAAAAATCCTGAATCGAAGTTTCTTTTTTACGAATAACGTATTGACCAGACCGCTTAAAGAAAAAGCAGATAAATAGGTTAAGAAAGTCATTAGAATCCCGGCATTTTTAGCAGCTTCTATATTAAACCCTTTAAATAAAAATAATATTACAAAAAATACGGCTGCCATACTAAAGCTAAACAAACTAAAGTATAAATTAGGTATAAATTCTCTATAAAATAAAAACAATATCAGATGAAATATACTGAGAGTCAAAAATATAGCTCCAATAAAAATTGCGAAAGAGATACCCCTGTTCAATTCATCAGCTATTTTCAGAGTGGTTTCTTTTTTACCTAATTCGATTTTAAAATTCAAAAAATCATCTGTTTTTTTAATATTAGAAGTTTCATACCGGATAGCAATGGTATGTATTCCTTTTTCTTTAAAAATAAAATCTATATATTCTGTTTTAAAAGGTTTTAAGGGAATATGGTCTTCTGTTTCAGAATCTTGAGTTTTGAACTTTCCAAGAGTTTTGAGTGATTCTCCATCCAAATAAACCGTATAAGCTCCAGTAAGATTTATACTTAAACTCAAGGGGATACTAACCAGAGTAGAGTCGATCTCAAATGTGTTTCTAAACCACCCTTTTCCTTGAAAATTAATTTCTTTTTTGATGATTTTCCCTAAAGAATCCCTTTCGATACTTACCCAGTCAGAATCGTCTAAGTCGGTATTTTTCCATGATAAATCATCTCCAACCTTGAATTTCCAGTCGTGCTGTAAAAGAAAGAAGTTCCATGATGGAAATATCTTATCCGAATACAACTGCAAGGAATCATTCGCTTTAGGATGAGCTATATACGTTTGTGAATAAGATACAAACGAAACCAAAAACAGATATAAAAAGAGTGCTTTTTTCACTTTGATACGGTTAATTTTATTTATTATTATATTTTATTTTGCATCTCGACTTTTTTAACGGCTCTGTTCCACAAAATACATTTTTGCCAAACCTTTTCCTTTGATTTCAAGCTCACCTCTGTACTCAAAATCATAGTAGTCTTTTGCTAATTCATAAGTGGTCTGACTTACATTTATTTTACCTTCTTCGCTTTTTCCTTTCATACGAGCTGCGGTATTTACTGCATCTCCCCAAATATCATAAGCAAACTTCCTGATTCCTACAATTCCGGCTACCACTTCTCCCGAATTGATTCCTATTTTAATCTTAAAATAAGGTTTTTGTTCTCTTATCTGTTTTTGTTGATAATTTTGAATAAAATTGCGCATCTCCATTGCTACTTCAATCATTTTTTGAGCATGATTTTCATTTTCCAAAGGCAAACCACAAACTGCCATATAAGAGTATCCAATAGTTTTTATTTTTTCAATTTCATATCGAGTGGTAATATGATCAAATGCTTTAAAACAATGATTAAGCTCATTGAGCAGCTCTTGAGAGGAAAGCTTATCTGAAACTTCATCAAGATTGATAAAGTCTGAAAAAAGTATCGAAACATTCTCAAATTGTTTTACCCTGCTTTCCCCTTTTTCTTTAAGCTCGTCTGCAATATCTTTAGGGAGAATGTTCAAAAGTAAATCTTCTGATTTTTGTTTTTCCAAAAGTAAAGCTTGTTGTTGCTGCTCGATCTGTTGTTTCTGGTCTTCGATTTCTTTAGTTCTTTCTTTTACTTCCGATTCCAGAAAGTGTTTTTTATTTTCAAGAAGTTCCTGTTTTTCTTTTTCTTGTTTTAGTGTTTGTTCAGATAGCTCATTAACCTGCTTGAGCTGTTTTTTGAGCTGACGGCTAACAGATGCAAAAGTCGAAGCCAGATAAGCCGACATGGCAAAAGGAGTACTAAAGAAAGCGAGAGCTCCAAATATAACCACTAAGATTAGTAAAAAAGTATTGGTTTTCCCCATTCCTATAAAAATCCCTATCAAAAAAGCCATGATCATAGTAAACAAAATAGTTAATATAAGCCCTCCTCCTATAATCCTTGCACCCGGTTTTTTTTGTATGGCCGCTATGAGTACGACAATGATCGCTTCAAGCATAACAATCGATGATGTAACCGAATAAAGAAAGACAAATGTTTCGGAAACAAAATAAGTGATAAAGATGACCAAGGTGACCAAAGCAACAAGAATATAGAATCGGATTTTGTTTTTGCTAAATAAAAAATTAACGGTTGCACTTATAGCTAAGGCTCCTATCAAATTAAAGATCATATAATTTGAATTTGTCGCTTCCATATACCGAATCATATTAAATCCGTTTATAAATGAGGCACTGTAAATGAAAAGAAAACTAAACCCTGAACAAATATTGAATATCCCGAAAAACAGATTGGAAATGAATTTTCGGTAAAAAACAAATAAAATAAAATGGATGACTCCAAGGGTAAGGAAAATAACTCCCAAAGAAGAAAATACAATCCATAAATAATAATTCTGTTCTGATTTTTCAATAAATTTTTCGGGAGTCATAAGACTTACTTCAAAACCTTGCCGACTAAAAGAACGTTTATCTTTTTTGTAAAGTGTATCTTTATAATGAACCGATAAAACCTGCTCTCCAGATTGATTGAAAGCAAAAATTACAGGGTTGTTTTTTTGTTGTTCTCCAATAATTTTATCAGGTTTTCCAAATATTCCCAAAGGTTTTCCGTTTAAGTAAACTGTTGCATCTGCTTTAGAAATTACATCTAACGAAACAGGAATATTCACTAAAGTCGAATCAACATCAAAACGATATCTGAACCAGATTTCGTTATTATATATAGAATCCTGAGGATTTTTTTTAAGAATCGTAAACTGCGTTTTTCGCCTTTCCCAAGCGCTGTCGTCAAGCTCTTTTCCAGCCCAAAGTGAGTCATTCCCTATTTTGGATTTCCAGTGAGAATTTAATCGGATTACTTTTTCAAGGTCTGCAACCGAATATGTTTTCTTTGTCTGAATATCGTCACTTTGCGAAAAAGCACTATTTACAGATAAAACAATCAATAATGAGTATAATATTCTTTTCAATGTTATATTTTTTTATTTTCTACAAAATACATATTTATTTTTCCTTTTCCTTTTGTATCTATTTCGCCTCTATGTTCAAAATCAAAATCATTTTTTACCAGATTATAAGTCGATTCGCTGATGTTTATTTTTCCGATTTGTCCGTTGCTTTCCATGCGTGAAGCCGTATTTACTGCATCACCCCAAATATCATAAGCAAATTTTTTAATTCCAACAATTCCCGCAACTACTTCTCCTGAATTAATCCCGATCCGCATTTCAAAGAATGATTTATCTTCATTTTGTCTTCTATGTTGGTAATCTTCAATAAAATCCCTGATTTCAATGGCTGCCTGAATCATTTTTTGAGCGTGGTTTCCATACTGTGCAGGCAAACCGCAAACTGCCATATACGAATCTCCAATGGTTTTGATCTTTTCAACCCCGTGTTTTGCAATGATTTCATCAAAAGCTTTAAAACAATAATTAAGCTCTTCGATAAGTTCTTTAGACGGAATTTTCTCTGATAATTTCGTAAAATCTTTAAAATCTGTAAACATTATCGAAACATTATCAAAATGTTTTGCTTCTGAACTGCCTTTCTCTTTAAGTTCTCTAGCTACTTCTTCTGGAAGAATATTCAACAATAAATCATCGGATTTTTGTTTTTCCAAAGCTATTATCTTATTGTCTTTTCGCTTTTGCGAATAAGCAAATCCCGAAAACCCTGTCAAAATCACAAAGACTCCCACACCTGCTAAAACCATATTTCTTCTGCTTTTTTCTTTGGATAATTCTTCACGAGAAAGTGCTTCTTTAGCTTCCTGTTCTGCTATTCGGATTTTTTCCTGTTGGTCAAACTCAAACTGCATTTGGTTTTGAACTAAAAGCTCACGGTTTTCGACAGCTTCCAAGCTGTCTTTGTAAATTATATGCTGCTTGTAATATGCAAAGGCTTTTTTCTTGTCGTTTTGTAAATCGTATATCTCTGACAAATTCAGATAAGAATTTTTCAGCATTGAAATATCTCCTCTTGTATTTGCATTTTCTACGTTTTTTTTCAGATACTGCTCACCGAATTGTAAAAGCTTGTTTTTGTTTTTCGGGATATCTGTACTTTCGTTTGTAATCTGATTGATGTTTTGGGCTAATTGAAGGTAGGTTACTCCGATATTATATTCCTGAGTGCTTATTTCTTTATACGGTTCATTCAAAGCACATTCTCTATACGATTTCAAATGAAGTTCCAATGCTTTTGCATAGTCTTTCATATCAAAATAGAGATAACCCATTTTTGTATAAAAATTTTCTTTGCTTAAACAATTGTTTGTTTTTTCAAAATTTTTCCAGCCAAGACCGATGTTTTCAAGTACCTTTTCGGGTTGTTCGAGTTTTTTGTAAATAGTTGCTTTGTTGATATACAGTAGGGGAATAATCCTATAATCTTGGATTTCAAAAAAACACTCCAAAGAAGTATCGTAATAGTTCAGGCTCTTTTTATATTCTTTTAAATGGCTGTAAACATTAGCTATGTTCAACAATAATAAACCGTAATGAAAACCGTTGGTATTTTTGTTTTGCTTATACAACTCTTCTGACATCTGATAATACTCCAGGGATTTCTCATACTTCGACTGCTTGCCGTACAGCTCAGCCATCAGGTCATAGGTATTAATTCGTGAAAAACTACCTTCTTCTAAAAGGTCTGTATATTTTTTGTAGTATTCCAGAGCTTTATTATAATCCTTGATCTCATCCTGATAATAAAATCCGAATTGTATAAAAACATCTGACAGATATTTTTTGTTATTTGTCTTGGTAAAAAAATCTTCTGATTTTAAAAAATTTTGTATTGTTTTTGTTTTACTACCCCTTCCCCAATAATAAAATCCTTTTTCAAAATGCCCTTTTCCCAAAACATCATTGTCTTTTTCTTTAGTACCTAATTCTATTATTTTGTCTAAAAGCTCCAACTGTCTTAACGTATCGTTTTGCCTTTCATAATAATGACCCATATTTGAATATGCCTCTGCAATACCTATTGATTGATTGATTTTTTTAGCAAGTTCTATAGCTTTTTGATTAAATTCAAAAGTTCTTTTATTGGAATACAAAGCGTAATCTCTTCCTAATCCTAATAAAACAGATAGTTTTACGGAATCGTTTTTAACTTTTGAAAGTTTTAATTCCAAAGAATCTAACCTTATTTGTGTAGATTTATCCTGAGCAAAACCAAAACTTGTAATCAAAACCAATAATAATGATAGAATTTTCTTCACTTTAAACTTTTTACTAAGAGATTTCAACTTACAATTATACGTATTTTTGAAGAAAAATCAGGAGATTAAGTTATTTTTAGTCAATCATTTTATCAATAGATTCTGAAGTAGTATCTTCGTATTTTCAAATAAAAAGAAGTGAATAAAATAGTAAAATTTTTTCTTAATCTTATCCCAAGACCAATTCTTATCAGGATGAGCTACGTGATTCGTCCTGTTTTAGTTCTCTGGTTAAAAGGAAATAAATATACAGACCCGATCGATAGCAAAAGTTTTAGGAAATTTTTACCTTACGGATACGGAACTCAAAGAGAGAATGTGCTTTCTCCGGGGACACTTTCGCTTGAAAGACATCGTTTGCTCTGGTTGTATTTACAGAACGAAACCGATTTTTTCTCTGCTCCAAAAAAGGTGTTGCATTTTGCCCCTGAACAAGCTTTTTACAAACGTTTTAGAAATCAGAAAAATCTCGATTATACAACAACCGATTTACTTTCTCCCCTAGCAGATGTAAAAGCAGATATTTGTAATCTGCCTTTCCTTGATAATATGTTTGATGTGATCTTGTGTAATCACGTTTTAGAGCATATTCCAAATGATACCAAAGCAATGCAGGAATTATACAGAGTCTTAAAACCGGGAGGAATGGGAATTTTCCAGATTCCCCAGGATTTATCCCGAGAAAAAACCTTTGAAGACAATTCGATTACAGACAAAAAAGAAAGAGCCAAAATCTTCGGACAGTATGATCATGTACGAATTTACGGAAGAGATTATTTTGATAAATTAAGGAGTATTGGTTTTGAAGTAATTGAAGAAGATTACACTAAGAAACTTCCTGAGGATTTGGTAGAAAAATACTGTTTAGCTCCTGGAGAAATTATACCCGTTTGTTATAAAAAATAAAAAAACACAACTGAAAATCCCAATTGTGTTTATTGTGTGTTTTTATTATCAAATCAAAATTCTACGCATTGGCTACAGCGACTTCCTTATCTATTTTATTCACCAAACCAACTAAAACTTTCCCCGGACCAACTTCTGTAAATAATGTTGCTCCATCTTTGATCATCTGTTGAACAGACTGGGTCCATTTTACCGGAGCCGTAAGCTGAATAATTAAGTTTTTCTTGATTTCCTCCGGATCATTAACTGCTGTCGCAGTAACATTTTGATAAATTGGGCAAATTGGTTGTGAGAAATGAGTTGCTTCAATTGCAGCAGCTAATTCTTCTCGTGCAGGCTCCATCATTGGTGAGTGAAAAGCTCCTCCAACCGGCAAGATCAAAGCTCTTTTTGCTCCGGCAGCTTTCATTGCCTCGCAGGCTTTTTCCACAGCATTTGTCTCTCCGGAAATAACCAGCTGACCCGGGCAATTATAGTTTGCCGCAACAACTACACCATCAATCGAAGCACAGACTTCTTCTACAGTTTTATCTTCCAATCCTAAGACTGCTGCCATTGTAGATGGTTTGATTTCGCATGCTCTTTGCATCGCCATAGCTCTTTGAGAAACCAATTTCAGACCATCCTCAAAAGATAATGTTCCATTAGCTACTAATGCAGAAAACTCCCCTAGAGAATGCCCGGCTACCATTTCCGGCCGAAAATCTGCTCCAAGTGTTTTTGCTAAAATAACCGAATGCAAAAATACAGCAGGTTGAGTAACTTTTGTTTCTTTAAGTTGTTCTGCTGTCCCTTCAAACATAATATCTATTATTCTAAATCCTAGAATCTCATTGGCTTTTTCGAACATTTCTTTTGCCAATTCGGAATTTTCATATAACTCTTTACCCATTCCTGTAAATTGAGCTCCTTGTCCAGGAAAAACGTATGCTTTCATATGTATATTTTTAAAAAAATTAATTTCAGTTAAGTCGTACAAAAATAGTTTATTTTCTTTAGAAAGTAAATCCGCTTAAATTTCATAAAAAATACCAACACTTAAAAGCTTAAAATAATATTACTCTTTACATGTGTTAAAAAAACAGAATTAGAATTTCTATCGCGATTGATTATCTGTTTTTTGAAGTATATATAAAATTTTGGGAGATTTGATTTTCAAAAAGGGTAAAATCAAAAAACCCGAATAATATTATTCGGGTTTTTTGATTTTACCCT
>CAZSOC010000003.1:0-109779 GCA_964608415.1 uncultured Flavobacterium sp.
GTTTTTTTGGGCAATCGGAATGAATCATTTTATGGAAATTGCCAAAATGAGAGCCGCAAGAATGATTTGGGCAAAATTAGTAAAACAATTTAATCCTAAAGATGAAAAATCATTAGCACTAAGAACGCATTGTCAAACTTCCGGATGGAGTTTAACAGAGCAGGATCCATTTAACAATGTGGCAAGAACAACTATAGAAGCTGCAGCTGCAGCTTTTGGCGGAACACAATCTTTACACACCAATGCGTTGGATGAAGCCATTGCTTTACCCACAGATTTCTCTGCAAGAATTGCCAGAAATACTCAAATATTTTTACAAGAAGAAACCAAAATTACAAAAACCGTAGATCCTTGGGCAGGAAGTTATTATGTAGAAAAACTTACCTCGGAAATTACCGAAAATGCATGGAAGTTAATCGAAGAAGTCGAATCTCTGGGCGGGATGACCAAAGCAATTGAAGCCGGAATACCAAAACTACGGATAGAAGAAGCCGCTGCAAGAAAACAAGCCCGTATTGATAGTGGTGAAGATGTAATTGTGGGTGTAAACAAGTACAGATTAGAACAGGAAGACCCGTTACAAATTCTAGATGTTGACAATCAAAAAGTAAGGAGTCAGCAAATAGAAAGATTAAATAATATTAAAGTAAACAGGAATAATGCTTTAGTAAAAAAATGTTTAGATCAGCTCACTGCTGCTGCAAAGAATGGTTCTGGAAATTTATTAGAATTAGCAGTAGATGCTGCAAGAAATCGAGCAACTTTAGGGGAAATAAGCGATGCTTTAGAAGTTGTCTATGGAAGATATAAGGCTCAAATCAAAACTTTTAGCGGCGTGTATAGTAAAGAAATCAAAAACGATGAAAGCTTCGAAAAAGCTAAGCAATTAGCCAATTTGTTTGCTAAATCCGAAGGTAGAAGACCTCGTATTATGGTTGCCAAAATGGGTCAGGACGGACATGACCGAGGAGCAAAAGTAGTAGCAACCGGATATGCAGATGTTGGGTTCGATGTAGATATCGGTCCTCTTTTCCAAACCCCTCAGGAAGCAGCCAAACAAGCTGTGGAAAATGATGTTCATGTGCTTGGAGTTTCCTCCTTGGCTGCAGGACACAAAACTCTGGTTCCTCAGGTAATTGAAGAGTTAAAAAAATATGGTCGTGAAGATATAATGGTAGTTGTAGGAGGAGTAATTCCTGCTCAGGATTACGAATTCTTATTCGAATCCGGAGCGGTAGCCGTTTTTGGTCCCGGAACAAAAATCAGTGAAGCTGCAATTACGATCTTGGAAATTTTGATGGAGTAGCTTTTAAGCTTATATAAACTTACCTGACAGGTTTTAAATCTGTCAGGTAGGTTTTATAAAAAACGGATATCTTGTTGAGAATATAATTTATTTTAAATTAAAACTTGTTGCAGAAACCAATTCTGAACGATCAAAGATATTTACAAAATAAGTCCCTTTTTCAAAACTTTTACCATAACTGTCCAAATATTCACATACATTCATGGCAGTTCCATCATATGCTATATTGGTTTCAAAACTATATATCAAATCTTCATTATTGAATCTCTCTGTTTTCTTATCTCCTATTACATTTCCTTTTACATCAATAATCTGAACATAGTATTTCTTTTCTCCTGATTTTGCAACCGCATTTGCAGAAACACTAAAACAAACTTCCAGCTCATCTGCACGACTGGCTCGTTCTGTATCTATTTTTTTTCCTGAACTTTTTACCTTTACAGCCTGAACTTTCAAGTTAGTTACATTTAGCTTCGAAGCTATTGCTACTTTTTTTGCCAAATCTTCATTTTGTAAAATCAGATCTTCGTTATATTGCTTTTGATTTCCTAACTGATTGGCTGTGCTATCCCGTTCGAAAGTAAGAATCTCATTTTTCTTTTTCAATTCGTTATTTTCTGCAACAAGAATTTTCATTTGACTTTGAAGTCTGAAATATTCTTCTTTATATTTTACCATTGAAGCAGCATCTGCTTTGGATTTCTTTAGATCGGCAATCAGGTTGATCACTTTTTCTCTCTCTGCGATCAAATCATCAGATAAAGCTGTATTATCTTCTATTGCTTTTTCATAGGTGATTTTCAGGTTTTCTAACTCTTCTAAAATTTTTTGTTTTTCATCTTTTTCTATTGTAAGTTCATTATTTAAAGCAGTAGCATCTGATGTCATTTTAAAAATATATGCTAAACTTCCTGCTAATAAAAGTGCTAAAACAACAACGATTGCCTTTAGACTCGAAGTATTCTTTTGAGTTTCCATATTCAATAATATCAATTATATTGAGATTTTTTTACATAAAAAAAATCTATTATTCAAGATTTAAACAAAAATAAACTAATTAATCTTAATATGAATTTTTAATCCTGAATTTTTATCTCTTTTGTATTATTTTTGAGCATCAATAATTTTATATGAATAAATTTAATTTATACACTCAGGCAGATTTAACCAAAGTAACAAACTACAGAAGTGGTGAAATAAAATTTGGCGAAAAAATGCATCTTGTTCCAAAAAATACTTCAATTGAAAATGCAATTATGCAGACTGAAGCAAAATATATATTATTTGGGATTCCTGAAGATATTGGAGTCAGAGCTAATTTTGGAAGACCGGGAACCGCATCTGCATGGGAGAATGCTATAAAAAATATTGCAAATATTCAACATAATAAATTTTGTAAAGGAAACAGAATTTTGGTGCTTGGCTCATTAGACTTAACCGAAGAAATGCAACTTGCCCAACAACTGGATTACACCATAATCGAAGATAGAAAACAACTGTACACTCTTGTTGAAAAGATCGATAAAGAAGTTTGTCATTTGGTTTTTACAATTATAAAATCAGGAAAAATCCCAATTATCATTGGTGGAGGTCATAATAATGCTTACGGGAATATAAAAGGAGCTGCATTAGGAAAAGGAAAATCAATTAATGTTATTAACTTTGATGCTCATTCTGATTTCAGAATTCTTGAAGGAAGACACAGTGGTAACGGTTTCTCCTATGCGTATGAAGAAGGTTTTTTGAAAAAATATTTCATTTTTGGGTTACACGAAAGTTATACTTCCAAAAGTGTTCTAGATATCATAAAGAAAAACACAGATCGTGTAAATTATAATACTTATGATGAAGTAAGAATAAGAGCAGATAAAAAATTTGAAAATGAATTGAGCGTTTCTTATGATTTTATAAAAAATAATTATTTCGGTCTGGAAATAGATCTGGATTCTATTCCTAATATTGCTTCGAGTGCTATAACCCCAAGTGGTTATTCTGTTGAAGATTTACGAAAATTTGTTAATTTTATGAGCAGCAATGAATTGGTTTCTTATTTACATATCTGCGAAGGAGCTCCTGAATTGGGTGATGAGAAAAATCCCGGTTTAGTAGGTAAGCTCATTGGTTATTTGGTTACCGATTTTATAAAATCGAATTATTCAGAATAATTGTTTTTCTTCTGTATTATAATTCTTACAATTTTGTAACAAATAAACTGCAAATCGCTCCTTCTTTCTTTTTATTTTAATAAAAACCTGATTACAGTTTGTGCAGCATATAACCCGAAAAGTGCAGGCATATAACTGTTTGTACCATAAAATGATTTTTTATAATTCCCTCCATCTGTTTTTTTAAGACTGGTTTCGTCTTGAATTTCTGTAGAATAAACTACCTTAATTCCTTTATTGATCTTGACTTCACGAAGTCTTTTGCGAATAACTCTCGCCAGAAAACAGTTTTGGGAATCTTTTATATCCGAAACTTTTACTTTAGAAGCATCCATCTTCCCTCCTGCTCCCATACAACTCACTATTTTTACTTTTTTCCGTTTGGCAGCAACAAGCAAATTGTATTTTGGAGTAACACTATCAATACAATCTATTACATAATCGAATTCTGTAGAAACAATTTCAAAAGCACGCTCAGGGGACAAAAATTCTTTGATCCTAATAAGTTTAAGTTCCGGATTAATATCCATCAAACGATTTCCTACAATATCTATTTTGGGTTGTCCAATGGTAGAATGTAAAGCCGGCATCTGCCTGTTAATATTTGTAATATCTACCACATCTCCATCGACAATAGTCATTTTTCCCACTCCTGCTCTTGCTATGAACTCTGCCGCAAACGAACCGACTCCGCCTAATCCTACAATTAGTACATTGGCATTTTTTAATTTTTCTAACCCTTCCGATTTGAATAAAAGTTCTGCTCTTTCAGTCCACTCTGCCATTTTTAAAAACAGTATTAAAATTATTTTTTATGATATTTTGAATTTCGGGCAAAGTTACATTTTTGTATTGTGCTGCCAAATCATACACCAAAAGAATTCCTTCTTCTATGGTGTCGGTTTCCAGAAAAAAACGATCGTTGGGAATACTCTGAAAAACTTCTTTGAGATGAGGGTTACGAAGTAAATATTTTCCAAAAGAGAGGTAAAAACCATTTTTGAGTAATTGTTGCGCCAGTTCTAAACTTCCTGAGAACCCATGAACAACCATAGGAACGGATATGTTTTTTTGTTTCTTTATAGCTATTAGTTCCTGAAATGCGGCAACAATATGCAAAATCACCGGTTTATTAAATTGCTCTGCTAAATCTAATTGCTGTTCGAAAATATTAATCTGAGTTTGCAAATCGGTTTCTATACGCTTATCCAATCCGCATTCTCCTAAAGCAAGACATTGTTCTTCCGGCAATTTTTGTCGGATCGTTTCTAAAAAATCTACAGGATTTTCCGGAATATACCAAGGATGAATTCCTATAGAATATTGCGGAATGAGGTCAGAAAATTCATTTGGATATTGGTTTATTATTTCCAATACTTCCGGATTGTCAGTAAATCGGTGGGTATGTAAATTGATAAAATTCATAACTTTATTTAAAATCCTTCACTCCTGCCCTGATCATAACCGGTAAATCATTTTCTAATGGAACTTTAGGACAGGAATATTTATAATTGTATGCACAATACGGATTGTAAGCCAGATTAAAATTGATTGTTACTGTATCGCTTTCCGGAATTTTAAGATCAATATATCTTCCGCCAATGTAGCTTTCTTCTCCCGAAGTAAGATCTGAAAATGGCAGAAACAAATTATCTTTATAAAGCTTATTTACAGACATTTCCACATTTTGATACAAATTTAATCGAAAGGTTTTATCGTCTATTTCAAAATGTGCTTCACCATACTTTACATATTCAGGTAATCTTTCTGTAGTGGTCTCCATTTTGAAAGGTTTTTCGTTTGGAGTACGGACAAATCTTGCTTCGATACATAATTGAGGATTGTACTGGAAAAAATCCAATTCTTTAAAATTCTTTAGATCAGCCTCTGTTAAAGGGCTTTTTCCCGGTTCTTTAAATTGTTCATTGAGTACTTTTTGAAAATTCAAAACCGAATCTAATCCACAAATATTTTGTCCTTGTGCAGATAAACTAAATAATATAATAATGATTAAATTTTTCATTGAAATAATTTTAAGTAAATATACAAAAACCATTATTTGAAGGCGAAACACAATATTGGATTATTTGTAAAACCTGCATGAACTAAAAAAATAGTTAATAAACTATTAAAATAGTTTATTAACTATAAATATAGTTATATATTTGTTCTAATCATTAATTTAAATAATTATGCAAAAACTCACTAATAAAGAAGAAGAGATAATGCAGATACTCTGGAGTTTAAAAAAAGCATTTGTAAAAGATGTTTTAGAAGAAATTCACGAAGACAAACCGCACTATAACACACTTTCTACCATTATAAGAAATCTGGAAGAAAAAGGATATGTTGCTCATAACGCATTTGGAAATACTCATCAATATTTCCCGGTAGTAAGCAAAGAGGATTATCGTAAAAAATTTATGAGCACAGCAATAGATAACTATTTTAATAGTTCTTATAAAAATTTGGTTTCCTTTTTTGCTAAAGAAGAAAAAATTTCAGCAGACGAATTAAGAGAAATACTGAAAATGATCGAAAATAAAAAATAAACATGGAAACATTATTTACATATTTAGCTAAGTTCAGTTTAATATTAACAATATTCTTTTTAGTATATTATTTGTTTTTAAGAAAAGAAACCTTTTTCAAAAACAATCGTTATTTTTTATTGACAGGTCTTATAGTTACTTCTGTTTTACCTCTTATTACAATCGAAAAAACAATTGTCTTAGACCAACCTGCTTCTGTGGTAATAGATAAAATGACCGATTTAAATCCAATTACTCCAATAAACCATCCTGTACAAGAGATTATTCCCGAAAAGGAAATCGATTGGAATTCTATTTTAATATTAATTTATTCAACAGGAGTTTTTGCAGGAATTTTATTCCTGATCAAAGATTATATTTCGCTCAAAAGACTCATCAATAGAAATCCAAAAATCAGGAACGGTTCATTTTTTATCGTAAATCCAGAAGAAAATATCGCTCCTTTTTCTTATTTCAGATACATTGTATTGAATCCCAAATTGTACAACGAAGAAGAAATGGAAAATATTATTGCACACGAAAAAGTTCATTCTCATGAAAATCATTCTATAGATGTGCTCATTTCAAAACTGTTTTGTATTGTCTTCTGGTGGAATCCTATTGTTTATCTCTACAAAAATGCAATTATCCAAAATCTGGAATTTATTGCAGATTCGGTTGCTATCCAACATTTGGAAAATGAAAAAAAGTACCAATATACTTTATTGAAAATCACTTCCCATCAAACGGGAATTACTATTACCAATCAATTTTATCAATCATTAATCAAAAAACGAATCGTTATGCTTAACAAACAAAAATCACAAAAATCGAACCAATGGAAATTTGCATTGGTTTTGCCCTTATTGGTCATTTTTATGCTGCAATTTCAAATTAAAGCAATTGCACAATATAAGAATATGCCTGTTTCAGAAATTGAAAAAAACAATGTTTCTGTGTCAAAACAGGAAATAAAAGCCGATTTTACCAATGAACAGATCCGACAGGTTTTAGAAAAATTTGAAAAAGATTTCAAAATAAAATGCAATTTTTCTAAAATAAAAAGGAATTCGAAAGGACAAATAACCAGTATTTCAATTGAAATGCAATCGCTTGCCAATCCTAAAATTACCTGCAACAAAATAGTTTCAAATAATAAGCCAATAGAACCTATTATAATCTGGGCAACTAATGAACAGGGAAAAATCAGTTTTGGCTTTGACGATTCCATTAAAGAAAATAGTACTATAAATGTAAATGGTAAAGGAGAAGTTTTTTCAAACATTTCTGCAAACGCAACACCTCCAGCACCACCTGTTACTCCTACTCCTCCTGTTGTTTCTGCTGTTCCTGCTATTTCTGCTGTTCCTGAAGCTCCTCCAACACCTCCGGTACCGGCAACTCCAACACCAGGCACTTCACCCAATAACCCAAATGTTCCTTTGGCTCCTACTCAAACCATTGAGCATAAAATATCTTACAAAACTCATAGTTCTAATGAAATATTTGATGACTTAGAAGAAGACGGATTCGATCCAAAAAATATATATATCTTGTTTGACGGAAAAGAAATCACTTATGATGAAATGCTGAAAATCAACAAAAATAAAATTTCCGGGTTAAGCAAGTTCAATAGTGGCAGCAAGAATTACCTGATTAAAATGTATGGCGAAAAAGCAGCAAATGGGGCAATTATAATAGAATCTACGAACTATGTTAAAAATGAAGACCCGAAAATTGATTTTAAAAAACCATTATTGAAAACAGATAACAACGGTTTTATCATTTATAAAAAATCTAAAAAAGATGATTTTAAATTTTATCAATCAGAATTGAAAAAAATCAATATCGATTTTAAATATTCCGGTTTAAAATATAATACTAATGATGAGATTATTGCAATCGATATCGAACTGATTGAAAATAGCAACGGTAGTAAAACCAAAATAAACAGTAAAATAAAAAATTCTAAAACACCTATTAAAGATATATTTATTGGAAAAGAAGATGGAAAATTAGTTATAAAATAAAGTTTTTTAATCTCAAAAGCGTTTCTATCCGGAACGCTTTTTTTTATGAATTTATATATAAAATAATTCTTTGATCAAAATATAGATTCCCATTATCAAAATAAACCAGCCAAATCCTTTTTTGAGTTCTGATGTATTAATTTTCTGAGAAATATTATTTCCGATAAAAATTCCTATGATCGAGCATGTGGTAAAAATCAGAATCAATTTCCAGTCAATATAAATATTCGAAGTAATTTCTCCCAAGAAACCAATCAGGGACTGACTCGCTATTATCATCAATGAAGTTCCAACAGCTTTTTTCATGTCCAATTTCATCAATAAAACCAACGCAGGAATAATCATAAAACCTCCTCCTGCACCAACCAATCCTGCTAAAGTTCCAATTAAAACTCCTAAAATAAGTAATACAAAAAGTGATTTGCCATTGAGTTTTTTGTGCTCCTGAACATTAGGATTTTCTTTAGAAAAAATCATCTTTACCGAAGCCGCCAACATCACTATCGCAAACAACAACATCAGGAAAATATTTTTGGTTACCACAAAGTTGTTGATAACGATAACCACCTCAGGAATTTCAGGAACAATAAATTTTCTGGTAAGAAAAACCGAAATCACAGAAGGTATTCCAAAAGTCAATAAAGTTTTAAAATCGAAGTCTTTATTAATTACTTTTTTTATTCCGCCGACAAATGCTGTAAAACCCACAATAAACAGTGAATATCCTGTTGCAAAAACAGGACTTATTCCCATAATGTAAACCAAAATAGGAACCGAAAGAATAGATCCTCCACTCCCCAAAATTCCCATTGTAATTCCTACAAATATGGCAAAAACATAACCTATTTCAGATGAGATCTGCATTAGTTTTTAAATTTATTTTTTATACAAATCAACCCCGCCAATTTACGATACTTTTCTTAAAGTATGGATCTGCATATATTTTTTTATTAAATAAATCCTTTCATATTAAAATGTTAAATTTCACAATTAGAATATTTCTAAATTTACTAATATTGTACACAACATTACCAAAACAATATGAGTTCGCACAATAAAATAAGAATTGACAAAACCTGTCTTAACTGCAGACAAGTTGTAGAAAAGAGATTTTGTCCCAATTGCGGTCAGGAAAATACCGAAACAAGAAAAACATTTTACCATTTGTTTGTGCATTTTTTTGAAGATCTGACCCATTATGAAAATTCATTTTGGAAAACTATCCGCAATCTGTTGTTCAAACCCGGTTCTTTAACCAAAGAATACCTGTCCGGTAAACGAATGTCGTACCTCGCACCGGTAAGATTATACATTTTTATAAGCTTTGTTACATTTTTGGGAATGATTTTATTTGTAAACAAAGAGCCTGTTTTAGAAGAAAAATATCCCGACTCTATAGTAATCCCAGAAAGAACTATCGATCTGAATTATAGAAATTATGAATTAAAAAACACCTATTCTCTTGACTCTATCCATCAAAATAAAAAAGAACATGAAAAAATTTCTGATTTTGAATATAAGGTTCTAAAAAAATACCTTAGCCTGACAGAAAAAAATACGCCTCAGGAAATTGGAAGCAAATTTACAGATGCCTTTTTTCATAACCTTCCCAAGTTCATCATTTTTTATATGCCTGTTTTTGCATTTATTTTATGGATTTTTCATAGTAAAAAGAAATGGTATTATTTTGATCATGGGATATTTACCTTACATTACTTCTCTTTTCTCTTACTATTATTATTTATATTAGACTTTGTAGATTTCAGCCTCAACTCTCTGGGATATAATTCTTTTACCAGTGCTATATACTCGATAATGAAATTTTTAGCAGGATTTTGGATATTATATTATTTCTTTCCTGCTCACCACCGGTTTTATAATAACCCGAGATGGAAAACAATTTTAAAAGGAATTTTAATTTTCTTTGCTAATGTTTTTTTATTTTCGATATTTATTTTATCATTTACCATCTATCTGTTTTTAAATCTCAAATAATTATGAAAAAATTGCTAATTTCTTTTACTATAATTTTGTTTATTTCTTGCGTAAACACAAAAAATGCGATAAATAATAACGAAAAACGAGTTCCCGATCCTATCAAATACCTCCACTCTATTACAGAAGGAGAACTTAAAACCCATCTTTATATAGTAGCTAACGATAGTATGCAAGGAAGAGACACCGGGACTGAAGGACAAAAAAAAGCCGGAAAATATCTCATTAGTCAATATATAAAAAACGGTATTAATCATCCTCCATTAGCCACAGATTTTTATCAAAAAGTTCCTTCTGAGTTCATGAAAAAAAACTTTGGCCCTAAACTTCCTGACTCCGAAAATATTTGGGCTTTTATAGAAGGAACAGACAAAAAGGATGAAATTCTGGTTATTTCTGCTCATTATGATCATGTCGGGATGAAAAATGGAGAAATCTACAACGGAGCAGATGATGACGGTTCCGGTACAGTTGCTTTATTAGAAATCGCACAGGCATTTCAATTGGCAAAAAAAGATGGAAAAGGCCCAAGAAGATCCATCTTGATTTTGCATGTTACCGGAGAAGAACATGGCTTACACGGATCACGATATTATGCCGAAAATCCATTATATCCCATTGCAAATACTATTGCTAACATCAATATCGATATGATTGGGAGAAGAGATAAAATTCATCCTGAAACCAATAATTATGTTTATGTGATCGGTTCCGACAGATTATCTACAGATCTGCACCATATCAATGAACAAGCAAATTCTAAGTATATCAATTTAGATTTAGATTACAGATTTAATGATTTGAACGATCCTAATAAATTCTATTATCGTTCAGATCACTATAATTTTGCAAAAAAAGGAATTCCTGCTATTTTTTATTTCAATGGAGTACATGATGATTATCATTTACCGGGAGATACTCCCGATAAAATAGAATATGATGCTCTTACAAAAAGAACACAACTGGCTTTTGCTACAGCATGGGAATTGGCCAACAGAGAAAACAGACCGATCGTAGATAAAGACGGAAAGTAAATAAAATAACTCATCTTTATTTTCTCGTTAATTAAAGAAATAAAGATGAGTTCCGGAAACTGATTGACATCTAAAAGTTCTAAATCTAAACAGTTTCTAAAGTATTTTACAGAAAATTATTTTTCTTCTTTCTCTCTTAACTTTTCAATCCAGAAATCGGAAACTTCATCATAATCTATCGGGAATGCCGGTTTCTGCTCAATAAGTCTGTGAGATTTAAATGCTCTAACCAATATGGTTTCTATTAAATAATCTTCATTTACCTCAAATGGCTGATACTCTGTTTTAAGGCGAATATCGAATAATTTTGCCGTATTATTGGACCAAAATGCTTTCCAGCCCGATTTTAATTCTTTGATCAGTTCAAAAGTAGTATGACCTGTTTGCCTATGAATAAGTTTTACCAAAATCTGCCCGTCTTTTCTTGAAAGTTTTTTTAGCTGAGCTTCAAATTCATCTGTAAGATATTTCTCTGTAATCTTAAAATATTTTTTCTTCTCTTTTTTGGTTTTAAGACTTTCCATGTCCTTATTGAGCTGCACCAATCTTTCTGAAGCAGTCTTAGCATAAGGATAAACACGATACACTCTTCTTTGCAAAATAAGAAACCTTTTTCGTGCTTCATCATCTATCTGAGATTGAAATCTGCCTATAACAACTTCTTCCAATTGTATTGGAGTTCCTAAAATTGTATCTTGTTCCTTTAGATAATCATCCCTTCTGTCTTCTTGAGAAACAGCATCCAAAGAAGATAATATAAAAAACAAAATCAATAGCTTATGACATAATTTCATTTACAAAAAATTTATTTTCAAAAGTATATAATAATTGTACAACTGTAATACCAAATTAATAATTTAGCAAAAAAATATTTCATGAATTCAAATAGCATTCTCAATCAAAAATCTTTAGATTTTCTGGAGACTTATTTAAACAACGCTTCTCCAACCGGATACGAAACAGAAGGACAAAAAATCTGGATGGATTATATACGTCCATATGTAGATACTTTTATTACAGACACTTATGGTACTGCCGTGGGAATTATTAATCCCGATGCTCCATACAAAGTTGTAATAGAAGGTCATGCAGACGAAATTTCCTGGTATGTAAACTATATTACAGACGATGGACTGATTTATGTAATTAGAAATGGTGGTTCCGACCATCAGATCGCTCCTTCAAAACGCGTGAATATCCATACAAAAAAAGGAATTGTAAAAGGAATTTTCGGATGGCCGGCAATTCATACCAGAAATAGAGACAAAGAAGAAAACCCTAAAATAGATAATTTATTTATCGATATAGGATGCGAAACCAAAGCTCAGGTTCTTGAAAAAGGAGTTCATGTGGGTTGTGTAATTACATATCCGGATGAGTTTATGATTCTTAACGAAAATAAGTTTGTCTGTAGAGCAATAGACAACAGAATGGGAGGTTTTATGATTGCTGAAGTTGCACGTCTATTACACGAAAACAATATCAGACTGCCTTTTGGTCTATACATTACCAATGCTGTACAGGAAGAAGTAGGATTGCGTGGTGCCGAAATGATCACAAAAACCATCAAACCAAATGTGGCTATTGTAACTGACGTATGTCATGATACTACCACTCCTATGATTAATAAAAAAATTGAAGGTGAAACTCAGATTGGCAAAGGACCTGTTATAACTTATGCTCCTGCTGTACAAAATAAATTAAGAGACCTGATTGTAGATACTGCAGAAAACAAATCAATTCCTTTTCAGAGATTAGCATCTTCCAGAGTTACCGGAACAGATACTGATGCTTTTGCCTATAGCAATGGAGGCGTTGCTTCTGCATTAATCTCATTACCTTTGAAATACATGCATACAACTGTAGAAATGGTACATCGTGAAGATGTGGAAAATGTAATCAGATTGATTTTTGAAACACTGCAGCTTATTGAAAACAACGAAAGTTTTACCTATTTTAAGTAAAATCAATAAAAAAAGGACTTTTATAAGAGTCCTTTTTTTATGTTTTGATTTAAATTTTTAATGATCGATACGTTCAATTCATCGAAGTGATTAATGGTTTTATCGGCAGTTGATAAATCTTGCATTTTAGAATTTTTGCTATTGTATCCTATACAAAAAATTCCTGCTGCATTGGCTGCCTTTACGCCATTGGTACTATCTTCTATTACAACACATTGTTCTTTTGGATGTCCCGACAATACTACTGCTTTGTTAAAAATTGCAGGATCCGGTTTGGATTTTGGAAACTCTTCTCCCGAAACTATATGAGCAAAATATTTATTGAGGTTAAATCTCTTAAAAATTCTCTGAATAGTTACATGTGCCGATGAAGATGCCAAAACGAGCTGTACATTATTTGCATGAAAATCCTGTATAAGTTTTTCTACACCTGGTAGTAAATACAAGTCGGATTTAAGATCGAATGCCTCATTGAATAAATTCCTTTTTCTATTGACCAGATCTGCTGTTTCTTCTTTCAGATGAAAATGTGATTTTAATCTCTCATAAATATTTCTGGTAGAATTTCCGGTAAAAGAGGCGTACATTTCCGGAGAAACAGCAATATTCAATTCTTTAAAATGTTGGTGATATGCAAAATAATGGACGGGTTCTGTGTCTACTATTACACCATCCATATCGAATATTACTGTAGTAATCATCTTTATTATTATTGGGTTTGAAAATGCAAAAGTAAGGGTTAAAAACTGTTTTTTTGTTTTTAAAAATATAAATCTTTCTGAAACAAAACCAACTTCCCTCCTAGCCCTGATACCGGAACTGTTGGAGCTCTCCCACATTTTCTTGTGGGAAGCGACTTCCGGAAGCAGGAAAATGGAATCCAAAAATTCCTGAAATTTCGCTCCTAAATTATTATTAAAAAATAGGTAGATTAAACCTTTTGATGTAAGTTTAGTCAAATAATAAAATGATTTATTTTTGCAGAACGAGAAAGATTTTATTGCAGACTTACTCAATCCAAAAACACAAAATGTGGCGTTTGAGCAATTATTGAAGGAATTTCAAAAGCCTTTGTATGCCCATATTCGTTCAATTGTACTGGATCACGACGATACAAATGATGTGTTGCAGAATACCTTTATTAAGGTTTTTAATAGTTTGAAAAAATTTCGGGGAGATAGCAAATTATTTTCCTGGATTTATAGAATTGCGACTAACGAATCGATTGATTTTTTGAAAAATAAAGCCCGAAAAACAGGAGTTTCCATAGAAAATTTGCAGGAAAATTATGTTGAAAATTTAAGATCTGATTCCTATTTTGATGGTGATAAAATTGCATTAAAATTACAAAAAGCCATCGTAACTTTACCAGAAAAACAACAATTGGTTTTTAAAATGAAATATTTTCAGGAGTTAAAATATGAAGAAATTTCTGAAATTCTCGGTACTAGCGTTGGTGGTTTGAAAGCTTCTTATTTTCACGCTGTTGCAAAAATTGAAAATTTTATGAAACAGGATTAAACTTTTTAGTAAAATTTATGTCTTATGAATATGAAAGATTTTGACTTAGAAAAATATCCGAAAAATGGTTCACCCTTTTTGGTTCCGAAAGATTATCATGAGAATTTTAGTAAAGATTTTTTACAAAATTTAGATTCGCACCGGAAACAACCGAAAGTTATTTCTTTGGCAGGTAACTTAACTTTATGGAATAATACCGTTGCAGCAATACTTATTATAGCACTCATGGTTACCACTTATTTTATATACAATCAACCGGAAAATTTGTCTAGTCAGGAATTAGAAAATTATATTACTTACCAGAGCTCAATCTCTCAGGATGAATTATTGAGCTTACTAAGCGATGATGATATTTTGGCTTTAACCAATGATCTTTATGCCAATAATCTTTGGGAATACGATACTTTATTACAGGAAACTTCTGTTGAACTTTTATTTGAAAACAATGAAAACTAAAATTTTATTTACCGTTATATTGATGCAGTTTGGATTTTTTACCTATGCCCAAAAGCCCAAGCATGCAAACATAAAAGCTCTGAAAGTAGCTCAAATTACTACCCAGTTATCGCTCACAACAGATGAAGCAGAAAAATTCTGGCCAATCTATAATGCTTATGAGGAAAAGCAATCTGCATTGAAAAGTAAAAAAATGCAGCTTTTCAAACAGAGTCTATCCAATGAAAAATTAGAAAATTTATCTGTAGATCAGGCTAATTCTATTTTGACCGATTTCGAAACTCTGGAAGAAGAAATGTTTCAAAACAGAAAAAAATTTCAGGTTTCACTCAAATCAGTTTTATCTTCTGTAAAAATTATTAAACTCAAAAAAGCAGAAGATGATTTCAACAAAACCTTATTAAATCAATATAAAAGAAAGAAAAATTAAAAGATTTTAGTTATTAATATTTTAGATTTGCATAAATTATTTTTGCAATTATGATTAATGCTTCTGCAAACGGATGGATTAATAAATATTTTGTAAAATTTAGGCAATCACCCGAAAATCTAAATTTGGCAAAAAAGAAAGTTTATAAAAAAATTCGAAAAACCGGATTTATTTATGGACATGCCGTTTCATTAGTAGCAGCAAAAAATATTGAAACGCAAGGTTGGACCGGTGAAGAACTGGCAAAAGTTGCTTTGCTTGATATTTTATATCTTATATACAGAATAGAAACCAACAATGATCAACCGGAACAATTTGTTCAGGATTTGTACAAGTTTTATACTATTACTCAAAAGAATGCGGGGATCGAAATAAATCCTACTGAAAATATCAGTACAAAAAATTATCGGTTTCTTGAGAAAATCATTGATACCAGGGTTCAGACTAACAATAATATAATTTCTAAAAATTTCTCACATATTCTTACAAATGCTTTTTTATTTGTAGATGTGTTGGCTTTCAAAAAATATTTGTCTGAAAAAAGTCTCCCTCAAGATTATGCCAAAAACATTGAATTTACGATTCTTAGCCTGGTTTCACTTTGTTTAAGTATAAAGAAAAAAACAACCAAATATGATGAGTTACTTATAAAACTTTTTGAAAATTCAGTAAGGTATAATAAAATTACAAACTCAAAAACAAAAAGTCTGGATCAGATAAACTGGGAAAATTATCAATTAAATTACGAAAAATATTATTTGCTTGATATTGCTTCTATGTCAATGTGGAGCGATGGTATAATTGAAGATAGTGAAAGAAATTTTCTAATGGAAATTGCAGAAAAGCTCAACGTCCCTAAAAAATTCTGTTTAAAATCTTTCGAAGTTTTACATCAATATATTCTGGATTATAAAGATGAAATTCCTTATTTTAACTATTCTAATCCTGTAAAACACTTTTACGATCAATCTTCTCAAACCGTACAATTACTAATATCCAGAAACAAAAAAAGATTGATAAAGGAGCTTTCTCAAAGTGGAGAATTACTCAAATTACTGGCGCAATCTACTCATAGGGATCTGAATGATATCGAAAAGAAAAAAGTAAAAAATCAGTTGCTGGATGTTTGTAAAAGTATCCCTTCTCTTACTATATTTTTATTACCCGGAGGAAGCTTACTACTTCCGGTTCTAATCAAATTTATTCCAAAAATGCTTCCTTCTGCATTTAATGAAAATTTAGAAAATGAATAATAATATAAAAACCTGCAATCTTTGAAACTTATTTTATTTTTCTATAGATTGATAAATAATTTTCTGGATATTTTCTCTTATATTTTCTGTAGAAAGTCTATTTGGTGCATTAGAATCCGGATAAGTTCTATTGGATAGAAAAATATAAATCAATTCTTCTTTCGGGTCTGCCCAAACCATTGTTCCTGTAAATCCTGTATGTCCGTAACTTTCTAATGAAGCGCAACCGCAAGTAGGCCCAGAAGTTCCCGGTAATTGTTGTTTGTCAAATCCCAGTCCTCTCCTATTTCCTGTCGAACAAAAATGACATGTATTAAAGGTTCTGAAAGTTTTTTTAGAAAAATATTCCTTTCCTGCATAATTTCCCTCCTGAAGATACATTTGCATTATCTTAGCCAGATCTATCGTATTAGAAAAGATTCCTGCATGTCCCGCAACTCCTCCTTCCATGGCTGCTTCCATATCATGAACATATCCTTGTATGGTTTGGTATCTGAAATATTGATCTATTTCTGTTGGAACTATTTTTTGTAAGGCCGTTTTTTGTAACGGATTGTACATTGTATTATACATTCCCAACGGCTGGTAAAAATGATCGAAACTTAATACATCTATATTTTGATGAGATATGTTTTCTATGATTTCTTTGAGGATAATAAAAGTAAAATCACTGTATTTGTATTCTTTTTTAGGCAATAGTTTACTATCTACAATTGATCTCATAATTGTATCGTGATAATCTGCTCTCAAAAACATACTATCGGCAACTTTTTTATTAAAAGCTAAACTTTCGAATTTATTATAATATCTTTCATCGGGTTTATTATTTTTATCTAAAGTCTTTTTATAAAAAGGCATCCATGCCTGTAATCCTGCATTATGCGACATCAGCTCTTTGAAAGTGATATTCTTTTTATCTGAGTTTTCAAAAACAGGCAAAAGTTTTCCAAGCTTTGAATCTAAATCTATTTTATGTTTATCAAACAATTGCATCACTACAGGAAGCGTAGAAACTACTTTTGTAACAGAAGCGACATCATACAAATCTGAGTTTTTAACCTTTACCAATTTGTCGTATGTATGAAAACCAAAGGACTTTTGGTAAATTACTTTTCCTTTTCTTGCTACCAAAATTTGTGCTCCCGGAATAATCTTTTTATCTATTGCATCATCTACAATCTGATCTATTTTTTTAAGTTCCAAAGAGTTTATCCCTACATTTTCCGGAGCTGTAAATCCTAAAACGTTAACTGCTTTTATTTTAAGTCCATCATCAACACTAAAATTCTTATTGATCGAAACCGGTAATTTCCCTTTTGTTTCAAAAGCTCCAAACAACAATTGGGCAGAAACGATTTGAGCTACCTCAGAATTTTGATAAGATAAAACTACAGTATTAATTGATGAAAAATCTTTTATTGCCAACAATGCGTATGGTTTTGCAAAAACATCCAGAATTACATTTTTTTCTTTGGCAATCCGTTCTAACTTCAAGAGTTCTTCTGGCTTAAAATCATGGTTTCTCCAAGCACCGTCTGGTTTATGAAAACCTACAATTACTTTAGTAAAATCTTTAAGTTTTGCGACCAGACTATCTACATTTGTTTCTTGTATTTCTGTAACTTCAACATATTGTCTTACTGCATTAAGAAATACATTGTGATTATCATCTCCTAATTTTACATAAGCAATCTTTTGTTGATCCAGATTAATAATTGGCAAATTCTGGTTTTTATTCTGTAAAACTGTTATGGCATTTTCGTATAATTCATATTGCAGAGCCAAATCTCCGGCAGGATTCAAATCCTGATGTAAATTTTGCAAATCGACAGGCTCGTAATTATTAAGATTTATTTTATGTTTATGTTTTAAAATTTTTTTTACAGAAAAAGCCAATCTTTCTTCACTTATGATACTATCCTGGTAAGCAACACATATTTTTTCAATAGCCAGTGGTACATTTTCTGAAAATAACAATATATCATTTCCTGCAAGAAAAGCTTCCAGATCTATTTCTCCTGGTTGTTTAAAATTACTTGCTCCTTTCATATTAAGTGCATCTGTAAAAATCAAACCTTCAAAACCCATTTGTTTCTGTAATAAATCTGTAACAATATTATACGAAATAGACGACGGATAGTTTTCTCTTGATTCTAAACTGGGAACATTAAGATGTGCCACCATTACAGAAGATAATCCTTCTTTGAATAATTTTTTGTACGGATACAATTCTACATTTTCAATCCTGTCTTTCGAAAAATTGATGATCGGTAGTGTATGATGTGAGTCTGTTTCTGTTGCACCATGTCCGGGAAAGTGTTTTCCGGTTGCAAAAATCCCTCCGTTCTGAATTCCTTTCATCAAGGCCAATGCTTTATTGGTAACATTACGTTTGTCCTCACCAAAAGAACGATTACCAATAATTGGATTCAACGGATTGGTATTGATATCTAAAACGGGAGCAAAATTAAAATGGATTCCTAATCTTTTGGATTGATTGGCATAGGAGTTTCCTACCTTTTCAATTAATTTTTCATCAGAAACAGCTCCTAACGTCATGTTCCATGGAAAGCGCTGAACAGAATCTAATCGCATTGCCAATCCCCATTCTGCATCAATCCCAATAAATAACGGGACTTGTGCTTTTGCCTGATACCTATTGGTTAATCTTGCCTGACGACCCGGTCCTCCCTGAAAAAATATTAAACCTCCTATTTGGTGCTTGACAACTAATTCTTCTGTCGAATTATTATGAACAGTGTCCTTATTGGAATAAGCCGCAACCATAAACAACTGACCAATTTTTTCGGTAAGTGTCATTTGATTATAAATACTATCAACCCATACATCTTGCTGAGTAAAATTTTTCTTTTGGGCAAATGAAAAATGTGTCACAAAAATGCAACAGATCAATACGTATTTCATATGTGATATTTATTGTTTTTAAAGATCGTATGCAATCGCCTTGCTTTCATCGTAGTTTGGACGACATAGATTGTTTTTTAAAAGAACCTGCTGTGCCAGCTATCTATTGCAGGAATTTCCCAGGAAGTATTGAATTCTTCTAAATTGTTTACTAAATTATTAAAAACAATCGTTTCTGCAGAAATTGCTTTGTCTTTTACCATTTTTTTGAACTCGATCAATGGTTTATGGGCAATAAATTCGCCTGTTTTGAAAGTTACGTTCATTTTATCCAAAAGATCAACCTCGTATTTCTGTTCCAGATCCTGAATAAACTTTACAGAAGCGTCAATCGAACATCCTGTTGCAATCTGATTGTCCTGATTTACAGCAAGGATAATAAATCTATTATATTTCAGATTATATGAAGCTTCAAGTGAAGTTCCGTGTGCAGCCCAGTTATCTATAAATTCTTTCAACAAAATATCTATTTCTGAGAATTCTTCATCAGAAAATTTTCTGTTGGATTGATAGATCCAAACTTTAGAATGATTAGGTAAATCTTCAAATGGAACGTACATTTTTTTTATGTTTTAATAAAGTTATAAATCTTGTGCATTTGCAATTAATTCTGCAACATCCATCACTTTTACAGTTGTTTCTTTTTCTTTGTTTTTTATGCCATCGGTAAGCATTGTATTACAAAACGGGCATCCGGTTGCTATAATATCCGGGTGTGTTTCCAGAGCATCTTCTGTTCTTTCGATATTTATTTCTTTGTTTCCGGGCTCTGCATCTTTAAACATTTGAGCTCCACCGGCACCACAGCATAATCCGTTTGCTTTAGAACGTTTCATTTCTAATAAAGCAACGTCTAATTTTTCTATCAATTCACGTGGTGCTTCATAAACACTGTTTGCTCTTCCTAAATAACATGGATCGTGGAAAGTAATTTTTTTTCCTTTGAATTGTCCTCCTTCAATGGTTAATCTTCCATCGTCAAGCAAAGATTTCAGAAACTGAGTATGATGAATTACTTCATAATTTCCCCCGAGTTCCGGATATTCATTTTTTAATGTATTGAAACAATGAGGACAAGCTGTTACAATTTTTTTAGCTTCATACGCATTAAGAACCTCAATATTCATCATTGCCTGCATCTGAAAAAGAAATTCGTTTCCCGCTCTCTTTGCAGGATCTCCCGTACAGCTTTCTTCTGTTCCCAAAACGGCAAAAGAAATATTAGCTCTGTTGAGAATTTTTACAAAAGCCTTGGTTATTTTTTTTGCTCTATCATCAAAACTACCAGCACAGCCCACCCAAAAAAGTACTTCCGGTTGTTGGCCTTGTGCCAGCATTTCTGCCATTGTAGGAACTGATAAAATTTCTGACATATCGTTTTTATATTTTAATTAAATTCGGGTTTTTAACCATGATGTTCATCATCGAAAACCTGAATAGTAACTTCTTTTTCTACTAAATCTGTAAATTTTCCTCTATATCTGGTAGCTTTAACCAAGTGATTGTCTATCCAGTGATAATTCCCTCCTCTTGGTTTCCCAAATAAAATTCCATGGTATTTGAATCCATGCTTTTTTAGCCAAATCTCTGTATATTGACGATGAACTTCTGTTCTGGATGTAAAGAAGAATATTATGTGTCCTTCTTCATACCATTTGTTCAATGTTACCAATGCATCCGGATAAACTTCTGCTACTAACATTCTTTCAGGTTCTTCATTTGGAATATCATCACAAATTGTACCGTCAATGTCTATTAAATAATTTTTAATCCCTTCCGGTAAAATCGGGCTGATTGCCTGACCGTTCTCTGATGTTGCAACTAATTGCTTATCTAAATCTTCTGTTTTCATTTTCATTTAGTTTCTAATTTATCCGAAAAAATTAAAAACACCCTTAACCTCACTTATAAGAGAATTCTTAAATCTTTTATTAATTTTCGTTTTTCCAGTTTAATCTATCCTGTTGATTATATTGCCACGGCGCACCATTGTTCTCAATATTGGTCATCATTGCATTAAGTGACATAGGTGCTGCACTTTGTTCCATCACTAAATATCTTCTCATATCCATAATAATAGACAACGGACTAATGTTTACCGGACATTCTTCTACGCATGCGTTGCATGATGTACAGGCCCATAATTCTTCCGGGGTTATATAATCGTTGAGCAATGATTTGTTGTCAGGAATAAAAGTACCTTTATTCTTATCCATATTATCACCAACTTCAACCATACGGTCTCTGGTATCCATCATGATTTTTCTGGGAGAGAGTTTTTTTCCTGTTTGATTTGCAGGACAAGCCGATGTACATCTACCACATTCTGTACATGTATAAGCATTCATTAGCTGAACCCAATTAAGATCTTGTACATCGCTTGCTCCAAATTTTGCAGGAGCAATATTGGCATCTGCCGGCGGAGCAGCAAACGGATCTGTATTTGGATCCATCATCAATTTTACTTCTTTTGTTACTGCTTCTAAATTATCAAATTGACCCTGTGGTTTCAGATTGGCATAATATGTATTGGGAAATGCCAGAAGAATATGTAAATGTTTTGAATAATACAGATAATTCAGGAAAATCAATATTCCCGCTATATGCATCCACCATGCAATTCTTTCTATAAGAATAACCATTGCTGTTGACATTCCGTTAAAAACAGGGGCAATATGCTGACTTACCGGAAATGCCCCAACTTCTTTATAATGAGGTTCTCCAACTTGCTGCAGCCAAAAATCTGAAGCATTCATCAATAAAAATAATGACATCAATACTACTTCAAAATACAAAATATAGTTTGCATCGCTTTTAGGCCAGCCTTTTAGATCCGAATGAATAAATCTTTTAAGTTTTATAAAATTTCTTCTTACATAAAATATTATAACTGAAATTAAAACTAAAGCTGCCAATATTTCAAATGATCCTATCAGAACATTATAAAAAACTCCCATAAAAGCAAATATTCTATGAGTTCCGAAGAGTCCGTCTATAATGATTTCTAATAATTCTAAATTGATTATAATAAATCCTAAATACACAATTATATGAAGTATTCCTGCAATTGGTCTTTTTACCATTTTGGATTGACCGAGTGCAATCATCGCCATATTTTTCCAGCGTAATCCGGGATTATCTGATCTGTTTACATCTTGACCAAGCTTGATATTGCGGATAATTTTTTTTACATTAATTATAAAAAAACCAAATCCGATCACTAAGATAATTGCAAATAAAATATTGTCTAATAAGTGCATAAATGATAATTTTATTTTGAATTTAAGGAGCTATTTCTTCTTTTGGGGCTACATAAGGTTTGTTCTTTTTTCCAAATAAAGAAACATTGATATACCTAGTCGGATTAAGTCTTAAATCTTGTAACAGCAATTCTAATTCTTTTGAAGTTTTTGTAAAATTATTATACAAAGCATCGTCTTTCAATAATTTTCCCATACTTCCTTTTCCTGAATTCAAATCGGCAATAATAGTATTTACATCTGCTAATGTTTTTTCCATATTCTTAATAGCCTGTCCTACATTTGCACTGGCAATACTATCTGAAATACTGGCAAAATTGGAAGAAACCCGATTAAGATTAGCAATAGTTCCATCTATATTCTGAGTATTTCTGGTAACCAATCCATTTATTTCAGAAGCAGTTTGTGCAAACTCGGTAAGAATATTATTCATTTTTTCTATACCGGATTTGAGGTTTTGTTTTGTTTTTTCATCCAGTACATCATTAATATTAGTTAATACTGCATCTGCACTTATTGTAACTTTTTCTATTTTTTCCTGTAATGGTTGTAATTTATCTGTTAAGTTGCCTAATAATCCGGGAACAACTTCTCCCTGAAGATAATCTCCGGATTGTGCATAATTAGTATCTTCAAAGTTTGGAACGATCTGAATCTGTTTTCCTCCAATAAATCCGGGTTCGTATATATTGGCTTTACTTGATTTAGGAACTTCAAAATCATTCTTCATCTGGATCTGAACCAATAATTTCCCATTAGCCTGATTGAGTGTTATTTTTTCTACTTTTCCTACAATTAATCCGTTTATAGTAACTGGTGCAGATTGAGACAATCCTTCTACGTTATCATATTCTATATAAAATGTTCTGTGATTTGAAAACAAATCACTCCCTTTTAAAAAACTATATCCCCAAATAAATAAAAGGATTGAGGCAATTACCAATATAGCTGTTTTTATCTCTCGTGTTAATTTCAAAATAATGGATTTTAAACAAATTTAATTTAATTTTTTGACTGTCCTCTATTTATTTTTGATTGCTTCCTGCAAATTTACTCTATTACCATCTTTAAATGCTACAATATATGCAGAATCAAAACCTTTTGCTTTTGCTTCGGTCAATAATTGTTTGGCGTTTTCATAACTATCGGTATTTCCGTACATATATTTAAATAATTTTCCGTCGTCTGTTGCTACAGATAAATTATCTAACCCTTTAAAGTTTTTGGGCTCTAACGGAAGTTTGGTTCCACTTGCAGAGATCTGAACCTTAAAAATAATTTCTTTCTGCGAACTACCGGAATTGTTTGTAGTTGGTTGTGGTTTTTCTTCAGTTTTTACCGGAGAAGTTGTGGCTGGTTCTGCTGTTTTTGTTATCTCTTTATCGGTTTTTACTTCATTATTACCAGAACCATAATATTCTTTTTTGTATCCTAAAATGGCTTTGGCAATTGCTTCTGCTAATTCGTCCTGTCCTTTTTCTGAATTAAGGTAGGCTCCTTCTTCTTTATTAGATAAAAATCCCAATTCTATTAAAACCCCGGGCATTACTGTTGCATCCAGTACCCAAAGAGGGGTTTGCTTTACACCTCTGCTTTTCTTTTTAAGATCTATTTTGAAATTTTGTTCGATTCTGCCGGCAACATTTATACTGTGTTCTAAATATTCTTCTTTATACATAAGTAATCCTAATGTTGCTTCCGGGGATTTAGGATCAAAACCTTTATAAGTAGTTTTATAATCTTTTTCCAGCTCTATAACCTGGTTTTCTTTTTTTGCGATTTCAAGATTCATTGCATTTCGGGTTAATCCCATTACAAAAGTTTCTGTACCAAATGCACTATTATCTTTTACACCATTACAGTGAATGGATACAAAAAAGTTCGCTTTTACACGATTTGCAAAATTGGCTCTCTCTATCAATTCTACAAAAACATCTGTCTTTCTGGTGTAAACCACATCTATTGCAGATTCTCTTTCCAAAATTTTTCCTACCTTCAATACCACACTCAGGGCAATACTTTTTTCTACATATCCATGATATGTGGCTCCAACATCTCTCCCTCCATGACCTGCATCTAAAACAACTTTTAATTTATTATTCTGAGCTTGAGAAATTATGCTAAAAAAACATATTGCTATTAAAAAAAAGATGTTTTTATTGAGGTAAGAATTCATAATTTTTAAAAAAGTTAATTTTATTAAAACTTGTGTGGTTATAAATTTGAAAAGTGTTTATTTTTGATGCAAAATAATCTGTAAGTTTGACACTTCAAAAATTAAGCCATATTTTTACAAAAATAGCATTTATACCTTTGCATACAAACTTATTTAATATCGTTTTATCAGCTTTTTTTTTAACACTGGGATTTACCAAAAGTAATGCTCAGGATTTACCTAAAAAAAACCTGACTATTACATCTAAACCTGCTATTGATTCGACTTTTACAGAAAAACCTCAGTTAGATTCTATTGCAAATACTGAAGAAATAAAAATCAATGTACAAGATACAATCATCAAAAAAAAATCTACACTTGAAGGAGTTGTAAAAAGAACAGCAAAAGATTACGAAGAAATCAATCAGGAAGAAAAAACCATCACACTTTATAATGAAGCTCAGCTTAATTATCTCGACATAGAACTCAAATCGGGTATAATCATTATGGATTATGCCAAAAATGAAGTGTATGCCGGACGTATAAAAGATTCTACCGGAGCATTTATTCAAAGACCTGTTTTCAAACAAGGATCCAATATTGTAGAACCGGATTCTATAAGGTTTAACTTTAAGACAAAAAAGGCATTAATCTGGAATTCCCGGAGTAAACAAGGCGAACTTAACTTTATTGCAGAGATAGCAAAAAAAGAAAATGACTCTGTCTATTTCATGAAAAACATTAAGTTTACAACTGCCGAAGACATAGATGATCCCGAATATTATTTTCTCGCAAGAAAAGCCAAATTTGTTCCTAAAAAGAAAGTAGTAGTCGGGGTAACCAATCTGGTCATTGCAGATGTTCCTACTCCTATTGGTTTGCCTTTTGCGTTTTTTCCGATGACCGAAACCAGTCAGTCCGGAATAATTCTGCCTACTTTTACCGATACCAGAGCTCAGGGATATTCTCTACAAAACGGAGGGTATTATTTTGCAATAAGTGATCACTTAGACCTGACTTTTCTTGGTGATTATTATACAAATGGAAGCTACGCCGCACGTTTTGAATCTAATTATGCTAGAAGATATCGTTTCAGAGGAAATGTAAACTTCCGGTTTGAAAATCAAATAAACAGTGAACGGGGGTTTCCTGATTATTCCAAAACGAATATATACAATCTCCAATGGTCACATAGTCAGGATCAAAAAGCCAGTCCTTCTTCCAGATTTTCGGCATCGGTAAACTTAGGAAGCAGTACTTATTTTAAAAACTCATTAAACCAGGTCAATGTAGGTTCGAGATTAAATAATACCATGAATTCTTCTATCTCATATTCAAAAACATTTAATACTCTGCCGGTCGTGAATATGTCTGTAACAGCAACACATTCACAGAATACACAAACAGAGCAAATCAATATGACATTGCCCAGTTTACAAGTTAATGTCGACCGGATTTTTCCATTTGCCAACCAAGACGAATCTAAAAAAGGATTTATAAAAAATATCAACTTTCAATACAGTCTAAAAGGAGAGAACCGTATTAATACAACCGATGAGTTTTTCTTTAAATCTGAAATGTTTGACAATGCAAAAACAGGATTTCAGCACAGCATTCCTCTTTCTACGAATTTTAAGGTTTTTAAACATTTTAGTGTTTCTACAGGTGCTAATTATAATGAGGTATGGCAGTTTAAAACCATAGAAAAAAAGTTTGATAATGACCAGGGAAAAGTAGTTACCAACGAAATCGGAGGTTTTGATGCTTTTAGAACCTACTCCTTTAGCAGCAGCGTGGGGACAACTGTTTATGGTATGTTTAACTTTGGAGAAGACAAAAAGATACAGGTAATACGACACGTGGTAAAACCATCTGTTTCTTACAGTTATATCCCTAGTTTCGAAAAATATTATGATACTTATGCTACCGATGCTTCGGGAAAAATAAGTCAGGATTACACCCGGTTTGAAGGTGGTTTATTTGGAACTCCGGGAAAAAGCAATTCTAATATTTTAGGATTTTCATTAAATAATACTTTTGAAGCCAAAGTAAGGGATAAAGACTCTACTGCTACAGAACCCAAGAAAATCATGTTATTAAACAGCTTAAATTTTGATACTTCATACAATATTGGAGCAGATTCTTTAAATTGGGCACCATTAAGAGTGAGCGGAGGAACGCTTTTGTTCAAAGATAAGATGAATGTAAATTTTGGTGCAACATTAGATCCGTATGCTATTGATAATTCCAACAAAAGAATTAATACTTACAATATAGACAACGGTGGAAGCCTGTTTAGAATGACAAGTGCCAACATGACACTTAATTATTCTTTTTCCAGTAAAGACAAAGAAGGTAAAAAGAAGAACAAACAAGGCGCAAGAAATGGAGGTCGTGAGGATGATCTTTTTGGAATGAATACCGATTTTAGTGACAGAAGAAGCAGTCAGTTTGATGATGATGAAGATGATGATGAAGAAGTAGAGAATTTTGCAGAATTTTTTCATTCTAAAATACCATGGGATGTTACACTCGCCTATTCTTTGACCTACTCAAATGCAAGCAGACAAAACGAATTTACCGGAAATTCTCTTATGGTTTCAGGAAATTTAGAGCTTACTCCCAAATGGCGTGTAGGAATTTCTACAGGTTATGATTTTGTACAAAAAGGAGTAACTTTTACTCAATTTAGATTTGAAAGAGATCTGATGAGCTGGAGAATGGATTTTAGCTGGACTCCATTTGGACAAAATGCCTACTGGGCTTTCTTTATTGGAATTAAATCCGGAATGTTGAGCGATATTAAATATGAAAAAAGAACTCAACCTCAACGTGTAATCAGACAACGATAACCATAAATTTATGAAAAAAATAATTTATACCGATAAAGCTCCTGCTCCTATCGGACCTTATAATCAGGCTGTTCTTGCAGATCAAACACTTTATACTTCGGGACAGATCGCCCTTGATCCTGTTACAATGGAATTGGTTTTGGACAACATAGAAATTGAAACCAAACAAGTGATGGAAAATATGAAAGCTGTTCTTGAAGCCGCCGGAATGACTTTTGAAAATGTAGTGAAAACTACTATTTTTATTATGGACATGAATGATTTTGCCCGCATTAATGAAGTATATGGCAGTTATTTTAACGAAAAAACCGCTCCTGCAAGAGAAACGGTTCAGGTGGCTTGTCTGCCAAAAAACGTTAATGTCGAAATTTCTATGATTGCAATGCGATAGCAATAAGTAACAGTTGTGCCGTAGCTTCGTTTGTAGCCAATGGCACGTTGTGTACATCGCAAACCCTTATAAGCATATTGATATCTACTTCGTGTGCATGACTTGAGTTCGGGTCTTTAAAGAATAGTACCATCCTGGTTTTTCCTTCTGCAACTCTGGCAGCAATTTGGGCATCGCCTCCCATGGGTCCGGAGAGCATTTTTTTTACTTTAAAACCTGCATTTTCTGCTTTTGAACCCGTTGTTCCGGTAGCAATAAGCTTAATATTTTCGTTAAGCAGAATGGTTTTGTTTTTGTTTAAAAACTGAACCATATCTGCTTTCATTCTATCGTGGGCAATTATAGCAATTTCCATTTATTTTTTAATTAATGGTATGATAATCAATTAAGCCGTCTATTGGTCTTCGTAAAACATTTCCTGTTTTTATCTGGTAAGTTTCCAAAACTTCTGCAAGCTCTTCTTTGAGATAAAATGCGATCGAACCTACAAAATGTACGGGTACTTCTTTGTAATTATCAAACTGCATGATGTAATTTTCTACAAATAAGTGCATGGCTTTTTTTATGATGGGCCGGATAAATGGATTTTCTTTATGTTCGATCAGAAACTTTGCGAAAGTTGCCAGATAAGCGTTGGGATTAGGTAATTTGTATAAATTATTTTTTACGACATCTGCATCCAGGTCATATTCTTTTTCGAATTTTTTTGCAAGGTCTTCGGGCATTTTATTAAAATAATAAGCCCGGACAAGGTCTCTTCCAAAACGATTTCCGCTACAATCATCCATTGCAATATATCCTAATGATTGTACTTTTTGATGCAATTCTTTTCCGTCGAAATAACTACAGTTTGAACCGGTTCCCAGTATGGAAATAATTGCTTTATCGTTATTGGGATTTGTAGCATAAGCCGCAGCGTAGGTATCTTCTTTGACTGATATTTTTGCGTTTTGGAAAAATTCCTGAAAAATTCCTGTTAGAAAGTTTTTCATTCTTTCGGTTCCGCATCCTGCTCCGTAAAAGTATAAATGAGATACTTTGTTTTTGTTGTGATAGATATCAAATCGGTCTTCAAGCCTTTCCAAAACTTCATATTTTTCTAATACTTCCGGATTGAGCCCTAATGATTGTGTGGTGAATAATTTATTTCCCTGATCATCTAATGCTATCCAATCTGCTTTTGTAGACCCGCTGTCAACTAGTAGTTTCATTGTAGTTAAAGTTTGTTTTTAGCAAAATTCAAGTTGACTTTCTGCTATGTTTTAAATTGTTTTTTGGTTGTTATGGTTGTTTTTTAGCCCCGATTGAAGGGAAAAGCCTCCGGGTTTTTCTTAAAAACCCGGAGCTTGGAATGAAAGCGGGAAAATGGTTTCTGAAAATGCCCTAATCTTTCGCTCCTGATAAAAATACAAAATCCTACCGATAATGTGCAGGATTTTGTAATTTATAGTATTTTATTTTACGCTGGCAACGTGTACAGCCATATCTATAAGCTTGCTGGAATATCCATACTCGTTGTCGTACCAGGATACAATTTTGAAAAATGTGCTGTTGAGACCAATTCCTGCTTTTACATCGACAATGGAGGTCCTTGTATCCGAAACAAAGTCTTGAGAGACTACATCGTCCTGGGTATATCCGATAATGCCTTTGTAATTTGTTTCTGAAGCGTTTTTGATAACTTCCATAATTTGATCATAGGTGGTTTCTTTTGCCAGTTTAACGGTTAAATCTACTACTGAAACGTCTGCATTTGGTACTCTCATAGACATTCCTGTTAATTTTCCATTAAGTTCCGGAATTACTTTTCCTACTGCTTTTGCTGCTCCTGTTGAAGCGGGAATGATATTTAATAATGCCGATCTTCCTCCTCGAAAATCTTTTTTTGATGGTCCGTCTACAGTGAGTTGTGTTGCTGTTGTTGCATGAATGGTTGTCATTAATCCTTCTACGATACCAAAGTTGTCATTAAGTACTTTTGCTAATGGAGCAAGACAGTTTGTAGTACAGGATGCATTTGAAATGATTGTATCTGCTGGTGTTACTTTGTCATGATTTACTCCCATTACGAACATTGGCGCATCTGCGGATGGTGCAGAAATAACTACTTTTTTTGCTCCGCCTATAATGTGTGCATTGGCAGTTTCTAAAGTGGTAAAAATCCCTGTGCAATCTGCTACAATTTCTGCTCCTACTTCATCCCATTTGAGTGTTGATGGGTCTTTTTCGGCTGTAACACGAATTAATCTATCGTTTACATATAATTTTCCATCTACAACATTTACTTTTCCGTCGAATCTTCCATGAACCGAATCGTATTTTAATAAATATGCTAAATGTTCTACGTCTAACAGGTCGTTTATTGCTACTACTTCTACATTATCTCTTCTAATGGTTTCTCTAAATACAATTCTTCCTATTCTTCCAAAGCCATTAATTCCTAATTTTACTTTTGACATGTTTTTATTTTTTTACTTTTAACAATCTTCTTTTTTTGCTTTTGATTATGTTGACATAATGTCTGAAACCCTGAGAAGCTCCATATCTACCGGGTAATTTCCTTTTATTGCTTGTTCTAATGGCGTGAGCGTTATCTGATCCTGAAGTATTCCTACCATAAAATTGGATTTTCCTTCTAATAAGGATTCTACAGCCTTTACACCTAATCTGCTTGCCAGGACACGATCATAACAAGAAGGAGCTCCTCCTCTTTGCATGTGTCCTAATACGGAAACTCTAATATCGTATTCTGGTAAATGTTCTTCTATGTATTCTTTGAGTTCGAATACATTTTTGCCCATTTTATCTCCTTCTGCCACAACAACAATACTCGATGATTTTCCCGAAGCTTTACTCTTTTTAAGAGATTCTAATAATCTGTCTAATCCTAAATCTTCTTCCGGAATAAGAATTTCTTCGGCTCCGGCTCCAATACCAGCGTTAAGGGCAATATGTCCTGCATCACGACCCATAACTTCTACAAAGAACAACCGGTTGTGGGAACTGGCAGTATCTCTAATCTTATCTATACATTCTACTACTGTATTAAGTGCAGTATCGTAACCTAAAGTATGGCTTGTTCCGAAAATATCATTATCTATCGTTCCCGGAATCCCCATTACAGGAAAATTAAATTCATGACTAAAGATCTCTGCTCCTGTAAAACTCCCGTCTCCACCTATTACGATCAAAGCGTCAATTCCGGCTTTTTGAAGATTTGAATAAGCGAGTGCTCTTCCTTCTTTGGTTATAAAATCTTTTGATCTGGCAGATTTTAGAATTGTTCCTCCCTTATTTACAATATTGTTTACACTACGTGGTCCCATTTCTTTGAAATCTCCTTCTATCATTCCCTGGTAACCTCTGTATATTCCTATACATTCTATTTTGTGATAAGCACAGGTTCTTACAACAGAACGGATAGCAGCATTCATTCCCGGAGCATCTCCTCCCGATGTTAGGACTGCAATTTTATTTATGTTTTTTGGCATCTATTTTGGTATTAGAATGCTAATTTACCAAACAAATTTTAGTTTAAAACTAACATTGTTAATATTTTAATACTAATAGGGAATTTCAAACGTTTTCGTTGATAAGTTTTTTATTACACCTTATTTTACAGGACATAATAATACTGAAGATCAATGTTTTAAACACAAACAACTTAAACATTAATCTTCTTTTGAAGGAATGGCTTCTTTTGGGGGTTTTGGGGATTCAGTTTTTTTCTTTTCATCCTGAAAATTCATATAATCAGGCATCATTTCTGAATCTTCATCAATATAATCCATAGTGTCTGAGGCGCGTTCTAATTTTTTGGATTTGAAAATTTTATTCACTAATTCTTTGAAGGTATCAAAATCTACTTCGTAAGTAATACCTACTCCTTGTGTATATCCAATTCCTTCTCCTATATAATTTATATCATTTTCTCTGTTGAAGACACGAAGGTTTAAACTACCATCTTCATTTACCCGATATTGTACTTCTACATTTCCTACTACGGCTGATTCGTTTACTCCTCCAACCGGTACTCCTACTTTCCCGTTGATTGTAATTCTCTCGTTGATCTGACTGGAAAGCGTTAGTCCTACTGATCCGTCAGATTCATTTCCGGGTGTTCTGTCTGCAGAAACCAAATCTATACCTACTTTGATCTTATCATCCGGATTTTGAAAAATATCATCAAAAATTCCTCCGGCTGTCTCGAATAAATTTTGTGTCAATGCACTTTGATTTACACCATCTTCACTCAAAAATCCGCCTGTTGTTAATAAAGTTAATGCCTGAGTTTGACGGATGTCTTTGTCATTTAATTTAGTTTGAATTTCAGACTTTAAAACCGAACTGATCGTTGGGAATTTGATTTCGAAATCCGGTTCCGGACTGCTTAGACTTCCTGTAATTACAATCCCTACTTCTACAGGTACTTTTCTGTTTACAGAAGGGTTATCCAGTAATACAGAAGGATTGGCAAATGTTTTATAAACTGTTTCCAGATTTAATCTTGCTCTCATAGGATCTCCATCCCAAACTATAGTACTGAATTTCTTTAACTCAAACTTTTTATCTATCAGACCTCTGTATTTAAAATTATAAAACCCTTCATAAACCTGAAAATCTCCAACCATATTGAACTTTCCGAGGGTATTGATCTCTAATAGTAATGTTCCGTTCCCTTTGGCTTTCATCCCATGCCCGGTTGCTCTATCCAGTATTACTTCTACTTCTGCTTCTGGTGTAATATCCAAGTCAAACTTTAGCTCCAAACCATTATAATTTCTATCTGTTGTAAAAATCCCTCTCTCAAGGTTAAATTTTTCCTGAGCTGTTAAAAAATGCATGAAACTCCTGCTTCCTATAGATTCTGAATTATTGATGGGTATTTTGAGTTCTGTTCCTTGTTTTGAAGTTGCCTGAACCTCTATAAGTAATCCATTTGTTGGTCCGCTCAACTGGGCTTTTCCCTGAATAAATGCAGTACCATAATAGGCTGCATCTTCAGAATCTTTAGTATCCAGTACCAATAACCGATCACTTTGAATTTTGAGATTTAAGATCCAATCGATAAATTTTTTATGCTTGATTGTTCCGTTAAGTTTTCCTGTAGTTTCATATTTATTATCGATTATGTTTACATCTTGAAATATAAACTGATTATCTGCTAAGTCTACTATTGAATTTTTACTTAAATTATAATCTACATTAAGGTATGGGATTTTTAAACCTGCATCATCAAGAAATAACCTTCCGTTGATCTCCGGATTACCGATGTTCCCTGAAATGTTTGACGTTCCTGAAACAAATCCTCTTATATCTGATATTACCTCGCCTCCTAATCCGCTTAGTGCTGTCAAATTAAAATTGTTTAACCTTACATCCAAGTCGATATTGGTTGTTTGATTGTCATAATTAATTGTACCGTCCGCAAGGAATAGCTCTACATTTTTATTTTCAATATTAGAACCGATGGTAAAACTTTTCAAACTTTCATCTCCTACAATATCCAGATTCAATTGTCCTAAAAGAATTTCATTAAGAGTCAAATTATTAATTTTGAGTGTAGAGGTCGGGCGATACATTTCTCCATTTTGCACAAAATGTACATTCCCATTGAGTTCTCCTGCTATTTCAAGATTTTCAATTGAAGGTAAAACTTTTTCTAATTCTACATTTTCAAAAGACAAATTGAGATTCTTCTTATCGTTTTCTTTAATATATCCAACCAATTCTATTTTTTGATTTTCATGTGAAATGATGAAATTATCTATTTCTATATTTTTGAAATTTTTATCGAAAATTATTTTGTTGTTTGAAGCTTCTTTTTCATTTATAAACCATGTATAATCCTTAAATTTCCCATCGGATTTTTTGAACCCTAAAATACTTTTATTGTCTTTATCGATGGTGTGGTAGAAGTTTAAATTATAAACATCCTGAGCTTTATTTCCTCCTTTAAATTCTGAACGGGCAAATAATGTATCTTTTGAAGTTACATTAATCAATGAAAATTCTGAAAATTTATAAAACTTAGTCTTAATCGTATCCATCTCGATGTATGCGTTATACAACGGATTTTTGTTATCGATACTGATCTTTATTTTATCAAAATAATTATCGGAAGCTTTGATCTTTGGCGAATTAAATGAAAGTTTAAATTCGTCGAGATCAGAATTGATCAATCCTCTAACCGAAGTATTAGATCCTATTTCTATTTCCGGAAAAAATATTTCAATAATTTTATTATAAATCGTAAAATTAAATTTCAAATATTGTCCTTTTTTTATTTTGTTTGGTGTATAATTGGCATATAAGCTTCCTGCTGCATTTTCGACCATTTTTGGCAGTTGGGTAAATTCGTATTTTCCAACCATTCTTCCTTCTATGATATCGGGAGAATTGATAATAATGGTTCTTTCCTGATTTTCATCAAAAGCAGATTCGATCGTAAAATCATCAAAAATGTAATTTTCCCTATCGTTATGATAAGCTGTGTGGGAAAATTTTATAATTCCAGATAAATTATCAATAGAATTTCCTTCGACTTTCATAGAAACATCTCCTTTGAAAACCGAAATAGAATCTTTCATGAAATTTAATTCCTTAAGATTTGCGTAATCTACTTTGGTATTAAAGTTATAACGGTAATCTTTTTTGCTCAAATCTATAAAGCCTTCAAAATCTAAGAATAAATTAGGATCATTAATATTAAGTTTGCCTTCGAAAAATGGGGATTTAAACTTTCCGTCGACCAAAATATTACTATAATTATATTGGTTATAATAAATTTTTGAAATTTTCCCCTTGGCAATAGTATTAACATTTTTCCTTTTAAATCCGCTCCCTTTTATATCCAACCTGGAAGTCATCCTTCCCAGATCTTTCACATCCAGAAATTTACCAATATTAAAATTTTCTAACGCAATATTACCTTCATAGGAGGCATTATCTATATCTTCGATCCCGTCTATTTCCAAATCTGCTTTGACACTTCCTAATGCTGAAGTAACAAAAAAATCGGAAATAATTTTGGTAGTATTAAGTTTTATCTTACCTAAAAGATTGAATTTTCCTAATCTTTTAATTTCAACAGGAAGTGTTTTTCCAAGAACATCAGGAAGTAATTTATTCAATTCGTGATAATCTGTACTAAATTTATAAAAATCACCATCCATAAAAAACTCCTGGTTTTCTTTACCCAAAAGATTTTTAAAATTGATATTTCCTACAATCTGAGACGCATTATTATTTATTAATTTAAGATTACCCAGCTTCAGATCGTTAAGTGTTCCGGTAATTTTAGTCTGGATGTCAAACGAAATATCTCTTCCTAATTCATTATAAAAATACCTGATATCATTGGTTGAAATTTTTCCTTCATCAAAAATACCATCAAACTGAACTTTGTTATTAAAATCGGCTAAATCTTCACGACTATAATTAAGGTGAACATATCCTTTAAGATTAGAATTTGTAGTTTTCAGTTCTAAATCGTCTAAGGCAATCTGAGCCAGAGTATAACTAAATTTTGTCGAAATATTATCTACCGTTAATCCTCTGTGATCTTTAAAAGCCAGCTTGTTGATCTTAGCAGAAACATCCGGTCCGTAAATTTTGAAACCGCTCAACGAAGCATTTATTCTGGTAAAATCCACACTAAGAGGCTGGGTTTGATTTTCGTCGATAATCCGGAATCTACTATTGGTAAGATAAGCATTCGTCGCTTGAAGTAAAAATTTCTTTGAGGATGTTGTTCCGTCATCAAAACTTTCGACAAAAACATCAAGATTGGTATTGATTTCTCCTTTATAATTTTTTAAAATAAATTTTAATCCATCAATTTTTATATCTCCAAAAAGCAGATCACCATCAATTAATTTTCCAAAATCCAGAATATTTGTATTAATACGATTAGCATAAATCAAAGTATCGGCATGGTGATCCCTGATCATAATCGTTTTAAGTTTTACACCTCCAAAAACCGAAATACTTACTTTTTCTACATTAATATTTGTCCCATAATCTTCATTAAGAATACCGGTTATATAATGTCCTATTTTTGTCTGAACTGTAGGTAAAGCCAACAAAATCCCGGAAATAAGAATAAAAACTACCAATCCGATGATGATTCGGACAATGGTATTTTTAATTTTTTTTAATAAAGATATTTTCTTTACGTTTTCCAAAATTATAATGGTTGGCTAATTAGGGATAATATAGTATAAAAATCAATACTTTTGTATGCGATGTAAAAATAGAGTTTTTTTATGTCTGTATATCATAATTAATTCAAAATTCGTGCCTGTTTATGTCTGAGAATACTGTTTTTATTCTTGCAATAGAAAGTTCCTGCGATGATACTGCTGCTGCTGTTTTATGTAACGACAAAGTTTTGTCGAATGTTGTAGCCAATCAACAAATTCATACAGAATACGGAGGTGTTGTTCCGGAACTCGCTTCAAGAGCGCATCAACAGAATATTGTTCCCGTGATCGATGCAGCTTTAAGAAAATCCGGTATAAATAAGGATCAGCTTTCTGCAATTGCATTTACACAAGGTCCGGGATTAATGGGTTCTTTGCTTGTTGGAAGCTCATTTGCAAAATCACTTTCATTGGCACTCAATATTCCTTTAATCGCAGTAAACCATATGCACGCCCATATTTTGGCACATTTTATTGACGAAGAAAATTACGACAAACCTACATTTCCTTTTTTAGCACTGACCATCTCCGGAGGGCACACTCAAATTATCCGGGTTACTGATTTTTTTGATATGGAAATTATTGGAGAAACCACCGATGATGCAGTGGGAGAAGCCTTTGATAAAACTGCAAAAATTTTAGGATTACCTTATCCCGGAGGTCCGTTAGTAGATCAATATTCAAAATCAGGCAATCCGGAGGCTTTCCCATTTACCAAACCCAAAATGCCCGGATTAGATTTTAGTTTTTCGGGTTTTAAAACAGCTGTTTTGTATTTCATTCAGAAGCAAGTTGCAGAAAATCCCGATTTTATCAAGGAAAATCTCAATGATATTTGTGCTTCGATCCAGCATACTCTGGTTGAAATTTTAATGGATAAACTAAAAACAGCAGTAAAAGAAACAGGAATCAATCAGGTAGCGATTGGCGGTGGTGTTTCTGCAAATTCGGGAATAAGAACCGCTTTAAAAGAAGCAGAGAAAAAATACGGCTGGAAAACTTTTATTCCAAAATTTGAATATACAACCGATAATGCCGCTATGATAGGGATTGTAGGCTATCAAAAATATTTAAAGAAAATTTTTGAAAATACTGCAGTAACTTCCAAAGCCCGAATTCAATTTTAATAATTATGCAATTATTTTTTAATCCGGAAATATCACAAACAGATACTTCGGTTCTTTTTACTAAAGAAGAAAGCAATCATATACTTAAAGTTTTACGAAAAAAAACAGGCGATAAAGTATTTATTACCAATGGAAAAGGAAGTTTATTTACTTGCGAGATCATTAATGACAATCCTAATAAATGTTTAGTAAATATTATTGCTTCCGAAACCTCAAAACCCAATAATTTTTATATTCATTTGGTTGTCGCTCCAACCAAAATGAACGATCGTTACGAATGGTTCTTAGAAAAAGCAACAGAAATCGGTGTAGATGAAATCACTCCTGTTATCTGTGATCATTCTGAAAGAAAAATTATAAAAACCGAACGGTTTGATAAAATTATTCAATCGGCTATGAAACAATCTTTACAATTATTTATGCCAAAATTAAATGAACCTGTTTCTTTGAAAAAATTTTTAGATCAGGATTTTGATGGAGATCTATTTATTGCCCATTGTGAAGAAACCGACAAAAAATCATTGAAAGAAATGGTAAAACCTCAACGAAAAACAACTATTCTTATTGGTCCGGAAGGTGATTTTTCTGCTAAAGAAATAAAATCGGCTTTGGAAAAGAAATTTATTCCAGTAACTTTGGGCAAAACAAGATTGCGAACAGAAACAGCAGCAATTGTAGCTTGCCATAGTGTGGTGATAACCAACGAGTAAATGTATTATGAAAAAATATTTTTGGTTTATTTTAATTTTAGTTTCAATTTGGGCAAATGCTCAGGAAATAGCTTTACTCAAATATAACGGCGGTGGAGATTGGTATTCTAATCCTACTTCTTTGCCTAATCTTATTGATTATTGCAATAAAAATATCGGAACCAAAATCAATCCTAAACCAGCAACTGTAGAACCGGGAAGTCCCGATTTACTTTCTTATCCTTTTATTCATCTTACGGGTCACGGAAACGTGGTTTTTAGTCCCAATGAAGTAGAAAATCTAAGAAAATATCTCAACTCCGGAGGCTTTTTACATATAGACGATAATTATGGTCTGGATCAATATATTCATAAAGAGATTAAGAAAATTTTTCCTAATGATGCATTGGTTGAACTACCCGTTTCCCATTCTGTTTTTCAAAAACCTTTTCCTTTTCCTGCCGGATTGCCAAAAATTCATGAGCACGACGGAAAACGTCCGCAAGCTTTTGGTTTATTTCAAAAAGGGAGATTAGTTTTACTCTATACCTACGAAAGCGATTTAGGCGATGGATGGGAAGATGAAGAGGTAAACAATGATCCTGTAGAAGTTCGGCTTAAAGCATTGAGAATGGGAGCAAATATTATAAATTATATATTTAATAACTAAAAAATTTATGATCAACTCCAATACAATAGCAAATGGGATTTTAAAAGCATTCATCACATTATTGATCGCTGCATTGATTTTGTATTTCATATTTAAAATTCATCTGATCTTTATCTACCTTATCATTTCGCTGGTTTTAACACTTATAGGAAATCCTATCCTGAGCTTCCTCAAGCGCAGATTAAAATTTAATAATCTATTTGCAACCATCACAACACTTATAATCTATATTTTAATCATTTTAGGGTTTATAATGTTATTTGTCCCTTTGGTTTCTGATCAAAGTAAGAATTTGTCTTTGCTTAATACCGCTCAGGTAGAGGAAAACATCCGTCAGCTTACAGAAAACATTGTTGTTTTTTTAGATTCTCATAATATTGATACTTCAAAACTTTTAAAAGAATCCAATATAACTTCAAAAATAGATTTCAATTTTATACCCAATTTTCTCAATTCGTTTATTGGAACGCTCGGAAATTTTGGAATGGGATTGGCTTCTGTACTTTTTATTACTTTTTTCTTTTTAAAAGATAAAATACAGTTTATTGTCGGGATAAAAAAAATATTACCCGACAGTCAGGAAGAAAAAATACTGAATTCATTAAACAAAATCAATCACTTATTGTCTAATTATTTTATAGGATTACTCATACAATTATTCATTGTTTTTATTTTGTATCTTATTGTCTTGCTTATTTTTGGTGTGAGTAATGCTGTAATCATAGCATTTTTGTGTGCAATCCTTAATATCATTCCTTACATTGGTCCGCTGATTGGTTCTGTTTTTGCAGGAATTTTAACCATGATAAATAATTTGGGACAAGATTTTCAGAGCGAGATTTTACCCACTACAATTTATGTTCTGATAGGTTTTTGGATTGTTCAACTTATCGATAATAATCTTTCTCAACCCATTATTTTCTCTAAAAGCGTAAAATCTCATCCGTTAGAAATATTTCTGGTAATACTAATTGCAGGAATCCTATTTGGAATTATGGGAATGGTTATTGCCGTGCCGCTTTTTACTATTCTGAAAGTTTTTGCAAAAGAATTTTTTCCTGATCATAAAATAATTCAAATTTTCACAAAAAATATTTAACGTGCAATCAGGTTTATTAAAGCAAGACGTTCAGGATTACATCGATGAAAATCTCAATACTAATGTTGTAAAACTGTCCTTGAAAAAACAATATTTTGAAAATGTTGATTTTACAGAAATCATCAACCAGATTGTTTGCAAAAATAAATCAAAAACCAAACTTCCAACTTGGTTTAAAACCAAAAATATTATCTACCCAAGTAAAATTTCAATTGAGCAAACTTCGTCAGAAATTACCGCTCAGCACAAAGCCAATCTGGTTTCAGGAAAAAGCATGATTGACCTAACCGGTGGTTTTGGAATCGATACTTATTATTTTTCAAAAAAAATAAACGAGGTTATTCATTGTGAAATCAATACAGAATTATCACAAATTGCAGCTCATAATTTTGACATTTTAAAAGCCAAAAATATTCAATGCGTTTGTGAAAACAGCTCTGATCTTTTAAAAAAATTAAATAGAAATTTTGATTGGATCTACATAGATCCTTCAAGAAGAAACGATAACAAAGGCAAGGTTTTTATGCTGGAGGATTGCTTACCCGATGTTCCGGGGAATCTTAATTTTTATTTTGAATTTACTGATAAAATTTTAATAAAAACTGCGCCTATCCTTGATATTTCTGCCGGATTACAAAGTCTGGATTTTGTAAAAAAAATAGAAATTATTGCTGTAGAAAATGAAGTAAAAGAATTACTCTGGATTTTAGAAAAAAACCATACTTCTTCTATAGAAATTACTTCTTTTAATTACAGTAAAACCATTGAGAAATTTAATTTTTTTCCGGATAAAGAAATTACTTTCTTACCTTATGAACTGCCTCAGAAATATTTATACGAACCCAATAGTGCCGTTATGAAATCCGGTGGTTTTAATGCTGTTTCACAACAATTCAAAATAGCCAAATTACACGCTCATTCTCACCTTTATACTTCGGATGAATTGATCGATTTTCCGGGAAGAAAATTTGAAATTATTACTCAGATAAAATATCAGAAACAAACCATGAAATCCTGGTTTGAAGGAAAAAAATATAATATCACGACCAGAAATTTTCCGGAAACAGTAGAAAGTATTCGAAAAAAATGGAAGATAAAAGATGGAGGTGATAATTATTGTTTTTTTACAACAGACAAGAATAATCATAAAATTGTTTTAATTTGCACAAAAATTTAGAAATGAAAATTCGGATCTTATATATTTTCCTGTTTAGCACACTCATAAATAATGCACAAAACAAAGATTGTGAATTTACTACTCAAGTAACAGACAGTTTAGGAACATACAAATCTTTACCGGAATACCTGGTCTATGAAAAGAAATTCGGAGGCAAGGAAGATTATTTGTTTTTTTCTTTAGCAAATACAAACGACACCCCATTTTTAAAATTTCAATTAGTACAAAAAAGTAAAGATTTTATAAAAGCATTTTGTCTTGATATCAATTCAAAATTATACTTTCAGTTAAACAACGGAAAAATAATAACAATGGTCCATACTTCTGATGAGTCCTGCGGAACATTGATCAATCTTTCTGAAGAAAATTTATATTCGAGGATCTCTACAGGGATTTTTTTGTTTTTAAAGGGAAGTTTAGAAGATTTAAAATCCTCTCCGATAACACTAATGCGTCTTAAAAACACCACCGAAAATATTGATTATATCTTTAAAAGCAGTTTTAAATCCGAACTTACAAATCAAATTCATTTTCCCGAAAACTATTTTGTAAACTACTTAAAATGTGTAGAATAATCACTCGCAAATCCATTTGTGATTGGACACTTTAAAGTTTTTTCCTGTATTGAGGTTATAATGCCACCATTCGGATTTAATAGGTGAAAAACCATTCTCCATCATGACAGATTTTAATAAAAGTCTGTTTTCGAGCACCTGTTTTTTCAGTTTTTTATAATTATGAGCTGCTGCTGCTCCAAAAAAATCAAACTTTGTTCCCATATCTAGTTCTGTTCCTTCTTCATTTACCAAAGTAATATCTACAGCTCCTCCTCTGTTATGTATTGATCCTGCTTCGGGATTAGCAACATACCTGGCATCCGGGACAATCTTCCACATTTTTTTCTGAATATCCAAAGGTCTGTAACAATCGTAAATTTTGATTTTATACCCCATTTTTCTGAAATCTTCATTTGCTGAGATTAAAGCTCTGGCAGTTGCCATTCTCAAAAAACAAGAGTCACATTCGTAAACGTTAGTCTCCAAAAAATTATCTATTGAAGCATATTTCATATCATAAACAAAATCGTCAGATAGATTTCTAAGATTTACAAACGAGGTATCTGCGGTAATTATCGTATCGTTTTGAAACTTTTCAATAAAACCAACTTGATTTCGGAAATCATGATTTAAAAAAGAAAAAATAAATATTGCCGATATAAATGTATAAACTCTCATCCTGATGAATTTTAGTACAAATGTATTAATTTGAAAATCACAACCATTCTATTAATGAAATACCAACTCCAAAGGTCGTCTGTTTATGATTGTAATCTATCATGGTTTCTCCAAAACCGCTGGTAAACTGAGCATAGCCTCTAAGATTCCCGCTTATCGGGTACGACCAGGTAAAACTCGCAAATCCTCTTGATATATTTCCGAAATCTAAATTATGACTTCCTAAAAAGGTAAAAATATTATCATGCCTTTTATAAACAATAGTAAGATCACCTCTTCCTATATACTTTGCGATATCCGGATTATCATCTTTTGTAGCACGCATTCTCAGCCATGGTCTTGCAATAATGGTCCAATCTCTATTTTCGAATCCTGCATGAAAAATAATTCTGTTCCAGCTTCTTGAATAAGGTAATCCTTTGCCATTAGACTGATGATTAAATGCTATTCCCGCCATTTTTAATCTGAATCCGAATAAATCTAAATTTAACGGATAATTAAAAATAATTTCCGGTTCATAATTAATTTCTCTGAAAGGTCTGGATTCCGACTCCTTATAAATTTGCCAATTAGACAATTGAGTATAAGCAATCCAAACATCTCCTTTACCAAACAATATATTTTGAAATATTTTGGTCTTAAAACTAATTTGAAACTTTGCTTCAACATTGTTCAAGTTTGCAGGTTCGCTAATATATTCTTCCCTCCCGTTTCCCGAATAAGGGCTATCGTTTCTATCTGAAGTAAACCTAAAGGGAATAATATAAAACGGTTTATATGGAGTAATTACAAATGTATTTTTCACTATTGTTGTATCCAGTTCCCATCTCTCGGTAAGAGTTCTTAATTCGGAGTTTTTTTTATAAAATTTATCGGTTTGAGAATAACTTTTAAATGTTAGAATAATACATAATAGTAGGAAATTTATTTTCATATAATTTTATTTTTTAGCATTTGGGAGAAATTATGAATCAATATTACGTAATTTGAACATATAATGTTAGTTTTTAAGTATCAATCTTTGGTGTTTTTTATAGAAAGAGAACAGATAATTATTTTTAAAATTAGGATTTATTATAACTAAACACTTAATTTGTTAAAGAAAACAAAAAACACAAAAAAACAAAACAATGAAAATATTTAATATTCAAGAACTTAACCATTATATTCAAGGAGAATTAATCGGTTATACTTCACATAATATTTCTGCAGCAGAGCAATTGGAAATGGCACAATGCAATCAGATTTCCTTTATAGGAAATAAAAAGTATGAAAAATTATGGCAAAAATCCGGAGCTTCTGTTGCAATTGTAAATCAAGATATTAGTATAGAACCCGGAGAAAACAGAGCGTTTATAAAAGTAAAAAATGCAGATTTGGCAATGTCTATTATTCTGGAGCTGTTTGCATCACCACCTCCTGTTTTCAAAAAAGACATTCATCCAACTGCTGTAATCGACGAAACTGCAATTATCGGAAATAATACTAAAATTGGTGCCGGAGTTTATATTGGTCCTAATACAAAAATTGGTTGTGACTCTATAATTTATCCTAACGTTACTATTCTAGATTATAGCATTATAGGAAATCAAACTACAATCTGGTCCGGTACTGTTATTAGAGAAAGATGTGAAATAGGTGATAACTGTATCATTCATCCCAATGCAACTATTGGTGCAGATGGATTTGGTTTTAGACCCTGCCCTGAAAAAGGATTGGCGAAAATTCCTCAAATTGGAAATGTTATAATTGGAAATTGTGTAGAAATTGGCGCTAATTCTTGTGTGGATAGAGGTAAATTTAGCTCTACAATAATTGGAGACGGATGCAAAATAGATAATCTGGTACAAATTGGTCACAACAGTAGACTAGGAAAATTTTGCATTATGGCAGGAAATAGTGGACTTGCAGGTTCTGTAACTTTAGGAAATGGTGTGATTATTGGCGGAAGTGCATCAATAAAAGACCATGTAACCATTGGTGATGGAGCAACTGTTGGAGCTGGTTCTGGAGTAACCTGTGATATAGAACCCGGAAAAATTATGTTGGGTTACCCTGCCGTAGAAGCTCGTGAAGCATTAAAACAATGGGCAATATTAAAGCGTTTGGTAAAAGGAGGAAACTCTTAACAACAAATAAAATAAGCTGCCTGAAATCAGACAGCTTATTTGTTTATTTATTATTTTATTACTAAAATAATGTAATGATATAATATGTTATACCTGCAATTAGTGCAGAGACCGGAATTGTTAAAATCCATGCCCAAAGCAGATTAATTGTAACTCCCCATCTTACGGCAGAAACTCTTTTAGTAATTCCAACCCCAATGATACTTCCGGTAATAGTATGTGTTGTAGATACCGGAATCCCAAAATGTTCAGAAACATATAGCGTTATTGCTCCGGCAGTTTCCGCACTTACTCCTTCAAGAGAAGTAACCTTTGTAATTTTAGTTCCCATTGTTTTTACAATTTTCCATCCTCCACTCATTGTTCCAAGTGCAATAACTGTAAAACTGGTAAACGGAACCCAAGCATAATGATCAACAAAATAATTAAATCTTCCTGTTTCGCTTAAATCTACATAGTTAAGATCAACATCAATATTAAGATGGTAATAAATAACTGCTGCTCCGATAATTCCCATTACTTTTTGCGCATCGTTGGCTCCATGACCTAAACTAAATAATGCTGACGATACCAATTGTAATCTTTTAAACCATTTATCTGCTTTACTCGGGCTTGACTTTCTGCATATATACATAATAAGTATTGTGAAAAAATAAGCAATGGTCATACCTATCAACGGAGCAAGGAAAATAAATGCAACAATTACCCATACTTTAGAATCGATAATTGTAGTAAAATCTACATTATCCTGAGTTAAAGCATAAGCCACCGCAGCTCCCATGAATCCTCCAATTAAAGTATGAGACGAAGAGGACGGAATCCCTAACTTCCAAGTTAATAAATTCCAAAATATCGCTGCAATCAAACCGGCAAATATGACTTCTAAGTTAATAAAATCAGTATTAACCGTTTTTGCTATGGTGTTACCAATTTTAAATTCTCCAATAAAATATACCGTTATAAAATAGGCTGCGAAGTTAAAAAATGCAGCCCAAAGAACAGCCTGAAAAGGTGTCAATACCTTTGTAGCTACAATTGTAGCAATAGAATTGGCTGCATCATGAAAACCATTGATGTAGTCAAAAATAAGTGCTAATACTATAATTATGATTAATAATGTCATCTTGAGAAGAACTTAAGTTTGTATTAAGAATGTTTCACTGCAATAGATTCAAGTACATTTGCTGCACTTTTACATTTATCTGCTGCTGTTTCTAATACAGAAAGCACTTCTTTATATTTAATGATATTTTTAGCATCCGTTTCGTTTTCGAAAATATCAGCTACAGCCTTATCATAAACCGTATCAGATTTATTTTCTAATTTATTGATACGGGCACAAGCATCATAAATATTTTTAATCTTTTTGAAATTTTTCAGTTCCTTGACAGCCTTGTCAATATTCTCACAAGCTTCCAGATTGATCTCCGTTAGCTTTCTAATAGATTTTGTAATTTTATCAACCTGATATAATTTCATTCTACTTGCTGCACCGTGAATATTACCTGCAATCGCATCAATTGCCGTAATCAGCGAGTGAATGTCTTCTCTGTCAAAAGGCGTAATAAAATTACTGCTTAGCTCTAAATTTGTTTGTCGGGTTATATCCTCTCCTATTTGCTCTAGTTCTTCAATTTTCTGAAAAAGATCATTTCTTTCTTTAGCCGGCAAATTAACAACTTCATGAAGAGCTGTTGCCATTAAAATCAAATTACCTGTTGCTTGTTCAAATAAAGGAAAGAATTTTTTATCTTTCGGAACAAAATACTGAAAAATACTGTTTAAAGACATAGTTTTAGTTTTACGAGGCAAAAGTATAATCCGAATGTTAAATTAATATTAACTTAAAGTAATTATGTTGTTAGGATTACTAAAGTTATTAACATATAATTTACATACACAAACCTTTCAAATTTCAATCGATTTCGTATTTTAGCAACTCTAAATTTTTAACCAAATTTATACATTCTTTAATAAATCTTATAATTTTTTAATTTCATAATGGATATTAACTTCAACAAAAACGAAGATCATAATAAATTACTTCTTTCCGATTTAAAACAAAAATTTGCCAAAGTAAAATTAGGCGGTGGCGAGAAAAGAATCGAGAAACTACATGCCGAAGGAAAAATGACTGCCCGTGAACGTATTGACTATCTGCTGGATTCTAAAAGTAACAGTATAGAAATCGGAGCTTTTGTTGGAGAAGGAATGTATGCAGAACACGGTGGTTGTCCGTCCGGAGGAGTGGTCGTTAAAATTGGATATATTAAAGGAAAACAATGTGTTGTAGTTGCCAATGATGCTACAGTAAAAGCCGGAGCCTGGTTTCCTATAACCGGGAAAAAGAATCTTCGTGCTCAGGAAATTGCTATGGAAAACAGGCTTCCTATTATTTACCTGGTGGATAGTGCCGGAGTTTATCTGCCTTTACAGGATGAAATTTTCCCGGATAAAGAACATTTCGGAAGAATTTTTCGAAATAACGCCATAATGAGCAGTATGGGTATTACACAAATTGCTGCCGTTATGGGAAGTTGTGTTGCCGGGGGAGCCTATCTTCCGATTATGTCTGACGAAGCAATGATTGTAGACAAAACCGGAAGTATTTTTTTAGCAGGAAGTTATTTGGTTAAAGCTGCAATTGGCGAAAACATTGATAATGAAACACTCGGTGGAGCAACTACTCATTGCGAAATATCAGGAGTTACCGACTATAAAGCAAAAGATGATAAAGATGCTTTAGACAGAATTAAAAACATTATAGATAAAATCGGAGATTTTGATAAAGCAGGATTCAGCAGAATTAAACCTGAAAAGCCCGCTTTGGATGAAAAAGATATTTATGGAATTCTCCCAAAAGCACGAAATGAGCAGTATGACATGATGGAAATCATCAATCGGTTGGTTGATAATTCGGAGTTTGAAGCTTATAAAGAGGGTTACGGTCAAACCATAATTACAGGATATGCCCGAATTGATGGTTGGGCTGTAGGAATTGTAGCCAATCAAAGGAAAGTTGTAAAATCCAAAAAAGGAGAAATGCAGTTTGGCGGTGTCATTTACTCCGATTCTGCCGACAAAGCCACACGATTTATTGCCAATTGTAATCAAAAGAAAATTCCGTTGGTTTTTATTCAGGATGTAACAGGGTTTATGGTAGGCTCAAAATCAGAGCATGGCGGAATTATAAAAGACGGGGCTAAAATGGTAAATGCCGTTTCCAATTCTGTGGTTCCTAAATTTACCGTAGTTGTAGGCAACTCATACGGTGCCGGAAATTATGCCATGTGTGGTAAAGCCTATGATCCTAGATTGATTTTTGCCTGGCCAAGTGCAGAATTGGCTGTTATGGGAGGTACTCAGGCAGCAAAAGTATTAATGCAGATCGAAGCTTCTTCATTAAAAGCAAAAGGCGAAGTTATTGATGAAGCAAAAGAAAAAGAGCTTTTCGATAAAATAAAAGCGCGTTATGATGCTCAGGTTTCTCCATATTATGCAGCTTCACGACTATGGACGGATGCCATTATTGATCCTTTGGAAACCAGAACCTGGATTTCTATGGGAATCGAAGCCGCCAACCACTCACCTATTGAAAAGCAATTTAACTTAGGAGTGATTCAGGTATAAAATACAATGAAATGGAAAGTATTTCAGAACAAGAATTAAGCGAATTAGCCTCACAATTAAGTCATCCGAAAGGAGAAAACGGAATTGTGACAGCCAAAAACATGAACGTTACGAATGATAATATGATTCGCAACGTCATTAACCAAATTAATATCTATTATGGTTATAAAATACTTGAAATAGGACCCGGTAATGGATTGCATATCAAATATTTATTCGATAAAAATTCTTCAATTCATTATACCGGAATTGATATTTCTGAATTGATGATTCAGGAAGCCAACAATATTAATTCAGAATTTATTGCTTCCAAAAAAGCGGTTTTCGAACTGGCTGATGGAGAAGTTATTAAAAAAGAAACAAATTCTATAGACGCTCTTTTTACGGTAAATACTTTGTATTTCTGGAAAAACCCAGAAAAATATCTTCAGGAAATCTTTAGAATATTAAAAAGCGATGGTCAGTTTATTTTAGGATTTGTTCCAAAAAGTATTATGGAAAAAATTCCGTTTACTAAATATGGTTTTATGCTTTACGATAATGAAAGTGTTCAGAATCTATTGGAAAATACAGATTTTAAAATTGATACAATTCTATCTGAAACTGAAGAAGTTCTAAGCAATACAGGAGATAAAAAAAATCGTACTTTTACAATTATCAAAGCTCTGAAACCATAATTGTAAATAGTATTTCTATGAAAAAGAATCTTCTTTTTTTTGTATTTATTTCAATTTTTCAAAATATTTCTGCTCAAGAATTCTCCAGAAAAGATTCACTTCAAGGCGGATTTTCTTTTGAAAGGACTTGTTTTGATATTCAATTATACGTATTGGATATTAAAGTAAATCCCGATGAAAAATATATTTCGGGAGTTAATTATATCACATTTAAGATTATTGAAAATACACATAAAATTCAGTTGGATTTATTTGAGAATATGAAAGTGGATAGTCTTTTTCTATGGAATAGCTCAGGTACACATTTAGAATTAGATTATGAAAGAGAGTTTGATGCTGTTTTTGTGGAATTTGAGGAGGAACTACAAAGAGGTGAAGAACAAACTATTTTATTTTATTATTCGGGAAAACCAAAAGAAGCTAAAAATGCTCCTTGGGATGGAGGTTTTGTTTGGAAAAAAGATAGTAACGGAAATCCTTTTGTAGGAGTTGCAGTTCAGGGAACGGGAGCAAGTTTGTGGTATCCTTGTAAAGATTCTCAAAGTGACGAACCTGATAGAGGAGTTCTGATTGACATAAAAGTTCCAAATGGCTTGATTGCAGTTAGTAATGGGAAGTTTGTTGGACAAACTCCTCAGGATGATGGTTATTCTAAATGGCAGTGGATAGTTAAAAACCCAATTAACAATTATAATATTACATTGAATATTGGAGATTATGTAACGATTTTCGATAATTTGAATGATTTGGATTTAGAGTATTATGTATTGAGAGAAAACAAAGAAAAAGCAAAGAAACATTTTGAAGAGGATGTAAAACCAATGTTAGAGTGCTTTCAGGAAAAATTCGGAGAATATCCTTTTAAAGAAGATGGATATAAATTGGTAGAAACTCCGTATTTAGGAATGGAACACCAAAGTGCCATTGCTTACGGAAACCACTACAAAAAAGGATATTTAGGGTTTGATCCTTCAAGAACCGGAGTGGGAATGTTGTTTGATTACATCATTATTCATGAAACAGGACACGAATGGTTTGGAAACAGTATTACATCAAAAGATATTGCCGATATGTGGATTCACGAAGGTTTTACTACATATTCCGAAACAGTGTTTGTAGAATGCTTGTATGGTTATGAAAAAGCCATGCAATACATCAATGGGCAGAAAAATCTGGTTGAAAATAAAAAGAGAATTATTGGCGCATATGGAGTAAATAAAAAAGGTTCTATAGACATGTATTACAAAGGTTCTCTATTGCTGAATACTTTGCGGCACATTATCAATGATGATGCAAAATGGTGGGAAATGTTATTGAAATATTCTGAAACCTATCGTCATACAATTATCGATACAGAAACTGTTATTGCTTTTTTCAATGCAGAAAGTAAGATGAGCCTTACCCCTGTTTTTGATCAATATTTGAAGTATAAAAATATTCCTGTTCTGGAATTTCAGCAAAAAGGGAAAAATATCGAATACCGCTGGAAGACTGATGTACCTGATTTTGAAATGCCGGTTGACATTCATCACAACGAAAAAAAAATACGTTTATATCCTACAAATTCCTGGAAAAAATTTGATCTGAAAATCAAAAATCTATCCGAAATCGAAGTTTTAACAGATTATTTCTATATAAATGTGTCTGAAAAATCGGTTAATTAAATTCTTAATAACTTCATTTTCTTAATTTTATAACCCACTCCTTTTTTATTTAACTTTAAAATAAAAATGGAAACAAGAGACGAGTTTATCAGAGAATTCAGAGGTGAGATGTTGGGTACGTTTAATAATCAGCTAACACCGGATGAATTTTTCCAAAATGAAACTTTAAGACCAATTTTAAAACTTCAGAACGATCTTTTCATTGAAGTCTTAAGAAACTATATTACCAAAAGTAAAACCGATTTTTATAATTTTAGTACCGAAAAAAAATTACAGTTTATAGAAAATTCCATACAACGTGACATAAAGTTCAGAAATTCGCTAAAAGGAATCGTTATTGGCTTGTTTACTGTTGAGGAATATACACGATACATCCAAAACTCATCTTCTTTAAACAAACGGATGATGTCCTTATTGATTGAGCAATTAAAAAATCAGGTACAATTATTTTGAGTTGTGATAAATTTATTCCTTCGAAAAAAGCACTTCATTTATACCAAAATTAGTAGGTAACAAATCGGCTATCCGTCTAAATCCCATATCACCGGTAAACAAAATCTCATTTACATTAGTATGGATTCCAAACGGATCAACATAAAAAACAGGTGTTATAAAAGTTACCGAAGAGTTTCGGGTTTTATCAAAAAGAATTTTATAAAAGGCATGTGTTCTAACTTTATTATCCGCTTTTGAAGTAACAGTATAACTATTCTTAAGGGTTACCTGTTTATATCCGACAGTATCTTTGATAACAAAATTATTCATAACTGATGCGGGCTTATCATTTTTTGCCAAAAAAAAGTTGTTTTCCGCCATTTTATTACTGATCAGGCTTCTGAAAAAATGCAAAACCGAACCTTGATAGGATTTTGTTCTTTCTCCCATAACCTCTTTGGAATTGGACGTTTCTCTAAATCGGGAAACTCCGGCATAAAATATTTTATAAACATCATCAGAATTGATGCTCAACGTTTTAAATTCCGCAATAAAATCACTTATCTCATAAGTAACTTCATATCCCAAAACCGGATTTTGAATTATCAACGGTTTATCTGAAGTAGCAGTAAACACTTTATATTTTTCATTATAATCAAAATCAAGATCGTCTTCGTTCAGAATAACAGCACTTTTTCCGGCTTTGGTCTGACCGAGAAATTGCTCTCTGAAAAGTTTTAGCATTTGCTTTTGGGTAAACCGGTTCTTTTTAATGACAACTTCTTTCAGTATATTAGTAGAAGGTTTCAATAGGATTTGAATTTCTTCGTCTGTCGAATAGGAATAAGTAGAAAACGATTGGTAACCAATAAAACTTACAACCAGGCTTGCATTTATTTTTGTAGAAAAAGGTAATTGAAAATAACCGTTTTCATCCGACATTGTTCCGATGGAAGTTCCGTCAAAAAAAACATTGGCCCCATAAAGCGGATTATTGTTTTCATCGAAGACACGACCTTTAATAGCTTGTGCCAAAGCTATTTTTGAACAACACAACAACAGTATTAATAGTTTTTTCAAAGTATCAATTTTAATTTTCCACAAGATAAGATTATTTAATTTTACAACAAAATATAATTTTTGTAACAATGTTTCCCTGTTAATTTATTTTATATATTTACGGTAAAGTGCTTAATGGTTATAAATGGAAAATGTAGCGATTTGAGATAAAACAACAACATTAATAATGAAAAACTTATTTTACTTATTGACAATACTTCTCTTGATTTCTTGTAAAAATACGAATGATAAGAACAAAGAAAATATTACAAACGAACAGACAGGTCAAACAAGTAAAGAATTAGATTATCTGAAAGTTCGCAATGAGTATGTTCAGTATTTCAAAAACATTAGTGATAATGCTCAAAACTGGACAGAAATTTATAAGCAGGACACTGAATCGCTTTTAGTTTTAGAAAAAATGTTGCGAGAAATGTTGAAGAATTCACGTATTGACAGTATTGCCAAATTCGGTAAAATCAATTTAGAAACGCTCACGCCAGAATTAGGATTTGGAATGCTTGATGGCCTAGCATTGAATAACAACTCTTTAAAAACATTTGTAACTACCAAAGGATTGTTTCTTGACTACTTTAAATCGCAACAAATTAATTCCACAGACAAATTAACTTCAAAGCAATTGAACGATATTTTTAGCGCATTATTTTCTGACGCTCGTGCGACAGTTTTTTATTCAGAAAATATTTCTTCTTACAATCAAAGTCAAGTGTATGGAGGTATTGGGACAATTGCACAAGACATTGGACGCTTCCCGCCTGACAATATTTTTGTTCTAGTAGAAAATGAAGGTTTCATTTATATAATTCAAAAATACCTTGACAAACCAATTAATGAAATAAACAAGTGCCAAGCTACATACGACAGTATTCACATCAAATCACAAAAATATTTTGACGATTATACAGCATCTAACTTAACAGATAAAACAGCAATAAAAAAGAAATTTGAATTAGAAGAAACCGCTTGGGACAAATACTGTGAGTGTTATCAGGAGAGTTTTAGAACTGACGAACAATATAACAGTCTGCAAAAACAGATAGAAGAAATTGTACAATATGTCGAAGAATAAGAAAACAGCCACTAACATTTTTACGTCAAGCAAACTGATATGCAAAATTTAAGTGTAGTTTTTCCAATTGAAATTTGTATTTTAGCTAAACGTTTCGGCTCCAAACGCCGCCATTTCACCAAACACCAAACCGTTAGTCAGAATTACAAATACCTCCATCAAATAAATTATGAGTGAAAAAAAATTTAATATTGCCATTTTAATAGATGGAGACAATGCGCAACCCAAATTGCTAAAAGAAACTATCGAAGAAGTATCTAAATACGGCAAAGCAACAATTAGAAGAATTTACGGAGATTGGACATCTCAAGGTATGAATTCGTGGAAAACTTTAATAAACCAACATTCAATAAATCCAATTCAGAAATTTTCTTATACTTCTGGAAAAAACTCGACCGACGGAGCTTTGATTATCGATGCAATGGATATTTTACACAGTAAAAATGTAGAAGGATTCTGCATCGTTTCAAGCGACAGTGATTATACTGGTCTGGCAAAACGAATTCGGGAAGAAGGATTGTTTGTAATGGGAATTGGAGAAAAAAAGACCCCGGAGTCTTTTGTCCAATCTTGTGATATATTCACTTATACCGAAAATATTGCTCCAAAAATTACTGAATCAAAAGAAACCAAACCAAAAACAAATAAAAAATCTAATTTTTCTCAAGTAAAAGTTGAAAAAACGATTATAAAAGCAGTTAATAAGACGCGTATTTTATCGGAAAAAGACAGCGAAACAATTTCAAAAGCTTTTGATATTTCAACTGATGAAAATGACATTGCATATATTTCTCAGGTTGGAGCAAATATTAGGAAAATAGACCCAAGCTTTGACACCAGAACCTATAATTTTTCAACATTATCCAAGTTATTAGAAAATTTGGATGAATATGAAGTTATTAGAAATGAAATAGGCGCATTAAATCATCCATTAGTAAAAAGAAAATAACAATTGTGTAATACTCTTTCCTAAAAAATATCCGGATCGCCTTTTCCTTCTCTGACTACAATTGGTTCATATCCTGACAAATCAATAATTGTCGATCCTACATTGTCACCATAACCGCCATCAATTACAACATCTACAAGGTTTTGCCATTTTTCAAAAATCAACTCCGGATCGGTAGAATATTCCAGAACCTCATCATCGTCATGAATAGATGTTGAAACAATAGGATTTCCTAATTGACGGACAATTTCTAAAGCAATTGCGTTATCTGGAACACGAATTCCGACTGTGGTTTTCTTTTTAAATTCTTTTGGAAGGTTATTATTTCCGGGCAAAATAAAAGTATAAGCTCCCGGTAAGGCTCTTTTCAATAATTTAAAAGTACTGGTGTCAATCTGTTTTACATAATCCGAGAGGTTGCTCAAATCGGAACAGACAAATGAAAAATTGGCTTTTTCCAATTTGATCCCTTTTATTTTTGCAATACGTTCCAAAGCTCTTGAATTAGTAATATCACAACCCAAACCATAAACGGTATCTGTTGGATAGATCACCAAACCACCTTCTTTTAAAACCTTTACGACCTTTGCCACTGCTGCTTCGTTGGGTTTGTCTTCGTATATTTTTATAAACTGAGCCATTTTATTCCTATAATTTATTTCAAGTTACGCAAAGTTAAAGAATTAATCCGCATTTTATTTTCAATACGCTAAATAACATTTATTCTTTGGTTTTCAGAAAATCCGAACAAGCCTTGCCTGCCATAGAAAAACTGAGCGAAATTATGCGTTTTACAACTTATGAAACCCAAAAAGAGCTAATTCCTGTTGGCAGCGAACTAAAATACATCGAAAGCTATATTGATTTGGAAAAAATCCGCAATACCAAAGCAATCAACATTAAACTTGACTTAGAAATTGAAGATAAAAATCAAATTATTCCGCCTTATCTTATGCTCCCGTTCATTGAAAATTGTATCAAACATGGTATTTTAGACAATGCTGAAAATCCTGTTTTATTTTCTATTAAATCCGACGGCAAAAAACTGATTATTAAAGCTGAAAACCAGATAAATAAAAAACTAAAAGATGCTCATTCCGGAATAGGACTGTCAAATTTGGAAAAACGTTTGCAGTTTTATTTTCAAAATCGACATATATTTAAAGTCATGAACGACGGAATTTATTTTAAAAGTTATCTTGAAATACAGTTATGAAGAAAATTAAATGTATCATCTTGGACGATGAACCACTTGCCGTAGAACTCTTGAAAAACTATGCTGATAAACAACTGCTATTAGAAGTCGTTTTAGCAACAACCGATGTATTCGAAGTTATAGAATACCTTCAAAAGCAAACTGTCGATTTGATTTTTATTGATATTCAAATGCCGGAATTGTCGGGAATTCAATTGATGCAGATGTTTAATAAAGATAACTATTTCATTGTCACCACTGCTTATGCCGATTATGCTTTGGAAAGTTATGATTACCGTGTGATTGATTATTTACTGAAACCGATAAGCTTTGATAAATTTCATAAAGCGGTGCAGAAATTCACCGATTTTGTGACTTTGGAAACCAACAATCATTTGTTTGTAAAAGTGGACGGGCGACAAGTAAAAATCAATCCGAAAGATATTATTTTCATTGAAGGATTGAGCGATTACATCCGAATTCATCTGCTTAATGAACGCCTGATAGTTTTGGATAATCTGAAAGATTTCATCAACAAACTTCCGTCAAAAGAATTCATGCGGATTCATAAATCCTACATCATTCAGCTGGACAAAATAAAATCGATTGACGGAAATATGATCTATCACGATTTGGGTTCCATTCCTATTGGCGAAACCTATAAATCGGAAGTAAAAAAATGGATTGGGAATAAAGAGTAATTACCCGATCACATCCAGCTTCGCAAATCGCAATAACAATTTCTTAATTCCGCCTACTTCAAATTTGATTTCGGCTTTTTTATCGGCTCCGGCTCCTTCAATATTAATCACTTCTCCTTTTCCGAAACGTTCGTGCATCACTATATTTCCAGGGATGAGCTTGCTGTCAAACAAATTGGAACTATTACTTGAAGGACTCGAAACCGGTTTCAATTTACGAATATTAATATCTGATTTAGGTTCATTATCAGTAATATATTTTGGAGGAGTACCTGAGATTGGTTTTGCCAACCTTAACTTCGATTTATCAACATCTCCGAATATATCACTATCGATCATTGGTTTATAACGATAACTATTTTCTTCCGGTGTAAGATATTCTAAGTATTCGTCTTTGATTTCATTAATAAAACGAGAGGGTTCGCTGTCGGTTAATTTTCCCCAACGGTAACGCGACTGAGCATAGGTCAGATAAGCCTGATGTTCTGCCCGGGTTAATGCTACATAAAACAAGCGCCGTTCTTCCTCCAGTTCGCTTCTTGTACTCAATGACATAGCACTCGGGAACAAATCTTCTTCCATTCCTACAACAAAAACATACGGAAATTCCAGTCCTTTTGCCAAATGGATGGTCATCAATGCTACTCTGTCGTCATCTCCGGTATCTTTATCCAAATCTGTCGCCAAGGCTACATCTTCCAAAAATTCTGACAAAGCACCTCTTGCTCCGTCAATTTCTTTTTGCCCTTCAATAAAATCTTTAATACCGTTTAAAAGTTCTTCTATATTTTCAATTCGGGCAATACCTTCGGGAGTACCATCTTTTTTTAGTTCCTGTATTAAGCCCGTTTTTTTGGTAACGTGATCTGCCAGATAAAAGGCATCCTGGTTTTCATTAATCACCTGAAAACTTTGTATCATCGTTACAAAATCCTGCAGTTTTGCTTTTGTTCCTGAATTTAATTTTAAATCAATCTTATCAATATGCTGCATTACTTCAAAAATCGAACGTTTGTAGTGATTAGCAGCAATAGTCAGTTTTTCTACAGTAGTATCTCCAATTCCGCGGGTAGGATAATTAATAACCCTAATTAATGCTTCTTCATCTTTGGGATTAATGATCAATCGCAAATAGCACAACACATCTTTGATTTCTTTTCTTTGGTAGAAAGACAATCCGCCATAAATTCGATATGGAATATCACGTTTACGCAAGGCATCTTCCATAGCGCGGGATTGAGCATTGGTTCTGTATAAAATGGCAAACTGACCGTTGTGCAATTGATTTTGCATTTTTTGCTCCCAGATGGTTGAAGCCACAAAACGACCTTCTTCGCCATCTGTAATACTTCTGTTTATTTTTATCTTGGGTCCAAAATCATTGGCGGTCCAGACGATCTTGTCCAGTTTGGTCTTATTTTTATCAATAATCGAATTTGCCGCTTCTACAATATTTTTTGTAGAACGGTAGTTTTGTTCCAAACGATACGTTTTTACTCCTTCGTAATCTTTTTGGAAATTCAGAATATTATTGATATTGGCTCCACGAAAGGCATAAATACTTTGCGCATCATCGCCTACTACACAAATATTCTGAAATTTATCAGACAAAGCCCTAACAATCAAATATTGGGAGTGATTGGTATCCTGGTACTCATCAACCAAAATATAACGAAAACGATCCTGATATTTGGCTAAAACATCCGGAAAAACGTTTAGTAACTCGTTGGTTTTCAATAGCAAATCATCAAAATCCATTGCTCCGGATTTAAAACAGCGTTCTACATAATTTTGATAAATTTCTCCCAAACGCGGCTTTTTGCTCATCGCATCGGCTTCCATTAATTCGGGATTGTTGAAATAGGCTTTTACAGTGATCAAACTGTTTTTGTAAGACGAGATTCTGCCCAGAACCTGTTTGGGTTTATATATATCTTTATCCAGCTGCATTTCTTTAATAATTGCAGAAATTAACCGGACACTGTCTTGTGTATCATAAATAGTAAAATTGGACGGGTAGCCTAATTTATCTGCTTCTGAACGTAAAATTCGGGCAAAAACCGAGTGGAAAGTTCCCATCCATAAATTTTTGGCTTCGGAAGAACCTACAATATCCGAGATTCTTTTTTTCATTTCCCGGGCCGCTTTGTTGGTAAAAGTCAATGCTAAAATATTGAATGCATCGATTCCCTGGCTCATCAAATAAGCAATTCTAATCGTTAAAACCCTTGTTTTTCCCGAACCTGCTCCTGCTATAATTATCATTGGTCCGTCTTTGTGAAGAACCGGTTCCTGTTGTGCAGAATTTAACTGATCGATGTATTTTTGCATGCGAATTTAATTTGGTCAAAATTAAGGTTACTATCTCATTATTACAACTCAATTGTGAGGGATTTATCAACTAAAATTATATTTTTGCCTCAAATCAGATAAACAATGGAAACTACCAAAATCATAGAATTATTAAGTTATACTTTGCCCGCAATTATCACAGGAGGCGTTGCTTTTTTATTTTTTAAAAATTTTACTAAAAATGAAGAAAATCGCAGAAGATTTTTGTTGATGAAAGAAAACAATAAGACAGGTCTCCCTTTGAAATTACAGGCTTATGAAAGATTAACATTATTTCTCGAACGTATCAATCCGTCTAAGTTATTAATAAGAATTGCTCCTGTTTCTACAGACAAAGTAGATTATGCTAATTATTTAATTGCTCACATCGAACAGGAATTTGAGCATAACATTACCCAGCAAATCTACATTAGCAACGAATGCTGGACGGTAATACTTACTGCAAAAAACACCATTATTCAAACTATTAGAAAAGTAAGTATTTCTACAGAAATTAATAATGCCGACGATTTACGTTCTAAAATTCTGGAGAATCTTTTGGAAACACAATCTCCAAGTGATGTCGCTTTGGCTTTTATTAAAAATGAAATTTCTTCTGTTTTTTAAGAAATTCATAATTAGAAATGCCCGAAATTTCAATTGAATTTATTCCTGCAATAATCGATTCAATTGAAATTTTTCATTTTCAGGCAGTTCTTCCAGCATTTTTGCAAAATGGGTTCTATGTTTTTCACTCTTCAAAAGATTGCGAACATTTTCTCTGGCAAATTTTGAAAACTGCCAGCGATGACTTACCAAAGCATTGACCAAATTAAACATTACATTGGCATCATCAGGGTCTAAATACAATAAATTATTCAATGCATTCTGGCGTAAACCACTTTCATATTTTGACGAACTGTAATCGAGAAGTTCGTCGTAAAACCTTGGTTTGTCTTCAACTTTATAATCCGGAGTAATCAATGCCATTGTTAACCAGGTTACACGTAAATTTTTGTCGTTGAAACCTATCCATTTCCGGGTATTATCCAATAATTGAAAGCGATCTTCGGGAAAAGAACTAAATAGCATATTCATTGCAATTTCTTTTGTGATGTAAGAATCATCTTCTAATAATGTCTGGTATTCTGTTCTAAAATCAGGCGGAATATTCTTTATTGACTTGGCAATTTCCTGTCTTAATTTTAAATTTTTAATTTGGATGGCTTCTTTCATAAAATCAAAAATTTCTTCAAACGGGTATTCTGTCACCTGGCTGATAATTTCTTCGATTATTGGTTCCTGAGCATCTGATTGAAGCAACTGCATGAACTTTGTTTGCTTTTCGTTAAAAGGAATCGGTTTCATTTCTGCAATTTCAAAATATTGTTGGATAAGTTTATTTTTACTTAAAACAGCAATAGCTTCTTTTACCTGAAATTCTCCACTTTCCAGCCATTTTTTAGAATATGTCTGAGTATCAAATTTTGAAACCTTGTTAATCTCGTTCAGAAAATCACTGGTTTCTACATTCTGAAAGGCATATTTATTAAGATAACTCTGTACTGCTTTTCTGAAATTTTCTTCGCCAATATTTTCTCTTAAAATATGTAAAGCCCACGCTCCTTTTTGGTAAAATGTTAACGAACTCGCTTTTTCATTCAGTATCGGTATCGTATCTGTTTTTGAAACCTGTTGCAAACGTTCGGCTATCTCGTACATCTTCCAGTTGAAATGATCTTCTCCAAAAATTTCCTTTTCTGCCAATAATGCATAATAAGTAGCAAAACCTTCCTGTAACCAATGATGTTTTCCTGATTTGGCAGTAACCATATCTCCAAACCATTGATGTGCAAGTTCGTGTGCATTGACATTGATATAATTTTTGTCATTAAAACCAATTTCATCTACGACATAATCCTGATTAAAAATTGTGAGAGTTGTGTTTTCCATTCCGCCATAAAGAAAATCTTTGGCAGGAACCTGACGGTAAATTCCCCATGGATACTTCACTCCTATTTCTTTTTCTAAAAAATCAAACATCTTTTTAGTATGCTTATAAGTCGCCCCGAATTTATTTGCGTCCTCAACAGGCAAATACATTTCCAAAGGAATTCCGGTACTGGATTTTTGTATTTGTTGTTTGAATTTTCCTATAGAAATTGCCAGCAAATAAGAACTCATCGGTTTTTGCATTTCATAAAACCACAATTTGTTTTCTCCTGTGATTTTTGTTTTAAAAGGATTCAGAATTCCATTGGCGAGTACGGTATAATTTTTATCAAAAGCTACCGAAATATCAAAAATCACTTTTTCGTTGGCATCATCAAAACTAGGAAACCAATGGCTGGTGTTTTTTCCCTGACCTTGGGTCCAAACTTGTTTGGTTTCGCCTTCTCCAATAAAATACATCGTTTGTTTGGGTTGAGCTTCAAAATTGAAACTCAATTGATATTTGCCTTTTTTGAATTTGGACACAAATTGAATTTGTTTTCCCGTATTGATATAAAATGCTTTCTTCTCGTTTAATAAAACATTCAAAAAATTCATATTTACAGCATCAATACTAATCGTGTCTGTTTCTTTTTTAACTTCAAACTGATACATAACTTTTCCTTTTACCTCTTTGGTTTCGGGATAAATATTAAGATGTCCATTAGCCGTTTTAAAATCTACAAAATGAATTTGCTGAGCAAAAATTTCTATAGAAAATAGCAGTAAAAAATATAACTGTATCTGAATTTTAGTTTTCATAATTATTTTTTTTAGAGGAAAACAAGATTACAAAATTGTTTTTAATATAAATATTATTCTAAAATAACGTAGAAATTAGTCTTTAACGATATTTTCCTTCATTATTCTTTGCATTCAACAAAAGAAAAAGACCGGGGATATACTACTCTAAAACAATACTTAAATATAAAAATAAGCTGGACTTATAAATTAAGTTCAGCTTATTTTGAATTTTATGAAAAAATTATTCGTTAACTATCGGTTTGGTAATTGGAGTATTACTTTTTACAACCACAAAAGTTGATAAAGCGTAGTATGCATGCGGGTTGTCTATGTTTGCTTGCAAGTTATTTGTCCAGGGCTGAAACGCATATTCAAAAGTGAAACTTTGCCCTGCCATTGTATTAGACAAATTATCGGTTCTTACAGGAACTGCCATTCCCGGGCACCAGCCTGCACGATTTTGATTCCAATTGCCGTTTTGGGGCTGAATTGGATTAGAATTACATCCAATAGAATTGAGATTATGCTGGAAAGTATTTGTGCCATTTATTTTTACATCATGTGTCCTGAAACACCATTCGGCACAACCTCTTCCTCCCGCATCGAGAGGAGTTGCATGACCCCATCCTGTAATAATGGTTCTTAGAGTTGTAGATTGGGCATTTGCAGGAATTTGAATTGTTTTAGTTAAATCAAAAGCTGAAGCATCTTCTCCATAAATCACTCCTTCAAGAGAATTCTCATTATACTGAATTACTCTGGAAACCGCATAATACGGATAATCCGGAGTTCCTTCTATAAAATCAAAATCTACAGAAACCAACCAACCATCGGCACCCCAGACTTCTATATAAGCTTTCATCTCAACCTGACCGGTAAGTAAAGATTTAAAATCGGTAACATCTATCTCTAAACCTCTGGGAGTTTTTGACGTATTTACTCCATACGGTGTAATATATCTTCCTATTTCATACCATTCTCCCGATTCCTGGTCTTTTATCAGAATATTTGCATAAACATCCCAGGCGTTACAACCTTGTGAAGGACAATTGAGTTTTATATACATATTTATTTTTTCTATATTGCTCAAATCGTTATGTAATGTAAAAGTTTCTATACTATACTGACTATGTCCTCCTCCAAAGGCTAATCTTGTATTGCTAAATGTTTGATAATTATAAATACGAGGAATTCCGTTGCCTGTAACTTTTATAATTTTATCGGAGATTCCTTCAGATTTAAGAATGATATTTTCTTCGGAGTTTTCTAATTCTTCCGGTTGAAAAACTACATATATTGTCTTAGATTGCTGATCTGAAAATTCTTCTTTGTTTATATTTATTTCATTTGAAAAATTGACCTGATCTAATGAAATTTTAAATTTTCCCGTAACATTTACTTTTAAATTATCCGAAAGATCTGTTGCTTTTACAGAAAATGTCTTAATACCCGAATTGGTATTGACCATAACTCCTCCAAAATTAAGAATTGTCGGATTTACAATAATTTCTCCAACAGCCGGATCCGGAGTTTTAGGTGGATTACCATCGTCACCGGATGAACAGGATAAGATTAAAAACAACGAAAACAAAAATGCTACAAGAAAGGATAAGTATTTATTTTTTAACATATAAATTATTTTTAGGTTGGTTAACAAATATAATTAATTACATTACATATCTGCTATATATATTTAACAATCATTTTGAAGAAAAATATTAGAAAAAGAAAGTTTATCTTCGCTATTGCTAAATTATCTTTTTATTTTGAATCATTTATTACAAACTCCAATCGAATATTTAAAGGGTGTTGGTCCAAACAGGGGTCAATTACTTCGTTCGGAATTAGGTATTCACAACTACCAGGATTTGGTTCATTTATTTCCCAACAGATATATTGACAGAACAAAATACTATAAAATAAATGAACTTCAGAACAGTAATTCAGAGGTTCAGATAATAGGTAAAATTATCCATATAAAAACGGTAGAACAAAAAAGAGGCAAACGACTTGTTGCTACTTTTGCAGACGATACGGGACAAATAGAATTGATTTGGTTTCAAGGCATCAAATGGATCAAAGACAGTCTTAAAATCAATACTTTAATAGTTATTTTTGGAAAGTGTACCCTGTTTAACAACCTGTTTAATATGCCACATCCGGAAATCGAACTACTTTCTGAACACGAAAGTAGTTTGAGAACCGCCATGCAACCCGTATATCCTTCTACAGAAAAATTAAACAATAAAGGAATAACCAGCAGGAGCATCAATAAAATGATGCAACAATTGTTTATAGAAACTCAAGCTAAATTTACAGAAACTTTACCCCATTATATTTTGGAAGAATTAAAATTAATTCCCAAAAATACGGCAATGTTCAACATTCACTTTCCAAAAAGTCAGGATGCTTTGATCAAAGCTCAATTTCGATTAAAATTTGAAGAGTTATTTTTTATCCAATTACAATTAATTTCTAAAAATCTCATACGTAAACATAAAATAAAAGGTCATTTTTTTGATAAAGTTGGAACTTTATTTAACCAATTTTACAAAGATCACCTCCCTTTCGATTTAACCAATGCACAAAAAAAAGTGTTAAAAGAAATCAGAAACGATATGGGAAGTAATGCTCAGATGAATCGTTTGCTCCAGGGAGACGTAGGTTCGGGAAAAACAATTGTGGCTTTTATGACAATGCTTTTGGCAATCGATAATGGTTTTCAGACATGTCTAATGGCTCCAACCGAAATCTTGGCAAACCAGCATTTTAAAAGTTTTCATGATTTTGCTAAACAGTTAAATATCAGAATAAAAATACTTACAGGTTCAACCAAAACTGCAGATAGAAAAATTATTCATGAAGAACTCCAAAACGGAAATTTATCAATTTTAATAGGTACTCACGCTTTACTCGAAGATGTAGTTCAGTTTAATAATCTGGGACTTGCAATTATTGATGAGCAACATCGTTTCGGTGTAGAACAAAGATCCAAACTATGGAAGAAAAATGAAATTCCTCCTCATATTTTAGTAATGACCGCAACACCAATTCCGAGAACTTTGGCAATGAGTCTGTATGGAGATCTAGATATTTCTGTAATCGACGAATTACCTCCCGGAAGAAAACCGGTTCAAACCGTTCACAGATACGATTCTAACCGGTTAAAAGTTTGGAAATTCATAAAAGATGAAATCGAATCAGGAAGACAAATTTATATTGTTTATCCCCTTATTCAGGAATCAGAAAAGATGGACTACAAAGATCTCATGGATGGTTATGAAAGTATTTCCAGAGACTTTCCTTTACCTAAATATGCTATTTCAATCGTACACGGAAAGATGAAACCTTCGGAAAAAGATGCCGAAATGGAACGGTTCTCTCAGGGGAAAACGCAAATTATGGTTGCTACAACTGTAATAGAAGTTGGAGTAAATATACCCAATGCTTCGGTAATGATTATAGAAAGTGCCGAAAGATTCGGTTTGTCCCAATTACATCAATTGAGAGGAAGAGTAGGTCGTGGTGCAGAACAGAGCTACTGTATCCTGATGACTTCTCACAAACTTTCTAACGATAGTAAACTCCGGATAGAAACAATGGTAAGAACCAACGATGGTTTTGATATTGCCGAGGTGGATCTTAAATTACGTGGTCCGGGCGACTTAATGGGAACTCAGCAAAGCGGTGTTCTTAATCTAAAAATTGCAGATATTATAAGAGATAAAGAAATATTAGAATTATCCAGACATTACGCGATCAAACTGCTCAAAAGTGACCCATATATGACTAAACCGGAGCATGAAAATCTTCGGAAAATTTACATTGAAATTTCAAAGAAAAAGAACATTTGGAACTATATCAGTTAATATAAAAACTTCTTTTGTTAAATAAATTTTAACAACTGCTCTTTTCCCCACTTAAAAAATTAGATTTGTAGAATTCAAAAACAATACCTGCCCTTATGAAACTAAAATACATCATTTATTCCCTGATCATCATAGTTTTATTATCTTTTATTTTTTACAGAATTTCAAAAAATAATGACAATCAAAATCAAAATAACAACCCGGGAACAAATAAAACGGTAACCGTGGTAAGTGGAATTGTACTCCAGCCTACTGAATTTGCAGACAATTTGTCGCTTTCGGGTTCTATTGAAGCCAATGAACAAATAGAATTACGCAGTGAAATTTCGGGTATTGTTGAGCAGATTTATTTTGAAGAAGGTACTCAGGTTCAACAGGGTCAAATCTTATTTAGAGTAAATGATATCGAATTAAGAGCTCAGCTGGCACAAGTGAAAACCGCAGAAAATTTAGCTTCAGAAAACCAGAGGAGAGCAAAATTACTACTTCAGAAAGAAGCGATCAGCCAGGAAGAATTTGATATTGCTTCGGCAGATTATTCTTCTGCAAAAGCACAAACCCAGCTTATTCAGGCACAATTATCCAAAACTTCTGTTAGAGCTCCGTTTTCCGGAAAAATAGGATTGCGAAATATTTCAAAAGGAACTTATGTAACCCCAACAACCTTAATAGCTAAATTAATCAACACCAATCAGCTTAAAATTACATTTGCAGTTCCGGAAAAATATGCAACACAAATGAGGGAACAAAATATTATTTCGTTTACCACTTCATCATCAAAAGAAATTTTTACTGCCAAAATTTATGCCATCGAACCCGAAATTGATATTGCAACCAGAACTCTAAAAATGAGAGCGATTGCCCAAAATGAAAAAGGAAAATTGTTTCCGGGAACTTTTGCCAACGTATCTCTTCCTTTAGAAAAAAGTACAAATGCTCTAATGGTTCCTACCGAAGCATTAATCCCTATACAAAACGGAAAGAAAATTTTTGTTTCAGAAAACGGAAATGCTAAAGAAATCATAGTCGAAACCGGAGCAAGAACAGATACAGATATATTAATCCTTTCCGGATTAAAAGCTGGAGATACAGTTCTCACAACCGGAGTGATGAGTCTGAAAAACGGAACTCCCGTTAAGGTAAAAATCAAACGTTAATAGATAAATATTTCATTGGTATATAGATCCTTTTAATATTTTTCAATTAAATAAAATAAATCTCCATGAGTTTATCCACACTAAGTATCAAACGTCCGGTTCTTACACTTGTAATGAATATTTCCATTGTTCTTTTTGGAATTATTGGCTTTACATATCTTGGCGTACGGGAATTTCCTTCTATCGATCCTGCACAAATCTCTGTAAGAACCAACTATTCTGGAGCCAATGCAGATATTATAGAATCACAAATTACAGAACCTTTAGAAAAAGCCATCAACTCTATTGATGGAATAAGAAATATCACTTCTTCCAGCAACCAGGGCTCAAGTAATATTACTATCGAATTTAATCTGGGTAAAAACTTAGAAGAAGCAGCAAATGATGTGAGGGACAAAGTTTCTCAAGCCATCAGGAATTTACCTCAGGATATTGATGCTCCACCGGTTGTTTCCAAAGCCGATGCAGATTCTGAACCCATTATTACAATGACGGTGCAGAGTGATACAAAAAATGTTCTGGAACTATCCGATTATGCAGATAACGTTATTGCTCAAAGATTACAAACAATTCCGGGAGTAAGTAGTGTGCAAATTTGGGGATTACGAAAATACGCTATGCGTTTGTGGATCGACCCTATAAAACTTACCTCCTATGGCTGTACGGTTGCAGATGTCAGAAATGCATTAAATGCTCAAAATGTTGAGCTGCCTTCCGGAAAATTAACCGGTGCCAATACCGAACTTACAGTAAAAACATTAGGAAACTTATCTACAGAAGAACAGTTTAACAACATTATCATTAAAGCAGATGGTGAAAAAATAATCAGGTTACAGGATGTAGGAAAGGCATCATTAGAAGCAGAAAATCTTGAAACTAAACTAAGTGATTCCGGGCAACCTATGGTAGGGATGGCTATTATCCCTCAACCGGGAACCAATTATTTGGATATTGCTAATGCTTTTTATGCAGAATACGATCAATTGCAAAAAGATTTACCCAAAGACTTCAAATTAAATATAGCAATAGACAATACCCAATTTGTAAAAAAAGCAGTAATAGAAGTAGCAGAAACTTTATTAATCTCCATTGTATTAGTAATTCTCATTATTTATTTTTTCTTTAGAAACTGGGCAATTGCCTTTAGACCATTGATCGATATTCCCGTATCGCTTATTGCAACGTTTTTTATTATGTGGCTGTGTGGATTTTCGATCAATGTACTAACCTTACTGGCAATTGTTCTCGCCACGGGACTTGTAGTAGATGACGGGATTGTAGTAACAGAAAATATTTATAAAAAAGTAGAAGAAGGAATGTCTCCTATCGAGGCAGCTATAAAAGGTTCCAATGAAATATTTTTTGCTGTAATTTCAATTTCGATTACACTTGCAGCAGTATTTTTACCTGTAATATTTTTAGAAGGATTTGTAGGCAGGTTATTTAGAGAATTTGGAGTTGTAATTGGAGCCGCTGTATTAATTTCTGCTTTTGTTTCATTAACGCTTACTCCTATGTTAAATGCCTATCTAATGAAAGGTGGAGAACAAAAAAAATCTAAATTCTATAATCTGACCGAACCTTATTTCGAAAAAATGAATAAAGGATATGCTTCAAGTTTATCTAAATTTATTCAAAGAAAGTGGTTGAGTTTTCCCATTCTTATAGGATGTATCGGATTGATCGTTTTGTTCTTTGGAATTTTACAGAAGGAAACTGCTCCATATGATGACAGAAGCTTTGTTTCGTTGAATATTACAGGCCCGGAAGGTGCTTCTTACGACTATATGGATCGTTTTATGGATGAAATAACTCAATTAATCAATGATTCATTACCGGAAAAAAAAGTTAGTTTAATTATTACTTCTCCCGGTTTTGGTTCTGCTTCTGTCAACTCCGGAAGAGCAAGGATCGCTTTGGTAGAACCCGGTGAAAGAGAGCGTTCTCAGAAAGAAATTGCAGATAATCTAAGTAAATGGACAAAAAGATATCCGGAAGCAAGAACCTCGGTTTCTCAAAGTCCGACAATTGCTGTAAACAGACGTGGCGGATTACCTATACAATACATTATTCAGGCTCAAAATTTTGAAAAACTTGAAGAAAAAATTCCGGAATTTATGGATGAAGCCTCAAAAGATCCTACATTTTCTATCACAGATGTTAACTTAAAATTTAATAAACCTGAAATTTATGTTACAATCGACAGAGACAAAGCACAAAGCTTGGGTATTTCTGTAATTGATGTAGCACAAACCCTACAATTATCTTTAAGTGGTCAAAGATTTGGTTATTTTATGATGAATGGAAAACAATATCAGGTAATGGGACAGTTCGATAAAAAAGATCGTGACGAACCTATGGACTTAACTTCGATCTTTGTAAAAAATAACAAAGGTGATTTAATCCAGCTTGATAATGTAGTTTCGATAGAAGAACAAAGCAGCCCTCCTCAATTATATCATAACAACAGGTATATGTCTGCAACCGTTTCTGCCGGATTGGCTCCCGGAAAAAGTATAAGTGACGGAATAGATGCAATGGAGAGAATTAAACAAAAAGTTTTAGACGAAACTTTTACAACCGATTTAGGTGGAGAACCCAGAGATTTTGCAGAAAGTAACTCAAATACAGCATTTGCATTTGGCTTGGCTTTGATATTGATATTTTTAATATTAGCCGCTCAATTCGAAAGTTTTATAGATCCGTTCATCATAATTTTAACTGTACCTATGGCTGTTGCCGGGGCATTATTTTCATTATGGCTTTTTGGGCAAACCTGGAATATTTTTAGTCAGATCGGAACCATTATGTTGATTGGTCTGGTTACCAAAAACGGAATTTTAATTGTAGAATTTGCCAATCAGCTTCGAGAACAGGGAAAACCAAAATTAGAAGCTATTCTGGAAGCCTCAGAATCCCGACTCAGACCAATTCTTATGACAAGTTTAGCAATTGCACTTGGAGCATTACCAATTGCATTATCGTTGGGAGCCGCATCAACCAGCAGAATCGGTATGGGAGTTGTAATTGTTGGAGGTACATTGTTTTCGTTAGTACTTACCTTATTTGTAATCCCTGCTATTTACCTGATGTGGTCCAGAGAGAGAAAACACCATCCGGAATTTGATAATATAGAAAAATATGACAAAATATAAATTATTTTTTTTAATAATAACTACCCTCTTTTCCTTATCAGCAGGATATTCTCAAGAGATCCTGACTGTAGAAAATGCTGTAAAAATAGCTTTAGAAAATAATTACGATATCAAAATTGCTTCTAACGAACTCAAAATTGATAAAGAAAATTCTAATATAGGCAATGCCGGAATGTTACCAAGTATAAACGGCGTGATCAATAACAACCACACTGTTCAGGATACCAGACAAACACAATCCGACGGAAATGTGAGAGAGCTTGATGGTGCAAAAAACATGAACCTCAATTATGGAGTGGCTCTTAACTGGACTGTTTTTGATGGTTTTAAAATGTTTGCAAAAAGAGAACAATTGAAGGAGCTGGAAAAATTAGGAGAAACCGAACTCCAACTTACCATACTTACAAAAGTTTCTGATGTAATTGCTACTTATTACAATCTGGTACAGCAAAAACAACAGTTACAGGCATTAGATACTACGATTATAATCTCTAATATGAGATTAGAACTGGCTTCAAACAGATATACTATTGGAAAAGCTTCAAAATTGGAAGTTCTTAATGCACAGGTAGATCTAAATACAGATAATACCAATCTACTCAAACAAAAAGAATTATTTAAAAACACCAAAATTTTATTAAATGAAATATTGGCAAGAGACTCCAAAATAGATTTTGATATAGTCGATATGGTTCTAATAGACGAATCATTATTATTAGATAATTTGTTGAATTCGGCCGAAAAACAAAATCCTCTGTTACATGCACAAATTATAAATAAACGTATGGCAGAACTTCAGTTAAAACAAATCAAAGGAGAACGGTTTCCTACAATAAATCTTACTTCCGGGTATAATTTTTCCAGAACAGAATCTTCGTTAGGATTTACCACAAGCTCCAATGCACAAGGTTTTAATTATGGTTTTAATGCTACTTTGAATATTTTTAATGGAGGATCGCAGAACAGAAATGAAAGAATTACAAAAATTCAGATTGAAAACGCAGCTATTCAGATCGAACAACAAAAAAAATCTTTAGAAACACAAATTGCTACCAATTACGAAACCTATCTAACCAATATTGCTTTGGCAAAATTAGAAGCAAAAAATGAAGATATCGCCAAACAAAATCTCGATATTACATTAGAAAAATTCAGGATAGGAACAATTACAACATTAGAATTTAGAACTGCCCAACTCAATTATATCAATGCTAAAGTAAGAAATAGCAATGCACAGTTACAAGCAAAACTTTCTGAAATATTATTAAAAGAATTAGCAGGTACATTAACAATGTAATCATCACAAAAACGTATGATCTTTCATAAATTTATTAAAATGCAAAAATCAGTAAAAAGTCTTTTTCTGGTTTAGAATAATAAAACTATTTATCTACAGAAAAAAACTCAAAACCTGAAAATTCATATTGATAACTCATATTAATATTTATAATTATTGAGCTTTGAACCTCCAAAAACAATGATTATATTTGCATCCTTATTTTAAAACACAAATGAAAATATCATATAACTGGCTTAAACAATTTATCAAAATAGATTGGAATTCTGAAGAAACCTCAGGTTTATTGACCGATTTAGGTCTAGAAGTTGAAGTTGTAGAAAAATATCAATCTGTAAAAGGAGGATTGCAAGGAGTTGTTGTCGGACATGTCTTAACCTGCGAACAGCATCCTAATGCCGATCGTCTTAAAGTAACAACTGTAGATTTGGGCGACAATAATCCTGTACAAATTGTTTGCGGAGCAAGTAATGTTTCATCTGGTCAAAAAGTTGCAGTTGCGACAATAGGAACTACACTTTATGATAAAGATGGTAATAGTCTGGTTATTAAAAAAGGAAAAATAAGAGATAAGGAAAGCTATGGTATGATATGTGCCGAAGACGAATTGGGACTAGGAGAAAGTCATGAAGGTATCATGGTTTTGGATTCCAAACTAAAACCCGGAACTCCTGTTGCCAAAGTTTTTAATATTGAAAATGATGAAGTTTTCGAAATTGGACTTACTCCAAATCGTGCTGATGCAATGAGCCATATGGGTGTTGCCCGGGATATTCGTGCCGGATTACATCAAAAAAATATCAATACGGAATTTATTACACCATCAATATCAAATTTTAGAGTAGACAAACGAACCCTGAAAATGGATATTTCCGTACAGGATCCTAAACTGGCACCAAGATATTGCGGAGTAACAATCTCAAATATTACTGTAAAACCATCTCCTCAATGGCTACAAAACAGATTAAAAGCAATTGGTCTCACTCCAAAAAATAACATCATAGATGTTACCAATTATGTATTACACGAGTTAGGACAACCACTTCATGCATTTGACGCTGCAAAAATAAAAGGTAATAAAGTAATTGTAAAAACACTCGATTCCGGAACAAAATTTACAACTCTTGACGATATAGAAAGAACATTGCATGAAGAAGACTTAATGATATGCGACGAGAATGGACCAATGTGTATTGCCGGAATATTAGGAGGTAAAAATTCGGGAGTAACAGAAAGTACCAATTCTATTTTCTTGGAAAGCGCTTACTTCAACCCGGTAGGTATTAGAAAAAGTGCCAAAAGACACAATATCAATACAGATGCTTCTTTTAGGTTTGAAAGAGGAATTGATCCAAATATCACAGAATACGCTTTAAAAAGAGCCGCTATTTTAATTCTTGAAGTTGCCGGTGGAGAGATTACCTCTGATGCTGTTGATATTTATCCTAAAAAAATAGAAGATTTTCATGTAGTTTTAAATTTTGCGAAAGCAACCAAAATAATTGGTCAGGAAATTTCTAAAGAAACCATCAAGAAAATTTTAGCTTCTTTAGATATTAAAATCAATAGTGTATCTGATGTAGGTCTGGGACTAACCATCCCTTCTTATCGTGTAGATGTACAAAGAGAGATTGATGTAATTGAAGAAATTTTGAGAGTTTATGGTTACAACAACATTAGTTTTACAAAAAAACTAAATGCAAGTGTTGCAAATTCTCCCAGAAAAGAAGACTACAAAGTACAAAACATCATTGCCAATCAATTGAATTCGTTAGGGTTTAATGAAATGATGGCGAATTCACTTACATCTCCGGAATATACAGAATTAACCGATTCTCTAAAATCAGAGTTTAATGTAACAATGCTCAATCCTTTAAGTAAAGATTTATCTGTAATGAGACAATCCTTACTGTTTTCGGGACTGGAGGCAATTTCTTATAACATCAATAGAAAAAATGCAGATTTAAAACTTTTCGAATTTGGAAAATCATATCATAAATTTCTTTCTGGTTACGAAGAACAAAAACATCTTACCCTCTTTTTAACCGGAAATAGTACATCTGAAAGTTGGGTAAATCCTCAGAAAAAATCTGATTTTTTTCTATTCAAAGGATATTTCAACTCGATCCTTTCAAGATTAGGAATTGATAAAGTGCAGACCAGTCCTGTAAAATCCGACTATTTTGCAGAAGGGATTACAATTTCTATAGGAAACATTACAATTGCCGAAATGGGAACCATCAAAAAAAATGTTCTTAAACATTTCGACATCAAACAGGAAATCCTCTTTGCAGATATTAACTGGGGGAATTTACTAAACTTGATTTCCTCAAAAATAAAATTTACCGAATTACCCAAATATCCTGAAGTAAGAAGAGATCTGGCTTTATTGGTCGACGAAAGTGTAACTTTCGAAACCATTTATAACATCGCAAAATCATCTGAAAAATCGTTATTAAAAGACGTTAATTTGTTTGATGTTTATAAAGATAAGAATCTTCCGGAAGGTAAAAAATCGTATGCTATTTCGTTTACAATTCTTGATACTTCAAAAACATTAACAGATGCTCAGATCGATAAAATAATGTCTAAGCTCAAAAAGAATTTTGAAACCGAAGCCGGAGCTGTTTTAAGATAATAAAACCTAAATAAATATTCTAAAAAAAAGCGTTTGGAGATTTTCCAAACGCTTTTTTATTTGGGTATCGATATATAAAATGTAGTTCCAACTTCCAAAGTACTTTCTACTCTAATGGTTCCGTTGTTTTGATCTAACATGCTTTTGCACAATATCAAACCTATCTGATGACCTATTTCTCCAAAAGTTCCTACACTTTTAGAATTAGTTAATTCAAATATTCGTTTGCAGTCTTTTTCGCTTATTCCAGTGCCGGTGTCCGAAATTATAAACTCAACATAATGTTCGTATTCTTGTGCTTTTAGAGTAATTGAATCGTTTTCTTTACAAAATTTAACACTATTAGATATAAGATTTCTTACAACAACTTCCATCATATTAGGATCTGCAAATACGTATGTTTCCGGTTTAATGATATTTTCGAGATGAATTCCTTTGGAGGTTATTTGAAATCCAATCAATTTTAAATTTTTCTCAATAATTTCATACAAATCAAACTTTTCCGGATTAACCTGCATACCATCCAGTTGATTTTTTGACCATTCTAGTAAATTATCAAGAAAAGACCTGGTTTCATAAATTGTTTTGTCTATTTTGGATAGTAATTCATCTAATTCTTCTTTTGATAATTGATCTGATCTGTACAGGTCGATTAACATATTTAAGTTTGCCAAAGGACCTCTCATATCGTGAGATATAATCGAGAAAAATTTGTTTTTAACTTTATTAAGCTGTTCCAGTTCTTTATTTTGCTTTTCAGAAATTTGCATTTGTTTCTGCAGTTTTTCATTTACAAGCACAATCTTTTCGTTGGTAAAAGCTATTTCATCTTTTTGTTTGGTCAGTAATTTATTAATTTCATTTTTTTCGCTGTTTCTTTTCATAAGCATCATGGTCATGATAACTACTACAATAAGAAGAATTGAAATTATGATAATGATCTTAAAATATTCTGATATTTTAGAAGAAATAAGTTCGTTGTCTTTTTGCAAGACATCTGCTTCATTTTTCACTCTGTTCAATTCCGATAAAAAAATATGCTGTGTAACACTTTCAGTAGTTACAGAATCATTAAGATCTATATATTTATTGTTGTATTCTGTAGCTTTTTTGTAATTTTTATCATCAGTAGCTATTGATGCCAAAACTCTGTATGCCTGTAATCTTATTTTTTTAATATTTAATTTTCTTCCTATTTCCAGACTTTCTTCTGCAGCTTTATATGCATTGTTAAAATCTTTCATTTCAGAATAAATAACCGCCAAAGTATTAAGTACAGCTGATTTATTAAATAAATTATCTGTTTTCTCATGAATTTCATAAGCTATACTACATTTTTCTATAGCTTTTTGATATTCTTTTGCATCCAGATATACTTTACCTAAACCCCAGTTTGAGAGTGCAATACCACTCAGGTCATTGTTTTTTTCTCTTATTTCTAAACTTTTAATAAAATAGGAGTTTGCTTTCTCATAATCTCCAAATCTCCTGTAAATGTTACCAAAAGAGTAATAACTTGCAGCAATACCTATATCATAATTAATATCAGAATAAAGTTGATGCGATTGTTTAAAATAGTATTCTGCCATTTCATTTAATCCATTATCGTAATAAATTCCTCCGATATTCATATAGCACTGAGCCTGACCTCTCTTATAGTTCTTTTTTTTAAAATAATATATTGCTTCCATATATCGATCAATAGCTGCCTTACTATTATCAACTTGCTCATACAAAAAACCAATATTTACACTTGATCTTCCTGCTCCTCTATAATATTTTAATTCTTTAGCCCTTTCATTTGCCTCCGTAAAATAATAAAAAGCAGAATCATTAATTCTTTTTAACGCATAGCTCAGTCCTATATCTATTGTAGCTTCTATTTCTAAAGTATCGTTTTTTACTTTTTTGGCAATTTCTCTGTATTTTATGGCAATTTCTTTCTTCTTATCATAATCTACTCCGGTATATTTTATAGATAAGTGTCTGTATATTCTTAGCTTTGAAGTGTCCGGTAAATTTTCTTTATATTCTTTCAATAAACTTTCTATTGTAACATTATTCTCTTGAGCTTTTAAATCAAAGCAAAATAATGACATTAAAATAAACAGAATTACTAATTTGTCAGAAAACAATTTGGGGATAATATTCATCTTATCAAAATAGATTAATGTTTAAATAATTATAGGGAATACATAAAAGAACAAATATATAAATTAATCAAAAAATTCAGCATAGTTTAATTATTTAAAATATTCTGATAATAATTAATAATAATTTAAGTTTGATTGTATTTTTTTTCAATTTACAGACTTCCCATTAAATGTGACTTGATAATTGATGTTACATTTTAAAAAATCACTTTCATAATATTTTTATAAAAGTTTCTTCCACCTTTTATACACATAGACCTATTTTATTATCTTTAGACTTTAATGAAAAAACTTATGAACTATACAGATAAAATGCTTCGCGACGATGCTTTAAAAGGAAAAAACATTGTAGTTACGGGCGGCGGTAGCGGACTTGGTAAAGCAATGACCAAATACTTTCTGGAACTTGGTGCAAATGTAGCCATTAGTTCACGAAATATAGAAAAACTAAAAGACACAGCAGAAGAACTATCACTTGAAACAGGCGGAAATTGCTTACCGGTACAATGTGATGTGAGAAATTACAACGAAGTTGAAGCAATGTTGGCGACAACCATTGAGAATTTTGGCTCTGTAGATATATTACTAAATAATGCCGCCGGAAACTTTATTTCTCCAACCGAGCGATTATCTGCCAATGCCTTTGACACCATTATCGATATAGTTTTAAAAGGATCTAAAAACTGTACTCTGGCGTTTGGAAAACATTGGATAGAAAAAAAAGAACGTAACAAAACGATTCTTAATATTGTAACAACATATGCCTGGACCGGTTCTGCTTATGTAGTTCCCAGTGCAACTGCAAAAGCCGGAGTTCTTGCCATGACAAGGAGCCTCGCCGTAGAATGGGCAAAATACGGTATCAGAAGCAATGCGATTGCACCCGGACCTTTTCCTACCAAAGGAGCCTGGGATAGATTATTACCTGGAGATTTGGCAGAAAAATTTGATATGGCAAAAAAAGTTCCTTTGCAACGTGTAGGAGAACATCAGGAATTGGCTAATCTGGCAGCCTATTTGGTTTCGGATTTTTCAGCTTATATAAATGGGGAAGTTATCACTTTAGACGGAGGAGAATGGCTTAAAGGTGCAGGACAGTTTAACCTGCTCGAACAAATTCCCGAAGAAATGTGGGATATGCTTGAAATGATGATCAAAGCAAAGAAAAATAAATAATTCTGATATCGAAAAAAATATTCAGAGGCTGATTTTCGTCTTTGCCGAAAGATGAAATGGTTTAAACTTAATATTTCTATTTCGTTTAATATAAATATAGACTTAATCAAAACCTGTAATATTTAAGTTTCCTTGATAATTCAGACTTTATGACTTTTAACTTTGTTAACAAATTACATTTTCAAAACCCATAAATAATTGTATTTTTACCGTTCAAAACTTAATAAAATTCATGGGCAAAATAATTGCTATTGCAAATCAAAAAGGCGGTGTTGGTAAAACAACAACTTCGGTAAATCTGGCAGCTTCATTAGGTGTTTTAGAAAAGAAAGTATTACTAATTGATGCCGACCCACAAGCCAATGCGAGTTCCGGTTTGGGAATTGATATTGAAACCATTGAGATAGGCACTTATCAGGTTGTCGAGCACAGCCATTCGCCATCCGAAGCCATAATCAGTTGCTCTGCTCCAAATGTTGATGTAATTCCCGCCCATATCGATCTGGTTGCTATAGAAATTGAATTAGTAGATAAAGAAAATCGGGAATATATGCTCAAACAAGCATTAGAAGAAGTAAAAGACAATTATGATTATATTATCATAGATTGTGCACCTTCTCTGGGTCTTTTAACATTAAATGCTTTAACCTGTGCAGATTCTGTTATCATCCCGATACAATGTGAATATTTTGCACTCGAAGGTTTGGGAAAATTATTAAATACCATAAAATCTGTACAAAAAATACACAATCCCGAATTAGATATAGAAGGTTTATTACTTACCATGTATGATTCTCGTTTGAGACTTTCCAATCAAGTTGTAGAAGAAGTACAAAAACATTTTAATGATATGGTTTTTACAACCATTATTCAAAGAAATGTTAAATTGAGTGAAGCTCCATCTTTTGGCGAAAGCATTATCAATTTTGATGCAACAAGCAAAGGCGCAACCAATTATTTGAGCTTAGCTCAAGAAATAATAAAGAAAAACAGTTAGTTGAAAAATGGCTAAAGCAATAAAAAAACAAGCATTAGGAAGAGGATTATCAGCGTTACTCAAAGATCCTGATAACGATATCAAATCTGTAAATGATAAAAATGCAGATAAAGTTGTAGGAAACATCATAGAGCTTGATATCGATGCTATCGAAATTAATCCATTTCAGCCCAGAACAAATTTTAATGAAGAATCTCTCAGAGAATTATCTGTTTCTATTCAGGAATTAGGCGTAATCCAGCCAATTACTGTTAGAAAAATAGAGTTCAATAAATTTCAATTGATTTCTGGAGAAAGAAGATTAAGAGCATCTAAATTATCGGGGTTAAAAACAATTCCTGCTTATATCCGAATCGCTAATGACAATGAATCATTAGTAATGGCTTTAGTTGAAAATATTCAACGCCATGATCTTGATCCTATCGAAATCGCTCTTTCTTATCAAAGATTAATAGACGAAATTCAACTTACACAAGAACAGATGAGTGACCGTGTAGGCAAGAAACGTTCTACTATTGCTAATTACCTAAGACTCTTAAAGTTAGATCCGATTATACAAACCGGAATAAGAGATGGTTTTATTACTATGGGACATGGTCGTGCCATAATAAATATTGAAGATCAGGATGCACAGGCAGATATTTATCACAAAATCGTAAGTCAGAATCTTTCTGTAAGAGATACTGAAAATTTAGTAAAAAATTACCAGGCAAGTCTTTTGCCAAAAACTAAAATTTCTGCAAAAAAATCAGGGTTTATAATAGATGAAAAAGAAATAAAAAATATTTCCAGTTATTTTGGGTCAAAAGTTGATATAAAACTCGCCGCAAATGGTAAAGGTAAAATTTCTATCCCTTTCCATTCTGAAGAAGATTTCAAAAGAATTGTAAAATTAATCAACAGCTAAGTGTTTCAAAAAAAATACATATTATTATTTGTTTGTTTTTGTTGTACAAATATATTCGCACAAAATCAAGACGATTTAAAATTGACTGTTCAGGATTCAATTCAATTCAATAATAATATATCATCTCTTAATCCTTTGGCTCCCGCAAGAGCTGCTTTTTACTCTGCCATACTTCCTGGACTTGGTCAGGTTTACAACAAAAGCTACTGGAAAGTTCCTATTGTTTATGGAGCAATTGGCACCGGATTGTATTTTTATATGGATAATAACAAACAGTATCATAAATATCGTGATGCCTACAAAATGCGATTGGCAGGACTGGATGACGAATTCAAGGGTCAATACTCCGACCAAACCCTTATCAATGCTCAAAGACAATTTCAAAGAAACCGGGATTTATCTTTGATCATAACTTTAGGTTTATATGTACTTAATATTGTTGAGGCAAATGTTCATGCACATTTAATGCAATTTAACGTCAACGATAATTTAACTTTCAATCCGTCAATTATTCAAAATGATATTAATTACAAATACAATTTTGGAATTTCATTAAACTATAATTTTTAATAAAAATGAAGATCGCACTACTTGGTTATGGAAAAATGGGAAAAGTTATTGAAGAGATAGCTTTAAGCAGAGGTCATGAAATTGTCCTGAGAAAAGATAACCACGATACATTTGAAGGAATAGAAAATGCAGATGTTGCAATCGATTTTAGTGTTCCTTCTGCAGCTGTTTTAAATATTACAACAGCATTAGAAAAAAATATACCTATAATTTCCGGAACCACAGGCTGGTTGGAAGAATACGATAATATGGTAGATCTTTGTAAAGAAAAAAACGGAGCATTTATCTATGGTTCAAATTTTAGCTTAGGTGTCAATTTATTTTTCGAATTGAATAAATATCTATCTCAATTGATGTTTCCTTTTGGTCAATACCAAACAAGTATGGAAGAAATTCATCACACCCAAAAACTCGATGCTCCAAGCGGAACTGCCATATCTTTGGCCAAAGATATTATCGAAAACACTAATTTTACAAACTGGACATTAAATAATGCCGGATCAAATGAATTAAAAATTGTAGCTTTAAGAGAAGATAAAGTTCCTGGTACACATACTGTTATCTACCATTCTCCCGAAGATACGATCGAAATAAAACATACCGCTCACAATCGTAATGGTTTTGCCCAAGGAGCCGTAATTGCAGCAGAATGGATTGTTGGCAAAAAAGGAATTTTTACAATGAAAGATGTTTTAGGTTTAAATAAATAATTAAAAATATACCCAATGACAATTATAGAATGGTTTATATTTTTTCTGATCATGCAGGTTATTCACTTCTTAGGAACCTGGAAACTGTATCAGAAAGCTGGCAGAAAAGCATGGGAAGCATTGGTTCCTATTTATAACTCAATTGTTTTAATGAAAATCATCAACAGGCCCAGTTGGTGGACTATCTTATTATTTATTCCTATCATTCAGCTTATCATGTTTCCTGTGGTTTGGGTCGAAACCATACGAAGTTTCGGGAAAAACAAAACCTTAGATACTTGGTTGGTTTTACTAACGTTAGGATTCTACATCTATTACATTAATTATGTAGAAAAAATAACCTATATCGAAAACAGAAGTTTGGTTTCCAGAACTAAAACCGGAGATACGATCAGCTCTATTTTATTTGCTGTCATTGTAGCAACTTTGGTTCATACCTATATCATGCAGCCTTTTGTTATTCCAACCTCTTCATTAGAAAAAACATTATTGGTTGGAGATTTCCTTCTTGTAAGCAAATTTCATTATGGCGCAAGAACACCTATGACAAGCGTCGCATTACCAATGGTTCATGATTCTATCCCTGTTGTTCCAAAAATAAGTGATTCCATTCCCTTCTTAAACAGAAGATCGTATCTTAGAAAACCACAATTGCCTTATTTCAGATTACCAGGACTACAAAATATCGAAAGAAACGATATTGTAGTCTTCAACTGGCCAACCGATACCGTTTATAAATTTTTTGATACTTCTGGAAAAAAAGCTTTCAAGCCTATAGATAAAAGATCCAACTATGTAAAAAGATGTGTGGCAATTCCTGGTGATGTTTTCGAAATGAAAGATGGAGAAATTTATATTAACGGACAAATTTCCCAAATGCCGGAACGAGCTAAAGTTCAGATGCATTACTCTGTTGTTACAAAAGAAAATAACATTGGAACCCTATTAAATGAAATGAATATCTATGAATATATTCCAAATTTTGATATTTCAAAACAATTATGGGATCGAAAAGAAATAAGAGATTTATTAACCTCCGGTTACAATAATGTCCATCTGGAAGAAGTAGCAAAAGACAGTTCGGTTGTATCACTTAGAGGAACTCTTAATCAGGAAGTTTACAATCAATTAAAACTAAATTATTCCCAAAGATCGGCAGATTTAAATCTTACGGCAGAACAAGCTGAAATTCTTAAAAAAGACAATAGAATTATTTCTGTTAAATTAAATATTAACGAGAGAAATTCTGCTACATTCCCTCATTACGGGAAATGGTCTATCGACAACTATGGTCCAATTACAATTCCTCAGGCAGGAACAACGGTAAAAATCGATGAAGACAATATCAAAATGTACCAACGGATTATAAGTGTTTATGAAGGAAAAGACCTTAAAATAACCGGTTCAGAGATTAGAATAGATGGTAAAATAGCCAATACATATACTTTTGAGCAAGATTATTACTGGATGATGGGAGACAATCGCCATCGCTCGGAAGACAGCCGATATTGGGGATTTGTACCGGAAGATCACATTGTGGGTAAACCCGTTTTTATCTGGATGAGTCTGGATCCTCATAAACCAATAAGTAAACTGATCGACAAGATAAGATGGGAAAGACTTTTTACGACCGTTAGCGGAAGTGGGCAGCCTTACTCCTATTTTAAATTCTTTGTAATCTTACTCGCAGGATATTTCATCACAAGATTCGTCATCAAGAAGAAGAAAAAAGCTAAAGAAAACGCCGAATTTTTCAAAAAATAAAACATTTAAAAGTCGTAAAATTGTAAAAGATTTTATGACTTTTGATTTTTAATTAATCCTATTATGGACATTATTATACATCCAACTTATTTTCCTTCTATAAGCCATTTTGTTGCCTTAGCAAAAGCAGAGACTATTACTCTAGAAATGGGCGATAATTTCCAGAAACAAACCAATAGAAACAGAATGTATATTTATAGTCCAAATGGCATTCAGTTACTAAATATTCCTGTAAAGCACTCTAATCAAGTCAGGCAAAAAACCAAAGATATTCAGTTGGAAACCGCTTTTGATTGGCAAAAACAGCATTTCAAATCTCTTGAAGCAGCCTACAGAAGTTCTCCTTTTTTTGAGTTTTTTGAAGATGCAATACTCCCCGTTTTCGAAAAAAAACACCAATTTCTAATGGATCTAAATCTTGAAACTATAGAAATTGTATCTAAATGCCTGGGATTAAAATTAGATTATAAAATCAGTGAAGAGTTCCATAGTGAATTTGACGGATATGATTTTAGAAATTTGGCAAATGGCAAAAAAGATCATTCGGTCTGCAAACCTTACAATCAGGTATTTCAAGAAAAACACGGATTTATAAACAATCTGAGTATTCTGGATCTATTGTTTAACGAAGGAAGATATTCTATGGATTATCTTAAAGATCAGCAATTATAATTCTTCTTTTACAGCCAGCCTGGTTACAATGGGAAAATGGTCTGAGTCAACAATTTCTGAATGATTTTTGAAGTATTTTACTTCAAATTTTTTATCTGAAAAAATATAGTCAATTCTGGCAGGATAATAAATAAAATCATACGTTTTTCCAAAACCATTTCCGGCTTCTTCAAAACAATCCTGAAGATCTCCTTTAATAATTCTGTAAACATACGAAAAAGCACTATTATTCATATCACCACAGATAATCACGGGATATTTGCATTTTTCTTTATGCTCCATAATAATTTCTGCTTGCTGCTGCTGAATTTTAAATGCAGAACTTAACCTCTTTAACATTCTTTCGGATTTTTTTTGATCAATATCATTAATGTCTTCTTTAAGCTCATTAATATCAGGAGTAATATTGGTCGATTGCAGGTGCATGCTATAAATACGAATGGTATCTTTTCTTTTTATTATATCAACAAAAATCATATTACTTCCGGTTTGTGGAAAAACCACTTCTCCCTCATTTATAATTTTATATTTTGAAAAAATAGCCTGACCGGTCTTAATTTTTTTCCCTTTCGAAATGATATAACTATATTCAAAACCGGAAGCATCAAAATCTTTGGTTTCAGAATATTCCTGAATTGCTAAAATATCGGGGTTGATTTCTTTCACAAAATCAGAAATTTCAATCGGAACCGTTTTCTTATCAGACCATTCAAATTTATTAAACAAACGGACATTGTAGGATAGTAATTTAAAATCATCCGGCGATTCGGGAATATCTTTTCCTGAAAATTTATAAAATTTATTGATAAAAGTTATTCCTGCAAGCAATACGATCCCTGAAAGTAATAATTGTCTTTTGAATTGAATGAGCCAATAAATAAAAAACAACAAATTAAGAATTAGCATCAGGGGCAAAAACAAAGTCAAAACAGCTAGAATAGGAAAAATCTTGGGTGCTAAAAAAGGCAGCACATAAGCTGCCACAGTCAAAACTGTAAGCAGAATATTAAAAAAAAACATCAGTTTGTTAAACCAAGATAAATTTTTCATAGCCCGATTTTAATTATTTTTTTGCAGATCTAAATAGAAAATCTTTTTCATCCTGGGTCAAACTATCATAACCTGATTGACTTATCTTATCTAAAATATCATCTATCTGCTGTTGATTTTTATCTTTGATGACAATATTTGAATGAATTTTATTTTCCTTTCTATTTGCAGTATTAGTTCTGTTATAATTTTTATGTACTTTTTTAAACGGAGTTTTTGTTTTTTTCTTATTAAAAATATTAGCAAAAAAATCTAAGGTTTTGGTTACAATTAAACTCATATCGTTCCCTTTTTGTAAAGTTCTGATATAAATAAAACCGAATAATGCTCCGCCCAAATGAGCCAAATGTCCTCCGGTATTATTCATAGGAAGCTGAATAAGATCCATAATGATCAACACCGAAGCAATTTGCCAAAGTTTTACACTTCCAAACAAAAATAAACGAATGTGCATCATCGGATTATAAGTAACAGTTGCAAACAGCACTGCCATTATTGCTCCGGAAGCTCCAACTAAGGTAGATCTGGAATTAGATAAGTAAGGAAAAAACTGATAGCTCAATAAATATATTATCCCGGCAAAAATCCCGCCTAACAGAAAAACACCAAATAATTGTTTTGGAGTAAAATAGGTTTCAAATAATCTTGCAGAGAAATTGAGCACTATCAAATTGAAAAGAATATGAAAAATTCCTGCATGAAAAAACATATACGTTATCAATGTCCAAGGTTTGTAAATCAAAACAGAGAAATTACTTGGCAAACTAAAGTACCGGATCAAATCAAAATTGATATTGAACATTGTGAGAATTCCCATTAATACAAACGGAATTGCAAACAATGCAATATTCCAATAAATTAATTTATTGACAATTCCTCCTACTCTATATTGATATTTCAAATCTTCTATTATATTCATAAATTAGCTCCAGCGATTTTGGTTAAACTGATTTTTCTTCCAGTACCACATCATCAAAAATCCGGTTAATGCTCCGCCAATATGTGCAAAATGCGCTATTCCTGAACCTCCCGAACCAAAAATAGCATTCCCCTGAAATCCCAAAACTAAATCGATCAATAAGATTCCCGGTACAAAAAATTTGGCTTTAATAGGAACAGGAATAAACAACAATGCCAATTCTGCATTAGGAAACATAAAAGCAAATGCTGCCAACAAGCCGTAGATTGCTCCCGAAGCTCCTACCATAGGTACATAATTGATCATTGCAGCTTTCCCGATTGTATTAAACTGTTCTTGATTCATCCCTACTCTTTCGATAATATTAGTGACTTCAGAATCGGTTAGCCTTCCTAAACTATCAAAAGAATTTCTAAAATCCATATTTAATAAGGTATGAATTTCAGTATTAGTTAAATTTAAAGGAGTCAATTCATTTAGCAAATTCTGCATTTCCATATAGTTAATTCCGAGATGTAACAATGCAGACCCTAATCCGCAGGAAATATAAAAAAACAAGAATTTTTTTGCTCCCCAAAAATGTTCTAAAGCCGATCCAAATGAAAACAAAGCAAACATATTAAAAAATATGTGCATCAATGTAGGAAATCTCGCGTGCATAAACATATAGGTAATAAATTGCCAGAATCCGAATTTTTCATTTTGAAAATAATGTAATGACAATAAATCATAGGCTGCATCTCCTACAATATTTGAACCTATAAAAAAAATAATATTAATGATCAGCAATTGCTTGACCATTGGTGTTATTTGCATCATAAACTAAAATTTTTATCTAAATCTTCTACACTCATTGTAATAAATGTAGGTTTTAAAAATGGTGAAACATTTGGATCTTTGCAGGCAAACAATCCATTTATTAAATTTTCCTGTTCTTTTTCACTTAGAAAAGTTCCGGTTTTTACCGCCAGACTTTTTGCCATAGATTTTGCAATTCTATCTGACTGGCTGAAACAATTTTCTACAATTCCTTCGCTCAGATCGTGCATAAGTTGTTCAATTACAATAGAAACTTCACTTTCTGAAACATTTACAGGAATTCCGGAAATTACCACATGATCTTTTTCGAAAGATTCAAAAACAAAACCTGTGTTATTCAGTAAATCTTTTTGTTCTTCAATTAATTCTATTTCCTGTCTGGAAAAATACAAATTCAACGGAAATAATAATTGCTGGCTTGAAGCCTGATGGACAGTCATATTCGTCAAAAATTCTTCATACAAAACCCTCTGGTGAGCTCTTTGCTGGTCAATAATTACCATTCCGGATTTTATAGGATTGATAATATATTTTTTATGTATCTGAAAAGATTTACTTACTCTTTTTTCAACTTCGTTCTCCTGAAACAAAGTACTGGCAACTTCTTCTGTTTCTACAGAAAAATCCTGTGAGGTAAACGTTTCCGATTCATTTCGTAAGCCAACATATAATCCTTCCCAACTTGCTGTTTCCTGTTTTTTAGAAAAAGAAGAATACGACGATTCGTTTTTCTTTGCAGGTTTATCTTCTGCAAAAGGATTAAAACTTCTATCTATCTCAATAACAGGAATTTCAACTTCTTTTTGATTATAATTATATGGCGTATCAAGTGTTGCATCTCTATCAAAATCTAAAACCGGTGCAACATTAAATTGCCCTAAACTATGTTTAACCGTTGATCTCAAAATAGCATAAAGTGCATGCTCATCATCAAATTTTATTTCTGTTTTTGTAGGATGAATATTGATATCAATTGTATGAGGTGGAACTTCAAGATAAATAAAATAACTCGGCTGGCTACCGTCTTTAAGCAAACCATCATAAGCTGCCATAATTGCATGATGCAAATAACCACTTTTGATATACCTGTTGTTTACAAAGAAAAACTGTTCTCCACGATTTTTTTTGGCAAATTCCGGTTTGGATATAAATCCCTGAATCTGCACTATTTCGGTACTTTCCTGGATTGGAACTAATTTCTCATTGGTTTTACCCGAGAAGATATTTACAATTCTTTGTCTCAAATTTGAAGCAGGAAGATTAAACATTTCGCTTCCATTATGATAAAAAGTAAATGAAATATTAGAATGTGCCAATGCTACTTTTTGAAACTCATCGACTATATGTCTTTGTTCTACAGTATCTGATTTAAGAAAATTCCTCCTTGCCGGAATATTATAAAAAAGATTTTTTACTGCAAACGAAGTTCCTTTTGGAATTACTGCAAAATCCTGTGAAATAAATTTACTTCCTTCTATAAGTAAGTGGATTCCCAGTTCTTCCTGATCTTGTTTTGTTTTGAGTTCGACATGGGCTATTGCGGCAATTGAAGCTAAAGCTTCTCCCCGAAAACCTTTTGTGCTTATGGCAAATAAGTCTTCTGCCTGCCGGATCTTTGAAGTTGCATGCCTTTCAAAACATAAACGGGCATCTGTAACGGACATTCCGATACCGTTATCTATAATCTGTACCAGAGTTTTTCCGGCATCTTTAATGATCAGTTTTATATCTGTCGCTTTTGCATCTACAGCATTTTCCAGCAGTTCTTTGACCACAGATGCAGGTCTCTGAACCACTTCTCCTGCTGCTATCTGATTGGCTACATGATCAGGAAGTAATTGAATTATACTTGACATTCTTAAGGATTGATTGCCTTTCAAAGTTACATATTAATTGTAAAATTCAAAGTCTAAATTTCATAAGAAAAATATAAACTTACTTTAAATATTTAGGTTAGTATAAATTCAGGTATCTTTTTAATATTCAACATCCTAGTACTAAAACACAAGGCTGCCTATTAAGACAGCCTTGTGTTACCTTACCACAATTTAGATAATTTCTATGTTTTTTGTGGTATAAAAAATTTTAATACATTTTTATATTATTGATTTTATTTTGATTAATGCCAAAAAAATGAAATATCGGGCAATATTTCAATAAAGCTGTTATTACAAGTATTAGTGAACAAATAATCAAAATATTATTTATTAACTCATCTTCAATATTTAATAAATAAAAAGCAGCAAATAATATTATTGCAAGTAATACTCTAATAAATCCTCCAGATTTACTAACATTTTTCTTCATAAGTTTAACAATTTGATTAGGTTTGGGTTAAAAGCCACCAAATCTAACAAATTATTTTCTCATTAACAAAATGTCAGTACCTATTTATTAGGTATCTACTTCTCCATTCCACTCCATCATTCCTCCTATAAGATTGTAAGTATTTGCGAAACCTAACTCATTCATTATATTGCAAGCTTGTCTGCTTCTTCCTCCGGCTTTGCAATAGACATAATAGTTTTTGCTTTTGTCTAATTCTTCGATTGCATATATAAATCCCTGACCTTTATATATATCAATATTTATGGCATGTTTTATAAATCCTTCAGAAAGTTCACTCTCTGTTCTTACATCCAAAATTACTGCATCCGGGTCGGATTGCAATTGGTTATACCAATCTTCCTGATTCAAATCCATTGATTTCTAATTATTTTTTTGCAACTTTTATTGTACATCCTATAGCTTTTGTTTCTTCTACTTTTATCTTTTCATTTTTCAATAAAGAGTTAACCGCATCTTCTACATATTTTACTTTTACCGCATTAGCATCCTGATAATTATCGTCTATTGCACCGATATATTTTACAATATTTCCTTTTTCTGTTTTTTCAAGTAGGTAAACATGTGGCGTTTTCGTAGCTCCGTAAACCGGATATACTTGCTGTCCTTCGTCAAAAAGATACGGGAAAGTAAATCCTTTTTCCTTGGCTCTTCCTTTCATATTACTAAAACTATCTTCTTTTTGTATTGTCGGATCATTAGGGTTTATTGCAATTACCGGAAATCCTTTTCTTTTGAATTTTGCATCCAGCTCGATAATTCTATCTTCGTAAGCAACTGCATACGGACAATGATTGCATGTAAAAATCACAATAAAACCTTTAGCTTCTTTGTAATCTGATAATGATACTTTTTTTCCGTCTACATTAAGCAGGGAAAAGTCCATAGCTTTGTCTCCTATTTGATATCCGGGAGTAGTGTTTGTTTTAAATGAAGATAACAATACAACTATAAACAAGCTTAATATTAATTTGGTTGTTCTCATAATTTTTGATTTATCAGTTTAATTTCGTTTTCTAATTCTGTAAATGTAAAACTTCTTTCATAAAATTTTCTGTTTTTATTTTTATAAATTACAGTTGCCGGTATTGCTCCTGACCAATCAGGATCTACTTTATTGATCCAGCTGTTTGCATCTATATCGTCTAAGTATACAACTTCAGACTTCAGTTTTTTCTTTTTTATAAATGGCAACAATCTGGATTCTACCTGTTTTTGCATATCCAGACTTACTAGTATTACCTTGACTTTGTCTTTGGGATATTTCTTGGTTATTTCTTCAAAATAGGGCAATTCTTCAATACATGGCATACACCAGGTTGCCCAAAAATTTACGATATAAGTAACATCATCTTCCAAGTTTAAAAAATATTCCAATCCGTCAAAGTCGTATGCAGCGACCTCTATTCCATCTTTTTCATATACTTTTTTCGGAGTTGGTTTTTGTTGTCCCTGAATTGAAAAGCTTAATAATATTAGTAGGATACAACTCGTACTTTTGGATATATTTTTCATTGGACTATGATATTAGCATCTAAAATTAATTAGTTGTAACTACTTTCATTTATTATTTAACATTAATTTAGCAACACATTTGTATATACAATTATTTTATACTCTATATTTGTCCATACAAATTATTATATATAAATCAATGACAATTGAAAAAATCATACAATCTTCTACCCCAATTAATCTTCCGAAGAAAACAATATTGAATATTCATTATACCAATAATGTAATCAATGAAAAATTTAATGAATTGCTTAAACCATACGATTTGTCTATAGAACAATTTAATGTCTTGAGAATTTTACGCGGACAAAAAGGTAAACCGGCAAATATGCGTATGATCCAGGAAAGAATGATCGCAAAAACCAGTAATACAACACGGTTGGTAGATAAATTGCTTGCTAAAAACTTGGTTACCAGAAAGGTTTGTCCTGAAAACAGACGTAAAATTGAAGTTCTGATTACAGCAAAAGGATTAGAACTATTAACCGGATTGGATCCAAAAATCGAGTATTTTGACCAATCTTTTGCTCAAAATTTATCTGAAAAAGAATTTGTACTTCTTAATGAACTATTAGAAAAATTCAGAACGAGAAATTTATAAATACTTCATTCCTGATTACATTTTTATCATAGAAAACAACAAGAATCGAATCGGTACTTAAAAAATTAACAACGGATCTATTTATCAAATTATAAACTCAAATTAAATTATTAAAAAAAATGAAAAATTTCAAAGCAATTGCCATCGCACTATTAGTAACTTTTGGGGTTTCGTCTGTAAACGCCCAAACAAAAAAAGTAGATGTAAACAAATCCAAAATTAGCTGGATTGGTAAAAAAGTTACAGGTTCTCATGACGGAACTGTAAATCTCAAAGAAGGTTCACTGGATTTTAAATCTAATAAATTAACCGGAGGAAACTTTGTAATAGACATGAACTCTATCGAAGTTACAGACTTGGCTGCCGGAAAAGGTAAAGAAAAATTAGAAGGACACTTAAAAGCAGACGATTTTTTCGGAACAGAAAAGTTCCCTACTGCTGCTTTAAAATTTACAAAAATAACTTCAAAAAGTAAAGATGTTTATGCTGTAACCGCAGATCTTACTATAAAAGGAATTACAAAACCGATAACTTTTGATCTCACGGCAAATGCAAATTCTGCTACTACTTCATTCAAAGTTGACAGAACAAAATACGGAATTGAGTACAAATCGGGAAGTATTTTTCAATCATTGGGAGATGCAGCTATTCATGATGATTTTGAGTTAGCGGTTGAATTGAAATTCTAAATTTGCTCCAAACAAATTACCTTTAAATATCTCGAAATTTCGAGATATTTTTTTTATTTACAATTTGATTCTGCCTGTATAAACAGTGATAAATTAGAAGGAGAAACATGAGAAATATCCAATCCTAATCCTCTCAATATCATTAATACTCCAATACATACCACCATTACCGGGATAAGTTTCTGAATTTGATTTCTAAATTTTGGAGTAATAAATCCTGAAAAATAAACCACCGTACTCATCATCGGGATTGTACCTATCCCAAATAGGATCATGTAAGAAATTCCCAAAAAGATCGTTTGCATTGCCAAAGCACCAAATAAGGCAATATACAACATGCCGCAAGGTAAAAATCCATTTAAAATCCCTATAAAATAAAAAGATTGTGGTGTTTTTTTTCCAAATTGTTTTCCGAGTTTACTTTTCAGACTATCAAAAACAAACAAAAATGGTTTATTGATATGTATGTTATTGAAAGTTAATTTGGGAAATACCACATATAAAATCATTATAATTCCTAAAAATATAGATAATTTTTGCTGAAAACCGGCAAGAAAAAAACCTCTTCCCAATGTTCCGAAAATAAAACCTATAAAAGCATAAGTCGAAATTCTGCCTAAGTGATACAATATGATCTGCAATGCTTTTTGAGTAGGATTTTTATGATTTACCGGTAACATCATTGCAATTGGCCCACACATTCCTATACAATGCAAACTACTTATTAACCCTAATATAAAAGCACTATAAATCATTAAATTACAAATACATTTCTTTTTTATAAAAATAATCCCGCTGGCTCATGTTCCATTCAATAACAATGTCCCAACGACCACCAGCAAGTTTGTTTTTGGGTATGAGCAATGAAGAGCCCGAAGAGGATACCTGAGCTTCAAAGTCTAGTTTCTTGTCTGATGGTCTGTAAAAGGACACTTTTCCGTTAAAATTATTATACGAATCGGGAAAAATAATCAAAATCTCAGATGAAGAGTTTTTTATTACCGGAAGACTATCCAGCGATTTTGCATTTTGCATTTTGATCATCTGCTCATTGTAAACAGCATCTTTTTTATAATACTCATCAATAACCATGTCATTATCATATTTCGAATCGGTCTGAACTTTCGTTACAAAATATAATATAAATGTCATAAATAATGCAAAAGCAATTACAATACCTGTCCCCCAATTGAATTTCATAATCTGTGTTTTTTTAAAATGTTCTTGGTCCCAAAAAATTAGTTGTAATGGTCTGCAATAATTTTTCAGAATTATATACGGCAATTTTTACGTTTGTTTTTTCTGATTTTAAAATATGTTCCGGTATCTGGATAAAAATTGTTCCCTGAACCATTTCGTGTTTTTTTATAGAAAAATTAGGTGTGGTTCCTACTTTTATAATTTTACCTTCGTGAGAAATAATTTCAAAATGAATATCATCATAATGGTCATTACTTTTGTTGACGATCTTATAAGTATAGACATTACTGATATTTTCTCCTTCATGAGTAAATAATTGTCCGGGTAATCTCAAAATATTCACATCGATATCGTTTCTCAAAAACAGCATTCCGCTCAAAATTCCTAAGAGAATAAACAATACTGTTGTATAACCTTTCATTCTGGCGGTAAACCTGAATTTTTCCTTTTTTACGATCTCATCTTCAGAAGCATACCTGATCAGTCCTTTAGGAAATCCCACACTTTCCATAACAGTAGCACACTCGTCGATACAGGCGGTACAATTGGTACATTCTAATTGTATCCCGTTGCGAATATCAATTCCCATTGGGCAAACATGTACACATAGTTTACAATCGATACAATCTCCTTTTCCGGAAGCGGCCCGATCTTCGCTTTTTATAATTTTCCCTCTGCCTTCGGTTTTCTCTCCTCTTACAAAATCGTAAGCAACATTGATGGATTTGTTATCCAATAAAACGCCTTGCAATCTTCCGTATGGACAAGCAATTATACACACCTGTTCTCTAAACCATACAAATATAAAATAGAAAACAGATGTGAAAATTAATAAAGAAATGAACTTAGATACATGAGCAGCAGGACCTTGCCGGACGATTAATAAAAGTTCGTCGCTACCTATGATATATGCTAAAAAGACATTTGCAATAAGAAACGAAATGACAAAAAATATTAACCATTTTGCTACTCTTTTTTTTATCTTTTCTGCATTCCAAACTTGTTTGTTTAGCTTGATCTGGGCGTTTCTATCTCCATCAATCCAATATTCAATTCTTCGAAAAACCATTTCCAGAAAAATGGTCTGGGGACAGATCCATCCACAAAAAATTCTTCCAAAAACTACAGTAAATAATATGATAAATACTACCATTGTAATCATAACTATCACAAACAGGTATAAATCTTGTGGCCAAAATGCAACTCCAAAAATGTTAAATCTTCTTTCTAAAATATTGAACAGCATAAATTGGTTGCCATTAACTTTTATAAAAGGATTTACAATAAGGATTAACAACAGAATATAACTTACTGTTTTTCTGTAATCATAAAATTTTCCGGATGGTTTTTTAGGAAATAAAAATTTTCTTTTGCCTTTTTCATCTAAAGTTCCTATTGTATCTCTAAAACTTTCATCCTGAAAAGAAGTTGCCATGTTTTTTTATTTTATTGTATCCAAACTTGTTGTTTCGGTTAATTCTTCGTTTTCTTCTAACCATAATTCGCCTTCCGGGGCTTTTGCTTCTGCCGGAGCAGAACCGTTTAACGATAAAATATAAGATGCAACCAATTGAATCTCTTTTGGTTTTATCATTCCTCTCCAAGCCACCATACCTTTACCATCTCTACCTCCATTATTTATCGTATGAAAAATGCTTTTAAGATCTCCTCCCAGAATCCAATACTTGTCGGTAAGATTAGGTCCTATCTGTCCTCCTCCGTCGGGTCTGTGGCAAGCTGCACAATAAGTAATATAAATTTCTTTTCCTTCGATTAATGATGCTTCATCTGTAAGTAACGTTACCGTATTTTCATCTACCAGATCCGGAGCTGTTTTAAGATATTCTTCCACCTCGACACGAGCCAGTTCCATTTCTCTCATAAACTCGTCTTCTTGTGTATTTCCGCTTATTAATTCGTATTTTACCATATAAATTACTCCAAAAAAGATACAGATATAAAAGAGATATACCCACCATGGCGGTAAATTATTATCTAACTCTTTGATTCCGTCATAATCATGTTCCAGTAATAATTGTTCTTCATCTTTTAATGTTGTGTTATTTGTAAATTTTGATTTCAGATATAAAATGAAATCACTTTGCATAAACGGACGTGCTTTTTTAAGAAGATATTCTTTTTTTTGCTCTTCATTTAAAGTATTATAACGGATATTGTTTATTGCTTTAAATATCATTTCTATAGCAATCAGAACTACTAAAAAAATAAATAATATTGCATTAAGGATCGGATATTTTATAAAAGCGGGTCTGTCTCCAGAATCTATAAGTAATTCTAATATTGCAAAAAATAAAAAGAAAAAAACTATTATTCTAAGATAATCCGGAAAGTACTTTTTCATAATGTTTTATTTTAAATTTTAATGACTCCGTTAATCTTTCAAAGGAATATTACTCAATGTTTCTATAGTAGTTTTTTTGTAGGAAAACACCCAAATACCCAGTATTATAAAAAACATAAAAAATATAGATAAAGAGATAATCGGGTAAATCTCTATTCCTGTTATGGTTTCTAAATTGTGTTTTATAGCTTCAAACATGATTTGTTATTTTATAGTTTCTTTTACTTTTATATCGGTACCTAATCTTTGCAGATAAGCAATTACTGCTACAATTTCTCTTTGTTTCATAGGAACAAATTCTTTTCCGTTTGAAAGGGCTTCGGCTCTGCTTTTTTCATAGCTTTTCAGATAATCCGGGTCTGATTCCAGATTTTTTTCTATAACAGCTCCTTGTGCATCTATTTGTTTTCGGGCATTTGCAATGTCTTCATCGGTATAAGGAACTCCCAGTTTTTGCAGGATTTTCATTTTACTTTCTATATCAGAAATATCCATTGCTTTATTTTCAAATAACCATTTGTAACCCGGCATGATCGAACCGGCAGAAGTACTTTGCGGATCCCACATGTGGTTAAAATGCCAGTTATCATTATATTTCTCTCCTATACGATGTAAATCTGGTCCGGTTCTTTTTGAACCCCACAAAAACGGCATATCATAAACAAATTCTCCTGCTTTGGATTGAGGTCCGTAACGTTCAACTTCGCTTCTGAATGGTCTTATCATTTGCGAATGGCAACCTACGCAACCTTCTCTAATATATATATCACGTCCTTCCAGCTCAAGTGGTGTATAAGGTTTTACACTTTCTATTGTTGGAATATTAGAATCTACCACCAATGTTGGAACAATCTGAACAATACCTCCGATAAGAATTGCAATTGTTGCCAAAATCGTTAATTGAATTGGTTTTCTTTCCAGCCAGGGATGGAATTTTTCGTTTTTGAGCCTTCCATTACTGATTTTCTGTAATGCAGGGGCTTTTGCCAGTTCATCTTCAATTGTTGCATTTTTTCTAATGGTCTGAACAATATTATAAACCAATATGAACATACCTATAATATACATTGTACCTCCAATCATCCGCATCCAATACATTGGAATAATCTGGGTAACTGTTTCCAGGAAATTTCCATAGGTTAAAGTTCCGTCCGGATTGAATTGTTTCCACATAGAAGCCTGAACAAATCCTGCAACATACATTGGTAATGCGTAAATTATAATACCCAATGTTCCTAACCAGAAATGCACATTGGCCAGTTTATTTGAATATAAACTTCCTTTTGTCATCCTTGGTATCAACCAATAAATCATACCAAACGCCAAAAATCCATTCCAAGCCAATGCTCCCACGTGAACGTGTGCGATAATCCAATCTGTATAATGAGCAATTGCGTTTAGATTTTTAAGAGACAACATAGGCCCTTCAAAAGTTGCCATACCATAACCTGTAATTGCTACCACAAAAAACTTCAATACAGGTTCTACTCTTACTTTGTCCCAAACTCCCCGAAGTGTCATTAATCCGTTGATCATACCTCCCCAGGATGGAGCAATAAGCATAACAGAAAATACAACTCCCAAATTTTGAGCCCAGTTGGGTAATGCCGAGTACAATAAATGATGTGGTCCTGCCCAGATATAAATAAATATGAGCGACCAAAAATGAATGATCGACAATCTGTAGGAATAAACCGGTCTGTCTGCGGCTTTAGGCACATAATAATACATTAGTCCCAAAAACGGTGTTGTAAGAAAAAATGCAACCGCATTATGTCCATACCACCACTGAACCAATGCGTCCTGAACTCCTGCATAAACAGAATAACTTTTTAAAGCAGAAACCGGCAATGCAAGACTATTAAAAATATGAAGAACAGCAACTGTTACAAATGTCGCCAGATAAAACCAGATCGCAACATACATGTGGCGCTCTCTTCTTTTGATAATTGTACCAATCATATTAATACCGAATACTACCCAAATAACAGCTATTGCTATATCTATAGGCCATTCTAATTCTGCATATTCTTTGGAAGTAGAATATCCTAATGGCAATGTTATAGCGGCAGCCAAAATTATTAATTGCCAGCCCCAGAAATGTATATTACTTAATACATCGTTGTACATTCTGGTTTTCAGCAGTCTTTGCATCGAGTAATATATCCCTGCAAACATAGCATTTCCAACAAATGCAAAAATTACTGCATTGGTATGCAAAGGTCTTAATCTACCAAAACTTAACCACGAAATACCATCTGTAAGATTTGGGAATAAAAATAAAATTGCGAGCAAAAGCCCAACTGCCATACCTACAACACCAAAAGCTATAGTGGCATAGATAAACTTCTTTACAATTTTGTTATCGTAGTAAAATTGCTGCATTTCCATATTATAATTTTTTTTCTTCTTTATTTTTATTTGTTTCTACTGTTTCTTTTATAATTTCATCGTCAAAAAGCATTCTGACAGATGGTGTGTAATCGTCATCATACTGCCCGCTTTTTACTGCTTTTATAAAAGCAATAAAAAAGATAACAGCTACTACGATGCTAATTGAAATTAAAAGATAAATGACACTCATACCCTATTTGTGTAAAGCAAAATTACTCTTGCGTAATTGTAAAAACTATGATATTTATCATGCTTTTTATTTTTATTGATAAAAAATACCATTACTCTTTTTTTAAATTTTTACCATAATAATTACTCATCAATGTTACAAAACTGATAATTGTAACCGTACTCAATGGCATTATTATAGCGGCAACCAACGGAAGTAAATTTCCTGTAAGGGCAAAACTTAGTCCCACTATATTATATAATAATGATAATCCAAAACTTAGTTTTATGGTAAGCATTGCTTTTTTTGAATTGAATAAAAAACGATCTAATTTATTGAACTGTTTCGCATCCAGAATCGCATCACAAGCCGGAGAGAAAACATTTACATTTTCTGAAATCGAAACTCCGACATTACTCTGCGCCAATGCTCCGGCATCATTTAATCCATCTCCAATCATCATTACCGTTTTTCCTTCTTGTTGTAATTTTCTGATGAATTCTAATTTTTGCTCAGGTTTCTGATTAAAAACATATTGTGTAGTTTGTGGTAAAAATTGTTGAAGTTTTTCCAGTTCTCCTTCGTTGTCTCCCGAAAGTACATACAACCGGTAATTTTTGTTTAGCGAACCAAATAACTTTTGGAGCCCTGATCTGTATTTATTATTAAAAACAAATTTTCCTAAATAATCATTATCAAAATTTATATGTACTGTCGTTTGTAAAATCTGATCTTGAACGGTTGCTTTAACAAACCGGGCATTCCCTATTAAAATTTCAATATTTTCAATACTAGATCTAATTCCTTTACCCGAAATTTCTTCGAAACATTGTAAATCTATTTTATCATAATCCGGGAAACTTTCATACAACATCTTACTTAACGGATGATTGGATGCTCTCAAAACATTTTTTATATAATATTTTTGAATGTCTGTAAGGGGGTTTCCTTCCCAGATAATATCAGAATTATTATTGTACGTCATGGTTCCTGTTTTGTCAAAAACCAAAGTATCTACTTTTGAAAACTGCTCAATAACCTGGGTGTTTTTGAGGTAAAACCGATGATTTCCAAAAATCCTCAGTACATTTCCTAAAGTAAAAGGTGCCGTGAGTGCCAATGCACAAGGACAGGCAACAATTAGTACTGCCGTAAATACATTAAAAGCCGTTGTTGCATCTATAAAAATCCAATATAAAAACCCGATTATAGATATCATTAATAATATCGGAGTAAAATATTTACTTATTTTATCTGTAATGGTTTCTACTTTTCTCAACGTCTTTTTCTGAAAAATATCATTACTCCACAACTGAGTAAGATAACTTTGTGAAGCTGCCTGTAAAACCTGCATTTCAATAGCTCTGCCTACTTGTCTTCCTCCTGCATAAATCTTATCTCCAGAATGTTTTGTAATAGGAATCGCTTCCCCGGTAACAAAACTATAGTCTATTTCTGTGGATTCATTCAATAAAATTCCGTCACAAGGGATTAGTTCCTGATTACGAATGAGTAATTTATCTCCTTCTTTGATCTCATATATCGGTATACTGATTTCCTTTTCTGTTGAATCGATTTTCGTAATTCCTACGGGAAAATAAGATTTGTAATCTCTTTCAAAACTCAAGAAACTATACGTTTTTCTCTGAAACATTTTTCCTAATAACATAAAGAAGACCAAACCTGTCAAACTATCAAAAAAACCAGGTCCCAGATCAAATATAATATCTACCGCACTTCTGATAAACATTACAATTATTCCCAAAGCAATAGGAATATCTATTGAAAGTATTCTGGTCTTGATACTATGATATGCCGAAACATAATATCCGCTAGCCGAATACAGAAAGCTTGGCATTGCCAAAGCAAAAATCAACCATCTGAAAAATCCTTTGTATTGTTCTAACCAGTATTCTCCAACTTCAAAATATTCCGGAAATGACAAAAGCATAATATTTCCGAAACAGAAAAATGCCACTCCTAATTTATAGGTAAGGGATCGGTTTACATTTTGCCTCTTACTATCATATTGGTCTAAATTGATATTGGGTTCATATCCGATCGAATTCAATAATTCTACAATGGTTTTGAGTGAAGTTGATTTTTTTGAATAATTGACCCTAACTTTCTTTTCAGGAAAATTTACCTGCGAATAATTAATGCCTTTTTCAAGCTTATTCAGATTTTCCAAAATCCAAATACATGAACTGCAATGTATATGAGGAATATTGAGAGAAACGATCTGAACATCACTATCGTTAAAATCGATAAGTTTTTCAACAATTTCTTCGTTTTCTAAAAACTGATACTTTCCATTATTAACTAAAGGAGTCGCTCCCGGACTGTTCTCTAATTTATAATAATCCGATAATCCGTTATTCTGAAAAATACTGTATACTACTTTACATCCTTTGCAGCAAAAGTGTTTATCATCATAAAATATAACCGCTCGCTGTGATATGTGTAATCCGCAGTGAAAACAATTAGACTGCTCCATAATATTGCTCATTTTACCCACTGCAAATTTCCAAATACAAGAAGTTTTAAAATATGATATTTATCATAGTATCATATAAAATGAGTAATTTTGTATTACTCTATAAAAGTGTAAGTCTATGAGTAAATGTGAGCAATGTATCGTTCGTGAATTTAGTTCTCTTAAAGCTCTGAGTAAAGACGAATTACTCAAAATGGCTGATTGTAAAACTTCTAAAATTATTAAAAAAGGGGAAGTGATTTTTGAAGAGGGTAATTATGTAAATGGCGTTTTCTGCCTAAAAGACGGAGTGTGCAAGCTTACTAAATTGAGTTCTAACGGAAAAAGACAAATTATAAAACTAGCCAAAAAAGGAGAATTGTTGGGACAACGATCTCTTATAAGCGATGAACCCGCTAACCTAAGTGCAGTTGCTTTAGAAGATATGCAGGTATGTTTTATTCCTAAAAGTGAAATTATGAATTTTATTGATGATAACAATAAATTTTCGATGAACGTAATGAGAACCATTTGTGAAGATCTTAAAGATGCTGATGATGTTATGGTAAGTATGGCCCAGAAATCAGTAAAAGCAAGATTAGCTTATACTTTATTATATTTAGAAAGCACATTCGGTATAAGCAATGATGGAGCAATAAAACCTCAACTTACGAGAGAAGATCTGGCAAGTTATATCGGTACTGCAACAGAAAGCTGTATCAGATTATTATCCGAATTTAATAAGGCTGGTTACATCAATCTTATAGATAAAAAGATCATTATAAAAAATCACAAACAATTACAGATCCTAAAAGATCAATAAACAAAAAAATTGCCTAATGGCAATTTTTTTGTTTATTGTGATATACTAAAATCTAATTCAATATATAACTTACATTTACATTTGCAGTAATATTAATTTCTCCTACGGCAAGTGTTTCATTTCCAGAAAAGCTATCCATGGATTTTTCCATTGCCACTGCAGAATACATTGCTCTCGGGTAATAAACCGGTTGAGAATTATCTGAAATAGAAAATATTTTTACAATTTTCTGATCTGTTACAGACAAAAAGTCATCAGCTTTTGTACGGGCATCCTGCATTGCCAGTTTTCTGGCTTCAGATTCGTGTTTTTTCATTTGTGTGGATTTAAACTCAATAGAATTAATCTGATTTACACCCGCATTTACCAATCCTTCCATCATTTGATCATATTTATTGAGATCTCTTAAAGTTATTTTAATGCTTTGAGTTGCATTGAAATAATTTTTCTTTTTTTCATAATCATATTGTGGGTTTAATGAAACTCTCTGCGTTTGATAGTCCTCTTTTGCAATGTTCATTTTTTTGATGTATTTTATAACTGCGTCAACTTTTTCGTCATTTTGTTTTTTTACATCAACAGCAGTATTCCCTTTTGTTTCAACTGCAATAACAATATTTACATAATCCGGTACAACAGTAACTTTACCTTCTCCGGAAACTGAAATTATAGATTCTTGTTTAATTTGCTGGGCATTTACAGACGACATTATAACTGCCATAAGAATAAAAAAAGTGTTTTTCATGATGATTAAATTTTATTGAGATTAATTGAAGATTGACAAAAGTTGTGCCATTAAATTTTTTTCATTCTAATTAAGACAAACAATACAACTATTGGAATAGCTAATAATACCACTACAAATGTGTTCTGATAAAATATTTGTGGATTGTTTAACAGAGTAAAAGCATAACCTGCAACGGCTCCGCCAAAATGAGCTGTATGCCCGATATTATCGCTTTTTGCTTTCATCCCATAAATTGAGTACAATAAATATATCAATCCAAAAATATACGAAGGAATTTCAATAGGTATAAAAAACAAATAAATTCCTATATCCGGATGAAGTAATATCGATGCGTATAAAATTCCCATTACTGCTCCGGAAGCGCCTACCGCTCTGTAATTATACTCTTCTTTATGAAACAACAGAGTAAATAAATTTCCAATAATTAAACTCGCAAAATATAAAATTATAAAATGGAAGTTACCTAAACTCGCAATTACTAAAGGTGCAAATATGAATAAAGTATACATATTAAAAATAATATGCATATAATCTACATGCAAAAATCCGGACGTAATCATTCTATACTGTTCCCCGGAACGAATACTTCCTATATGAAACTCGTATTTTCTAAAAAATAACATATCATTAAAACCTTTGTAAGAAAACAAAACATTTATCAAAATGATAATAATTAAGGTGCTGTTCATGAATAAAAAATTTAGATACAAATTTAGCATTTTGGATATAATTAATCTTATCCTCAATTTTAAAAGAATAACGTATATTTGCAGACGAAAAATTTGAATTTACTTATGCAATTTATTGCCTTTATTTTAGCCTATCCATTATTGTGGATTATTTCTATTTTGCCTTTTCCCGTTTTTTATAAATTTTCAGATTTCATTTATTTCATTGTATATCACATTATCGGTTATCGCAAAAAAATTGTCAGATACAACATCAATCATGCTTTACCACATCTTTCTGAAGCCGAAAAACTAGTTGTAGAAAAAAAATTTTACAAACATATGTGCGATATGTTTTTGGAAATGATCAAGACAATGAGTATTTCCGAAAAAGAAATGAATAAACGATTTGTAATTACAAATATTGATATAATCAAATCTTATGAAGCCAAAGGAAAAAGTGTAGCATTAATGTGTGCTCACTATGCCAGCTGGGAATGGCTGATCACTATTGCTAATAAAATTGACTATAAAAGTATTGCCATTTATAAAAAAATAAACAATAAATATTTTGATCGTCTGATAAGAAAAATCAGGGCCAAACTCAATGCAGAATTGGTCGAAACAAAAAAAACCATCGAACTAATTGAAGAAAACGAAAGAAAAGGTATAAAAGCTTTTTATGGTTTTGCCAGCGACCAATCGCCTCAACTTTACAGAGCAAGATACTGGGATTATTTTATGGGACATGAAGTTCCTGTTTATACCGGAGCAGAAATGATTGCCAAAAGATTTGACATGAATATGCTTTTTGTAAAGGTAAAAAAGGTAAAAAGAGGTTATTATGAAGCTACCTTAATTCCATTAGTTGATAATCCTTTAGAATATCCTGATTATAAAGTAACAAGTATTTTTCTACGAGAAGTAGAAAAACAAATACTTGAAGCCCCCGAATATTATTTCTGGACACACAAAAGATGGAAACATCAAGGAAAAAAAACAAAAACTAAAGATCAAACCAGATCTTAACTTTTTCTAATTGGGTTTTGTCTGCATCAATATGAGAAAATTCATTTGAATTTTTATCATAAATATACTCTTTCTCCCATTCTCCAAAGTTCTTGGCCAACGAGATAATACTCGCACAAACATATTGAATTTCTTTATTGGTAGTAGTAGGATGAATTGACATTCTTATCCATCCCGGCTTTTGAATAAGATCCCCCGAATCTATCTGACACACGAGATTATGAGAGGTTTCCTGATCTACATGCAATAAATAATGTCCATAGGTTCCTGCACAGCTGCATCCTCCTCTGGTTTGTATGCCAAATCGGTCATTAAGAATTTTTACCCCCAAATTAAAATGTAAATCTTTAATGTAAAAAGAGATAACTCCTAATCTGTTTTTGTGCTGACCTGCAAGAATCACAATATTTTCGATTGGAGATAATTTTTCAAAAACATATGAGATAATTTCATTTTCTCTCTGCAAAATATTTTCAATTCCCATTTGTTCTTTCAGCCGGATAGCTAATGCGGTTTTAATAACCTGTAAAAAACCTGGTGTTCCGCCATCTTCTCTATCTTCAATATTGGAAACATACTTATGTTCACCCCAAGGATTTGTCCAACTTACAGTACCTCCTCCCGGATGATCCGGAATCATGTTTTTATATAATTTTTTATTGAAAATTAAAACTCCTGAGGTTCCCGGACCTCCCAAAAATTTGTGAGGAGAAAGAAAGATCGCGTCCAGATATGCTTCAGGGTCTTTTGGGTGCATATCTATATTTACATAAGGTCCGGAACAAGCAAAATCTACAAAACATACGCCATTATACTGATGCATAATTTTAGCAATGTCATGATAGGGTGTCTTGATTCCTGTTACATTGGAGCAAGAGCTTATCGAAGCAATTTTAAGTGCTCTGTCTTTATGTTTTTCTACTAAATTTCTGAAATTTTCTAAACTTATTAAACCTTCTTCACACGCCGGAACAACTATAACATCTGCTATTGTCTCTAACCATGAGGTCTGATTAGAATGGTGTTCCATATGACTTATAAAAACTATTGGTTTTTTTTCCTGAGGAATAGATATATTTTCTTTAAGATTCTCGGGGATTTTTAATCCTAATATTCTCTGGAATTTATTAATAACTCCTGTCATTCCCGTTCCATCATTGATCAGAATATCATCCTCATTACAATTTACATGCTTCTTGATGATGCTTTTTGCATAATGATATGACATGGTCATTGCTGTACCCGAAACTGTTGTCTCTGTATGTGTGTTGGCAACAAACGGGCCAAAATCTTTCATCAGCTTATCTTCTATCGGTCTGTATAATCTGCCACTTGCAGTCCAATCTGTATAGATTATTTTTTTGATTCCAAATGGTGATTGAAACTCTTGATCTATTCCTATAATGTTATTTCTAAACTGATCGAAATATAATTCTAGTTGTGATGGAATAACTTCATTATTAATAGTTGTCATAGTAATGTAAAATTGTTCTGCAAATATATCTCTTTTTAAATGCTAATAAAATACAACTTGTAATTCTAGCCCCTGATTTTTGCAAAAAATGTATTATTTTATAATCATATCGTCTGATTCTTTTGCAGTATATTCTTTTATTACTACCGATAAAATCAACCTAAGTTGCTTATTCGGAATTAGGAACAAAAAAACCGTCTTTATTAAGACGGTTTGATTTTCATATAAGTTTTAAATTATTTTAAAGTGGCTTTCATAGCTTTTGCTTTATCCTGCAAATCTAATGCGCTGTAAACGCTTACTAAAGCAGTCTTTGCATCCTCATTATCGGAATCGAGTTGCAGGGTTTTTTCAAAATATTTTACTACTTCATATAGAACTTTATCTCTTTTTTCTTTCAACTTATCATACTTAACCATCTCTGCTTTGCTCAATCCTAATTTATTCATTTCATCAAGAATAATTTGAGATTCGTCAATCTTAAGAACTCCCAAATTATAATATGCTTTAGTATAATTTTGGTCTATTTCTATAGCTCTTTTATAATGTTTTTCTGCATTTTCAAAATCTTTACCATTATAACTTACTACACCAAGATTAAAAACCAGATCAGCATTATTGGGTTGTTTTTCCAAAATCTCCTTAACAATCTTGGAATAGTTGTCAAAATCATTTAGTTTTAAATAAATTTCAGCTTCGGCTGTAGCAATTGAAATATCATCAGGATTTATTTTCTTGGCGTCCTGTAATGCTTTTTTTGCTTCTTCTGTTTTTCCTTTTTGAACATAAATTAAGGCTATATTTTTATAAATTTCACCTCTCTTGGATTGTTTCTTCTCTTCAGAGGGTTTTTCATAGGTTCCTAACCGAACTGCATCATCTCTTTCTTTTTTAGAATAAAAATACTCAACTTTATCATTAAGTTTATTTACAGCTTTATAATATGTGCCTTCTCCTGTGTAGTCAATTTCTTTTAATTTCTCAAGATAAGTTAAAGCCAGATCATAATCGAGTCCCATAATTGCTGCATTTGCACCATCATAAAGATAATCCGGTTCATTTGGTTCTAAATCATATAATATTTTGTATGCTTTTGCAGTTTCGATATATTTTTTTTCAGTATAATCATCATAAGCAATTTTCTTCACTGCATTGATAGCATCAATTTTAAAATTACCAATCTGTTTAGTAAATTTATTTTTTCCTGATATTTTTTCTATCTCTTCAACTTTTCCGAATGCTTTAGCAGACTCAATATAATTTTTAGATTTTTCTACACCCACATTTGCAAGATCTAAGTGGGATTTACCTTTTAGAAAATAATATTGTGCTTGTTCTTCTGCGGCTGCATTAGAAATAAGACTTTCTGCCCCATTCAAAATTTTTACTGCTTCAGCTGCATTTTTATTTTTTAAGGCTTTTTCTGCTGCTTTAATTTCATCTTTTTGTGCAAATGCAGTCATCGAAAAAGCTAATGCTGTTCCTATAATTAAATATTTGCGTATCATAATTTTTAATTTTTTAATTAAACTTACTCTTGGGTCTCATCTTCCAAATTTTCAATGGTACCTTCTGATATTTCATCAATTTCTGAATTCTCATCTAAAGATTCTTCAGTTTCTTCTTTCATTACTTTAGTAACTGCTGCAATTGAATCATTCCCTTTTATGTTAATAAGTCTTACTCCTTGTGTAGCCCGACCCATCACTCTTAGATCTTCGACAGCCATTCTGATCGTTAATCCCGATTTATTAATAATCATCAGATCATCTGCATCTGTTACATTATTAATAGAAACTAATTTACCTGTTTTTTCAGTAATATTTAGTGTTTTTACACCTTTTCCTCCTCTGTTGGTTACACGATATTCGTCCAGGCTTGAACGTTTACCATATCCATTTTCTGCAACAACTAATATTTCACTATTCATATCATTAACAGAAACCATACCAATTACCTCATCATGATCATCTGCTAAGGTAATTCCTCTTACTCCAGAAGCTGTTCTACCCATAGGACGGGTTTTACTTTCTTCAAAGCGAACTAATTTTCCTGATCTTACAGCTACTAAAATTTGACTGTTCCCATCTGTAAGTTTTGCTTCTAATAACTCATCATCTTCACGAATGGTAATTGCCGCAACACCATTTACTCTTGGTCTGGAATATTGTTCTAAGGATGTTTTCTTTACCTGACCTTTTTTAGTAACCATAATCAGGTAATGATTATTAATGTATTCCTGATCTTTTAAATCCTGAGTACAGATGAAAGCTTTTACTTTGTCATCACTTTCTATGTTTACAAGATTTTGAATAGCTCTTCCTTTACTTGTTTTAGATCCTTCAGGGATTTCATAAACACGCATCCAGAAACATTTACCTTTTTGTGTAAAAAACAGCATATATTGATGATTTGTAGCGACATACATGTGCTCTAAGAAATCCTGATCTCTTGTTCCGGCACTTTTTTGTCCCACTCCTCCTCTATTCTGAGTTTTATATTCACTTAATGGAGTACGTTTAATATAACCTGCATGAGATATTGTAATCACTACCTGTTCATCCGCAATCAGGTCTTCGATACTAACATCACCACCGGAATATTCTATAACAGATCTTCTGGCGTCACCATATTTATCACGTATTTCTGTAAGTTCTTCTTTAATCAGGTTCATTCTAAGTTCTTTACTTTCTAATAAAGCTTTCAAATGTTCGATTAATTTCATTATTTCCTCATATTCAGAACGTAATTTATCTTGCTCAAGACCAGTCAATTGTCTAAGTCTCATCTCAACAATCGCTTTAGATTGAATTTCAGAAAGATTAAATCTTTCCATCAATTTTTCTCTGGCTTCATCTGTGTTTTTAGACCCTCGTATTATAGCAATTACTTCATCAATATTGTCTGATGCAATAATCAGTCCTTCAAGAATATGTGCCCTTTCTTCTGCTTTTCTAAGTTCGAATTGTGCTCTTCTTACAACTACATCATGTCTGTGTTCTACAAAATAATGAATCATATCCTTCAAATTAAGCATTTGAGGACGCCCATTTACCAAAGCGATATTGTTTACACTAAATGAGGACTGAAGCTGAGTAAATTTGTATAACGTATTCAGCACAACATTAGGCACCGAATCTCTCTTTAAGATATAAACAATACGCATACCATTTCTATCTGATTCATCACGAATATTAGAAATTCCTTCTATGCGTTTTTCGTTTACCAAGTCTGCAGTTTTTTTAATCATCTCTGCTTTATTAACCTGATATGGAATCTCCGTCACGATAATACAATCTCTGCCATCTACTTCTTCAAAAGAAACTTTAGCCCTGATTACAATTTTCCCTCTACCGGTTTTAAAAGCTTCTCTTACACCTTCATAACCATAGATCACACCTCCTGTTGGAAAATCCGGAGCTTTAATATGAGTTATTAACTCATCTATCTCAATATCCGTATTATCTATATATGCCAAAGTTCCGTCAACAACTTCCGTAAGGTTATGTGGAGGCATATTTGTAGCCATACCAACTGCAATACCAGAAGCACCGTTTATAAGTAAAGTAGGGACTTTTGTTGGCATTACTTTAGGCTCGTGTAATGTATCGTCAAAATTTAACTGAAAATCTACCGTTTCTTTATCGATATCTGCAAGTATTTCTTCAGATATTTTTTTCATTCTTGCCTCTGTATAACGCATAGCTGCAGGACTATCTCCATCTACAGAACCAAAGTTCCCTTGCCCGTCAACCAACAAATATCTTAAACTCCATTCCTGAGCCATACGAACCATCGCGTCATATACAGAAGTATCTCCGTGTGGATGGTATTTACCCAAAACTTCCCCGACAATTCTTGCTGACTTTTTATGAGCTCTATTAGAAAGAACCCCTAATTCATACATTCCGTAAAGCACTCTTCTATGTACTGGTTTTAAACCATCTCTAACATCTGGAAGTGCTCTTGATACAATTACCGACATCGAATAATCGATGTAGGCTGATTTCATTTCGTCCTCTATGTTTATAGGAATTAACTTTTCTCCGTCCGACATATCTTTATTTAATGTTTAAATTATTTTGCTTAAAAAAATCTTGCTAATATAAACTATTTGGAGCAATTTGTAAAACCATTTCGAAGTTTAATTATCCGATTTATTAACAAAAATCATATCTAAGACAGTTGATAAGTTAATCATAATTTAGCTTTTATTTGTAAGATTTTTTTTGTCAATTAGCTGTCAGTAGATTTTATAAGGTATGATTTTTGCAATTTGACTATATATTTTAATAAATTTACATCAACAAAACACATATTATGGATGATAATTTTTCACCAAGAGTTAAAGACGTGATTACCTACAGTAAAGAAGAAGCTTTGCGGTTAGGTCACGACTTTATAGGTACTGAGCATCTTATGTTGGGTATTTTGAGAGATGGTAAAGGTAAAGCAATTGATATATTAAATAACCTGTCTATTGATTTGGATCATTTAAGAAAAAAAGTTGAAGTACTGAGCCCTGCTAATCCAAATCAATATAATAGTATAGATAAACAGAATTTACATCTAACAAGACAAGCTGAAAGAGCATTGAAAACAACTTTTCTTGAAGCTAAAATTTATCAGAGCACATCAATAAGTACCGCACATTTGCTGTTATGTATCTTACGTAATGACAACGATCCGACAACCAAGCTACTCAATAAAATGAAAATTGATTATGATGTGGCTAAAGAACAATATATTAATATGATTCCAAACGACAATAATTTTTTAGACGACATGCCAAAAAATGAGTCATATAGTGATGATTCAGGACAAGATGACAGTCTTAAAGAAGGTAATTTTAATAACCCTTCCAGCAAAAGCAATAAAAAATCTAAAACTCCGGTTCTGGACAATTTTGGTAGAGATCTTACCGAAATGGCAGAAGAAGGAAAATTAGATCCCGTTGTTGGCAGAGAAAAAGAAATTGAAAGAGTTTCTCAAATTTTAAGTAGAAGAAAGAAAAACAATCCTTTACTCATAGGAGAACCTGGCGTGGGTAAATCTGCTATTGCAGAAGGACTCGCTCTCAGAATTATTCAAAAGAAAGTTTCCAGGATTTTATTTAATAAAAGAGTCGTTACCTTAGATTTAGCTAGTCTTGTAGCCGGAACAAAATACAGAGGTCAATTCGAAGAACGAATGAAAGCTGTCATGAACGAACTAGAAAAAAATGACGACATTATTCTTTTTATTGATGAGATCCATACCATCGTGGGTGCTGGAGGAGCAACAGGTTCGTTAGATGCTTCAAATATGTTTAAACCGGCTTTGGCAAGAGGAGAAATTCAATGTATCGGTGCAACAACTCTAGATGAATACCGTCAATATATCGAGAAAGACGGAGCATTAGAAAGACGTTTTCAGAAAGTTATTGTAGAACCAACTTCTGTTGAAGAGACAATTACAATTTTGAATAATATCAAAAATAAATATGAAGATCATCATAGCGTTACTTACACTTTAGAAGCAATAGAAGCTTGTGTTAAATTAACAGACCGCTATATGTCTGAAAGATTTTTACCGGATAAGGCTATCGATGCTCTTGATGAAGCCGGATCACGTGTACATATTACCAATATCGATGTTCCTAAGCAAATTTTAGAACTGGAAAAACAACTGGAAGATGTTCGTGAGCTTAAAAATACGGTTGTAAAAAAACAAAAGTACGAAGAAGCAGCAAGACTTCGGGACGACGAAAAACGTCTGGAAAAAGAACTCTCCATTGCCCAGGAACAATGGGAAGCAGATTCAAAACAAAACCGAATTGTTGTTACAGAGGATCATGTGGCAGATGTAGTTTCTATGATGTCAGGGATTCCTGTAAATAGAATTGCGCAAACCGAAAGTAACAAACTAGCCAAATTACCGGAATTAATTCAAGGAAAAGTAATTGGTCAAAATGAAGCGGTAATGAAAATTGCCCGTTCTATCCAACGAAACAGAGCCGGACTCAAGGATCCGAACCGACCAATTGGCTCGTTTATTTTCTTAGGTCAGACCGGTGTTGGTAAAACCCAATTAGCAAAAGTAATTGCAAAAGAATTATTTGACTCTGAAGAAGCCTTAATACGGATCGACATGAGCGAATATATGGAAAAATTTGCTATCTCAAGATTAGTCGGAGCACCTCCCGGATATGTAGGATACGAAGAAGGCGGACAACTTTCTGAAAAAGTAAGAAGAAAACCCTATTCTGTAGTATTATTTGATGAAATCGAAAAAGCACATCCCGATGTATTTAATATGATGCTTCAGGTACTTGATGATGGATTTCTAACCGACAGTTTAGGTCGAAAAATAGATTTTAAAAATACAA
>CAZSOC010000004.1:0-106773 GCA_964608415.1 uncultured Flavobacterium sp.
GCTGCAGTTTTATATAGATTGATAATGTGAATGCCATTACGTTCCATATAGATGTACGGAGCCATGTTTGGATCCCATTTTCTAGTCATGTGCCCGAAGTGAACACCTGCTTCTAGTAATTCTTTAACTTCTACTTTGTTTGCCATTTTCTTAATAGTTTACGTTCTGTTGTATTAGCAATGTCCCATTTTGGATTTAATGATTAAAATTTCAAAGATTTAAAAATTTCTGTGTACAATCTTTATAATAATTCAATCTTTTAATTTTTCAATCCCGGTTTCATTTAGATGCTAAACTACTTCCTGCCTCAGCAGGTGCGCAACAAAAACTTAGATTTTTTAAATAATAATATACAATATTAACGTTTAGAGAATTGGAATCTCTTACGAGCTTTTTTCTGACCGAATTTTTTACGTTCAACCATTCTTGGGTCTCTTGTTAATAAACCTTCTGGTTTCAAGATAGCTCTGTTTCCTTCTCCAACTTCGCACATTGCTCTTGCAATAGCCATACGTACTGCTTCTGCCTGACCAGTAACTCCACCTCCGTAAACATTAACTTTTACGTCAAAGTTTGAAGCGTTTTCTGTCATAGTCATTGGTTGCATTACTTTGTATTGTAACGTAGCTGTTGGAAAGTACGTTGCAAATTCTTTTTTGTTAACAGTGATGTTTCCTGTTCCTTCAGAAACATAAACACGTGCAACAGCGGTTTTTCTTCTACCGATTTTGTGAATAACTCCCATTACTTAAGATCGTTAAGGTTAACAGTTTTAGGTTTTTGAGCTTCGTGTTTGTGCTCAGAACCTACAACAACATTTAAATTTCTAAAAAGTTCTGCTCCTAATTTGTTTTTAGGCAACATACCTTTTACAGCTTTTTCTACTAAAGCAGCAGGGTTTTTTGCCTGTAATACTTTTGCAGTTAAAGTTCTTTGACCTCCCGGGTAACCTGTGTGACGAATGTAAGTCTTGTCATCCAATTTTGTACCGGTAAGGTTAATTTTTTCTGCATTGATAACAATTACGTTATCTCCACAGTCCACGTGTGGTGTGTAACTTGGCTTGTACTTTCCTCTCAAAATCATAGCGACTTTTGAAGCAAGACGACCTAAGTTATGACCTTCAGCGTCAACAACAATCCACTCTTTTGATACAGTGGCTTTGTTAGCTGAAATTGTCTTGTAGCTAATTGTGTTCACAATAATTAATTTTAATTAAACATTCCATTCCCAATAAAGGGAGTGCAAAAGTACAATTATTTATTTATATTACAAATTGCTGTATAAGATTATTTTATGAGTTATTTTTTTGACTATGATTGAAGCAAATATACTTCGTTTTTTTGCAGAGATAGAACCAGAAACGGGAATATGGATTGTCATTCTCTAAAACGATTTGCTTTTGATTTTCTGTATATTTAGATTGTTTTGTTATTTTTACCATAAAAATCATAATATAATGAAAGAAAAAGCTACGTTAAAACAAATTGCTAAAGAATTAGGAGTTTCTGTTTCAACGGTATCTAAGGCATTAAATGATAGCCCCGAAATTAGTGAACCTACAAAGATAAAGATTCAGGAGTTTGCAAAACTTAAAAATTATAAGCCTAATATTATGGCTTTGAATCTTAAGAACCGCAAAACCAAAACGATTGGAGTAATTATTCCGAATATTCTCAATTCTTTTTTTGCTAAAGTTTTTACCGGTATAGAAAAAATTGCCGAGGAAAAAGGATATCATGTAATTACGTGTATCTCTAATGAGTCTTTGGAAAAAGAAGTACACACACTCGAAATGCTGAGTAATGGTACGATCGATGGATTTATTTTATCTATTTCCGAAGAATCACAAAAAGAAAATTATTTCCAGCATTTTAATGACATTATTAATGACGGAACTCCTATTGTTATGTTTGACAGGATTACCGATGAGGTAAATTGTGATAAAGTTGTTGTTGATGATCTCGAATCTGCTTTTGATGCGACAAGTCATTTGGTAAAATTAGGATGTAAGAAAATTGCGTTGTTTTCTACAATCGATAATTTGAGTGTGGGAAAGTTACGTACGAGAGGTTATTTTAGGGCAATTGAGCACAATGGTCTTGAGATCGATCAGGGATTGATAGTGAGAGCAGAGTCTGAAGAAGATTTTGATTTCCGGGCAAAAAAGCTTTTTGAAGCTCAGAAAATCGATGCAGTTTTTGCATTAGATGAACATGCGTCTGTTTCTGCTATAAAAATGGGATTGAAATATGGGTACAAAATTCCTGAAAATCTCAATATTATCGGTTTTGCGGATGGCGTTTGGTCAAGAAGAATGGTTCCGAGCTTGACAACAGTGAGTCAACATGGTCCGGAAATCGGAGAAGTTGCAGCCAGGCTTCTTATAAATAAGCTCGAAAACTCTCAGGAAGATTATGTGCACAAAACAACAGTTGTAAAAACAGAGTTAAGGCAAAGAGAGTCAACCAGAAAACTTTAAATCAATTCTTATTTATATATGAAATCTGTTTTTTACTCCTTTATGTTAATATTGTTTTTATGTGTAGATGCTGTCTATGCCCAGTCGGATATATTTGCAATTGCAAGAACAGGGACAGTTGCAGATATACAAAAATTAGCAAAGGAAGATGCAGAAATTTTGAAAGCCAAAAATGACCAGGGATTTACACCGCTTATATTGGCTTGTTATTTAGGAAATAATGAAGTCGCAAAATGGTTGATCAATAATGGTGTAGATATAAACACAAACTCTTCGATGGGAACTGCATTGATGGCGACGGCGGTAAAAGGAAATGTAGAGCTATTATCATTTCTTATTGCAAATGGTGCCAATGTAAATCTGTTGGACGAAAAAGGTGCTTCTGCATTAATTCTTGCAGTTCGGTTTAAGCAGAAAAGTTGTATGGAACTTTTGATTAAAAATAATGCAGATAAAAATATCATAGATAATTCAGGAAAAACAGCTTTCGAATATGCGGTTGAAACTCAGGACAGAGATTTGATCCAACTTTTAATAGACTAATAAATATGAAAAAAAAATTACTTTTAATTATTTGTTTGATAATATCTTATTCAATTCAATCTCAGGAAAAAATAACAGGACCAATTAATATTTTTGGAGATATAACTTTTGAACTGATATTAAATAACAATACAGAAACTGCCCAAATGATAATTTCCGGACCGGAAGACAGATGGTTTGCCGTAAAAATCGGCTCTTTTACAAATGGTATGGAGACCGGTTCCGACGTGTACTATTATAACGGTACAACCTTAATAGATGCACACCAGTTGAGTAATGGTCCTGCAATCGATGCTGTTCAGGATATTACAATAGAGTCCAGTACTGTAGAGAACGGAATTAGAACCATAATTGCCACAAGACCTTTTGATACAGGTGATTCCAACGATTATATAATAGATTTTGATAATGAAGATATAGATATGGCAGCTGCTCATGGCTCTTTTGAAGGATATACGTTGAGTTATCACGGAAGTAATCGTGAGAAAATAAATAATGTTCCTATGAATAGTCTTGGAATAAATAATATGTCGTTAAAGACCGTAAAATTATATCCCAACCCCACAAAAGACATTTTGTTTTTTGAAAGTACAATTGTAATTAAGAATGTACTGGTTTATTCTCAAACAGGAAAATTAATAAGACAAATTCAGTTAAAAAACAATGCTCAGAGTATAGAAATTCAAGATTTTGAAAAAGGAATTTATTTGCTTCAACTGAATGGAGAAAATGAATCAGCTTGGAAAAAAATAATTGTCGAATAAGCTATTTGTTCAGAATACGATTAAAAAAAGTTGTTTTTAAAATGATCTCAAACGATATAGTTTTAATTTAAAACTATTTGTTAGCAACAAATAGTTTTAAATTTTTATTTTTGCCATTTACAATTCAGATTATAGAAATAAAAAATATGAGAACGATACAATTTAGAGAAGCGATTGCCGAAGCAATGAGTGAAGAAATGCGTCGCGATGAATCTGTTTACTTAATGGGTGAAGAAGTAGCAGAATACAATGGGGCATACAAAGCTTCCAAAGGAATGTTGGATGAGTTTGGACCAAAACGCGTGATAGACACTCCTATTGCCGAATTGGGATTTGCAGGTATTGCTGTTGGTTCTGCAATGAATGGCTGCCGTCCCATAGTAGAGTATATGACTTTTAACTTCTCTTTGGTTGGTATTGATCAAATTATCAATAATGCTGCAAAAATGCGTCAGATGTCCGGAGGTCAGTTTCCTATGCCGATGGTTTTTCGCGGACCAACCGCATCTGCGGGACAATTGGGAGCCACACATTCTCAGGCTTTCGAAAACTGGTTTGCAAATACTCCCGGATTAAAAGTTGTGGTGCCATCTACAGTATATGATGCTAAAGGACTTTTAAAATCTGCAATTAGGGATAATGACCCGGTAATCTTTATGGAGTCCGAACAAATGTATGGTGATAAAGGTGAAATTCCGGAAGAAGAATATACGATTCCATTAGGAGTTGCAGATATAAAAAGAGAAGGAACAGATGTAACCATTGTTTCTTTTGGTAAAATCATTAAAGAAGCATTTATTGCTGCAGACGAATTAGAAAAAGAAGGAATTTCCTGTGAAATTATCGACTTAAGAACAGTTCGTCCTATGGATTATGATGCGATTATCAATTCTGTAAAGAAAACCAATCGTTTGGTAGTACTTGAAGAAGCTTGGCCATTTGCAAGTGTTGCTTCAGAGATTACTTATATGGTTCAGGAAAAAGCATTTGATTTCTTAGATGCACCAATTCAGAGAATTACAACCGCAGATACACCGGCACCATATTCTCCGACTTTATTAAAAGAATGGTTGCCAAATGCCGGTGATGTTGTCAAAGCAGTAAAAAAAGTAACTTATAAAAAATAAACTGGATTGTCTGTTAATGAATTAAATTAAGAACATTATTTGATAATCTAAGTTCTAATTAATTATATTTGAAGCTTCATCAGAATACAATTTGGTGAAGCTTTTTTTATTGATATTTAATGAAATATAGAATGTTTTTTGCGTTTTTATATGATTTGAAAATCAATTATTCTTCAATAAAAAACTGTTTCAGAGAGAAATGAAAAAAATATTTACGTTAGGATTATTCTTGTTGTTTATTCAAATATTATCAGCACAAACTAAAGTTAGCGGAATAGTATTAGACGAAAATAAAAAACCGATTTCATACGCAACGGTTGCTTTTTTAGGAACCGGCGAAGGAATAATAACCAATGATGACGGCAGATTTTACTTAGAATCTCCTCAAAACAGAAAAACCCTGGTTGTTTCTTTTATGGGTTTTGATACAGTAGAAATAGAATTAGACAAACTTGTAAACTACAATATGACCGTAATACTTCGTGAAGGAAAAATTCTGGAGGAAGTAACCGTTTATGCCGGAAAAACATCTAAGAAAAATAATCCTGCAATAGATATCCTTCGTAAAATATGGGAACGTAAACGCAAGAATGGCTTACGGCAATTCAAACAATATGAAATGGAGAAATATGAGAAGATAGAATTTGATATGAATACAATTGATAGTGCTTTTATGAAAAGTAAAATTTTCAAAGGCATGGAATTTATATTTAACTCTGTCGATACCTCAAAGATTACAGGAAAAACCTATCTGCCGATATTTATCAATGAGGCATTATCCAACGTATACGGAGATAACACAAGAGGTAAGATAAAAGAAATACTCACAGCCAATAAAAATTCCGGATTTAATACCAATCAGCAAATTATTGCATTCATCAACGATCTTTATGCAGATTATGACATTTATGATAACTACCTTAAGTTTTTCGATAAAGCATTTACCAGCCCATTATCAAGAACAGGAATAGATGTGTATAATTATGTATTGGCAGACAGTTCGTTTGTAGATAACAAATGGTGTTATAATATAGTTTACTACCCAAGAAGAAAAGGAGAACTCACTTTCAAAGGAGATTTTTGGGTAAATGATACTACCTGGGCAATTAAGACCATCAATATGGAAGTGAGTAAAAGTGCCAATATTAACTGGGTAAAAGAAATTTATATAGAACAGGAATTCGATGTACTGAGTGATTCTGTGTTTCTCTTAAAGAGAGATTATATGATGACTGATTTTGCTTTAAATAAAAAAGAAAAATCAAAAGGAGTTTATGGAAAAAGAACTACTATGTACAGAAATCATAAGTTCGATATAGAAAAACCGGTAGAATTTTACAAAGAAGAGGTCAACTATTACGACGATGCAGTATACACAAGACCAGATGAATTTTGGGAAGAAAATCGTTTTGAAAATCTCAACAAAGACGAAAAAGGAATCTATAAAATGCTCGATACTTTACAAACCAATCGAAGGTTTAGACAAATATACGATTTGGTAAGCATTCTGGGGAGCGGATATATTCAGAAAGGAAATTTCGATATTGGACCGATACTTTCCACCTTCGGATATAACGAAGTAGAAGGATTGCGGCTTAGACTAGGAGGAAGAACCTATTTTGGACCCAATGATGTATGGAGGTTACAAGGTTATACAGCATACGGATTCAAAGACGATAAATTCAAATACGGAGTTTCCGGAAAATATTTGCTTAATAGAAAAAGCAGACTAATAATAACTGCCGGAAATAGAAGAGACGTAGAACAAATAGGAGCGAGCCTTACTACTACAAACGATGTAATGGGAAGAAGTTTTGCTTCATCAGCATTATTTACGACCGGTGCCAACGGAAAACTTACCAATATCAATCTGACCAATCTGTCATTAGAAATCGAGCCGCTCAAAAACCTTAACTTTTTAGCCGGATTCTCATACAGAACGCTCAAAACCGCAAGCGAGACTTTTAGTTTGGATTATTATATCGACAAAGAAAACGATATCATAAAAAGCGAAGTAAAACAATCAGAACTTAATTTACAAATAGAATATACGCCGGGGAGAAAAACAGTTGGATATGGAGTAGAGAGAAAAGAAGTAAATAACCCATTCCCTAGAGTATTTGTCAATTACACACAAGGACTTCAAGGAGTCTTAAATAGTGATTTTAACTACGAAAAATTACAATTATATTACAAACAACCGCTCAATATGGGAGGAATAGGAAGACTTGATACAACGATTGAGCTTGGTAAAACATTCGGAACCGTCCCCTTGGGATTACTCAGTATAGTACCTGGAAATCAGACCTATTTCACCATAGAAAACACATTCAATCTGTTGGATTTTTATGAATTTCAAACAGACAGTTATGCCACAATCCAATTACAGCACAATTTTGGCGGAAGAATATTTTCCAGAATCCCATTTATGCGCAAACTCAATTGGAGAGAAACCATTGGATTCAAAGGAGTTTACGGAACATTGTCTCAAGCCAACCGGGACATCAACGCATCAGATTTACTTTATCAGGCACCCGAAGATTTCTATTGGGAGTACAATGCGGGGATAGGGAATATCTTCAAAGTTTTTAAAATAGAATTCAGTTGGAGAGGCAGTTATATTACACCCAACAGCAATAATTTTGGAATAAAAGGCTCATTTGGTTTTTATTTTTAGGAGCTGTTTCCTGCTTTTCATTACAATCTTATTGTGTAAAATCTGTTTTTCAATGGTTTAAAAAGAGCTTCTTTCGTCGCTTTTTTTCACCAGAAAATCAAGATTTTACGCAATAAGGATTTTCATTACAATCAGGGCTAAAATCAATCAGCAGAGAATCACAAACCTAATTATTTCAAATAAAAAAATTACAATTTATTTACTTATAAAAAATATTGTAAAACCCCAATGAATGCTTACTTTTGCACTCTCAAAAAAATATAGAAAAGTTTATACAAAATGACTGCAGCAAGATTAAAATCTTTCGATGTATTAATCGAGATACCCAAAGGAAGTAGAAATAAATACGAGTACGATTTTGAATTAAAAAAAGTAAGATACGATAGAATGCTATTCTCATCTATGATGTATCCGGCAGATTACGGATTTATCCCGGAGACATTAGCATTAGACGGAGATCCGTTAGATGTATTGGTATTGGTAACAGAACCAACATTCCCGGGATGTGTGATGCAGGTAAAACCAATAGGCGTTTTTCACATGGCAGACGACAAAGGTCCGGATGAAAAAGTTTTATGTGTACCGGTATCCGATCCGATCTGGAATAAACTAAATGATCTTTCGGACATGAACCCGCATTTACTAAAAGAGATTGAACATTTTTTCAAAGTTTACAAAGATTTGGAAAACAAAAAAGTAGATGTAGAAGGTTGGGGAAATGTAGATGAAGCGTATGATATTTTAGAGAAGTGTATCAAAAGATACGAAGATATAGAAAACAAAGAAGAAGGATTATTTAGTATCAGATAATACAATCTTTGTAGTAATTTATAGAAAAACAATATCCTTACAGATATTGTTTTTTTGTTTTCAGGAATGTGATAATAGTATTCCTTTTCTTTAACTATTGACAATAAATAATTTCTTACTTTTTACAAAAAATGAAATAACATTAAGTATTAATAAGGAAATGTATGAAGCTATTGAAAAAGGTTTAGAAGTTATAAAGAAACCAAATTCAAATAATATTTCTATTAAAAGTATAGATTACAAATTACTTAGTGGAGAAAAATATAAATGGATACCAAAATAGGGATTTTATAAAATTACTAATATCAAAACCACTCCCTTCCGTTGTCGCACGAATCCTTTCGTGTGGTAATCTCATCTTTCAGGAAACCGGACTATGTATCACAGTTGGTAATACGATCATCGACATGGATAGATATGTAATAATTGCCGATTATTTGATCGGTTTGTATTGGAATAGAGAGATCTTCGTAAAAGAATATGGTGATGAGTAAAATAAATTAAGTTAGGTAGGTTTGGTTGTCATCAAGACAACCAAACCTACCTAACTTAATGAAGATCTTAAAATTTATAAAAAGATAAAAATCGGATTGTTTAAATAAAACAATGTTTTTATTTTTTCACGGGCAATTCACGAGTTAGCCAACCTCTTCTTCCGGCAGTTGCAATGGCGTAAGGAGTAATCCAAAACAACCCAAAAGTATATAAAATACTATACGAATATGCCCATATCGATTCGGATAAGTTATATCTTTTTGCATAAAACAAAACAGGAAAACTGGATACAATTAGTATACTTGCAAGTGTTGAACTCAAAAAGAGTATCGGGTGTGTGACTACAAAAAACAGCATGAATAGCAAAAAAGGATAAGTCATAATGATTGTCAGACATTGATTCAAGAATAAAAGTCTCGAACCTGCTTTAGAGCTTTCTCTAAAATTTTTAAAAACATATTTTGACATCATAATGTTTTCACGCACATTACTTCGTCCCCATCTGATAAACATTTTATAAAGACCTTTATATTTTTCAGGAACATTTGTAAGTACATGAGCATTTCTTTGAAATAAAACATGATGACCTTGTTTTAAAATCATATTTGTCATGGCACGGTCTTCACCAATATCCGAAGGCTGTCCCATAAATGTTTGATTGATCCATTCCGGAAGGCATTTAAATACAGCATCTCTTCGATATGCCGCTAAAGCTCCAGGAGTACAAAGTACAGAACGTAGTGTGCTTTCTGCCGAACGAACGAATTCGAAACTCATTACAAAACTCACATTGAGCATTTTAGGAAGCATGGCTTTTTTATTATTTAAAACTCTCACATTTCCTGCCACGGCACCACAGTTTTCATCAACAATAAAAGGACTGACTAAGTTTCGCAAAGTATTCTTTTTTACAATTGAATCACTGTCAATAGTTACAAAAACATCTCCGGTTCCAAGATTAAATCCACGATAAAGAGCATGACGCTTTCCTTTGTTCTCCGGTTGTTGAAAAATTGTTAAGCGGTCACCTAACTTTAGTTTGGCTTGCTGCATCCAGTACCAGGTATCATCTTTACTTCCATCATCAATAGCAAGGATTTGCAATTTTTCTTTCGGAAAATCACTATTTGCTATACTTAGCAATGTATCCCAAACCAATTTGCCCTCGTTGTATGCCGGAACAATTACAGTACATGTAGGTAATAGTTCGTCCGAAACAGATTCGATCGATTTATAACGAAAATATAAAACTGCTTTGAACAGGAAAAAACAAATTTTGAAGATAAGTAATGAAATGGTTATTACTAAAAATGTAAATCCCCATGTAGAACTCATTCTTTCCAGATTAAATTGCTCGAAATTTGCTTGTAAGTTGTAAACCAAAAAAACGGCTCCAATCATTAATAAAAAAGTACCTGTAAGTACAATAGCATTCATTGGATTGAATTTAGATTTGGTTGTATTTGCAAAAATTGTGCTTACATAATCCTGAACTCTCCAATATCCGATTGAGATAATTCTATATAGTGATTTGTTGTAAACAGGCAAAATGAAACTATATAAACTTTGCTCATTATCAGTTGGATTAATTCTCGAAGAATAACGGGATTGCTTTAAATTAGTTTTATCATTTTTCATATCTGTTGTACGCATAGTCTCTTAGCTTTATCGATTCGATTTAAAAATGTCTTTCTTTTTTTGTATAAAAAGGAAAGATTCTCGTTTTAATCTTAGCAAGCCTTATACCGTTATTTATGTTATTGTAAATTAGATAGTTAATATATGTGAGGTTGTTTTAAAGTGTGTAATTTTTACACAACACAGGATACAGCGGTTTATGGAATTAGGTTATTATCGCTTTTTAATTTAGAAAAGCGGAGAATTATTCGATATGATGGAAGCCGGTACAAATAATAGAATTACTGAAAAAGTAAAAGATCAATAATTCTAATACGATAAAAACTAAAAGAGAGGATATATCAAATCTGATATATCCTCTCTTTTAGTTTTTTAAAACAAACCCGTCTTTAATTAAAAAAGTCAGGACGGGTTTAACACAAAGATGTAGTCTTTTAGATAACTGTACCTTTTATGGTAAGTACTTTCGGAGTCTCGTCGACAGATGTTGTTACTGTAACAGTTTTGTTAAAAGCACCTTTTGCGGCAGCATTGTAGGAAGCTTTTATTTTTGCTGTTCCTCCGGGCAGAATAGGCGTTTTTGTATAATCAGTAGCTGTGCAGCCACAAGAAGCTTTTACGTTGGTAATGATTATAGCAGAGTCTCCGGTATTTATAAACTCAAAATCAACCGCTTTCGAAACATTTTGAGGGATCTCACCCAGATCTATACTTTCGGCTTTCCAGGAAATAACAGAGTCTGCTGTTTTTTCTGTCCCATTCATAACCTTGGTTATAGGAGCAGTTGTAAACGACATTGTAGCTAAGGCTAATGCAATAATGGATAGTTTGATAGTCTTCATAATTTTAAAATTTTTAAGATGAATAATAATGAATTGTCAATATTGAACAATCCAAAAGTAATGATCAAAGTGGTGTGACCTTGTTAAGCGGTTTCAAATGATTGTTAACGAGTTGTTAATGACAAAAATCAAACTTAATTTTTAGTAGATTTGACCAGAGACTTAAAAACACACACATTAATTTTTGAAACTAAACAGGCTAAATATCATCATTCTTCTTGGTTTGGTTGCCATTATCGGAATTTTGGTAGCACAATTATTGTGGACTAAAAAAGCTTTTAATCTGGAAGAAAAAAAGTTTAGTCAATCGGTTCATATTGCTTTGCTTGAGGTTGTTAAAAGTTTATATTTGGGGACTAATCATGAATTGCCTTCCGAAAATCCGATTCAGAAAATATCAAACGATTATTATATCGTTAATGTTGACAATGATTTTGAACCTAAAATCCTGGAATTTTATTTAAAATCAGAATTTGAAAAAAGAAATATAATTACAGATTTTGAGTATGCCATGTACAATTGTCAAAGCGATGAAATGGTGTACGGGAATTATGTTTCTTTTGTAGAAAAGGAAAAAGAGAAAGAAAATATTTATTTTTCAAAACATACAAGTTTCGTTTATTATTTTGCCGTTCGTTTTCCGGACCATTCGGGTTATATTTTTAGTGAATTAAAATTCTGGCTTGCCCTCTCCTTTGCATTAATGGTCATATTGATCATATATGTATATTCTATATTTACCATTTTACAGCAAAAAAAATATTCCGAATTACAACGGGATTTTATCAATAATATGACACATGAGTTCAAAACCCCGCTTTCATCGATATTGATAGCTTCTAATTATTTGAGTAAACAAAATAAAATACAGTCAGATGATAAGCTCGAAAAATACACGCAGATTATTATCAGTCAAAGTAAAAAACTGAATGAACATATCGAAAAAATCCTGAATATAGCAAAGTCAGATCGTGCCCCTTTACAGCTTGATAAAAAGATAATTTCTGTGACAGATGCGATAAAAACTAATATAGAGAACATAAAATTAAAATATAATCCGGCGACCATCCATATACATTCAGAAGAAAATTATGCTGTAGAAGCCGATGAATTTCACTTTAATAACATTATCTATAATCTATTAGACAATTCGGTAAAATATTGTGATGACCAACCCGAGATCAACATCAGATTATCAAAGGTCAATACGTCGCTCATACTGCAATTTATTGATAACGGAATAGGGATTTCTAATAAAAACATATCCTTTATTTTTGATAAATTTTACAGAATTCAGAATAATAAAAACAATGGAGTAGAAGGTTTCGGGCTAGGGTTGTATTATGTAAAAAAAATTTGTAAACTCCATCAATGGGATATAAATGTAACCGGCAATCCCGAAAAAGGAACTACATTTACCATTATAATACCTCTGAAAAATGAGTAAATATAAAATTTTGTATGCCGAAGACGATGAAACACTGGCATTTTTAACCAAAGACAATTTAGAGCAAAGCAATTTTAAAGTTGTTCATTGTTCAGATGGAGAAAGTTGTTTTGAAATGTTTAAAAAAGAAGTATTCGATATCTGTCTCTTTGATATTATGCTGCCTAAAAAAGATGGGTTTGAACTGGCGGAGGCTATTCGTACAATTAATAAAAACATACCGATTATATTTCTTTCAGCAAAAACACTAAAGGAAGACAGAATTAAAGGATTAAAATTAGGGGCCGATGATTACTTGGTAAAACCCTTTAGTATAGAAGAGCTTATTCTGAAGATTGAAATTTTTTTAAAGCGTTCGCAAAAAAATGAATCAGATCAAAAAAGCAATTACAGGATAGGAAAATTTGTATTCGATTCGGAAAATTATAGTTTGATCTCCCAAAAAGAAAAAATAAGTTTAACCCAAAGAGAGTCCGAATTACTAACGCTTTTTCTTCAGAATAAGAATAAAGTTTTAAAAAGAGAACAGATACTCAATTCTTTATGGGGAAGTGACGATTATTTTATGGGAAGAAGTCTGGATGTCTTTATTTCCAGATTACGTAAAGTCTTTGCAGAAGATAAGAACATTACAATCGAAAATTTACATGGTATCGGGTTTAAATTCTTAGAAAAAGAATAGCTCCGGGAATGTTCGTTATTAAAAGTTCAAATACTGATTTGAGGTTATATATTTTTTTCTAATCTCCTTGATTTTATTTTTATACTGAGGCAGTACATTCATCTTCTGTAGCTCATTCTAATGAAAATGTTAAAAAATCATTTAAAAGTGATAAAACATTTGTGTTAAAAATTTCTATATTACAATCAGACTCATACCTTTGTAAGTCCGAATAAAACGAATATATGAACAAGAATAGTAAGAGAAGAGAAGCTTTATTATACCACGCAAAACCAAAACCAGGAAAAATAGAAGTTGTTCCTACTAAAAAATATGCAACCCAAAGAGATTTGTCATTGGCATATTCGCCGGGAGTCGCAGAACCATGTCTGGAAATAGCCAAAGATGTAAACAATGTATACAAATATACTTCAAAGGGTAATCTTGTAGCAGTAATTTCAAACGGAACAGCCGTTTTGGGATTAGGAGACATTGGTCCGGAAGCTTCAAAACCAGTAATGGAAGGAAAAGGGTTATTATTTAAAATCTTTGCAGATATCGATGTTTTTGATATTGAAGTAGATACCAAAAATGTTGATGAATTTATTCGAACAGTAAAAAATATAGCTCCTACCTTTGGAGGAATAAATCTTGAAGATATCAAAGCTCCCGAATCTTTTGAAATAGAAAGAAGACTTATCGAAGAGCTTAATATTCCTGTAATGCATGATGATCAGCACGGTACTGCAATTATATCTTCTGCAGCATTGCTCAACGCACTGGAGTTGGCAGACAAAAAAATAGAAGAGGTAAAAGTTGTAGTTTCCGGAGCGGGATCTGCGGCATTGGCTTGTGCTAATCTGTATATTGCTTTGGGAGTTAAAATAGAAAATGTATTAATGTTTAGCAGCAAAGGAGTACTCAATAAGAATATGCCGAATTTGTCGCTGATGCAGCAAGAATATGTTCGTGATGTTCCAGATATGAATTTACAGGAAGCTTTAAAAGGAGCAGATGTATTTTTGGGATTATCTACCGGAAATATTATGACAAAAGAAATGCTATTGGGAATGTCAGAAAACCCGATAGTTTTTGCCATGGCAAATCCCGAGCCGGAAATAGATTACAATCTGGCAATTGCAACCAGAAAAGATGTTATCATGGCTACCGGACGTTCAGACCATCCTAATCAGGTAAATAATGTGTTAGGTTTTCCATATATATTTCGTGGAGCATTAGACGTTCGGGCAACAAAGATCAATGAAGAAATGAAAATGGCTGCCGTAAAAGCACTGGCATCTTTAGCAAAAGAACCTGTTCCTGAACAGGTAAATGTAGCTTATGGAGAAACCAAGTTAAATTTCGGGAGAGAATATATTATTCCAAAACCGTTTGATCCAAGACTGATCACTGTGGTTGCTCCGGCAGTTGCAAAAGCCGCGATTGATTCTGGAGTTGCAAAACACCCGATTACAGATTGGAACAAATACGAAGAGGAACTACTGGATAGATTAGGTTCGGACAATAAGATGGTCCGTATGCTTACAAACCGTGCCAAAACCGATCCTAAAAGAATTGTTTTTGCAGAAGCAGATCATCTGGATGTGTTAAAAGCAGCCCAAATAGTCCTTGAAGAGAAAATAGGTTATCCGATTTTATTAGGAAATAAAGAAGTGATCCTTGAACTCAAAGAAGAGTTATTGTTTGATGCGGAAGTCCCTATTATTGATCCAAAAACACCCGAAGAAGATGTAAGAAGAAATCAATATGCCGAAATTTTCTGGGAAGCAAGAAAAAGAAGAGGAACAAGTTTGCTTGATGCTCAGAAATGGATGAGAGAACGAAATTATTTTGCTTCCATGATGGTAAATCAGGGAGATGCAGATGCAATGGTCACAGGATATAGTAGAAGTTACCCTACTGTAATTAAACCGGTAATGCAACTCGTAGAGAAGGCTCCCGGAATTTCATTAATAGCAACTGCTAATATGATGATGACCAATAGAGGTCCAATGTTCTTATCTGATACAGCGATTAATCCTGATCCGTCTGCAGATGATTTGGCAAAAATTGCATTGATGACTGCCAAAACTGTAAAAATGTTTGGTGTAGAACCTGTAATTGCAATGGTTTCATATTCAAATTTTGGATCTTCAAATTCAGAAAGCACCAACAAAGTAAGAGACGCAGTTGCTTATTTACATAAATATTATCCGGATTTAATCGTAGATGGAGAAATACAGGCAGATTTTGCTTTAAACTCAGAAATGCTGCAAAAGAAATTCCCATTTTCTAAAATAGCCGGAAAGAAAGTCAACACTTTGATATTTCCAAATTTAGAATCAGCAAATATTACTTATAAAATGCTTAAAGAGTTATATAAGGTAGATTCTATTGGACCAATTATCTTAGGCTTAGATAAGCCGGTTCATATTTTTCAATTGGGAGCAAGCGTAGAAGAAATGGTAAATATGGCAGCAGTTGCTGTTGTAGATGCTCAGGAAAAAGAAAAGAGAGTCAAATCTTTGAAAATTTAGGAGATATTTATTTTTTTGACTGAAAAACAATAAGATTCCGAACAATAAAAGTTTTTTGTTACATTTGGCAAGTACAGTAAGATAATGATTGCACATATTCAAGGAAAATTAGTAGAAAAAACACCTACAGAAGTTATTATAGATTGTGGTGGAGTAGGGTATCACATCAATATCTCGTTGCACACTTATGGACTGTTGCCAATGCAGGATAATATAAAATTGTTTACACATTTATTGATCAAAGAAGATGCACATACACTTTACGGTTTTGTTGAAAAATCCGAAAGAGAAATCTTTAAAATGTTGATTTCTGTCTCGGGAATCGGTGCGGGGATTGCCAGAACAATGCTTTCTTCTATAGAGCCGAAACAAATTATTACTGCAATTGGATCCGGAGATGTAGCAACAATTCAATCTATTAAGGGAATTGGAGTAAAAACAGCACAAAGAGTTATCATAGATTTGAAAGATAAGGTGTTAAAATTGTATGATATAGATGAAGTTTCTGTTGTGCAAAACAATACAAATCGAGATGAAGCGTTATCTGCTTTGGAAGTATTAGGTTTTGTTAGAAAAACCTCAGAAAAAATGGTGGATAAAATCATAAAAGAAAATCCAGATGCTTCGGTGGAACTAATTATTAAGCAAGCTTTAAAAAATTTATAATTTTTGAAAACATTATATTTTAACACTACAGAGTTATTCCAAAAAACAGGGTTGCTATTTCTGTTTTTATTGGGATTTTTTAATGCAAACGCACAAATTACTGAGCAGGACGACGACGAAATACCTCGAGATACAATTGGATATAATCACGGGAGGGTAGAGCTTACCGATCCACCAAGTATAGTGTCAAAATACACGTATGATCCTGTAACAGACAGATATATTTACAATTCGACATTAGGAGAATATAACATAAAATATCCATCTATTCTTACCCGAAAAGAGTATGAGGATATGGTAATGAAAGAATCTGTTCGAAATTATTTCAAAGAAAAACTAGATGCCGTAGAAGGTAAAAAACCGGGATCCGAAGCAGCACAAAGAGATTTATTGCCGAAATATTATGTAAATTCCAGTTTTTTTGAAACTATTTTCGGAAGCAATACTATTGACGTAAAACCTACCGGATCTTTAGAAATTGATCTTGGAGCCAGATATACCAAACAGGACAATCCGGCTTTTTCGCCTAGAAACAGGACTACTACGACTTTTGATTTTGATCAGAGAATAAGTATGAGTCTGATGGGTAAAGTCGGCACGAGATTGAATGTAAATGCCAATTATGATACAGAATCCACATTTGATTTTCAAAATTTAATCAAATTAGAATATGCACCTACAGAAGATGAAATTCTTCAAAAAATTGAAGTAGGAAATGTGAGTATGCCGCTTAACAGTTCACTCATTAGAGGAGCACAAAGCTTATTTGGTGTAAAAGCACAATTTCAATTTGGTAAAACTACAGTTACAGGAATTTTTTCTGAACAGAAATCACAAACTAAAACAGTAACTGCTCAAGGTGGTGGATCTGTGCAGGAATTTAATTTATTTGCAATGGATTATGATGCAGATAGACACTTTTTTCTTTCACAATATTTTAGAGAAAAATACGACAGATCTTTAAGAAATTACCCGCTTATTGATAGCCGTGTGCAAATTACCCGAATAGAAGTTTGGGTAACCAACAGACAGAATCGTGTAAATAATACAGACAATAATATGAGAAATATTGTTGCATTACAAGATTTAGGAGAAGCTCAGTTAAGTGGATTAAATGATAATGAGATTGTAAATTTAGGACCGGGTATTCCGGCAAGTTTCTTTAGAGTTACTGCCAATACTCCGGCAGATAATGGTAACAATCAGTACGATCCGAAACTGATAGGGAATGGAGGGTTGCTCAATCAGGCCATTAGAGAAATTATTACTACAAATGATAATGCTTTTAACGTAGATGGAGTAACAACGAAAGTTACAGAAGGACATGATTATGTAAAACTTGAAAACGCGAGAAAACTTACACCAAATGAATTTACATATCATCCGCAATTAGGATATATTTCTCTTCAGCAAAGACTTGCCAATGATGAGGTTCTGGCAGTTGCTTATCAATATACTATTGGAGACAAGGTATATCAGGTTGGAGAGTTTGGTAATGGAGGAGTAGAATCTACAATTGTTACAGGAGATATAGATCCTTCTAATCCGCAAGGAATGCCAAATCCGGAAAATCAAATTATATCCACTCAAAGTTTGGTTTTGAAAATGCTTAAAAGCAGTATGACCAGTATTACAAATAATACAACGGGACTTACAAGACCGGTTTGGAATTTGATGATGAAAAACATTTATCAGATTTCCCCTTCAGGACAATTAGAGCAGGAAGACTTTAGGTTTAATATAGTTTATAGCGATCCATCACCGCTTAACTATATTACTCAAGCTCCGGGAACTATTTCACAACCTTCGATTCCTTTGCCCGAAGATGTAGAACAAACTCCACTTCTTAAAGTTTTTAATGTAGACAGGTTAAATTATGCAAATGATCCCGATAATAACGGAAGAGGAGATGGTTTTTTTGATTTTATACCGGGAATAACAGTAGATCAACAATACGGAAGAGTAATTTTTACAACAGTGGAGCCATTTGGTAAACACCTTTTTGAAAAATTAAAATCCCCGGATGCACCTTTTGCAGAAGATTATAATAATCCGGATACCTATAATGCGAATCAGACAAAGTATGTTTTTAGAAGCATGTACAGAAGTTCTATATCCAGAGCTTTGCAGGATAGCGATAAAAACAAATTTCAACTGAAAGGTAAATACAAATCTTCCGGAGGAGATGGAACTTCTCTCGGAGCTTTCAATATTCCGCAGGGATCTGTTGTAGTTACTGCTGGTGGAAGAGTTTTGGTTGAAGGGGTAGATTATACTGTAAATTATCAAAGAGGAACAGTGCAAATTACTGACCCGTCTTTGGCAGCTTCAAATACACCGGTACAAATTTCACTTGAAAATAATGCAGTATTCGGACAGCAAACAAAAAGATTTTTTGGAGTAAATGTTGAACATAAATTCAATGATAATTTTTTAGTTGGGGCAACATTTTTGAGATTATCGGAGAGACCATTTACTCAAAAATCCAGTTACGGGCAAGAATCTGTTAATAATACAATTTTTGGAGTAAATACCAATTATTCTACCGAAGTCCCATTTCTTACAAGATTGGTGAATAAATTACCAAACATGGATACAGATGTTCCTTCTAATATTTCTGTTAGAGGAGAAGTCGCTTTCTTAAAACCGGACGCTCCAAAAGCAGATCAGTTTAATGGAGAAGCAACAATTTATGTAGATGATTTTGAAGGTTCACAAACCACTATAGATTTAAGAGCCGCTTCTGCATGGAGTCTGTCTTCTGTTCCTGTAAAGAGCCCGGTCAATCGACATGCTGATTTTGGTGAAGGAAGTGTAAAAGATGTTGATACAGGATTTAAAAGAGCAAAATTATCTTGGTATACAATTGACCCTATATTTTATTCCAGTCAGAAACCAGGCGGAATTTCTGATGATGAAATTGCAAGAAACAGGACCAGAAGGATTTTTATAGACGAATTATACCCTCAAACAGATGTTGCTCAGGGACAAACGACAGTAGTAAGTACTTTTGATATGACCTATTTCCCCAGAGAAAGAGGACCATATAATTATAGTAATCTTGCAACAGGAAATACATTGCCAAATCCTCAGGACAATTTTGGAGGAATTATGAGAGCAATAACTTCCACCAATTTTGAACAAAGCAATGTTGAATACATTCAATTTTGGTTACTTGACCCTTATACAGATCCGGATGTTTCAAATACCAATAATGGTAAATTATTCATCAATTTGGGAGAAATTTCAGAAGATATATTACGGGACGGGAAAAAACAATACGAAAATGGATTACCGGGAGCTGGTTCCAATCAAAATACGCTTACATCAGACTGGGGAAGAATTCCTTCGTCCCAATCTCTGATTTATGCTTTTGATACAAGTACTGCAAATCGTGAAGTTCAGGACGTTGGACTGGATGGTTTAAGTGATGAACAAGAAGCACTATTACCGGCAGCGGCAGCATTTGCAGGACTTGAAGACCCGGCAGCAGATAATTTTCAATTTTACTTGAATGTAGACGGAGATATTATTACAAGATATAAAAATTATAACGGATTAGAAAACAACTCTCCGGTTGATGTAACAGATAACAATAGAGGAAATACTACACTTCCCGATACCGAAGACATCAATAGGGATAATACAATGAATACTATTAATGCGTATTATCAGTATGAGGTAGATATCAATAGTAATCTTCAGATTGGTCAAAATTTTGTCACAGATATCAGAACTGTAAATAGAACAGTTCCTGGTGGTAATACAATTTCTACCCGTTGGATTCAGTTTAAAATTCCGGTTGATGGAAATCACAAAGAAAATATTGGAGGGATAGAAGATTTTAATTCTATCAGATTCATGAGAATGTTCATGACGGGATTTACAGAAGAAATAACACTTAGATTCGGTGCCCTGGATTTAGTGAGAGGAGAATGGAGAAGATATACCAATAACTTGATGCCTCAGGATATGCCAATTCCGAATCCGGAAGATACCGCATTTGATGTTTTGTCTGTAAATATTCAGGAAAACGGAGATCGTCAGCCTATCAAATATACCACACCTCCGGGAGTAGTTAGAGAGCAATTGTATAATAACAATACCATCATAAACCAAAACGAACAATCACTTGCATTGAGGGTTAGCGGAAACGGATTGGCACCATTCGACTCCAGAGCAGTGTTCAAAAATGTAAATGTAGATATGAGACAGTTCAGAAGCCTGAAAATGTTTCTACATGCAGAGTCTATGATTCCTGATCAGGAAATGAATGCATTAAAGGACAATGAGCTTTCGGCATTTATTAGATTCGGAAATGATTTCACCCAAAATTACTACGAAGTAGAAATGCCGCTTAAGGTTACGCAATGGTCAGATGGTAATTTTGCAGATCAGGTTTGGCCGGAAGAAAATAATATGTCTATTCCTTTGGAATTACTTACAAAAATGAAAATTATTGCCATGCAAAACCCGGATCAAATAGATGAAAATGGAGTTTTGACCAAATTAGAATACGAAATCGATCCTTCTGTTCCGGTAGAAAATAGCAAACTTAAGATAAGTGTAAAAGGAAATCCAAATTTTGGTTTAGTAAGAACACTTATGATGGGTGTCAGAAACAATACAGGAAGTGAACCATTAGATTTACCACAAAGACCGGTTTCCGGAGAGGTTTGGTTTAATGAGCTGAGATTGGCAGGCATGGATAACAAAGGCGGTATGGCTGCGGTGATGAGTGTAGATGCAAATCTTGCAGATTTTGCTAAAATATCTGCAACCGGCAGAATGAGCACTATTGGGTTTGGAGGACTGGAAGATGGTCCAAATGAAAGAAGCAGAGAAGATGTTCAGCAGTATAATATTGTTACAGATTTGAGCTTAGGAAAGTTGCTGCCCAAAAAATGGGGAATGAATATTCCTTTTAATTATGGAGTTGGAGAAGAAACCATTACTCCGGAATATGATCCGTATAATCAAGATATTAAATTAGATCAGTTATTGGCGGTAACCGAAGATAGAGCCGAAAGAGATAATATTAAAAACAGAGCAATAGAATATACAAAAACTAAAAGTATCAATTTTATTGGAGTAAGAAAAGACAGGTCTCCAGATCAGAAATCACACATTTATGACCCGGAAAATCTTACGTTGTCTTATTCTTTTAATGAAACCAAAAAACATGATTACGAAATTGAAGAATACATAGACAAACAAGTAAAAACTACGGTTGATTATACTTATAGTTTTCAAAATAAACCCGTAGAGCCTTTTAAGAATACAAAATTCATGAAAAAGAGCAGCTATTGGAAACCTTTGAGTGATTTCAATTTTAATTATTTGCCAACAAATATTAATTTTAGTGCAAGCATCTTAAGAAATTATAACCGTCAGCAATTTAGACAAATTGAAGTAGAAGGAGTTCCGTTAGATCCATTATACAGAAGGAACTATTTGTTTAATTATCAATATGGTTTTAATTATAACCTTACAAAAGCTTTAAAACTTAATTATACTGCTGCAACAAGTAATATCGTAAGAAATTATTTGGATGAAGAAGGAAATGCAATAGACAGTTTTAGCATTTGGGATGATTATTGGAACACAGGAGAAGCCAATCAACATCAACAGCAGCTTACGGTAAATTACGATTTGCCGATTAATAAAATTCCGGTATTCAGTTTTGTAAAATCAACCTATACCTATACGGGAAGTTTCAATTGGGACAGAGCATCTCTGGCTTTGTCTTCGTATGAAGATGAAAATGGAAATTTCTATAATTTAGGAAATACTATTCAAAACAATGCCTCACATCAATTAAACACCAACTTAAATCTGGATTTGTTCTATAAATATATTGGATTAACCAAGAGCTCTGCCCGTAAACAACCCGCAAGACCGGCAAATGTTGCTCCGCCAAAACCGGGAGAACGAGTAAATAATGCGAGACCAAATACGCAACAGGAAGGAAATATTTTTGTTGATGGATTGATTGGAATAATAACCAGTATAAAAAATTTACAGATCAATTATACCGAAACAGGAGGAACAGTTTTACCGGGTTATACACCTGGAATTGGATTTTTTGGGACAGCAAAACCTTCGTTGGGATTTGTTTTTGGAGATCAGGCGGATGTAAGATATGAAGCGGCAAAAAGAGGATGGCTTACCGATTACCCGGAATTCAATCAAAATTTCACAAGAGTTCTTACTAAAAATCTGGAGTTTACCGCAAAAGTAGATCCTGTTCCGGACTTAGCAATAACCCTTAATGCCAACAGAACTTATATGGATAATTATTCTGAACAATATGATGTTACAGATGGATATTACCATTCCAGATCTCCTTATAATTTTGGAAACTTTTCTATCTCAACAATTATGATTGGAACTGCTTTTCAAAAAAGTGATGTAAATGGCTCTGCTGCTTTTGATGATTTCAGGCAAAACAGAATAACAATCGCCAACAGGCTTGCCGAACAATATTATGGAACTACAGATTTTCCTAGATATGGTTTTGGAGATATTCCGATTCCGGACGAATCAGATCCTAATTACCAACAGATTGTTTCTAATTATGGATATCCGGTAGGTTTTGGAAAAAACAGTCAAGATGTATTGCTGCCTTCATTCCTTGCTGCATATACAGATAAAAAAGCATCAGGAATTTCTCTTTCTGCATTTAGAAATATTCCTATTCCCAACTGGGATATAAAATATACGGGGTTAATGAGATACAAATTTTTTAAAGATAATTTCAAAAGATTTTCTATCCACCATGGTTATAAAGCATCTTATACGATCAATTCATTCAGATCCAATTTTGATTATAACCAACCCGTTCCGGCAGGCGATGAGCTGAAAAACTTACAAGTAAAAACATTGATCTCGAATGTGAATTTAGTAGAACAATTCAATCCTTTGATCAAATTTGATATGGAATTGAAAAATTCCTTCCGGATTGCCGCAGAGATCAAAAAAGACCGTTCACTATCTATGAGCTTTGATAATAACCTGCTTACAGAAGTAAATGGTAAAGATTATGTTTTAGGATTAGGATACAGAATAAAAGATGTAGTGATTAATTCTTCATTGGCAGATAATCCTATGGGTGTAATTAAGAGTGACATCACTCTAAAACTGGATTTTACATTAAGAGACAACACAACCATTATCCGATATCTGGATTATGATAACAATCAATTGGGAGGAGGACAGAATATCTGGTCTGCAAAGTTAACGGCAGATTATTCGTTTAGTAAAAACCTAATGGTGATCTTCTCTTATGATCACTCTTTCTCAAAAGCAGTTATTTCTACCACATATCCGATTACAAATATCAGAGCTTGGTTTACATTGAGGTACAATTTTGGAAATTAAAGCTAAAAACTAGTCAAAACATTTTATAAATATAATAGTAAAGTATACATTTGCCGAATCAATTTAAAAACATACAAAATGAATATTCCAGCTAATTTAAAATACACAAAAGACCATGAATGGGTAAGCATTGATGGAGATGTTGCTACAGTAGGTATTACCGATTTTGCTCAAAAAGAGTTAGGTGATATTGTGTATGTAGAAGTTGAAACTTTAGACCAGACTCTGGATCAGGATGAAGTTTTTGGAACAGTTGAAGCTGTAAAAACTGTATCTGATCTGTTTTTACCTCTTGCAGGTGAAATTATTGAGTTTAATGAGTCTTTGGAAACAGAACCGGAGCAGGTAAACAAAGATCCTTATGGAAACGGCTGGATGATCAAAGTGAAAGTTTCTAATGTGGCAGATTATAACGAATTGCTATCGAGTGAAGCTTATAAAGAACTTATTGGAGCATAAAAAATGGTTGTTTTTGATTGCATCTACTTACACAATTTGTATTATAGCATTGTGTTTGGTGAGCTTTCGATCTTTACCCGAAGTAAATGTAGGAAAGGGATTTGATAAAGTAGTTCATTCTTTATTTCATTTCGGTCTTACTACAATCTGGTTTTTATATTTCAGAATAAAATATTTATCGCAAAAAACTATAAAACCTATACTTAAAGCATTTTTATTTTCATTGGCTTTGGGTATTTGTATAGAATTTGCACAAGACCAGTTTACCGTAACCAGGCATGCCGATATATGGGATGTGGTTGCAAATTTGGCTGGGTCAATTGCTTCGGTTATCTTTATCACGATAATGGGGCAAATTTTAAAAAAAACAAAAGTCAAATCTTTATAAAATACTGTCCCACTTCGGTGGGATTTTTTATTTTTATACTATGGAAATAAAACAATACTTAGATTCTACTTATTTGAAAACGGCAGAACAAGCAGGTATTTCTCAGGAAGAAAATATAGCTGTCAATAATAAATTTATCCAGGAAGCAATAGATGAAAATTTTAAGCTGATCATGATCAGGCCGGAGATGGTAACTTTAGCAAAAGAGCTTATTGAAAAAAACAGGTCGAAAGTTACTATAGGAACCGTTATAGATTTTCCCGACGGAAATTCGCCAATAGAACAAAAACTTACAGAAGCCAGAAAAGCAATAGAAGACGGAGCAGACGATCTAGACTTTGTATGTAATTATGAAGCTTTCAAAAGCGGAAATCTTCAACTGGTAAAAGATGAAATTTATCAAGGAACCAAATTAGGCTTGGACTTTAATAAAATTGTGAAATGGATCATTGAAGTTGCCGCACTTTCTCCACAGCAAATCATTCAACTTTCTGCATTAATCAAGAAAGTAGTAATAGACCATTTCAAAGAGGACCGTTACGAAGATGTTTTTATAAAATCTTCAACCGGGTTTTATAAAACACAAGATGGTTTGCCCAACGGAGCGACAATTCCTTCGATAGTGATGATGATAGAAAATGGCTCACCCTTATCTATAAAAGCAGCAGGAGGAGTAAGAACCTATGAGGAAGCAGAAACAATGATACAACTTGGAGTAAAAAGGATCGGGACTTCGGCAGCCAAAGAAATAGCAGACGGATTGACAAATACTAATGGATATTAAATCATGTATTTAATGAAAAAAATTGTTTTATTTATTGTAATTGTGATTACTCAAACAGGGTGGACCCAAGATAAAAACGCACAACAATTTCCTGTTTTTTCAAATTGTGAAAATGTAGATTCTCAACAATTAGAAAAATGTTTTTATGATACTTTGCAGGATTTCTATTTTAACAATTTCAAAGTCGATGATGAATTGATAAAAAACAATTACAAAGGTCACATCAATTTATTATTTGAAGTTGATACAATCGGACAATTTAAGGTGTTGTATGTAAATAGCATGTATGAATCTTTAGCAAAAGAGACAAGACGGGTTATGGAGATGCTTCCACAAATCCAGGCACCGACATACAATGGAAATCCCACTTATTCTAAATACAGTTATAAAATTTACATTCCATTAAGAAATGCGCAATATGAAGCAGAGATAGAAGCAAATAAGACCCTTTCCGAAAAGATTATTGAAAATAGAAATATTGTTCTTACAGAATTAGATAGTTTGGCACAATCCAAATATGACGATGCAGTACTGACCAGTCATCTCAACATTCCTTTTTCTCATAGTTATTATGCTCAGTTTGATGCAGAAATTAATCAGGTAGGAAGCAATAATCATACAGGTTCCAAGCCGTTTACTTACGCAGAGGTTGGAAAATATTATGATTTTAAGTCTAAAAAACAAAGTTTATTAAAAAATAAAAGCAACTGGTGGGGAAGAAAATTATGGAATGAGAATTTTTTTGAATTTCAGGGAGAAAATTACTGGATTACACTCAATCCTTTGCTTGATGTAAGAATGGGCAAAAGCAGCCCAAGTGATTCTAAATATACGTACAACAATACCAGAGGCGTCAATCTTCAAGCCGGATTAGGCAGTCAGATTGTATTTACCACAACAATTTACGAAAGCCAGGGGAGGTTTGCAGATTATTACAACAGATATGCTAACTCGATAAGACCAAGTGGAGGAAATCCGGCAATTATTCCGGGAATTGGGATTGCAAAACAGTTTAAAGAAGATTCATACGATTTTCCTTTAGCCGAAGCTAATATAATATTTACTCCAAGTAAATTTTTTAATCTTCAATTGGGTTACGGAAGAAATTTTATTGGAGACGGATATCGGTCATTACTTGCGGGAGATGGGGCCAGTCCTTATCCTTTTGTGAAAATAAACACAACTTTCTGGAAAATAAAATATACCAATACATATACATGGCTTAAAGATGTAAGACCGGAAGTTACAGAAGACAGAACGTATGCAACTAAATTTATGGCACATCATTATTTGAGCTGGAATATTACCAACAGGCTCAATCTGGGGTTCTTCGAGTCGGTAGTCTGGACAAACGATAATGATCGTGGTTTTGATATGAATTTTGTTAATCCGGTAATTTTTTACAGAGCTGTAGAATTTGGGTCTTCATCCAGAAGCGGAAATGCAGTTTTAGGATTAACAGGAAAATACAAATGGAACAATCAAATTAATTTTTACGGACAATTTATATTAGACGAATTTTCACTGGGAGAAATCAAGAAAAGAGACAATAGCTGGTTAAATAAATATGGGTATCAGATCGGAGCTAAATATTATAATGCTTTCAATATTCCTAATTTACTATTACAGGCAGAATACAACCATATTCGTCCCTATGTATATTCTCACAGCATGCCTATTACCAATTATGCACACAATAATCAAAGTTTGGGACATCAATGGGGCGGAAATGCCAGAGAACTTATAGGAATTGCCCGTTACCACAACGGAAGATATTTTGCCGATGCAAAAATTACTTATGGGGTTCGCGGATTTGATTTTGATACTGCCGGAGATTCATATAATTACGGAGGGAATATTTATAAAGATTATGATGAAGACCGCCCGAGAGATTATGGTGTAAAAGTGGGTCAGGGAAATAAAACCAATATTATGATTGCAGATTTACAAGCAGGGTATTTAATCAATCCAAATTCTAATCTCAAGTTATTTGCCAATTATATTTACAGATCTTTTGACCCTCAATTTAATACAGCTTCTGTTTTTAGAGAAAATACATCATGGTTTATGGTTGGGATAAGAGCCGACTTATTCAATTGGTATTTTGACTATTAGTTTTTTGTGAAATTTTAACTTAATGTTTCAATATTTCAACAAGAGTGTTTTTATGGTTAATTTATATATAAATTAGCTGTAAAAACACTTTTTTAATGAAAAAATACAAAGTTTATAGAAGAATTATTGTAATTATTGCAGTTGTAATTGGATTGTTCTTTGCAATTAATATAGGAATAAATTTTTGGCTTAACAAAAAGCTGCCAAGTATAATTGAAGAAGAAAATAATTCTCCGTTTTTGGTAAAATACGAATCGATCGATATAGATCTTTTCTCTCGGGATATCTATATTAAAAATCTTAAGATCTTTCCGAAACAAATCTTGAACGATTCCATACCAGACACGGGAGTTCATGCTACGATTGCTTCTGTTGAAATTTCTGATTTTGGTATTTGGGATGTACTTTTTCATAACAAGATCAATGCAGAAAAAATAACGGTTGTCCGGCCGGAAGGAATTTTTTATGAAGGTATTGAACACACACAAAATAAAGATACTAAGCCGGCAAGGACATTAGAACAAATAATTACCTGCAAGAGTTTTTTTTTAGAAAACGGGAATTTCAAAATTATCAACCATACGACTAACTCGCTTGTTTTAAGTCTTGCAAATGCTCATATAGAGCTAAAAAATATTATTGTAACACAGCATACACTTGAGCAAAAACTTCCGGTCTATTTTGATGACTATGCTTTTTTGTGTGATAGTTTATTTTATGCTACAAAAGACAAATATCACATTACAATAAAACGGATTACAGCTAAAAAATCTAATGTAAATATCGATGAATTTGCAATGGTAAACATGCTTTCCAGAAAACAATTCGTGAATAGTTTAGCTAAAGAAAAAGATTTGTTTACCCTTAAAGTAAAAAATATTAAAATTGAAAATTCCAATTGGGGATTTATAAATGAACGATTTTTCTTTGAAACTTCTTTCATAAAATTAGACGAAGCTGCTGCAAATATTTATCGAAGCAAGATTCCCGCAGATGATCTGTCCAAGAAAAAATTATACAGTAATATGCTAAGAGATTTGCCGATTAACCTCAAAGTAGATAGTTTGCAGATGATTAATTCTAACTTGGTTTATGAAGAAGAAAAAGACATCGATTTTGGAGCAGGAAAATTATCCTTTCATCAATTCAATATGACCGTTGCAAATATTACCGGAGGAAAAGATTTCGCTTCGAAGGAAGACGTAAAAATTAAGATTCACAATAAGTTTATGAATGCTGCTAATATGGAAGTAAACTGGAATTTTAACGTTTTGGATCGTTCGGATAATTTTAGAATTTCAGGTAAAATCATCAATTTGAACACAACCGAAATAGCACCTTTTACCCAACCGTATGCACAACTTAAGTTTAACGGATTACTTGAAAGTGTTTATTTTGATTTTAATGGAAATGATATAGATGCAAAAGGAAATTTTATTGTTAATCAAAAAGACTTAAAACTCACCATTTATCAGAAAAAAGACCCTCAAAAAGTTAATAAAATCAAAACTGCAATAGGAAATTTTCTTGTAAAAAGTAATGCAGATAAAGATAAAGTAAAAGAGGTCGAGATCGAAGTACAAAGAAAACAGGATCGTTCGGTTTTTAATTTTCTTTGGTTGTGTCTGGCTGAAGGATTAAAGAAAAGTTTAATTTAGACTAAAATAAAAAAACCTCTCATTTCTGAGAGGTCTAACTTAAAAACATATCTAACTCAAATCTAATTTTTTATTAATTTTTTGGTAGAAACAACATTTCTGTCATCTTGAATTTGTACCAAATAAATACCGACATTCAACTCAGAAATATCAAATGTTGAATTACTGTTGAAGTTTCCATTGAATGATTTTACCAATTGCCCCGTGATGTTATAAATATCTACGGTTTTTACAGCATTGCTGATAGTAAAAGAACTATTGGCAGGATTCGGATATAATTGATACTTGGTATTATCGAATTGCTCTTGATTTAAATTCGAAGGTTTGTTTCCAAACACTCTGAAACCATCTTCCTCAATAGCAATATTCATGGTGGTCGAAGTTACTTCAATGGTAGAATTGTCCATTAGGTTGTACCAGGTTCCTGTATAAGGAAATCCTCCGGAAATTGATACGTTGGTATTTGTCATATTCGTAAGAACAATTACATAACTTAAATCTGTAGTTTGACTTGTACTGGTCCAAATATCTAATCGGGTTCTTCCTGTAGTGCCAAAATTCCATGCAAATTGTCCGTTTTCAAAAACGGCTTCAGTGGTTTTAAGTAAATTTAGATGTGACCAATCGTCGTAGATTTTTTTTCTGTTTACGTCACCAAGCCAATTGTTGGTCCATTGTGGTTGAGGTTTGGTATCCAACTTACAGTTAGAGATGTTTACCGTTCCGTTATTACAAGTAAAAATAGAACTCTCATAACCTAAATCTCCAAAATGGTAAATCATTTTTGGCCCGGGAACTAATAAATGTACAGCTCCCATTGCAGACATTCTTTTGTGTGCTTTAGCTAAATTATTAAAGGTCTGTCCCGATTCTGTTGTAGCTTTATAAAGCACTCTTTCTTCATCGTGACTTTCTGCATAACCAATAAACATTTCTGAAGAATCTGTAACACCGGCAAGGTTTGTAGAATTTCCTTTTAAGAAATTAGCATAAGGATCTGTCATTTTTCTCCATTGCATAATTCCTTTTGAAATCCCGTCGGGTTCACCATTTTTACGGTAATTTGCCCATTCTACTTCTTCATTATACGATCCGCCGTTTCCTAAATGTTCAAAAATTACATAAAAATCAGGATCCTCCATCCATTGTAAATCTGCATACCATTTGAGTTTTGCTACACGATCAGCCTGATAATTATTAGTACAATTATCTTGAGCACTTCCACTACCTGTATAAGGACAATTATTGGTAAAACCTTTGGTTAAATCCCATCTGAACCCATCAATTTTAAAATTCTGTATCCAATGCTGAATGGTTCTTTTTACATAATAGTTGGTAAGATTATCAGGTTCCCTGAAATGGTTTAGATCGGTACCAACATTATAAGAATGTCTTGCAGTTTGATTACAATATGGGTTTTCGGCAGAAACTCTCGGATTATCGTTTGCCCATCCATCTCCATCGCTGTCTAACATCCACATTCTTTCAAGAGGAGAACGACCATAAACGTGATTCAATGCAACATCAAGGATCACTGCAATTCCGTTTTGGTGACATAAATCTATGAATTCTTTAAGTTTGGCTTCCGATCCGTATCTTTTGTCAAGAGCCATGTGAAAAACAGTATTATAACCCCAGCTTTCGTTGCCTTCAAATTCCATAACCGGCATCAATTGAATGGCATTGATATTTAGATTTTTGAAATAATCAATACGGTCTATTAAGTTTTGATAAGATCTGTCTGCATCAAAATCTCGGACTAATACCTCATAAATAATAAGGTCTTTTTTATTGGGTTTTACAAAATTGAAAGTTGATTCACTCCATGTATAACTATGGTGTGCATTATCTCCTGTTTGTAAAACGGTAACTTCTCTTTCCTGACCTTCGGGATAAGCAGGCAAATTAGGATAAACACCCAACGTTGCAATTTCGGGGTCATCAAAGGGACTTAAAACCAAAGTAGAAAAAGGATCTGCGGTTTTGACCAAAGCAGGCGAATTTGCCGGAAGATTGGTCTGATCTCCTACCCAATATTGATAAGTATAAACTTCTCCGGGAGTTAACCCGGTTATTTCGAGCCAAAATTTATTTGTTACGGGATCTTTTTTCATGGCATAACTATTATCGGGCAAGTAATTATTGAAAGATCCGGCCACATATACAAAATCTTTAAAAGGCGCATTAAGAACAAGTGTTGCTTTTGTAGCATCTGTTTCATTATAATTGATCCCGTCTTCTAATCCGGAAGGCATCGCTCCGCTTATTGGGGCGTGATTTACAACAACCGAAAACTTCTTTGTAATGGTAGAGCCTCCTTGTACAACTTCAAGGACGTAATTTTGATTATTAGTAAGTCCGGTATGAGTATAAGAATAGTTTGCTGTGTTAGCATTCGTGTTTATTGTAGTTCCATTCGATTTTAATGTATAACTGGCATTTCCTCCCGTATTGTTGGCTGTTATATTAAAATTACTGCCTGAAGCTAAAACTGTTGTACTGTTTTGAACCGGAGCCGTTAAGTTCACTTGAAATGCCCCGACATTGATAAAAGCATCACTGGTTTGCGGGCTACCCGTTGCAGCTCTTAATACTACGCAGATTTGAGTGATAGTACTTGTGGTTGGCACTCCAAAATAGGTATAAAGATCTGGTGTTATATCTAACTTATAAGTTGTTCCCGAATCTAATGTTAAAGCCGGTTGTGTGGTATTATTACCCCAGTTTCCTATAACATTTTGCCATTGTACTCCATTAACTGTTAGTCCTATATGAGCATAAATTGTCCCTGTGTAACTTGCCAGCGGAGTCCCTGCTTTATTGAACTTTAACGTTACAGCTCCATTGGCTTCTGCGGGAGACGGGACTGTTGTAAATTGAGCATTAGAAGAAAATCCAACAGCAATCAGAATTAAAAGTATAATTTTTTTCATTGCATTTATTTAAAATAAAGGCTGCCTAAAATGAGCAGCCTTTATTGTTATTAAGTTTTATAAACCGTTTACAACGGCTGTACCATCAAAATTGATAGTAAGTTCTAAATTGTAAGTTCCTCCTTCGATTATGAAGTTTGGAGCATTAAGATCATAAGCAAAGTTTTGATCTCCGGATCCAATGTTGAATTTCCAATCATTTTCATAGATGTACTGACCTGTATTTGCAGATCTGAATTTCATTTCTCCGGCTGCTAATGATGCACTAATAGAATATTTGTTAGTCGCAAAATCATAAGCCATTGCAGTTTCGCTACTCCAGTCACCTGCTGTTGCAGACCCAATGATTCCCCAATCCATTTTGATGGCTTTGTATTTTAAGTTATCAATATCAACCCAAACATAATACAATCCTTCTCCACCGCTACCGCTTTCTCCGGTAACTTTAATATTTCCACTACCTTCTGAGTTTTCAAGATTACCATCTTGTGCTCCGCCAATAACTCCATAATTACCGTTATCCCAAGTTCCTTGCTTTCCGATAAATTTAAATTCTTCATCAGCACCTATTTTTACATAAGCTTCAAAAACCTGAGCACCTCCGGTTCCGATATATCTCATCGGAATAGCAGTGGTATTATCCCAGGCACCTAAACCATAATGAGATTGAGGAGCACCAACTAAGTATAAAACAGGATCTTCTGCAATAATAACCTGATAAGGATTAATTGTTATTGTAATTGTGTTGGAAAATCCGGTATTTTGAGATGCTTGAGATACAGCCATAATACGTACTTCCATAACATTGTCTGCACCAAAAGTTAGACCGTTTGCACCGTTTGCAATCAGGAAATTATGTAATCTGTTTGAAGCATCATTTAAATCTCCAAAAGTGAAAGCTTTTGATAAATCTGTTACTCCGGTCGGGAAAATTTTTACCGCATTAGCGAATTCTGTTCCTTCTGGAGCCATTTGTATAAAATATTGAATGCTTCCATTGTACTCTCCGATAGCTTCAGACCAAGCAAATGTTCCTGCGGCTGTTCCTTCATTTCCTTCGACTCCTTCATCTTCTTTAGTTTTAATAACTTCAAATTCTGAGCTTTCCAATGCTTCGAGCACAGGGTTTGTGATTATTGTTTCTCCTGGAAATACATTTATGTTCGGATCTTCATCAGAACATGAAATAGTTGAAAATGCAATTAATCCAACTAATAAATATGATAATTTTTTCATTTTGAATATTTTTTATATTAATAACCTAAGTTTTGTGGTGCCAGATTTGGATTTGCATTAATAGCAAATTGAGGAATAGGAAATATTGTTTTGTATGTATCTGTATTTGTTTTTTCCCACCATACATTATTGAATTTTCCAAATCTGATCAGATCTTGTCTTCTATGACCTTCCCAAACCAATTCTCTTCCTCTTTCTGCAAGAATTTCTTCTAAGTTATAGCCACCTGGTGTAGGAATGTTGGCTCTGCTTTTTACTTGATTTACGTAACCATCACCTGCTCCTATTCCGTTTAATCTAACCATTGCTTCTGCTTTCATTAATAGAACATCTGCATATCTGAAAATCGCAAAATCATTACTTAAATTATCTCTGGCTCCAGCATAAATTTCCCATTTTGCCATACGTACCCCAGACATTCTTATTTCCTCTAGATTGTATTGGTTCGCATTCATGTTTAATGCAGGGATATTTGGTGTAAATACCAAGGCCGAGCCACCTGCCTGATCATCATAAATAGTTTGACCAGTAAATGTTTTTTGTTCACCAACCAATAAAGCATATCTTCTTTTGTCTGTACTTGAAAAAAGATTGTAGTGGTCTTCCATCAATGCAAAACCATTCCAAGGAGCAATTCCCATATCGAAAGTTTGTTGAGATAAGTAATGCAGAGTTCTCATATGTAAATTGAATCCTTTAAAATTGTCCTCATCGTATGCCACGGTAAAAATATTTTCCGGAGAACCTCCATTGTTCTTTAAAAATGAAGTTGCAGGATCGTTTTCTAATGAATATCCAAACTCAATTACTTTATCACAAGCATCACTTGCTTCAACCCACATTGGGGTTCCTGTATAAATTTCCGCATTCAAATATAATTTTGCCAAGAGTGTATAAGCAGTAGCTTTATTGATAGAGGTTGCTTTAGAACCAGGAATAGGATCTGGTAAAGCATCTACGTTATCTAAAATATCCTGAACAATAGTATGAAATACTTCTGCTCTTGGGGTTCTGCTGGGATTTTTTATTGGATTATTTACATAAGATCTAGGAAACGGAACATCTCCAAAGTTGTCTATTGCTAAATAATACATATAGGCTCTCATTACCTTTACTTGAGCTAAAACCATTTCTACTTCTGTCGAAGTTTCTGCTCCAGGAGTAAGTAAATCTATTGCTAAGTTGGCATTTGGAATACCATTACCTTCAAAGATAAATCTCCATAATTGTTCTACAGCTTCTGTAGTTGGTCCCCAATTGTGTTGGTGTAATGCTCTCCATTTTCCACCATCATCCCAGTCTCCACCTCTTGTTGGAGCAGTTGCTTCGTCACTTGTAATTTCCTGAAGGAACCACCAGCCGCTCCAATCGGCTAATCCCTGTACTCTTGAAAAGGCAGGATTGGCAACGCGAATGGCTTGTTCTTCGTTTTCCGGATATTGGTCTTCTGTTAAGAAATCATAATTGTTTGTATCTAAATCTGTACAAGCAAGTGTGATTAGTGATAGACCAAGTAATCCTAATTTATATGTTAGTTTCATAATTTTGATATTAGAATGTAATATTTAAACCGAGTGTGATCGTTCTTGTTTTTGGATAAATGTTGTATTGATCATTTCCAAAATAGATTTCGTTACTTCCGTTTCCTCCTGAAAAATTGATTTCGGGATCTATCCCCCCATAATTGGTCAATGTAAATACATTGTTCATAGATGCATAAATTCTTAATTTATTGATTCCTTTTAAGAAAGTTGGATTGATAAAGTTGTAACCTAAGTTAATGTTATCTAATTTGATAAAACTCCCATCTTCAATATAATAATCAATTGGGTAGTATGCACCTTGAACATTTCCGCTTAATATAACTGCTTCAGAATTTACATTTCTTAAGCCTAAATGATCGGGGTTTCCAAATACCATATTGGTTGCATTATAAATATCGTGTCCTACAACTGCTCTGAACGACATGCTTAAATCCCAATTTTTGTATTTGAAATAATTGCTCCATCCCATTTCAAAATCCGGCAACGCATTTCCAATTATTTTTTTGTGATCGTCCGATTGCCCTACCTCGTCTAAGAAATGTAATTCGCCATCATTTCCTTTTATCAACCATCTTTCATCAGAAACTCCTGCATATTCAAATCCGTAGAAAGTTCCCAGATCATATCCGGCTTTTAAAAACTGTGTACTAACACCTACAAGACCTGGTCCCTGAATGTAATTTACATGAACACCATTTTCCAGATTAAATCCTCCATTACTATCTAATGTTACAATTTCTTGAGTGTTTTTAGAATATACTAATGTTGTATTCCAGCTAAAATCTTTCCCTTTTATAATTTCACCATTTAATGTAGCTTCAAGACCTTTATTTTTAATTTGTCCGCCATTTACATAGATAGTGGGAGAAAGATAAGTCCCATCCGGGGGAGTTGGATAAGCTGCTAATAAATCAGTCAGATCTTTGTTATAGTATTCAATAGAACCACTAATTCTATTGTTGAATAAACCAAAATCCAAACCTAAGTTAAACTCTTTGTTTTGATCCCATTGGAAATCTTTATTAATTTCACTTTGATAAGCTAAATTAACTATTGGTAATAGTGTATCCGGATCGATTGAAGTTCCGCTAGGTCCGATTCTGTATATAGATCGGTAAGCATCAACATTACTATTTCCGGAAATACCATAACTACCACGGATTTTGAACATATTCAGTTGGGAAAGATTCTCAGAAATGAATTTTTCATTAGCCAAATTCCATGCAACTTGTACAGATGGGAAGTAACCCCAACGATTGTTCTCTCCAAAAACAGAAGAACCGTCTCTTCTGATCATTGCAGTCAAATAATATTTAGAATCAAAATCATACATTATTCTTCCAAACATACCAATATCTTTTCTTTCACCTTTGTAAGAGCTGATGTCCCCTAATAAAATATCTTCAAAATTTTGAAGATTATCAGCGCCTAAATGATTAGAGATTGGGTTTCTTCCTTGTGCAGAAAATCCATCCCAGTTTGATTTTCTAAAAGAGTAACCAGCTAATGCTGTAAAATTATGTACATCGGCGAATGTTTTCTTATATGTTAAAGTTGCTTCGATCATACCCTGTTCCCAGTTTTCGTAACTTCTTTTTCCGTAACCTCTTCTCAATTCGGTATTTACACCTCCTAAAATATTACTGTAAGTTGGTTCAAAATAAGTAGATTCGCTATCATTTCTGATATAAGTAAGATTTACATTTGCATTTAATCCGCTTAAAATTTCCAAATCGAAGTTCGCATAACCATTAAGTCTTTTTGCTGCTCGATTGTTTTCGATTTGATTTAATGAAGCTATAGGGTTGAAATAGTTGAACATACTTGTTTCAAAATAAGTACCATCTTCATTATAAATAGGATCAGTAGGAAGTCTTTGAAAAGATTGAAAGAGGGCATCAGTTCCGCTATTTCCACCATAGTTTATATAATTATTTTTTTCGATAGTAGAAGATAATCCCATATTGATGGTCAGCTTATCATCAAAATTCTTTTGAGTAATATCTAATTTTCCGGTTGTTCTTTCCTTGTCAGAACCTTTTATTACACCTTCGAAGTCTGTATGGGTTAAAGAAGCTCTGTAAGAACTTTTTTCGGAACCTCCAGAAATGGCAAAATTATGATTTAAGGTTGTTCCGCTTCTATAAATTTGATCTTGCCAATCTACATTACCACCGTTATCTATAAAGGAAATTCCTTTTTGATTGATTGATCTTCTGTATTGACTGGCAGAAAGTAAATCTAATTTTCTTGAAACTTCATCTATTGCAACATAAGTATTATATTCTATTGTTGTTTTTCCGTCTTTACCTCTTTTTGTTGTAATAAATACAACACCGTTAGCCCCATCTGCTCCATAAATCGCTGTAGAAGCAGCGTCTTTTAATACATCATAGGAAAGAATATCTTCCGGAGCAATCGTTGTGATATCAACACCACGGACCCCATCTACTACATATAGAGGATTCCCACCTGCGGCAAAACCAGCGGCACCTCTAATACGCACATTGAATCCGGCATTTGGATCACCACCTTGTTTTGTGATGGTTACCCCCGCAGCTTTCCCCTGCAAAGCCTGAATAGGATCAACTAATGTTCCTTGATTTAAATTCTCCGCACTTACTTTAGAAACAGCTCCTGTAATGTCTTTTTTCTTAACAGATCCATAACCTACTACAACTACTTCTTCCAATTCTGAAAAATCCTCGGTAAGCATAATTGATACGTTGGTCTGAGCATCGTAGATAATTGTTTCTGACGTAAACCCTAAAAAGGAAAACCGTATACGATCTCCTTTTTTAATATTGGTTAATTTAAAGTTACCATCAAAATCTGTTGTAGAACCATTTGTAGTTCCTTCAACACTTACACTTACTCCCGGCATAGGAAATCCTGTGGATTTTTCCTTTACCACTCCATTTAAGGAACTTTGTGCGAGTACACCAAATGGCAGTAAGAGAATCAATAGTAACAACTTGTTGTAAATTGTTTTCATACATTTTGTTTAGGTTAATTTTTAATTTTAAAATGCTTAAAATTTTACTTCGAATGTTAAAATTATGTAAATATTTATAAGAAAAAAATTAAAGACCCGAATATCACTTCCGAAAACGTTTTCGTGTTGAAAACTTTATATTTTTGTAAGGTTTTTATTGATTTATTTTCTTCACGTAAAAAATATAACTTATCTTAGTATGCTAAGTTTGTTAAAATTCCAAATGAAAAGAAAAGTAACATTAAAACAAATTGCTAAAGAACTCGATGTTTCTATTTCTACGGTTTCGAAATCGTTAAAAGATAGTCCTGAAATTAGTGAAGATACAAGACAAAAAGTCCAGGCTTTTGCAAAACTCTATAATTACAAACCTAACCTTATTGCTTTAAGCCTCAAAAACAAGAAAACTAAAACGATAGGGATTATTATTCCCGAAATAGTACATCATTTTTTTGCAACTGTAATTAGCGGAATTGAACATGTAGCTAACGAATATGGATATAATGTTATTGTAACGCTTTCGGATGAATCCTTTGACAAAGAAGTAATTAATATGGAAATGCTGGCAAATGGAAGTATTGATGGTTTTATTATGTCTTTGTCTAAAGAAACCATGCAAAAAAAAGATTTTCATCATATTTCTGAAGTCATTAATCAAGGAATGCCGGTAGTAATGTTTGACAGAATTACCAATGAAATTTTATGTGACAAAGTTATTATCGATGATAAATTTGCAGCTTATGACGCCGTGCAGAGCCTGATAGATGCCGGTTTCAAAAAAATAGCAATAGTTTCAACAGTAGATTATGTAAGCGTGGGGAGACTACGAACCAAAGGTTATCTTAAGGCTTTAAAAGACAATAATATTGAAATTGATGAAAATCTGATCATCAAAGTTGAAGATATAGATAATTGTACAGAACAAATAGAACACTTAATTATAAATCATAAAATTGACGCAATCTTCGCCGTTAATGAGCTATTTGCCGTTAATGCTATAAAAATAGCTAAAATACATCAATTAAGGGTTCCGGAAGATATATCTGTTATTGGTTTTACAGATGGGATTATCTCCAAATATTCTTCACCAAGTATTACTACTGTAAGTCAAAATGGAATTAAAATGGGAGGAAAAGCTGCCAAAATGCTTATAGATAGATTAGAAACCGAAGAGTTCGAAGAGGATCAGTATAAAACAGAAGTTATAGAAACACACCTGGTTGTCCGAGAATCTACGCCAACGTTGTAGTTTTTTATAATTTATTGAAAATAAGAACTTTAATATTTCTTATTTTTGTGTTTTTTTATATTTAAATTAAAATTTTTTATACAACATAAATTACTCGATACAAATCTTTTATATATTTACACCAATTATCAAAGCTTAAATTTTACTTCGAAAATAATTTTTTAGTTTTGATAAGCAATAACGCTTATCGTAAATAACCCAATTCATTACGATAATGGAAAAGCGTAAATTATCTTTCTGGGAAATCTGTAACATGAGTTTCGGGTTTTTTGGAATACAAATGGGTTTTGCTCTGCAAAACTCTAATGCAAGCCGCATACTTCAGATTTTCGGAGCAGATGTTCATGAATTGTCCTGGTTTTGGATAATCGCACCTCTTATGGGGTTGGTTGTTCAGCCACTTGTAGGATATTTCAGCGATAAGACCTGGGGAAAATTTGGAAGAAGAAAACCTTTTTTTCTGGCCGGAGCATTATTTGCTTCATTCGGATTAATTATGATGCCACAGGCAGATATTTTTATTTCGATATTACCGGCACTTTGGGTGGGAGCTGGAATGCTCATGATTATGGATGCTTCTTTCAATATTGCTATGGAACCTTTTCGGGCATTGGTGGGAGACAATTTAAGAACAGATCAGCGTACTCAGGGTTTTAGTATCCAAACAGCATTGATTGGTTTTGGAGCAGTAATAGGTTCAATGCTGCCTTATACACTTACTAATTATTTTGGAGTCTCAAATGTTTCGGTTGCGGGAAGTGTTCCGCTTAACCTGACTTTATCTTTTATTATTGGAGCCATATTTTTAATTGGATCTATTTTGATTACAATTTTTACAACAAAAGAATATTCTCCGGAACAATTAGAAGCTTTTGAAAAACACTCTAAAGGAATTACTTCAATAGAGAATGAGCCGGCAAAGGAAACCAAAATTTCAGATATTTTTACAGATTTTGCAAAAATGCCGGAAACTATGCGCCAGCTTAGTTGGGTACAGTTTTTCTCTTGGTTTGGGTTGTTCGGGATGTGGGTATTTACTACCCCCGCAATAGCTCAGCATATTTACAAACTACCGCTTTCTGATACTTCAAGTCAAGCATATCAGGATGCAGGAGATTGGGTTGGGATTTTATTTGGAGTTTATAACCTTGTTTCTGCAATCATTGCACTGTTTGTTTTACCATATTTAGCTAAGTTGATAGGAAGAAAATTAACACACGCTTTTTCTTTAGTAATAGGAGGAATCGGTTTAATCATGATCTATTTTATGCCAAATGAAGATTGGGTAATTCTGCCGATGGTTTTTATAGGTATTGCGTGGGCAAGTATTTTGGCTATGCCGTATGCTATTTTAGCAGGTTCGATCAGTGCTAAAAAAATGGGGGTTTATATGGGGATTTTTAATTTTTTTATTGTAATTCCACAAATTATAAATGCCATTATTAGCGGACCAATTGTAAAATATGTTTATAACGGAAATGCCATATTTGCTATAATTGCCAGTGGAATAAGTTTTCTTATTGCAGCTCTTTTAGTCTTCAAAGTAAATGATAAAGACGATCCGATCAATTTAAAATAAAAGTGTCAATGATAAAAAAAGTTTTCATATTTGACCTTGATGGCGTAATTGTAGATACTGCAAAATATCACTTTCTTGCATGGCAAAAAATAGCCCGTCAATTAGGAATTGTATTTACGCATGAGCATAATGAACAACTCAAGGGAGTAAGCAGGATCCGGTCTTTAGAATTAATTCTGAAATTAGGAAATAAAGAAATCACCCAATCACAAAAGGACGAATTATTGCAACAGAAAAACAAAGATTATCTGTCTTATCTGATAGATATGAATGAGGATGAATTGTTACCGGGAGTAAGTACTGTTTTGCAATTTATTAAAGCAAATGATCATGCAATCGCTTTAGGTTCTGCAAGCAAAAACGCCAGGCCAATTTTGGAGAAAACAGGAATCATGTCCTTTTTTGACGCTATAGTTGATGGTAATGATGTGACCAATGCCAAGCCTGATCCGGAGGTTTTTTTGATAGCAGCACAAAAAGTGAATATAACCCCGGAAAATGCTATTGTTTTTGAAGATTCTGTAGCAGGAATTCAGGCAGCAAATACGGCAGGGATGATAAGTATAGGTTTGGGGGATAAAAAAATATTAAATGAAGCTAAATTCAATTTTGAAAATTTCACACAATTAGAAAAAGATTTTCTTTTGAGTTTGATGAAATAAATAAGCAAGATCAATGAGAAATTCATGCTGAATAAAAAGTATGAAATAGTATCATTAAAAAAGAAAAAAATGAATCAAGATTATATAGTACCAGATAATTGGTCGATCATCGAAGAAGGGTTTGATGCAGCAAGAATAAAATCTTCAGAAAGTCTTTTTAGCATTGGTAACGGAGCAATGGGACAACGTGCCAATTTTGAAGAAGATTACTCTGGAAAAACTTTTCAGGGAAGTTATATTGGAGGAATTTATTACCCCGATAAAACTAAAGTAGGCTGGTGGAAAAATGGTTATCCGGAATATTTTGCAAAAGTACTGAATGCTCCAAACTGGATAGGAATTCGGATTGAAATTAATGGCGAGAATCTGGATTTGAATAGATGTAAAAGCGTTAGAAAATTCAAAAGAGAGCTCAATATGCAGGAAGGATGGTATGATCGTTCTTTTGAAGCGGTTTTGCAAAATGATACGGAAATAAGTGTAAAAGTAAAAAGGTTTTTGTCTGTTTCCAAAGACGAATTGGGAGTAATCTATTATGAAATTACTCCTTTAAATAAAGACGCAAAAATTGTTTTCAGCCCATATTTAGATGCAGGAATTACCAATGAAGATGCCAATTGGGAAGAACGTTTTTGGGAAACTTTAGAAATAAAAGAAAGCAGTAATCGTGCGTTTGTAGTAGCAAAAACATTCAAGACCAATTTTCATGTTGCAACATTCATGCATAATCAAATTTGGGTTAATGGCAGATTACAACAAATTTTTTCAGAAGAAACACAAAAAACATCAGATAAAGTTCAGTTTAAATATACGCTTGATGTTTCAAAAGGATCCCAAGCCGCGATTCAGAAAACAGGAGGATATACAACATCCTTAAATCATTCCAATGAACAACTGATAGGTGCTGCTAATCACTTATTAGACGAGGCAGTTCAATCGGGGTATGAAAATTTATTAGAAGAACAAAAACAAGCCTGGTTGAAGATTTGGGAAATGTCAGACATCACAATAGAAGGAGACATCAAAGCACAACAGGGAATACGTTTTAATATTTTTCAGCTCAACCAAACTTATTCAGGTAAAGATTCAAGATTGAATATTGGTCCAAAAGGATTTACAGGAGAAAAATACGGAGGATCAACTTATTGGGATACAGAAGCTTATTGTATTCCTTTTTATATGGCTACCAAAGATCAGCAAGTTGCCAGAAATTTGTTGACTTATCGTTACAATCAACTTGATAAAGCAATAGAAAATGCAACCAAATTAGGATTCAAAAATGGTGCTGCTTTATTTCCAATGGTTACAATGAATGGAGAAGAATGTCATAATGAATGGGAAATTACATTCGAAGAAATTCATAGAAACGGAGCTATTGCATTTGCAATTTACAATTATCATCGTTTTACGGGAGATTTTAGCTACATTCCGGAAAAAGGCTTGGAAGTACTTATTGCTATTGCGCGTTTTTGGCAGCAAAGAGCGACTTTTTCTAAGCAAAAAAATCAATATGTAATTTTAGGAGTTACGGGACCGAATGAATACGAAAATAATGTAAACAATAATTTCTATACCAATTACTTAGCAAAATGGTGTATTGATTATGCTATGGAGCTGTTGGTTAAAACTAAAAAAGAGTACATTTCAGATTACCAAAGAATTATTCAAAAAGTTCAGCTGGATGAATCAGAATTAGAGCTATGGAAATTGGTTGCAGATAATATGTATTTTCCTTTTGATGAAGAATTAGGGGTTTATTTACAACAAGATGGATTTTTAGATAAGGAATTAGTCAAAGTATCTGATTTGGATAGATCACAAAGACCGATTAATCAGAAATGGTCCTGGGATAGAATCTTACGTTCGCCATACATCAAACAAGCTGATGTATTACAAGGATTTTATTTCTTTGAAGATCAGTTTACTAAAGAACAATTAGAAAAACATTTTGATTTTTATGAACCGTTTACCGTTCATGAATCTTCTTTGTCGCCATGTGTACATTCTATTCAGGCATCAGGTTTAGGAAGAATGGATCAGGCTTATGCGTTTTATTTGCGAACTTCGAGATTGGATCTGGATGATTACAATAAAGAAGTAGAAGAAGGTTGTCATATTACCAGTATGGCAGGAACCTGGATGAGCATTGTAGAAGGTTTTGGAGGAATGCGTGTAAAAAATGATACCTTATATTTTGAACCAAGATTACCAAAAGAATGGGATGGATTTTCATTTAAAATCAATTTTAGAAATCAAATAGTTAAAGTCAGAGTTGCTCTAACAGAAACAATTTTTGAATTAGAAGGAAATGAAGAGCTTACAGTTTATGTAAACGGAAATGAAGCGGTAGTAAAACCACATCAAGCTGTTGCAATATAAAGTATAGCTTAGCAAAAAGCTTTCGCAGGATTTAATTTTTAAATTAACGATGATAATACGATATGAAAAAAATCATAATACTCTTATTTTTTACCACTGCTTTATTTGCCCAAATTGATAGGGTAGAACCGCCTTTTTGGTATGAAAAAATGAATTATTCACAGCTTCAGATTATGTTCTATGGTAAAAGTATCGCTCAAAATGAAGTTTCGGTTTCAGGGGGAATAAAAATTACTGATATTACCAGAACCGAAAACCCGAATTATTTATTTATTACAATTGATACTAAAGATCAGGTAGCAAAACAATATGTTTTTACTTTCAAAAACGAAAAAGGTAAAAAAATCACTCAAAATTTCGAACTCAGAAAAAGAAAATCCAATTCGGCACAACGAAAAAGTTTTGACTCATCAGATGTGATGTATCTTATTATGCCGGATCGTTTTGCCAATGGAGATCCCAGTAACGATAGCCATCCCGAACTCACAGAAAAAGTAAATCGGGATTTGCCGGGAGGAAGACATGGAGGAGATATTACGGGAATTATTAAGAATCTGGATTATCTTCAAAATTTAGGAATAACTGCAATCTGGAATACGCCAATGTGTGAAGATAATGACAAAACTTATTCCTATCATACTTATGGACAGTCGGACGTTTACAAAATCGACCCTCGTTATGGAACCAATGAAGAATATCTCAAACTTTCTGCCGAACTCAAGAAACGGAATATGAAACTCATCAAAGATTATGTAACAAATCATTGGGGAGCAGAACATTGGATGTATAAAGATTTACCTTCTTACGAATGGTTTCATCAATTTCCGGGGTATGCACAATCTAATTATCGTATGACCACTCAATTTGATCCAAACGCTTCTGCAATCGATACAAAATATTGCATGGACGGTTGGTTTGTCCCTTCTATGCCGGATCTTAATCAAAGTAATCCTTTAGTGTTGAATTACCTTGTTCAAAATGCCATTTGGTGGATAGAATACGCCGATTTGGATGGCTTTAGAGTAGATACATATTCTTACAACGACAAAGTTGGGATTGCTAATTGGACAAAAGCTATTACAGACGAATACCCCAATTTTAATATAGTTGGAGAAATCTGGATGCACGATCAGGCACAGATTGCTTATTGGCAGAAAGACAGCAAGATTAGTGCAATACAAAATTACAACTCACATTTGCCAAGTGTGATGGATTTTACATTTCATGATGCGATTGGTAATGTTTTCAATGAAGATGACGCTAATTGGAATGACGGGATGATCAAAATCTATGAAAATTTCACTAACGATTTTTTATATCCCAACCCACAAAACTTATTGATTTTTCTAGAAAATCATGATACAGGAAGATTCAATCAGAATTATAAAAAAGATTTCAAAAAATACCAAATGGCAATGACCCTTTTGGCAACAACCCGAGGTATTCCACAAGTATATTATGGTACAGAAATTGGTATGGCTGGAGACAAAGGTAAAGGAGATGCGGATATCAGGCAAGATTTTCCCGGAGGTTGGAAGTCAGATTCTAATAACGCTTTTAATGCAAATTTAAGAACAGATGAGCAAGCAAGATTTTACGATTTTACTTCAAAATTATTTCAATGGAGAAAAGACAAATCAGTAATTCATTTTGGAAAAATGACTCATTATATTCCGGAAAATAATGTTTATGTTTACTTCAGACATAATGATAAAGAAACAGTTATGGTACTAATCAATAATTCTGTTGAAACACAAGACATCAAAACCAAAAGATTTCAAGAGAACATTCAACAATATAAAATAGGAGTAGAAGTACTAACCAATCAAACTTTAGATATTCAGGAAAGTATTACTATTCCTGCAAAATCGGCATATATTTTAGAATTAAAATAAAAACTATTCTCGGTTTCTTTTTGAATATTCACTCAAAATATTTTCTATCCCAATCGAGGTTGGAAATACAGTACAATAATTCTGTTAGTAGATGACCATTAAAAAACTTATTTTTACAACCAGAATTTTTACAATTGAAAAATGTTCAAATTATAGCACATCGGGGATTTTCCGGACATTATCCGGAAAATACATTATTGGCATTCCAAAAAGCATTAGATTTTAATGTTGGCGGAATTGAGCTTGATGTTCATGTTTGCAAAACAGGGGAATTGATTGTAATTCATGACGAAACATTAGACAGGACAACCAATTATTCGGGAATAGTTTCCCAAATGACATTGGCAGAAATTAAAAAATCCCGAATTTTCTCCCAACAGGAAGTCCCGACACTTACAGAAACTTTAGACCTGATCAATAAAAAGTGTTTGGTCAATATAGAACTTAAAGGGGAAAATACTTTTCAGAAAGTAGCAGAATGTATCGGTTTTTATGTTCAAAATCATCAATGGAGCTATACTGATTTGTTGGTTTCTAGTTTTGATTGGAATCAATTAGAAAAAATCAAACAAATCGATTCGCAAATTACTGTTGGAATATTGACAGATAATAATTTTCAAAGTGCATTAGAGTTTGCACTTGTAATTTCCGCAAAAGCGATACATCCTCATTATTCACTACTGAACACTGAAAATTGTAAACAAGCCAGTCGAGCAGGAGTAGAAATAAATACCTGGACTGTAAATGACCCGGCTGAAATAGAGCAAATCAAAAAACTGTCTATAAATGGTATTATTACCGATTTTCCTGAAAGAATATGACCCATCAATACGAAATAATCATCATAGGAGGAGGGGCTGCAGGTTTTTTTACAGCTATTAATATTGCAGAGCGTTTTCCTAAAATTAAAATTGCAATTTTAGAAAGAGGAAAGGAGGTGCTAACAAAAGTTAGAATTTCCGGAGGCGGAAGATGTAATGTTACACACGCTTGTTTTATGCCAGAGGAGTTAGTTAAGTTTTATCCTAGAGGAGAGAGAGAATTACGGGGACCATTTCATCAATTTGCAGTGCGAGATACGATTGAGTGGTTTGAAAATCATGGTGTAAAACTTAAGACAGAAGAAGATGGAAGAATGTTTCCCGAATCCAATACTTCACAAACTATTGTGGACTGCTTGGCAAATGTAGCAAAAAAATCGGGAGTTGAGGTAATTACGGGACAAAGTGTACAAAGTGTTTTTCGGTCTAATGAAATTTGGAAATTAGAAACTCAAAATGCACAATATATTTGTAAAAAATTGATTTTTGCTACAGGGAGTAATCCTAAAATCTGGGATTTACTCTCGGATCTGGGACATCAAATAGTAAGTCCGGTTCCTTCGCTTTTTACCTTTAATATCAAAGATTCAAGAATCAAAGATTTACCGGGAGTTGCAACCCATGTTTTGGTAAAAGTAAATGGAACCAAACTCAACTCGACCGGACCATTGCTGGTTACGCATTGGGGAATGAGTGGTCCGGCTATTTTAAAATTATCGGCTTGGGGAGCAAGAATCCTTTTTGAAAAAAATTATAGGTTTACTATTGTCGTTAATTGGCTGAATGATATAAACAGAGAAGATGCTGTTATAATGCTAAAGGAAATTAAGACAGAACATGCCAAAAAGCTCGTAGCAGGAAAATCCGGTTTACCGTTGCCAAACAGACTATGGGAAAGTTTGGTTTGTGCTTCCGGGATTTCTCAGGAAGTTAAATGGGCAGACTTGAATAAGGTCCAAATGAGTAAATTGATTGATCAACTTATTTCGTGTGAATTTCAGGTGGATGGCAAAAGCACTTTTAAAGAAGAATTTGTTACAGCGGGAGGGATAGATCTGAAAGAGGTAAATTTTAAAAACATGTCGAGTAAGATACATCCTGATTTATATTTTGCAGGAGAAATAATTAATATAGATGCAATTACCGGAGGTTTTAATTTTCAGAATGCATGGACAACGGGCTATCTGGCTTCTCAAGGAATCGATTATTAACAAAAAAACCGGCTAATTTAGCCGGTTTGATATATCTGAAATAGGGCTATAACTTCCCAATAAAATCGACGATCAAAGCCATGTCACTTTCATCATTGAATTTGATTTTATTCGATTTTAGAAAAGCTTCAATTTCATTTTTCTTATCAGGGTAAATTTTTAATAATTCTTTTTTGTTTGTCGGGAACTCTATAATTGACCCATCACCTTTTTCAAGATATAATTCTGTTCTGCCTTTAGAGAATTTTGGTGGTTGATAGTCTTGATATCCAGTTCCTTCTCTCTCTTTTTGAAGAATTATTTTTTCCCTCTTTAGTAAAGAAATATTTCCGTTTTTATGTAATTCATATAAATATCCTTTTACAACATCTCCGGTTTTATCTTTATATTCTTTTAATCTTATAATCGTGTTGTTGAATTTTCCAATAATTAAACCGTATCTATCCTCTTTTGGCAAAGAAAATAAATCTTTTTCCTGATCAGTTTTTTTTATCTCAAATTCATCTCTGTGAGCATTGTATCTCATCATCAAGCCTCCATCAATACCTTCAATTTCACCATAAAAGAAATTAGAAGTTAAATAGGGAGACCCTTGAATAGTACCGTCTTTATAATCGATTACTTTGTTTCTTAATAATGCTCCGTCTCCTAAACCTACTCTTTCGAGTACAGTCTGTGCCTGGATACTCATTGATCCAATTAAGAAAGCACTTAATAAAAGTTTTTTCATTTTTTTATTTCATTTTTTGGAATAGTTGCCGAATATATGGAAATTTTTAATTCTGCAAAACCTTAGAATTGATAATTAATTTATTTTTAACAATAAATCTTTCATTTATAACAGAATCTTCTTCTCCGGTTGCTTTACGGATATATTCAATATAGATAATATTTTCTTCTGCAACAATGTGATTGATAATGTATTGCAGATCCGGCAATCTGTCAAAAGCATCTTGCCACCAGTCTCTCATGGCTTTTTTTCCGATTATCATACCATTTGTTTCGGGATGTTTGATTTTTAGTTTCGGACTAAAGTGATAGGCTTGGTCATCGTATAGTGCTAAAAGTTTTTCGATATTTTTTTCATTGAAAGCATCTACCCAATGATGAGCTGTTTGATGTAAAATTTCACGGGAATCCATAAGTCTGACCTAAATATTTTTGAGGTTGATAATTTCTTGTTCTGTTAAGAACCTCCAATTTCCTCTTGGTAAGTTTTTCTTAGTCAATCCTGCAAAGGCTACACGATCAATTTTTACCACATTATATTTAAGATGTTCGAAAATAGAACGAACTATTTTTACGTTAGCGGTTTTCATTTTGATACCTATTTCACTTTTTGGTTCTTTTTCGATATAGCTGATTTCTTCTACGAAAATTCTATGACCATCTATAGTTAATCCGCTTGCAATTTTTTCTAAGTCTTCAAATTTCAGATTTTTATCTAATGATACCTGATAGATTTTGGAGGATTTTTGATTAGGGGTAGTAAATTTTCTAATCATATCCGTATCATTGGTAATCAATAATAAACCGGTTGTGTTTTTGTCCATTCTTCCTACAGGAGATGCGTTTCCGCCTATTACTCCTTTCACAAGTTCCATTACATTTCTATGGTCGACTCCTTCGTCATGAGATGTGCTGAAATTTTTGGGTTTATTGAGTAAAACATATTGTTTTTTCTCAGGAGTGAGTGTTATTCCATCAAAACTTACTGTGTCTCCCGGTTTTACTAAATATCCCATTTCTACAATTGGAGTGCCATTTACTTTTACATTTCCTGATTGAATGTAAATATCAGCATCTCTTCTCGAACAAACTCCCGAATTAGAAATGTATTTGTTAAGACGAATTTCATCTTTTGTTTTCTCTCTCTTTGGTGCTTGATTTTGTTTTGGCTTTGGTTTTTCTCCGGTTGGTTTATTATCGGTGTTCTTTTTGGGTTTTTGAGAACGTTTATCCATTGGTGGTTTTGGCTTTCCAGAATTTGATCTTCCTGACCCTGATCTGTTGTTGTTGCCTCCCTTGTTATTCATAAATCCTAATAATTTTTGCAAAGATAGTCTATTCTTGCTTAACTCTATACGTAGTTTTCGCATTGATATGGTCTGTATGGAAACGAAAGTTTTAAAGATAGAAAACACTTTTGTATATACTTGAAAGGAGCTTCTATGACTAATCTTTTTAGGAGACAGAAAATAAATTTAGCGTGTAGAGCCAGAAACTTCTATAAGTTTAATAAATAATTCCTACCATGGATGAGTACTTCTGGATCGATGAGAATAATACAAAAAACACCTGCTGCAATGATTATTTTGAGAGCTGTATGCAATTGATAGTATTCTTTTTTTGATTCTGATTTCCAAAGTTTTATCACAAAAAAGAGAAGGAATAGTAAGCAGAAATAAAAATAAATATCCATATAGCCTACATCATCTAACTCTATTAGGACATACACGGGAATTATAGTGATTATTGATAAGAGTGTAATGATTTTCTTTGAAATATTTTCGCCATAAACTACTGGGATTGTAAGATAATTGTTGCTAAAATCCCCGATTATATTTTCCAGGTCTTTGATTACTTCACGAATGAGTAAAAGGATGAACAGAAATGCCGCATGGGAAAATATCACAATATATGAACTGCTGCTCTGAATGGTTTTGTAATACATAAGAAAAATTGCAAAAAACGGAAGAATTGCCAAAAGTGTTGACATGAGATTTCCTATTAATGTAAACTTCTTGACTTTGTGAGAATAGAACCATACCAAAAATATATAAAACGAAAAAAATAATGCGGCTCTCCACGAAACAATAAATGCCAATATTACTACTGCAAAATTAATAATGAAATATCCTGTAAGCTTAGTTTTTTGACTTACCAATCTGTCCAACATGCTTTTGTTCGGCCTGTTGATAAGGTCTTTCTGACTGTCGTAAAAATTATTGATAATGTATCCTGAAGCTATGGTAAGTGAAGATGCAACAACAATTAGAAACAAATAAAAATCTTTGAGTGTATGCAGTGCGGGAAGATCTTTTGCTAAAATAAATACTGCAGACAAGTATTGGGCTACCGCTATGAGAAATATATTGTATCCTCTAACAACCGAGAACAAACTTATAATTTTCATTACGAGAAGTTTATTCTTTCTGCTTAACATGAGATTGCGTTTTGTGACTCTGAAATTAGATTTTCAGAAGATATTTATTTTTAGAATTGATAAACTACTTCCAGCTTATAATCTTTTAATGATTTTTTGGCTTTTTCCAAATCTTGTGTAAACCCTAAAATATATCCACCACCACCAGAGCCACAAAGTTTCAGGTAATAATCGTTAGTATCGATTCCTTTTTGCCAAATATTATGAAATTGTTCGGGAATCATTGGTTTGAAATTATTCAAAACGACTTTTGATAATTTTTTGGTGTTATTGAACAAGGACTTAAAATCTCCTCCCAGAAAATTCTCCACACAAGCATCGGTGTATTTTACAAATTGATTTTTAAGCATCGCTCTAAATCCTTTGTCTTTGAGATTTTCCATAAAAAGATTAACCATTGGAGCAGTTTCTCCTACAATTCCGGAGTCCAACAAGAAGACAGCTCCGTTGCCATTGGCAGTCTGAGTTGGAATTCCTGTGGCTTCAATATTGTTTTTTGAATTGATTAAAATAGGAATGCTCAGGTAACTGTTAAGAGGATCCAATCCGGAACTTTTTCCGTGGAAAAAGGATTCCATCTGAGCAAAAATATTTTTAAGAACCAATAATTTTTCTCGGGTAAGATTTTCTAAAACTGTAATTTTGTTAGTTGCATATTTATCATAAATTGCAGCTACTAATGCTCCGCTGCTTCCTACACCGTAACCTTGGGGAATGCTGGAGTCAAAGTACATTCCGTTTTGGATATCATTTTTTAATGAAGGAATATCAAAAGTTACCAGTCTGGGCTGGATTGTTTGTAATTCTTCTAAGTATTGAGCAAACTTGTATAAATTTTCATTTGATTTTTTTGAATTTTCATCCAGTAAATCTACAGATTTTAAGGCTCCGTTATAGAAATTGTAAGGAATAGACAATCCTTTTGAATCGCGTATAATTCCATATTCTCCGAAGAGTAATATTTTAGAATAAAATAAAGGTCCTTTCATTTATTTTAGTTTTTTAATCTTTTTAGAGTTTTGTTAGGTGTCGGAAAATGTCAAAACGCTATTTTTCGAATTAAATTCATAATAAAAACGGATTGTTGCTATTATACAATTTACAAATCTCTTCTAAATTTACTGTAAAAATACGAATTATTTCAATTGAATCGCCCCAATTCCAATCCTGTCACAAATATACTGCTCATTTTGACAATATTGTATCAAATTTTCTCTAATAAATGTCAAAACTTCATGAGTGACGTTTTCAGGATAAAGAACATGTACGTTTGCACCTGCATCGAGTGTAAAACAAACCGGGATATTAGTTGTGTTTCTGTAATTCCAAATTTTATTGATGATCTCCAGCGTATGAGGTTTCATTAAAATAAAATAAGGCATTGAAGCCATCATCATAGCGTGTAAAGTCAGGGCTTCGCTTTCTACAATCTTGATAAATTCTTCCAGATTTCCGTTTTCTAAAACTTTTTTTATTGCAGATAAATTTTCGTGAGCCTGTTCAAACCGCCTTTCGGCAAAAGGATGATTGTGCATCAAATCGTGGCCAACGGTACTCGAAACCTGCTTTTCTCCTTGATCGACTAATAAAATAGTATCTTGGTAATTGTGAAAAACCGGATGGATTTCCTGATCGATTTCAATACCAAACAGATCTGAACTTCCTGAAATTTCGGTGTGGAATCCCCATACAACAATATTTCCTCGTACACTCCTGCATGCACTTCCGGAGCCTAATCTTGCCAGAAAAGAAGCTTTTTTGTAAAAATATTCATCTGTTATATCAGGATTATGTAGTTTTTCTATAGACATCAGATTCATCGCTAAAGCTGCCATTCCTGATGCAGAAGATGCAATTCCTGAACTGTGCGGAAAAGTATTTGAAGTTTCTATTGTAAAATGATAATCTTTTAGAAATGGTAAATACATTTCAATTCTCTCGAAGAATTTTTCTATTTTCGGATGAAATGACTCTTTTATTTGTCCTTGAAAAAGTAAATCAAAAGAATAGTTTTTGGAAAAATCAATTCTTTTCACGAATGCAATAGATGTAATGGTTTTACAGTTGTTCAAAGTAAAACTTATTGACGGATTTGCAGGAATCTGGTGTTCTTTTTTCCCCCAATATTTTACTAATGCAATATTGCTTGGCGAACTCCATGAAAATTTTCCGGAAGAGATCTGTTGTTCGTATTTTTGAGGAATAAATTCTGATAATGTCATTTTATGAGAAATTTACGCAAAGATAATCTAAATTAAATTTTGCGTAAATTAAAATTTGCTCTTCATTTGTAACCCAAATTGTAATTTAGAAACCCCAAGGAAATGATCAAATACTTCAAAATCATATTTATTATCGGAATTTGTCTGGCTGTAGGATACATGTCTGGTGAAATGACTCAAAAAAGTATTCCAACATGGTATATATTGCTTAACAAACCTTTTTTTAATCCGCCTGATTGGATTTTTGCTCCGGTTTGGACAAGTTTATATGTTTTAATGGGAGTTTCGGCCGGTTTAATCTGGAATTTTTGGGAAGAGAGGAGAGAAGATGTAAAAAATGCACTAATTTTCTTTTTTATTCAATTGGGATTAAATGCTTTATGGACATATTTGTTTTTTGGGTTGAAAAATACTTTGCTGGCTTCGGTAGAAGTAATTTTGCTTTGGTTGATTATTTATGAAACCTACCATAAATTTATAAAAATCTACAAAATTTCGGCGTATTTATTAATTCCTTATTTAGTTTGGGTTTCTTATGCTACTTTATTAACGATCAGTATTTGGTATCTGAATTAAATTTTAAAAATCAATAAAATTTTACGGTTTTCATTTTTGTATTTTTTAGAAAATGAATTCTCTTATTTATAATCATTAAAAATTAACTCAGATACAATCCTTAAAGTAAGACTTTGGTTTGTCTTTTACATAACTGAAACATATCTTTGTGCCAAATTTTTTGATAAATTATTAATATCATGCAAACAACTCAAATAGATTATTTACCAATACTAATTCAATTGCTGTTGGCTGTTGGTTTTGTTGTAACTACAATAATCATTTCAAGTTTTTTAGGACCTAAAAGATCTTCAAGTAATAAAGATAAAAATTTCGAATGTGGTATTGAGTCTATTGGTAATGCTCGAATTCCGTTTTCTATAAAATATTTTCTTGTAGCGATTCTTTTTGTTTTATTTGATATTGAAGTTATCTTTATGTATCCATGGGCGGTAAATTTTCGCGAAATGGGATTTGAAGGATTAATCAAAATGGGAATTTTTATGTTCCTTCTGCTCGTTGGATTTTTTTATGTAATAAAGAAAAAAGGATTGGAGTGGGAGTAAAGAATTTAGATTTGAGAATTTAAACTCTCATATTATAAATAAATAATGAAACTGGATTTCACTTTTAGAATTTTTCTAAATTCTAATTTCTGAATTCTAAAAGCTAAAATTAAAATGAGTGATTCAAAACTAAATATGGCCGAAGCTCCAGAAGGATATACAGGAGAAGGTTTCTTTGCTACAAAACTTAGTGATGTTGTAGGATTGGCACGTGCTAATTCTCTTTGGCCATTGCCATTTGCAACATCTTGTTGTGGTATCGAATTTATGGCGACAATGGCAGCACATTATGATGTGGCCAGATTTGGTTCGGAACGCATGAGTTTCTCACCACGTCAGGCAGATATGTTATTGGTAATGGGTACGATTGCTAAGAAAATGGCACCAATATTAAGACAGGTTTATGAACAAATGGCAGAGCCAAGATGGGTTGTTGCTGTTGGAGCATGTGCTTCTTCGGGAGGTATTTTTGATACTTACTCGGTTTTACAAGGAATAGATAAAGTAATTCCTGTAGATGTATATGTTCCCGGATGCCCTCCAAGACCAGAACAAATTTTAGACGGTATCATGAGATTACAGGAAATTGTAAAATCAGAATCAGTGAGAAGAAGAAGTTCTCCGGAATATACAGAATTGTTAGCGTCTTATAATATTAAGTAATATCATGGCATTAGAAATTACAACTATACATACCAAATTAGTCGATAAATTCGATAATATTGTTTCGGATTTTAGACAAATTCATGATATTTTGACATTCGACGTACAGTCTGATTCAATTGTAAAAGTGATGGATTATCTTAAAAATGATCCCATGCTGAGATTTAATTTCTTAACAGATGTTTGTGGAGTTCATTATCCTGATGCAGCGATAGAAAAGCAATTTGCAGTAGTATATCACATGCATAACTGGGTGGATAATGTAAGGATAAGAATCAAATGCTTTTTGCATGCAGATCAGTTAGAAATCAGTACTGTTACAAGTTTATTTGCCGGAGCCAACTGGCAAGAAAGAGAAACGTATGATTTCTATGGAATTATATTTAAAGGACATCCGCAATTAAAACGTATTTTAAATATGGATGAAATGAAATCTTTCCCTTTGAGAAAAGAGTTTCCTTTGGAAGACGGAGGAAGAACAGACAAAGATGATAGATTTTTTGGAAGAACAACCGATAATTGCTAATGTAGCCTAATTAATAAAAAGATCATGTCCGACTTATTATTACCACCGGAAATACGATATGCCGAAATCATCAAACAAAGGCAAAATGAAGATGGAAGTGAATTGTCTATTCTTAATTTGGGACCTACACACCCGGCAACTCACGGGATTTTCCAGAATATCCTTTTAATGGACGGTGAACGCATTATAGATGGAGAAGGAACTGTAGGATATATTCACAGAGCATTTGAAAAAATAGCAGAAAACAGACCTTTTTATCAAATTACACCACTTACAGACAGAATGAATTACTGTTCTGCGCCTATTAATAATATGGGATGGTGGATGACTTTGGAAAAAGCATTAAATATCGAAATACCAAAACGTGTTCAGTACATGAGGGTTATCATCATGGAGTTAGCACGTATTGCGGATCATATTATTTGCAGCTCCGTAATGGGAGTAGATACAGGAGCACTTACAGGGTTTCTTTATGTATTTCAATTTAGAGAAAAAATTTACGAAATCTACGAAGAAATTTGTGGAGCCAGACTGACAACCAATATGGGTAGGATTGGTGGTTTTGAAAGAGATTGGAGTCCTAAAGTATGGGAAAAAATTAATGTCTTTTTAGAAGAATTTCCAAAAGTCTGGAGTGAGTTCGAAAACTTACTTACACGAAACAGGATTTTTATGGATAGAACCATAAACGTTGGAGCAATTTCTGCCGAGAGAGCCATAAGTTATGGATTTACCGGTCCAAATCTAAGAGCAGCAGGTATAGATTATGACGTTCGTGTGATGCAGCCTTATAGTTCTTATGAAGATTTTGAGTTTAATATTCCTGTAGGAAAATCGGGAGATACTTACGATCGTTTTTGTGTAAGAAATGCAGAAGTGTGGGAAAGTATGAGTATTATTAAGCAAGCTATTGCAAAAATGCCGGAAGGCCCATATCATGCAGACGTTCCTGATTATTATTTGCCTCCAAAAGAAGACGTTTACAATACAATGGAAGGGCTGATCTATCATTTCAAAATTGTAATGGGAGAAATTCCTGTGCCAATCACAGAGGTTTATCACGCTGTAGAAGGTGGTAACGGAGAAGTTGGATTTTATTTGATTACAGATGGATCAAGAATGCCTTTCAGATTACATTTCAGAAGACCTTGTTTTATATACTATCAAGCATTTAACGAGATGGTAAAAGGTCAAATGCTCTCGGATGCTATCGCAACATTATCCAGTTTAAATGTAATTGCAGGAGAATTAGATGCTTAAATTAATTATGAATTAAAAATTGCGAATTACAACCAATTCTTAATTTTTAATTTTAATTTTTAATTAAATTAGAAATGGAAAGAACACAATACAAGCAAGAAATAAACATCACAGAAGCTTTGATGACTCGTATCAATGAACTGATTAGTCATTATCCTGAAGGAAAGCAAAAATCTGCTTTACTTCCTGTGCTTCATGAAATGCAGGATGCTCACGATAACTGGTTGAGTATTGAATTGCAGGACAAAGTGGCTGAAATATTACATATAAAGCCTGTGGAAGTCTATGAAGTAGTTAGTTTTTATACTATGTTCAACAGAAGACCAATTGGCAAATATATGTTTGAATTTTGCCAGACTTCTCCTTGCTGTTTAAGAGGTGTTGAAAATTTAATGGATTATACCTGCCAAAAATTAGGTGTGAAAGTGGGAGAACCAACACCGGACGGAATGTTTGAAGTTCGTGGTGTGGAATGCCTTGGAGCTTGTGGTTATGCTCCAATGATGCAATTAGGGGATTTTTATCAGGAACATTTAACTCCGGAAAAAATCGACCAGCTGATAGTAGATTGCAGAGATAACAAGATTACTTTACACGATAAATAATATGTCACAAAAAATATTATTAGATAAAATCAATGTCCCGGGAATCAAGACTTACGAAGTGTACCGTCGTGAAGGTGGTTATACTTCTGTAGAAAAAGCCTTGAAAACCCTTACTCCTGATGAAGTTGTGGAAGAAGTGAAAACTTCCGGACTTCGTGGTCGTGGTGGTGCAGGATTTCCTGCCGGAATGAAGTGGAGTTTTATTGATAAGAAATCAGGAAAACCAAGACATTTGGTTTGCAATGCCGATGAATCTGAACCTGGAACGTTCAAGGACAGATTCTTGATGGAATACATTCCGCATCTTTTGATAGAAGGAATGATTACGTCAAGCTATGCATTGGGAGCAAATCTATCCTACATCTATATTCGTGGTGAATATATGTGGGTCTATAAGATTTTAGAACGTGCCATTGCCGAAGCAAAAGCTGCAGGTTGGTTAGGGAAAAATATATTAGGTTCTGGATATGATTTGGATTTATACGTTCAAATTGGTGGAGGAGCTTACATCTGTGGAGAAGAAACAGCCTTGATAGAATCGTTGGAAGGAAAAAGAGGAAATCCTCGTATCAAACCGCCATTTCCAGCGGTTTCAGGTCTTTGGGCTAATCCAACCGTGGTAAACAATGTTGAAACTATTGCAACTGTGCCGTGGATTATTAATAACTCGGGTGCTGATTATGCAAAAATCGGAATCGGACGTTCAACCGGTACCAAACTGATTTCTGCTTCAGGACATATTAAAAATCCTGGCGTTTACGAAATTGAATTGGGACTAAGTGTTCACGAATTTATGAACTCAGATGAATATCTAGGTGGAATGATTGATGACAGACCTTTAAAAGCGTTCGTTCCCGGAGGTTCATCCGTTCCTGTTTTACCCGCCAATCTTATCTATAAAACAGCCAATAACGAAGACCGTTTGATGACGTATGAGTCTTTAAGTGATGGTGGTTTTGCAACAGGTTCGATGTTAGGCTCAGGAGGATTTATTGTATATAATGACACGGCTTGTATCGTTAGAAACACTTGGAATTTCTCAAGATTCTACCACCACGAAAGCTGTGGACAATGTTCGCCTTGCCGTGAAGGAACAGGTTGGTTAGAGAAAGTTTTACACCGTATCGAAACTGGTTTCGGACGTGAAGAAGATATAGAATTGCTTTGGAGTATTCAAAGCAGGATCGAAGGAAACACGATTTGCCCGTTAGGAGATGCGGCGGCTTGGCCGGTTGCAGCGGCTATCCGTCATTTCAAGGATGAATTTGAATACCACATCCGTTTCCCAGAAAAAATAAAAAACAGAGACCACTTTGTGGCAGAACCTTTCGAAAAGGTGAAACACTTGGTATCTCAGCAAACAGTTTAACGTTTAAAGTTTAACGTTTAAAGTTATACAACCTTAAACGTTAAACCTTAAACTTTCAAAGCAAATTAAAGAAATGAAAGTAACAATAGACGGTCAAAGTATAGAAGTAGAACCAGGGACTACCATCCTTCAGGCTGCTCGAATGATTGGAGGAGAATCTGTTCCGCCAGCGATGTGCTATTACTCTAAATTAAAAGGCAGTGGCGGTAAATGCCGTTGTTGTTTGGTTGAAGTTGCAAAAGGCAGCGATGCTGACCCAAGACCAATGCCAAAATTGATGGCCTCTTGCGTAACAGGTTGCATGGATGGGATGGAAGTGAACAGTACAGCTTCTGAAAGGGTACAGGAAGCCAGAAAATCGGTAACAGAATTCCTTTTGATCAACCACCCATTAGATTGCCCTGTTTGTGACCAAGCTGGAGAATGTGATTTGCAGAACCTGAGCTTCAAGCACGGAAAATCACAAACCCGTTATATCGAAGAAAAAAGAACCTTTGAACCGGAAGATATTGGTCCGAATATTCAACTGCATATGAACCGTTGCATACTTTGCTACCGTTGCGTAATGGTTGCAGACCAATTGACGGATAATCGTGTTCACGGTGTAATGGATAGAGGAGACCACTCGAACATTTCAACTTGTATTTCTAAAGCGATCGATAATGAGTTTTCTGGGAATATGATTGATGTTTGTCCGGTTGGAGCTTTGACGGATAAAACTTTCCGCTTCAAATCGAGAGTTTGGTTCAACAAACCCTTCAACGCTCATAGAGAATGTACTACACCCGGATGTTGTGGAAAAACTACGGTTTGGATGTTTGGGGGAGAAATTCAAAGGGTTACAGGAAGAAAAGATGAGTTTCATGAAGTTGAAGAGTTTATCTGTAATGAATGTCGTTTTGATCACAAAGACGTAAATGATTGGGTAATTGAAGGACCAAGAAAATTCGAAAAATTCTCTGTGATTAATCAAAATAATTATACCAGAAGTTTAGATAAAGTTGTAATCGATACAGAAAACAATATATTAAGAGGAAGAGAAGAAGATCGTAAGAAAATTAGTATGACTGAAATCCCTTTGAAATCTAGTGAAGAAACTGTATTTAAAAAAGGAAATGTATAACCCATGGATAGTGCAATTATCATAGAAAAAAGTATTTTCATTGTAATTATTTTTGCAATTACAATGTTGATGGCGATGTATTCTACATTAGCCGAGAGAAAAGTTGCTGCATGGTTACAGGACAGAATTGGCCCAAATCGTGCAGGTAAAGGAGGTATTTTACAGCCACTTGCCGATGGTTTGAAATTGTTCTCGAAAGAAGAATTTTTACCGGATACTCCAAACAAATTTTTATTTGTTGTAGGTCCGGCAATCTCGATGAGTGTGGCTTTGATGACCAGTGCGGTTATCCCTTGGGGAGATAAGTTACATTTATTTGGCAGAGACATCATTTTGCAGGCTACCGATATCGATGTTGCGATATTATATGTTTTTGGCGTTTTGTCTGTTGGCGTTTATGGAATTATGATTGGAGGCTGGGCATCCAATAATAAATTCTCTTTGATGAGTGCTATGCGCGCTGCTTCCCAAATGATTTCTTATGAAGTTGCAATGGGACTTTCTATTATTGCTTTGTTGATGATGTCTGAAACATTAAGTTTGAGAGAAATTGCAGCACAACAATCCGGAATGAACTGGAATGTATTTTACCAACCACTTGGGTTCATTATCTTTTTGATTTGTTCTTTTGCGGAAACCAACAGAACTCCTTTTGATTTGGCAGAATGTGAGGCGGAGTTAATAGGAGGTTATCATACCGAATATTCGTCTATGAGAATGGGATTTTATTTATTTGCTGAATATGCAAGTATGTTTATTTCTTCTACTATTTTAGCAGTATTATATTTTGGAGCTTATAACTATCCGGGAATGTCCTGGGCAGTAGAAAACTGGGGAGTAAATATTGCAAACGTGATTGGTATTCTGGTACTGTTTGCAAAAATCTGTTTCTTTATTTTCTTCTTTATGTGGGTAAGATGGACAATTCCTAGATTTAGATATGACCAATTGATGCGTTTGGGATGGAAGATGTTGATTCCGTTGGCGATTTTTAATATTGTTGTTACCGGAATTGTTATTTTGTTGTTTGATAATTAATAGCAAAATTTTAAAGATTAGATTATAAACCAATTAGAAAAAGAATATGTGGTCACAAATTGCGACCACTTCAAGAAACGGAAGTTTTCATCAACATTACCGTACGTGTTTACAGACCATGGAACAATGGTTAACTAGTGTTTTAAATAGTGAAAAAGCTGTCCAATCATGGCAAAAGCATTGAACTGGTTTTTAATTATCTTGATGAGTTGATGGACAAGCAGGATAATAAAGTTGAAAGAAACAAAATTGGATATAAAAAATAAAAAGTTTAAAATAAGGCAAAAAGATATTATCTAGCCCCGATTGTAGTGGAAATCCTTTTCTTTTTTATTTAAAAAAGAAAAGATTGAAACGGAAAGCGGGAAAATGGATTACAAATACAAAAGGACAATTCGCTCCTTAATAAAAAGAAATTAATTACGAGATGTCAATAGAAACTATATCATTATCGGGAAGAAAAAAAGAGGTTTCGAACAAGAAGATGACTTTTTGGGAGAGCTTGTATCTTGTGGCGATTGTTAAGGGTTTGATTATTACGATCAAGCACTTGTTTACAAGAAAAGTAACAATTAAATATCCTGAACAGGTGAGAACCCGAAGCGATGTGTATCGCGGACAACATATGTTGATGCGTGATGACGAAGGTCGTGAGCGTTGTACGGCTTGTGGTTTGTGTGCGCTTTCTTGCCCGGCTGAAGCGATTACAATGAAAGCTGAAGAGCGTAAACCTGAGGAAAAACATTTGTATCGTGAAGAAAAATATGCTTCGATTTATGAAATCAATATGTTGAGATGTATTTTTTGTGGTTTGTGTGAGGAAGCTTGTCCTAAGGAGGCTATCTATCTGACAAAGTCTAAGGTTTTGGTTCCTGCAAATTACGACAGAGAGGATTTTATTTTTGGAAAAGATAAATTGGTTATGCCGCTTGAAGCTGCAATAGCTAATGGAAAATTAAAAAACGCTAACTAATGTCAACAATATTTCTCATATTCACTATTTTATCTGCCGTGACGCTGGCTTCGGCATTTATGACTATTTTTTCGAGAAACCCGATTCATAGTGCAATTTATCTGGTAATTTGTTTTTTCTCGATTGCCGGTCATTATTTATTGTTTAATGCTCAGTTTTTGGCAATAGTTCATATTATTGTGTATTCGGGAGCCATTATGATTTTGATTCTTTTTACTTTGATGTTGATGAATCTTAATAAATCTGATGAAGTTCATAAACCCCGGATTACCCGTTTAGGAGCTGTGGTTTCTTTTGGGTTGATCGTTGCTGTGCTGATCGCAATTTTTGTAAATACTAATCCAATTGTTGAATATAATACTACGGGTGAAGATTTTCAATCTATAAAGGTATTGGGACAGGTATTGCTGGATAGCGAAACAGGTTTTATGGTGGCATTTGAATTTGCTTCTGTATTGCTTTTGGTTGCCATGATTGGAGCCGTATTATTGTCTAAAAAAGAAAATACATCAAACTAATATGGAAAATATATTAAATGAAATTGGTATTGAAAACTATATTTTTTTAGCAGTCTTGCTTTTTAGTATTGGCGTTTTTGGAGTATTGTATAGAAGAAATGCCATTATTGTTTTCATGTCTATAGAAATTATGCTGAATGCAGTGAATTTGCTTTTTGTAGCATTTTCTACATATCATCAAGATACACAAGGACAAATTTTTGTGTTTTTCTCTATGGCAGTAGCGGCGGCAGAAGTTGCAGTAGGATTGGCGATTTTGGTTTCTATTTTTAGGAATACAGGGTCGATTGATGTAGCTAATTTAAAGAATTTAAAAGGATAATTTTCAATGGATATCAATTTAGCTTTAGTGTTATTATTAAGTCCGTTTGCTGGATTTTTATTTAATATTTTTCTGGGAAAAAAGAACGGTGGAAATATTTCTGGTTATGTGGGAACGGTTGCAGTAGCGATTTCGTTTGTAATTTCCTTGATTTTCTTTTTACAGGTAAATGAAACACAAGAACCAATTAACGTTCATTTGTTTGAATGGATTGCGATAAGTAACTTCAGTATTGATTTTTCTTTTATGTTTGATCAGCTGTCGTTATTGTGGTTATTATTTGTTACAGGAATCGGAACATTGATTCATTTGTACTCCATTAGCTATATGCACGATGACGAGAATATGCATAAGTTTTTTGCGTACTTAAATCTGTTCGTTTTCTTTATGGTTACTTTGGTTATAGGAAGTAACTTATTGATCATGTTTATCGGTTGGGAAGGTGTCGGATTGTGTTCGTATCTTTTAATTGGTTTTTGGTATAAAAATCAAAATTATAATGATGCTGCCAAAAAGGCTTTTATCATGAACCGTATTGGAGACTTAGGTTTTTTGATTGGTATTTTTATAATCGGAGCTTTGTTCAACACATTGGATTTTGCAACATTAAAAGAAATGATTGCCAGTGGAGAAAATATAGATTTGTTCTGGATTGGAGTAGCAGCCTTAGCGTTGTTTATCGGAGCTTCAGGAAAATCAGCACAAATTCCGTTATATACATGGTTACCGGATGCAATGGCAGGACCAACTCCGGTTTCGGCACTAATTCATGCGGCTACGATGGTAACTGCCGGGATCTTTATGATTACCAGATTGAACTTCTTCTTTGATCTAGCCGGGAATGTTCAAACAATTATCGCTGTAATTGGAGCTTTAACTGCTTTATTGGCAGCTTTTATTGCATTGGTTCAGACAGACATCAAAAAAGTTTTGGCATATTCGACAGTTTCTCAATTGGGGTTAATGTTTTTAGCACTTGGTTTGGGAGCTTACGAAATTGCTGTTTTTCATGTAATTACTCATGCTTTCTTTAAGGCTTGTTTATTTTTGGGCTCCGGTTCTGTAATTCACGCAATGGGAGGCGAACAGGATATGAGAAATATGGGGGGATTAAGAAAACACATGAAAGTAACTTATATTACTTTTTTAATAGCTACTTTGGCAATTTCAGGAATTCCGATCTTTGCAGGGTTTTTCTCAAAAGACGAAATTCTGATGGTTGCTTTTCATGAAAATAAAGCTTTATGGGTTATTGCTTCTTTAGCTTCAATCATGACTGCTTTCTATATGTCCAGATTGTTGTATTTAACTTTTTTCGGAACATTCAGAGGAACAGAAGAGCAAAAACATCATTTGCATGAATCTCCAGGGTTAATTACTTTTCCATTAATCGTGCTGGCAATTTTATCAACGATTGGAGGTTTTATAAGTTTCCCCGGGAACAGTTGGTTAAATCATTATCTGGAGCCAATTTTTATTGGAGAAAGACCACATCATGTTGTTGATGCAACTACTTATATGCTGATGGCAGTTGCTGTAGTTGGAGCTTTAATAGGAATTGGAATTGCTTATTCTAATTATATTAAAAAACAACAAGTTCCTTGTGAAGATCACGAAATTGGAGGCTTCTCAAAAATTTTATATAATAAATTTTATATAGATGAAATTTATAATGCAGTTGTTGTAAATCCGATTAATTTCTTGGCTGGATTTTTTAGGGATTATATTGAAAATCTAATCGCAGGAATAGTATTCGGATTAGCAAAAGTGACAAATGAAATTAGTTTTCAAGGAAAAAAATTACAAACAGGAAGTGTTGGATTCTATTTATTTGCCTTTGTTTTAGGTTTTTGTGCCATCATTTCGTACTTAATTTTAGCTCAATAATTTTTATATAATGGATGTATTTTACCTATTAATTATTCTTTTAGTTGGAGCATTTGCAACTTATTTTTCGGGTGATAAACTTGCTTCGAAAGTTGCCTTATTGTTTGGTATAATCGGACTGGGATTTTCAATTTATTTATTGAGACTTTTTAATGCCGGACAAGATATAGATTTTGTAACAACCTGGATCAATAAGCCCAATATTGCCTTTGCACTCAAAGCAGATGGACTTTCATTGGCAATGATTTTGCTTAATGCTGCATTAACTCCAATTATTATTGCATCTTCATTTAAAAATGAGTTTAAAAACGCAAAAAATATTTACGCACTAATCCTATTTATGTCTTTTGCAATGGCAGGAACATTTCTCGCATCAGACGGATTGTTGTATTATATATTTTGGGAATTAGCATTGATTCCGATTTATTTTATTGCGCTTATCTGGGGTAATGGCGATACCGAAGAAAGAAAAAAAGCAGTTGTTAAGTTTTTTATCTTTACGTTGGCAGGATCTTTATTTATGTTGATTTCATTTATTTATCTGTATCAACAATCTGGAAGTTTCTTATTAGAAGATCTATATGCTCTTGAACTTTCGACTTGTGAACAAACCTGGATTTTTTTCGGATTCTTTTTAGCTTATGCAATTAAAATTCCTTTAATACCTTTTCATACCTGGCAAGCAAATGTGTATCAAAAAGCACCATCTGTGGGGACAATGTTGTTATCCGGAATTATGTTGAAAATGGGGTTATACAGTATCCTTCGATGGCAATTGCCTTTGGCGCCGGAAGCGGCAAAAGAATATATGCATGTTCTAATCGGTTTGGGAGTTGCAGGAGTAATTTATGGTTCGATTGTAGCATTACTACAAAGAGATCTGAAAAAATTATTGGCTTATTCATCTTTAGCCCATGTCGGGTTAATCGCTGCGGGGAGTTACGCTCTTAATCTGGATGGATTGCGTGGAGCTGTTTTACAAATGTTAGCTCACGGATTTGTAGTAGTAGGACTATTTTATGCTGCAGAGATTATCGAAAGAAGGTATCAAACGAGAAATATTTCAGAAATGGGAGGAATCAGGCTCCAGGCAAGTAAGTTTACTTCAATGTTTATGATTTTGGTTGTCGCATCTGTGGGATTACCTGCAACATTTAATTTCGTTGGAGAATTTACTTTACTATATAGCTTATCTCAAGTAGATATGATTTGGGCAATTCTTGGTGGTTTGTCTATCATTTTAGGAGCATATTATATGCTTAGAATGTTCCAATATGTAATGTTAGGAGATCAGGAGAGTAAAGCTTTTGCTGAAATTACAACCGGCGAATCGATTGTATTCGTTTGTATCATTACTGTATTGTTGTTTTTCGGATTGTATCCAAAACCAATTACAGATTTGATTACACCAAGTTTAGAAATTATTTTAAATCAGATTAATCGATAACGCTCAAATAAAAAATGACAACATTAATAGCTATTACAGGATTAGGTGTTTTATGCCTTTTATTTGAAATTTTCAATTTGAGAAAAGGAATTATTCCAATTACCATTATAGGTTTATTAGCCGTTTTGGGAATTACTTTTTCAGAATATGGGACAACTGCTTCATATTATAATAATATGATCGTGGTAGATAACTTCTCTGTAACTTTCTCAAGTTTATTTATAATATTAACTATTTTTTTGGTGGCAATGAGTCATAAATTTTATGAACACCACCAAAGTAAAATCTCTGATTTTGTTTCGATAAAAATATTTTTATTATCGGGAGCTGTTGCGATGGTTTCTTTCGGAAATCTTGCCATGTACTTTTTAGGAATAGAAATTTTATCTATCGCTTTGTATGTATTATGTGCAAGTAACCGGTTGAATCTGAAAAGCAATGAAGCGGGGATGAAATACTTCTTAATGGGCGCTTTTGCTTCCGGATTTATTTTGTTTGGAATTTGCCTGGTTTATGGAGCGATGGGAAGTTTTGATATTGCTGAAATTGCTTCATTATCAATGTCTGCAGAATTACCGGCTTGGTTCTTTATAGGTGTAATGATGATTACTATCGGTATGCTTTTTAAAGTAGCCGTTGTACCATTTCATTTCTGGGCACCGGATGTGTATGAAGGAGCTCCTGTACTTACAACTGCGACAATGAGTACCCTGACAAAAGTTGTGGCAATGGCGACCTTGTATAAATTGTTAGTTGGGTTTAATGCAGAATTAACAGAATCCTTTTCAATATTGATTGTTGTACTTTCTATAGCATCGATGACTGTAGGTAATATTATGGCGTTACGTCAGAATAATGTAAAACGTATGTTGGCATTCTCAGGAATTTCACATGCTGGTTTTATGTTGATGACTCTGTTATCGATTACTTCATCTGCCAGTACATTATTGTACTATTCAACAGCTTATGCACTTGCGGGGATTGCAGCATTTTCGGTAATTATGTATGTGTGTAAAGATCGCGAAAACGAAGATATTACCAATTTTTACGGTTTAGCAAAAACCAATCCGATATTAGCAGCAGTTCTGACCGGAGCAATGTTGTCTATGGGAGGGATTCCTATTTTCTCAGGATTTTTCGGAAAATTATTTTTATTCGACCAGGCTTTATACGGAGGTTATATTATTCTTGTGATAATTGCAGTAATCAATTCGATTATTAGTATCGGATATTATTTTAAATTGATTTTGGCAATGTATGGTAAAAATCCAAATGAGGTACGGGGCGGAATTTCTGTGGTCTATCATAGCGTGGCTGTTATTGCAATTTTAATCAATATTGCAATTGGGATTTTCCCGGCTTTTATTATGAATTTATTATAGAGAAAGACAAAATATAATTATAAAAAAAACGACTTATATTCTTAAGTCGTTTTTTTATAAATAGAGGTTTATTTTATTTGGTCATAAAAAAATCTTTCAGATAAAATGGCTCAAAATAAGCTACGTCAACAAATTGATTTTTTTGAAATTTATCAAAACTCATTTTCGACATGTTTTTTGCAGAAGGATAAATATTTTCTGTATCGAAAGTATAATTTTCTCCAACAATAGTATCTTGAATTTTTGTAACTCCATCTCCTACAAAAATGATAGAATCTATTATATCTGAATAACTATCCTTGTTAATAATTTCTGCTTCTGTTTTGCGAATAACCTGATAATTAGAATTGATAATGGCACTATAAACTTCCATTCTTCTTGCATCGATTACAGGAATAATTAAACTGGTTGAAGTTTGAATGTTTTTTGCTAAAATTTCTAAAGTATTTATAGAAATCAAAGGAATATTTAATGCAAAACAAAGCCCTTTTGCAGCAGAAACTCCAATTCTTAACCCGGTATAAGATCCGGGACCTTCACTTACGGCAATGGCATTAATTTGATTTATAGATATGTTTTCCTGTTGAATTATTTCTTCGATAAAAACGTGGAGGTTTTCTGCATGAGAATAATTTATATCAGCAATTTCTTTAGACTGAACGGTATTTCCATTTTTTGATAAAGAAACCGAACAGTTTTTTGTAGCTGTTTCAATATTTAAAATATATATGTCTTGCAAATTGTTCATTATTTGAAAATTGGAATGCCAAAGTAAAATTCTACCACTTTCAACCTGAATATATAGTCGTATTTGGTTCTCAAAACTTCCGATTGTGCATTGGCATACATAGTTTGAGATTGGTTCAGATCGAAAGCATTCATTAATCCTACTGCAAATTTTTCTTTTGCATAATTAAAAGCTTCTGTTCTTGCTTCAAGTGCTGTTAATGCAGCGTCGTAAGCATTTAATGCGCCTTTTGCATCTGTAAATGCGGTATAAACATTTCGTTCCAGATCTAATTCCTGCTGATTGTAATTGATTTTGGATCTTTCTAAATTTAATTTTGCTCTTTCAACATTGTTTCTTACTGCGAATCCATTAAAAATAGGAATGTTTAATTGAATTCCAAAAGCATGACCTTTGTTGTTGCTAAATTGTTCAAATAATGGATCGGGACCAATAAGATAAGGTAAACCATTGTCGTCTGTCGTAACATTTTTTGCATTGGTCGCTCTGGTGCTGAAACTGTAATATCCTTGCAAAGTAGGTTGGTAAGCTCCTTTGGCAATTTGAATGTCTTTTTCTGCGATTTCTAAATTGGTTTGGGCAATTTTTAATTCGAAACGATTTGTTTTTGCTTTCTCAATAATTGTTTTTGGGCTTTGTATGAGGACTTCGCTTTCGGAAATTTCGTAATTATCGTCTGCTATTTCAAATGTGTCATAATCTTCCAGTTGAAGCATTTGTGCCAAACTTAGCGTTGAAATAATCAATGCGTTCTCTGCATTAATCACTGCCTGTTCACTTGAAGCGACAGTTGCTTTCATATCCAGCAGATCACCTTTAGGAACTGAGCCTGCGTTTACTAATTCTAATGTTCTTTCTTGTTGTCTGATGTTATTTTGCAACAATTCTTTTTGTACTTTAATATTTTCTTTATTGAAAATAATTTGTAAGAACGCATTGGCAACATTCAGGGAAACATCGTCTTTTATTTTGTCTAATTGATATTGAGTAGCAATTTTAGACAATCTGCTTCTGTTTAAGCGATTTTGATTTTGCAATCCTTTGTAAATATCTATTCCTACATTTATACCGGCAGAAGTATTCTGAAAGGTTTGCGTTTCGGCAAGATTTGTAATAGGATTGAAATTAAGTCCTACATTCCAGTTATGAGAAGCACTTGCATTGATGTTGGGCATAAAATTTCCCAAAGCGTCTTTTTTGTCAATATCTGTGAGTTGTAAGTCGATGCTGGTTTGTTTGATAGAAATATTATTGAGATGTGCATGCTCAATACATTCTTTTAATGTCCATTTTTTTGTTTGCGAAAAACCATTTACGAACGAAAAAGTCAAAAGTATGAGTGCTATGTATTTTTTCATTTTTATAAATTTATTTGATGTAAAAACATCTTTAATCAGAATTATTTTTTCAGGGTTTGATTCCAAATTTTGATTTTATCGTCTTTGGTAATTCCGCTTTTTATTTCTACGAAAATCCCGTCACTTACTCCTAGTTCTACATCTTTACGTTCGAATTTTTGCTCTCCTACCAGAACTTCAACAAATGATTTTTTTGTTTTTTCATCGTATTGTACAAGACCTTCTTTTATAGCCAGAACATTATCAGATTTAGCCAAAATAATCGAAGCATTAGCACTTAATCCTGAACGGATAAATGTCGAATCTCTATTAATCAAAGTTCCTTTGATAGGGAATTGCATTGCTCCGTTTTCGTTCACTCCTTTTGCAGCGATGTAATCCAGAACAGCATCAAATTTTTTATTTTCGATGGCTCCGATAGTAATTTCTAAAGGAAGCTCTAATTTGATTTTTCCAACTTCGGATTCATCTAATTTTCCTTCAAAAATCATATTGCTTACATCTGCTAAACTTGCAATAGTTGTTCCTTCATTAAAATTATTAGCTTCGATTACCTGATTTCCTTTTTTAACAGGAACATCTAAGACCATCCCGGAAACAGTAGAACGGATGAGTGTTTGAGCAATGTTAGACATCCCGCTTGTAGTTCCGGTTCTGATAATCTCAGCATTTTGAACTGTTGAATTGTAGGATTGATTAGCTTGTTTGTAAGCTGTTTCAGCCACATCAAAATCATTAGCAGAAATAACTCCTTTCTCAAAAAGTGTTTTTTGTCTTTCGAATATTTTTTTCTGATTTTCCAAATCAATTTTAGCCGACTGGATCTGATTTTGAGCAGAGCTTAAACTGGAGACATTAGGAACCACTCTGATTTTTGCAATCAGATCTCCCGATTTGATATAATCTCCTGCCTCAACATATACCTCATCAATAATCCCGGAAATATTAGGCTTAATGAAAACTTCCTCTTTTGGATTTATGTTTCCTGTAGCTACTGTACTTTTAGAAATAGTACGGATTTCTGCTTGTTCAGTTTCATAAATAACGGGAGATTGTTTGTTTTTTTGAAAAAGCCAAAGCAAAGCTCCTCCGAAAAGTAAAGCAAGAAAAACTAAAATTGAAATAGTACACCCTTTTTTCATAACTTAATTTATGTTTAATTTTTATTCTTTATTCTGTTCTTAATGCATCTATTGGTTTTACTTTAACAGCAGTAAGTGCAGGAATAAGTCCTGCTAGAAGTCCTGCCAGAACCAAAATCAATAAAGCAATTATAACCAATCCTAAACCTACACTTGGGTTGATAAAGGGAATATCGCTTTTGTTCGGAAGCCCGTCAATAACTGCATTGACAAGGACTAAAAATCCGGAAGCCATTATGATTCCTGCCATTCCTGCCAAAAGTGAAAGTATTACGGATTCGATCAGAATTTGTTTTATTATAATCCATGGAGTGGCTCCCAGAGCTCTTCGGATTCCGATTTCTTGTGTTCGTTCTTTTACTACAATGAGCATAATATTTATAATTCCTATAACCCCGGAAAGTAAAACTAAACCTCCAACGATAAACGAAACAGCTTTGAGAATTAAAAATAAACCGTTTATTTTGCTGAATTCTTGATATACATCAAAATTGCCGACAGCTCTCTCGTCTTCAGGATGTATGGTATGACGGGTTTTTATCAAACTGAAAATAGTCTCTTTTAGCTGGGTAATCGGAATATCGGGTTTTGCGGTAATTGCCATCCAGCCCACAATATCACCGTAATTAAAAGCCTGTTGAAAAGTAGTAAACGGAACAAAAGCCTGTTTTTGAGCTTCTTCTGCATTTCCTCCCATATTGGAGATACTTTTGTAAACTCCCACAACCATAAAATTGACACCATTTACTTTTATGTAGGAGCCTAAAACTTCTTCTCCCGGACTGTATAATTCTTTGATAATTCCTTCACCGATTACAATGATTTTTCTTTTTTGATCAATATCAGAATAATTGATGAATCTGCCCTGAAGAATATCCATAGGTTGTTGTAAAATAAACTCAGGATAATCTCCGTAAACATTATAAGCGCCTGTCTTTGTTCCTCTTACTACATTGTTACTTCCCATAAAACCACCTAACTGATTTCTTGGAGAAACATACAGTAACCCTTCTACATCTCTTTTTATAGCATCGACATCTCCGTTTTTGAAATTAAAGCGTCTTCCCTGAGGCATTCCTTTATAAGGTTTGGAGGTTGAGTTTGTCCACATAAACATAGAGTTGGTACTCATTCCTCCGAAAGCCCTCATCACTCCGTTTTCTAGACCTTTACTGGCAGATAAAAGTACAACCAAAATAAAAATACCCCAAGCAACCCCAATTCCGGTAATGACCGTTCGAAAAGGTTTAGCTGAAAGAGCTTCGATTATTTCATTCCAATTATCTCTGTTAAACATAATTATTCGTCTCTTAATGCAACAATAGGTTTTATTTTTGCAGCTCTGTAAGCGGGAAAAAAACCTGCTAAACATCCTGCTACAACAAGTATAAAAATGGTTGCTACGGCTATATTAAAATCTACTTCCGGATGTGTAAAGAAATCCATTTCTACAAACGGACTTACTGCCAACCAAAAAAGCAATCCTAATATAAGACCTGAAAATCCGGCAACCAATGTAATAAAAACAGCTTCTTGCAGTATTATTGATATTATCGAAAAAGGACTTGCTCCCAGAGCTTTCCTGATTCCTATTTCTTTGGTACGCTCCTTAACCACAATTAACATAATGTTTCCGATTCCTACAACTCCGGCAATTATGGTGCAAATACCGACAAACCAAAAGAAAACCTGAATTCCTCCTGTTATCATATAGACGTTTTTTGCTTCTTCTAAAGAACTGTGAATACTAATAGCGCTTAAATCATCCGGAGCTACAGTATGTTTATTTTTTAATAATTGCTCTATCTGAGCAGAGAAATATTTGTCTTTTTCAGTTGCTTTGTCAAAATCGTTTTCTTTTTTCAGGGTAAAAGCCATACTTCTAATCCTGTCTCCTGCACTATATGCCTTTTGGGCTGTTGAAATAGGTAAGAAAATGCGGGATTCTTCACGTTCTCCTCCCGGATCAGAATATACTCCTACAACTTTATAAATACTGCCTGAAATATTGATGTTTTTTCCGAGAGGTTCTTCTCCGTTTTTGAATAAATCAACTGCAACTTTATTTCCGATAACTGCAGATTTTTCGTAGTTGTTTATATCAAGTTGGTTTACGAAACGACCTTTTACCATTGAAGCATTTTCGATAAACTGATAATCAGGATGAACTCCTTCAACACGATAAGTACCTGTTTCTTCCTCATAAACTACATTTCCGCTCCAAATACCGTAAACAGCAGATTTTTTATCAATGTATTCTCCAAAATTCTGAACAATTAGTTCGTAATCCTGATTTCTGAACTGGATCCATCTGCCTACATTAAGACCTTTATATTCTTTTTGAGTAATTCCTGCCCAAATAGAAATACGATTTACAGCATCTTGTTCGAACTGTTTTTGGATTCCGTTCTGGATTCCTCTTCCTGCTCCCAAAAGAATTACTAAAATAAAAATACCTGAAGCCACCGAAACTCCTGTCAAAAACGTACGGAGTTTGTTTTTTGCCAGTCCTTCAAATATCTCTTGCCATCTTTCTATATTAAACATACTGAGAAGCTCTTATTTGATTTACTGGTCTGTCTTCTATTATAAGCCCGTCTTTCAGATTCACGATACGTTTTGTCATTTCTGCAATATCCGGTTCGTGAGTTACAATAAGTACTGTTTTTCCTTCATCATTAATTTGCTGGATAAGCTCCATTACTTCATACGAAGTTTTTGTGTCTAAAGCTCCTGTAGGTTCATCTGCCAGAAGTACTTTCGGGTTTGAAGCTAAAGCTCTTGCTATTGCAACACGTTGTTTTTGACCGCCACTTAATTCGTTAGGAAGGTGTTTAGCCCAATTTGCTAAACCTACTTTTTCTAAATAATGCATCGAGCGTTCCATTCTTTCTTTACGACCCATTCCCTGATAATATAACGGAAGAGCAACATTGTCCAAAGCCGATTTATAATTGATAAGATTGAACGACTGGAAGACAAATCCGAGAAATTTATTTCTGTATTGTGAGGCTAATGTTTCGTTTAGATTTTTGATAGGAACATTGTCAAGGGTATAAGTTCCTTCATCTGCTTCATCCAAAATCCCAATGATATTCAATAAAGTAGATTTTCCTGAACCCGAACTTCCCATAATAGAAACAAATTCTCCTTCTTTTACATCAAAATTAATTCCTTTGAGAACATGAAGGGAATTCTTCCCCATTTTGTACGATTTGTGAAGGTCTTTTATTTCTATCATAAATTAAATTTTGAGCAATATTAGCATTAAGATTTTTAACTCCTTGAAAAAAAATGTTAATACTGAAAGATATTTATAGGACGTTCAGGATGAGATTTTGTTACATAAAATTTTATTTAATATTCAATTAGAATACTTTTACGGAAAAAATATGACCATGGTTTTCAATAGAATAATAAGTGTTCTTTTTGTAATATCTTTTTTGCAATTATCATGTTCTTCTGTAAGTAAGATAGCTTCTCTTAAACCGGAACCGGATGACGCGACTCCTTTGATTTATGACAATAAACCTTCATTTGTAAATTTGCCTGTTACTCTGAAAATAAATGAAATAGAACGACAGGTAAATAACAGGCTTAGTGGGTTGATTTATGAAGATAATCAAATAGAAGATGATGATCTGGTTTTAAAGATATGGAAACAGGCACCTATTAAAATTGAAAATATAAATGGCAAAATTCAAACCGTTTTGCCTTTGAAAGTTTATGTCAAATATAGAGTAGGAACTAATAAATTAGGAGTTGCGTTATATCGGGATAGCGAATTTAATTTTAATGGAACGGTAGAGTTACTGAGTGATGTCGCTTTGAGTAATTGGAAAATGAAGACAAAAACCAATTTTAAAAACATCAAATGGAAAGAAAGTCCAACTACAAATATTTTAGGAAAAGAAGTGGCAATTACTTATTTAATTAATCCTGCGATTCAGATTTTCAAATCTAAAATCGAAAAATCTATTGATGATGCTATTCAAAAATCTATGGATTTTAAACCGAATGTTCTGGAAGCGTTAGAAAAAGTGTGCACGCCGGTTCTTATGAATGAAACGTATGAAACCTGGGTTAGAATAGTTCCTGTTGAATTGTATTCTACAGACGCTGTGATCAAAGATCAAAATATTTCTTTTCAGATGGGAATGAAATGTTTGATTGAAACTATGATTGGGAAAGAACCCGAATCTAAATTCAATCGGGATAAAATTGTATTGAAACCGGTAGAGAAAATGCCAAACAGAATAACAACCAATATAGTTGCTGTTTCTACTTATGATGATGCTTCAAAGATTATGACTAAAAATTTTTCCGGACAGGTTTTTGGTGATGGCGGAAAAAAAGTTAAAGTGAATAAAGTAGATATTTGGCACAAAAACGGTAAAATGGTAATAGCTCTTGATATGAATGGAAGTTTTGACGGAACTGTTTATTTAACAGGATTTCCTAAGTTTAATTCTCAGACTAACGAAATTTACTTTGATGATTTGGATTATGCTCTGGATACCAAAAGTACGCTTATCAGAACAGCCAATTGGCTGGCATCAGGATTAGTTCTGAAAAAGATTAAGGAATTGTGCAGATATTCTATTCGTCCGAATCTGGAGGATGGAAAAAAGATTATGAGTCAATATACGGATAATTATTCTCCAATGAAAGGCGTATTCATCAATGGAAATATGGGTGAGATTTCTTTTAAAGATATTCAGCTTACCAATAAGGCGATGATTGCATTCTTATCCATAGAAGGAGAACTTCGGGTAGATATTGATGGTTTATGATTTGTTGACCTTTTTCTTTTTATTGGTTTTATAAATTATAAAACCTAAGATACCAACAAGCAAATAAGGAAACGCCATAAGGTAAACTATCCCATCGTTTACCGCTTCGGCTTTTATACCTCCTTCTTCGGTTTCTAAAACTGCTCTGCACATGGCGCATTGAGCATTTGTTTTGAGGGTAAGAAAAGAAAAAACAAGCAGTAGGATTATTGTTATGTTCTTTATTTTATTTTGTTTAGTGTACATAATAAGGAGAGATCATTAAATAAACAATAACACCGGTAACGGCAACGTATAACCAAATCGGAAAAGTGATTCTGGCAATTTTTTTATGTCTGTCAAATCTTTCTGCTAAAGCCCTAACGAAAGTTATAAGTACCAATGGAATGATCACGATAGATAGAACAATGTGTGTGATTAAAATAAAATAATACACGGGTTTTATCCAGCCTTCTCCTCCAAAAACTGCAGAATCTGCACTCATGTGATATGCAACATACATTGCTAAAAATGCGACCGAACATCCAATTGCAAATTTCATTAACCTTTCGTGCAAAATTCTATTCCCGTTTTTTATAGCTTTTATGGCAAGAATTAATACAATTGCAGTAATTCCATTTATTGTTGCGTAAATAGGAGGTAAGAATGAAAATGGCTGAACATCAAATCCGAAATCGCTAAGTTTTACTCTAAATAATACTGCGACAACCAGTGGTATTATAACTGATAAAATAGTGATCCAAATATTATATTTTTTTTCTGCGTTATCCATTGTTATTAAGTTATTCTTTCAATAAAAGTTTAATATCTTCTGTGAGTTGTTTGATACCTTCTTCTTCGATCCCATCATAATAGAGAATAGGATTTCCAAAATCATCTTTTCTGCATCTTATGTTACCATCTTTGTCGATCAAAGCAAAAAAACCGGAATGCTCAAAACCACCTGCGGCATTTTTATTTACTCCTGCATACATGTTGAATCCTTTGTTTGCTATTTCAAAAATATAATCCCTGTCTCCTGTCATAAAATGCCAGTTGTCGTATTGATATCCTAATGTTTTAGCATGTTCTTTAAGAACTTTCGGAGTATCATACTCAGGATTTATGGTAATAGAAGCAATTCCAAAGTTTTTATAATCTTTAAAAGTATTAGCTATAATATTGAGATTTTTATTCATTTTAGGACAAATTGTAGGGCAGGTAGAAAAAAAGAATTCTAATACGTGAACTTTTCCTTTGTAGTTTTCGTTCGAAATAGTTTTTTCATCCTGATTGATTAGTTCAAATTTTGGAGCGGGGCCAATTTTTACCAAACCACTTTTTTGATTTGAATTGACAACATTTAACCTGTCTCCAACAACTATTTGATCATTCTTAATGCGATCGATAATTTTTGGGATAAAAATTATTCCGAATAAAAGAATGATAAATGAAATACCGATATATGATTTTCCTTTCAAAATTTAATTGATTTTGTGAAGTCTTTGACTCGAGTTATTATTTCTTTTTAAAGCCGCTCTATACTCGTATAAAATGATTTTTAGATCATCCAGAAATTCATTGCTTAATACAGAGACATGAAAAGTACTGTAACCTTCTTTATATTCTTTTGTGTTTATTTTTCTTCCCCGCAGTTTTTTGTTTTTATCAATAATATATACATTGGGAGTGCCTAGATTTTCGTCTAATGTGTCTATTTTTAAATCCAGCTGATTGTAGTAAGCCTGTATTTTTTCGGGTTCTGTAAAGAGAAATTTCCAGTCTTTTACATCGGTAAAAATTTTTAATTTTTCAAGTAATTGAACAGCCTGATCCTCTGTTCCTAATGGAGCAAGAACAACAAATTGCAGATCGTCGAATTCGTGATATCTCTGGTAGATTTTTTGGTTGAGGTTAAAATAATTCCCTTGATTTTTTATGATCTCAAAACCGGAAAAATTTAAAATGGTAATTTTTCCTTCCAACTTGATCGTTTCGCCGTTCAATGTTTTCCAGTCGCCAAATTCCTCAATATTTTCTTTATGGGTAGGGAGTGCAGTAAAAGAATTTACACCTGAGGCAAAAAATAAATATGCAACAATGGGTAATACAAATAGTACGAACAGAACCAAGTATTTTTTCATTTTTGGATAGGATATTGTTGTCTTGCAAAAATAAAAAAAGGAACGCAATACGTCCCTTTTTTAATGAATTATTATGATATTAAAAGTTCCATTTTATGGTAGAACTTTTGAAAATTCCGTAGATGTAATCTGCTTCTACCAATAAGATGAACATTAGATATAAAATCAAGAATACAAGGGGGGCAACAATAGACCATTTCATCGAACTTTTTTCACCTTCCATATGCATAAATGCCCAAACGATATAGTAGGCTTTATAAACGGTTAGTATAATGAAAATCCAGTTTAGGATGCTCATTGATAAAATAGAATTGAACACTAGGGGTTCGGGTTTGTAAATACCCAATATTACTTCTACTATTGTCACTACAGATAGTAAAATGAATACCATCCATATTCTTTTTGTATTTGAAACGTGATTGTGTGCCATGATCTTTTAATGCTTGAATTAAAATTAAACTAAATAGAAGAATGTAAATACGAATACCCACACTAAATCCACGAAGTGCCAATATAATCCTACTTTTTCTACCATTTCATAACTTTTTCTTTTTTCATAAGTTCCTAATATTACATTAAAGAAAATAATGATATTGATTAGAACTCCTGTAAATACGTGGAAACCGTGAAAACCTGTAATAAAGAAGAAAAAGTCTGCAAATAATCTGCTTCCGTATTCGTTTCTTACCAAGTTTGCACCTTCTACTACATGTGCTCCATTGGCTAACATAGCTTCAGATTCTTCACGAGTTAATATGGTTTTATGCTTTGCTTTGTTTAATGTAGGATGATGGTGAGGATTGTTTTTGTGGCTCTCATCATTTTTATAAATCAATTCTGTACGAATTAATAAATCAGGATTTGCTTTGAAAGCTTCTTGAACTTCATTTATAGAATAAGTAGGAAGAGGAGCTTCTTTTGTAAACCAGATACCGTTGTCTCTTGTGCTTTGAACTCGGTCTTCATTAAGATCAACAACAAAGTCTGTGAGTTTAACTCTTTTTCCTTCAGCATCAACAAATTGCAAGATACTTCCACCATGAGTTTCTATTGCACCATATTCGCCTTTAATAAAGTTTTTCCATTCCCAAGCTTGTGATCCAAGGAAGATAAAACCACCAATGATTGTTAAAAACATATAAAAAGCAACTTTTGCTTTATTCATTTGATGTCCTGCGTCAACAGCTAAAACCATTGTAACAGATGAGAAAATAAGGATAAATGTCATCAATGCTACATAATACATTGGTGCATCTACTCCATGCAAGAAAGGAAAGTGATTAAACACTTCATCTGCAATTGGCCAGGTTTCTATAAACTTAAATCTAGAAAAACCATAGGCTCCCAAGAATCCAGAAAATGTTAAGGCATCTGATACTATGAAAAACCACATCATCAATTTACCATAGCTGGCACCCATTGGTTCATTTCCGCCGGACCATGTTTTACCTTCATTGTTTGCAGTACTAACTGTCGCTCCCATAAAATTAGTTCGTTAAAAAGTTCCCAAATTTAAGCATTTTTTTATTTAAAGAAATATAAAAATAAAAACAAATACAGCCATAAAAAATCGAGAAAATGCCAAAACATTGCACTTAGCTCTATTCCAAGGCTTTGAGAAGAATTGTACTTTTGTTTAAAATGATTATAAATTACTATTAAAAGTGAAATTAGACCACCTGCAAGATGCGCTATGTGTATCATTACAAATACATACAGGAATTGCGTGGTGATATTACTTGTTGGTCCTGTGAGGTATAATTTTTGAGAAATCAAATCGTTAAAACCTTCAAATTGATAATAAATAAATGTGATTCCCAATGCCAGCGTTAATAATAAGTAGATTGTAGTTAGATGCTGATTGTCTTTTTTGATAGCTTTATTGGCCAGATAAAACGTTACACTACTTATTATCATTACGATTGTACTGATAGAAAAAGCTGCGGGCATTTCGAAAGGATTCCAATCGGGTCTGGATTTGCTAATGATGTAGCCACTTGTTAATCCTGCAAAAACCATTACCATACTTACTATGGCAAACCATAAAAGTAATTTTTTTGACCTTCCTTCTCTTTCTTTATATTCTAATTCAGTCATTATTGTTATCTTAAAAATTTATCAAAAATATAAATCAATTGCATTAATGTTAGGTATGAAACGCTTATCAACATAAGGGTACGTGCTGCTTTTGCTGTTCTTTGATTGTAAAGTTTAAATGCATAAACTAACATCCAGATTCCTAAAAGAAAAATCAGGATTGCGGCAATCGGGGATAAATACAATTGGCTTCCGACCAATCCTATTGTTGGAAAAATAGCAGGAAGTAATGATGCGGCAATCAGCCAGATAGTGTACAAAATAATTTGCAAAGCGGTTGCCTTATCTCTTTTACCGGTTGGCAGCATAAATATTTTAGCTTTTTCATAATCATCATATAAGAACCAGCCGATAGCCCAAAAATGAGGAAATTGCCATAAAAATTGTATAAGAAATAAAGTGCCGGCTTCAATTCCGAAATTTCCTGTCGCTGCAACCCATCCTAACATAAATGGTATTGCTCCGGGTATTGCTCCGACAAATACAGATAGTGGTGTAATGGTTTTTAACGGAGTGTAAGCACTAGTGTAGAGAAATATAGAAATTGCTCCAAACATCGCGGTTTTGGGATTGATATTATAAAGAATAATAATTCCTAAAGTAGTTAATATTACAGCAAGTATAAATGCTTTATTGACAGATAATCTCCCGGAAGGAATCGGACGGTTTTTGGTTCTGTCCATCAATTTGTCAATATCTTTTTCAATAATTTGATTAAAGGCATTGGAAGCTCCAACCATACAATATCCACCGATCGCCAACATTAGAACCGTAACCCAATTGAGTGATTGAAAATCATCGATTCCTAATAAAAACCCTGCAACAGAAGAAAACACAACACTTATAGCTAAACCTGCTTTTGTGATTTCTTTAAAATCTAAAAAAGTTTTTTTGAAAGGTGAAAGATGCTCTGTTGACATTACAATATTAATCGTGTGATTACCTAATAATCAATTTCGGTGAGCAAAGATACTTTATATGTAATGAATTGGCAAATGAACTTAAAGTTAAATCAATCAATAATTTTATTTTAATGAAACTAAATTAAAACATAAAATTATGACTTTACATCGAAAGCATCTCTTAATGCATTTCCCAACATCATAAAAGCTAAGGTCAAAAACATAATTGCAAATCCGGGAATAAGTGCCAGATATGGTTTTCCTAAGATTATGGCACTGTAATGATCTTTGATCATTCCTCCCCAACTTGGAATGGGTGGTTGAGCTCCAAGTCCAAGAAAGCTTAAACCACTTTCTACTAAAATTGCTGAAGCAAAATTTGCTGCCGAAATGACTATGATCGGAGCCATAATATTGGGCAGGATATGTCGGGTAATGATTCTGAAATTTCCAAAACCCAAAGCACGTGCCGCAGTAACATATTGCATTTCTTTTGCAGAAATTATTTGTCCTCTTACAACTCTTGCAACCTCGACCCACATAGTGAGTCCTACTGCGACAAATACTTGCCAAAATCCTTTTCCGAGAGAAAGTGTGATAGCTATAACCAATAGTAATGTAGGAATTGACCAAATGATGTTTACCAACCACATTACAAAAGCATCAATTTTTCCGCCAAAATATCCGCCAATTGCCCCAAAGAATATACCTACAATCAATGAAATAAAAACAGCTACAAAACCAATAGATAGCGAAACACGGGAACCAATGAGCATTCTGCTCAGTAAATCTCTTCCGTATTTATCAGTTCCCAAATAATAAGTATGTTTTTGAATATTTTGTTTTTCAAATTCTGAGATCGATATAAATTCTGAAAGTTCAGAAACAGGAATATTTTTAGTTAATGCGACTATAGGATCGTCGGAATATTCGGTATAAATGAGATTTCCATTTTCAAATTTATAATTCAGGACAGGAATTTCGGTAGTGTTGTTCTGTTTTCCAAATAACCAGTCTAAAGATGTTTTTTGAAAAGGTTCTTCGGTCTTTATATGTAACATCAAAACATCAAAACCAGGAGGTTTGGAATGAATTGATAAATGCATCTGATTGGCATTTGTAGATTTGTCGGGGGCAATTACATATGCAAATACAGATAAAAGAATAAGGATTGTGATAAACCAAAAACTGGAAACGCCCCAAAAGTTTTTTTTGAACTTTTGAAGCGCTATTCCTGTTAAAGATTGTGTATGTGTGGACATAGATTTTACAATGAGCCCACTAATTTACTTTTTTTTAGTTTACTGGCAGGTAATTTTGTATTGGAAGTATTGTTTTTTTGTAAATCCTGCAAAACATTGATCGCTTCCTCTACATAGATATCTTTTGCCAGGCTCTCAAACCATCTTTCTCTTTTTTCTTTAAAAACAGTATCTTGTTGTATTAGAGGCAATTCATTACTGATCGCTTTAAAAGTCATATCGTTTTTATAGTCGGAGATCTTCTTGAATTTTTTAGAATCTGCCGTTATTTTTTCCTGGTCTTTTTTGAATTTTTCCAGATTTAAACTATAATCATATTCGTCCCTTCTTTGTTTTACCCATTTTGCATTTTCATCCATTAACTGAAATTGAGGGTTTTGCTCCATCCTTTTTTTACTTTGAGCAATTGCCAGATCATAATTAGGAATATTCAAGGTTTTGTAATCTGCAGGATCAATTTTATCCCAAGGCATTGCATTGTCGATATCTCTTTCTCCAAAATCGATATAACTAAAACGATCAGGAAGTGCAACATCACTGCTTACTCCTTTAAGCTGGGTCGATCCACCGTTGATTCTGTAGAATTTTTGGGTAGTGGTTTTTAAAGCACCCAAATCTCCAAATTGGCTGTTACGGATAAAATTATTAAGAGGAAAGACATTTTGAACTGTTCCTTTTCCGTAAGAATGTTTACTTCCCAAAACAATTCCTCGTTTATAATCCTGAATAGCTGCAGCCAAAATTTCTGATGCGGATGCAGAAAAATTATTAATCAATACTACTAATGGTCCATCCCATTGGATTGAATTGTTATTGTCTGAAAGGACTTCTTTTTTCTTACCGGTAGTTTTTACCTGAACTATTGGTCCTTTTTCTATAAATAATCCTGCAATATCTACAACGGTTTTTAGCGAACCACCACCGTTATCTCTAACATCCATAATGATTCCTGTAACGCCTTCTTGTTTTAGGTGTTCTATTTCTTTGGTTACGTCTTTTGCTGCATCCCTGTCATCTTTATTTTCAAAGTTGATGTAAAATTTAGGTAGATAAATGATTCCATATTTCTCACCATTTTTTTCTACAATACTTGATTTTGCATAAGTTTCTTCGATTTCTACTTCATCTCTTATAATAGAAATTACGTGTATTGTTCCATCAGCTCTTTTTACGGTAAGTCTTACTTCTGTTCCTTTTGGTCCTTTGATCTTTTTTACTACATCGTCAAGACGCATTCCTACAACATCTATTGGTTCTTCATCACCTTGAGCGACTTTCATGATAATATCACCCTGTTCAAGTGCTTTGTTTCTCCACGCAGGACCTCCCGAAATCAATTCTGTAATTTCGGTATAATCACTTTTCTTTTGAAGTCTTGCTCCAATTCCGAAAAACTTACCACTCATGCTGGTATCGAATTTTTCTTTGTCTTCGGGAGCCATATACGAAGTATGTGGATCAAATTGTTCTGCGATTGTATTAAGAAACATCGAAAAATATTCGTCACGGGTCAATTCAGAAATAAACGTAAAATAGTCATTGAGTGATTTCAAAGTGTTTTCCCGGGTTTCTTTTTCTAACTCAGCAAAAGTTTTTGGAGTACCGTTTTCTTTTTTGGTTTTTTGATAAGATTTCAAAAGTTTTACATTGTCTGTTTTAGACAAAGAATCTATTTTTCTATCAATTACACCATTTCTTATATCTTCATCAAACTTTAGCTTGTCGGTTAATGAGGATAAGGTAGAAAGTTTTACCTGCTTGCGCCATCTTTCGATAAGTTCTTTTTTGTCTTTCGGAAATTCGGATTTGTCATAATCCGTATTGAAAGCTTCATCGATGGTATAATCGAATTCTTTTGATAAAATATTGGTATAATAAGTTTTGGATTCGTTGGTACGAATCATTAACCGATCATAGACTGTATTGAAAAAAATTAAATTTTTCTCTTTTATCTGATCGTCGATTTGTAATTGATAAACAGAAAATTCGGCAATGTCTTCCTGAGTAAAATATCTTTTAAAAGGATCTAAGGTTTTGATAAAATTATCAAAAACCCCTTTGGAGAATTCATCATTTATCTCCTTAGGATCATAATGACCTCTCTCGATGACAAACGTTAATAATTCTATTAGCAGCTTGTCTTTTTCGGGATTGTTTTCGACAGTTGTTTTTTTCGGGAAAAAGCTGAAGAATACAGCTGATAAAACAGCTGCAAACAATATTAATTTATAATTTCTTTTCATAAAGCTCAATATAGCATTCATCTATTAATATAATAATCAACTAAATTAATCAATTTCTGCAATCAACAATAATCGATTTCAATAATATTTTGTTAAAGGTGCTAAAATAGTAAGTTCACGTTAATTTTGATTATTTTAGCAAAATATATGCCATGAAGAAATTTGTTTTTTGTGTAATTTATTTTTTAAAAAATTAAAACTCTAATGAATTCAAAACCACTAATTTTAGTTACAAACGATGATGGAATTACAGCTCCGGGGATCAGAAAATTAATTGAGATCATGAGCAGTATTGGTGAAATTTTGGTTGTTGCACCAGATAAACCTCAAAGCGGGACGGGACATGCAATTACGATAAATAATACTTTGTATCTTCATAAAGTATCTAAAGAAGGTGCGGTAATTGCAGAATATAGTTGTTCGGGAACCCCTGTGGATTGTGTAAAACTGGCAGTTAACGAGATTTTAAAAAGAAAACCGGATTTGTGTGTTTCGGGAATTAATCATGGGTCTAATTCTTCTATAAATGTAATTTATTCCGGAACAATGAGTGCTGCTGTTGAGGCAGGAATTGAAGGGATTCCGGCTATTGGTTTCTCGCTTTCTGATTTTTCATGGAGCGCAGATTTTGATGCGGCAGAAAAATATATTAAACAAGTTGCTATACAAGTTCTGGAAAATGGTTTGCCCGAAGGAGTTGTTCTTAATGTAAATATTCCGAAAATTAAGGAAAAAGAAATTAAAGGTATGAAAGTTTGCCGTCAGGCAAAAGCACTTTGGGTAGAAAAGTTCGACAAAAGACAAACTCCTTATGGTAAAGATTATTATTGGCTTACAGGAGATTTTGTTAATCAGGACAAAGGAGAAGATACAGACGAGTGGGCTCTCAGAAATGGGTTTATTTCAATTGTTCCCGTACAATATGATCTTACGGCTTATCATGCAATGCAACAGTTAAACACATGGGATTTGTAATATGGACAAAATACATTTTTTAATAGGAGTTATTATAGGTTTTTTAGCCTGTGCGACCGGGACATTTTTATTCATACATTTTTTTACAGAATACGATTTTGTTTCGGGATACAAAATTTTGAAATCCGAAGGTCAGGCGGGTAAACTTATAGCAATAGGTGCTTTGATGAATATTATATGTTTTTTTATATTGTTGAAATTACAAAAAGAATTAATGGCAAGAGGAGTTGTCTTGGCAACAATATTACTAACGATTTATACCATTCTATTATAATAATATGAAATATTATATCATTGCCGGTGAAGCTTCAGGAGATTTGCATGGATCAAATTTGATGAAAGCAATTTTCAAAAAAGATCCCGAAGCAGAAATTAGATTTTGGGGAGGTGATTTAATGCAGGCTGTAGGAGGGACTTTGGTAAAGCATTATAGAGAATTGGCTTTTATGGGATTTATTGAAGTATTATTTAATCTCAAAACAATCTTCAGAAATATTACTTTATGTAAAAATGATATAGAAAATTTTCGACCCGATGCACTGATTTTTATAGATTATCCGGGTTTTAATATGCGAATTGCAAAATGGGCAAAACAAATAGGGATCCCAACACATTATTATATTTCGCCACAAATTTGGGCTTGGAAAGAAAACAGGATTAAAGCCGTAAAAAGAGATTTTGATCATTTGTATGTTATTCTTCCTTTTGAAAAGGATTTTTATGAAAACAAACATCATTTTCCGGTGAAATTTGTCGGACACCCCCTTATTGATGCCATTCACAATCAACCTGTTGTTCCTGTTGAAGATTTTAGAGATCAAAATCATTTGAACGAAAAACCGGTTATTGCAATTTTACCGGGAAGCCGGAAACAAGAGTTGACAAAGATGTTGAAAATCATGACAAGTGTTGCTCCTTTTTTTAAGGATTATCAGTTTGTTATTGCCGGAGCTCCAAGCCAGCCCAGAAGCGTATATGAACCGTTTCTTAAAACAGAGAATGTTATGTTGGTAGAAAACAAGACGTATGCATTATTACAAAATGCAACCGCTGCAATCGTTACTTCCGGGACCGCAACACTGGAAACAGCCTTGTTTAAAGTTCCCGAAGTAGTTTGTTATAAAGGAAGCTGGGCATCTTATCAGATTGCAAAAAGAATCATTACCTTAAAATATATTTCGCTTGTAAATCTTATAATGGATCAGGAAGTTGTAAAAGAACTGATTCAGAATGAATGTAATACTGCAAATCTTAAAATAGAATTGACCAAGCTTTTGAATCCCGATTATCGAAAAGATCTAATAAAAAAATATGATTTGCTGGAAGAAAAACTGGGCGGAATCGGCGCAAGCGAAAAAACAGCCGGTTATATTGTAAACAGTTTACATAAATAATTTTTTTCTGTTTTAATTATATTTTCAGGTAAAAAGGAGGCTAATTAATATTTAAAAGTTTGATTTTAAATAGAATTTTTCTATTTTTGGGTTTTAATCACAAATATTTTTGTTGAAAATCAGTAATCCATATCATAATTCAATCGGTTTGAAAAATATAATTATAATTATTGTATTTTTTGGATGTTTTAGCTTTTCCGGGTATGGGCAGATTGTAACTACAAAAAAGCAAGAAGAAAAAACAGAGCAATACAAGAAAAATAAAAAGAAATCTTCTGTTTCGGTAGCAACTTCAGGCAGAACTTCAGCAGAAGAAAAGAAAAATTCTTTTTTAGATCAATTAAATTTTGATGAAGAAGCAAGTTCAGATTATATCCCGGAAAATATCGAAAGCTATTTAGCATTGCAGATTACTTATAATGCTATGGATTTTCTTGGGGTGAGATATCGTGGTGGTGGAACTACCAGAGATGGGATGGATTGTTCGGGACTGGTTTTTTCGGTTTGGAATATTTTTGATTTAAAATTACCCAGAAGTTCACATGAAATGGCAACTGTTGGAGAAAAAGTAAACAAGGACGATGCTAAAATCGGAGACCTGATTTTCTTCAAAACTACAAGCCGGAGCAGAATTTCTCACGTAGGAATAATTACTGAAATTTTAGAAGATGACATCAAATTTATACATTCTTCGACACAATTAGGGGTAATTATCTCTTCATTATCAGAAGCTTATTACAAAAAAACTTTCGCTCAGATAAACAGAGTATTAAATTAATTTATTAATTTAAACTCATATTTCAAAAAAGAGTTGCTATGAAAGTTTTGAAATTCCCGGTTTCCTGGGTGTGTTTACAGTTTATATTGGGTATTCTGGTATCCGATCATTTTGGATTTGTTCCCGAAGATTTGTTTTTTGCGGTATTGTTAAGTACTGTTTTTCTTCTTGGGAGCTTTATTTATTCCCAAAAAAATATTTTCAAAAATTCGATTTTTGGCATTTCGGTTTTGATTTGTTCATTCGTTTCAGGATTAATGATCTTTGCACTCAATAATCAATTGAACCGAAAGGATAATTATTTTTATTTTATAAAAGAAAACCAGCTGCAACAGTATCAGGTATCTGTAAAAGAGCTGCTAAAAAGTTCAGCAAATTACGATCGTTATGTTGTAGAGGTTAAGCGAATTGATGAACAGTTATCTTCTGGAAAATTACTTCTTAATCTAAAAAAAGATTCTTTAAGAACTCCGTTTGATGTTGGGGAGAATTTTATTTTTCAATCGAAAATCTATAAAAATCAAATTGTTACCCACGCTTTTCAATTTGATTATGGAAAATATCTCAACAGAAAATCAATTTTTGCACAAACTTATATTTATAATAATAAAATTCAGAAATTAAATAAAATTGATAAAAACTTGTCCTATTATGCTTCAAAAATAAGAAGCAGAATTGTAAATAATTTGGAGAGAAGAAATTTTCCTGATAGGGAATTACAAGTTGTAAATGCTTTGATTTTAGGTCAGCAACAAAATATTGAAGCAGATATTGTAAAAGATTATCAATATGCGGGTGCTGTACATATACTTTCTGTTTCCGGTTTGCATGTTGGTTTTATAGTGTTATTTCTCAATTTTGTTTTAAAAAATGTTTACAATTCGCGTATCGGGAATTTTTTCAAACTGGTTGTAGTCCTCGTTTCTCTTATTTGTTTTGCCATATTAGCCGGATTGTCTCCTCCTGTGGTAAGAGCTGTTACGATGTTTTGTTTTATATCAATAGGGATTTATATCAGGAGGAAAACCAATATTTATCATACATTATTAGTTTCGATGTTGCTGATATTGTTTTTTGAACCCTCATTTTTGTTTGATGTGGGGTTTCAATTGAGTTATCTGGCATTGTTTTTTATAATCTGGTTTCAGCCTATTTTGAAAAAATTTTATAAACCTGTTAATCCTTTCATGAAATATTTTTGGGACATCCTTACGGTTTCCTTTGCGGCACAGATAGGGACAATGCCATTGAGTCTGTATTATTTCCATCAATTCCCTACATTATTTTTTGTAACCAATATTGTTATTCTCCCTACACTCGGTATTTTGATGATCTTAGGAGTTTTGGTCATGCTTTTAGCCTATATAGATTGGGTTCCTGGATTTCTGATTTATTTACTTGAAAATGGAGTTTATATTAATAATATAATTATAAACAGAATTGCTTCTTTTGAAAATTTTGTAATAAAAAACATAGGAATGAATCAAGCGATGATGCTTTCAGTATTTGCGGTTATAATTTGTTTTATTATGTATTTAGACAAACCAAAATTAAAGAAGTTTTATGTTTTTGTTTTTTCCATTCTTATTTTTCAATGTTGTTATCTGTATACAAAATTTAGGATAGAAAGAGAAGAAGAGCTGGTATTTTTTAATGATAAGGAAATATCATTGGCAGTAAACAGAATAGGAAAGGAATCGGTACTTATTACTAATCAGGAAGAAAAAAGAATAATTAACAATTATAATCTCAATAGTTACCTACAATATAATTTCAGCGAAATAGCCGGGCAACAACATTGGAAAAACTTCAATTATATTAATGGCTTTAAGGTCTTTGTTCTAAATAATCAAATCGATTTTAATATGGATTTTGAAACGGATATTGTTTTATTATCACAATCCCCAAAAATCAATTTGGAAAGATTTATTCATTATCATCGTCCCAAATCAATAATTGCAGATGGAACTAATTATAAGTATTTGATCAATTATTGGAGAATAACTTGTAATAAATATAAAATCCCTTTTCACGCATTGGGTGATAAGGGATTATATGTTTTGAAAAAATAGAATGTTTATTTTTTTCTTGTGTTTAAAATCTGATTGGCTCCGGTTAACCAGGCAGAAGGCCCTCCGGCTACATATCCTGTACTGCCTATTTTTTCGAACTGAACATTGGTTTCTGCAGAATTTGCGACATTTACAAACCAAACAGTGGGATAACCTCTTACGGTAAACATTTGTTCGATTCGTTTGTTTTTTTGCATGATATCCGCCGGAATTTGTTTTCTTCTTGGAAAATCAAGTTCTACTAAAACAACATTATCTTTTGCCCATTGGATAAATTCAGGATGAGTAAAAACTTCTTTTTGTAGCCTGATACACCATCCGCACCAATCACTTCCTGTAAAGAAAAGCATTAATGGTTTTTTGGATTTTACGGCGATTTCAGATGCTTTATCAATATCAGAATGCCATGTCAATTCTTGGGCTTGAGCCGAAATCGCAAATAAAATTAATATTGCTGTTGTAAATATTTTTTTCATTTTTTTCTGGTTTAGTTTTAAATAAATTATTTAATTCCGTGCATCAGTTTTTTCAAAACCGGATTTAATGACATTACTAATAACCCTGCTACGGTAGGGACAATTGTAAAGATCAGGAAAAATGTAGATAAAGAATATTCATTGGTAATGTTTTCAATTTGTCCTCCGGCGACAGCAGCTAATTTGTTTCCAATAGCTATTGCCAAATACCACATCCCAAACATAAATGCGATCATTCTGGCAGGAACCAATTTAGACACATAAGACAATCCAACGGGGGATAAACACAGTTCTCCCAAAGTATGGAACAAATAAGCTAATATCAACCAAATCATAGAAACTTTTACACCGTCTGTAATTCCGTAAGATCCGTAAGCCAACAATCCAAAACCTAAAGCCATGATGATTAATCCCATTCCATATTTTACAGAAGCAGGAGGGTTGTATTTACTGTCCCAAAGTTTTGACACGGTAGAAGCAAATGCAATAATGAAGAATGAATTAAGAATAGAGAACCAACTTGGATCTATTTCTGAAGCATCTTTTGTAAATTCGTTGTTTAACATCCACAAGCAAATACCCCAAACGCCTAAGAATGTAATTACAAGAATGATATTAGATAATAATGCTTTTTTCCATGTTTGTTTCCAAAGTAAAAACAATACCCAGGAAATAATGATTAACGGAATAATGGTTAATAAGGAATTGATGATATTAAATGTAGTTAATGAACTGCCAACTAAAGTTCTGTCCACATTATCTCTTGCAAAAAGTACTAATGAAGAAGCAGCTTGTTCAAACGACATCCAAAAGAAAATAGTAAAGAAAGCAAAAATGATCACCGCAATCATTCTGTCTCTTACAACTCTTGTATATCTGATAAGTCTGGAAATTATTAAAAATAAAAATAATACAAGAGCCACTAAGATCATAAATATTGGACCATCTAAACTGCCAACTTTAAAGTCGAAAACATTGACTCCTCCAATTTTTGACAAAGGATCATTAAAAGCATATATCAGACCAATAATAGTTGTAATAACAATTAGTACATAATCTATGGGAGTAAAAGGATTTCTTTTGTCTTCCTGATTGGTTGAAAGTCTCGACTGTTCCAACGCTTCAGCTCTTTTTTCTTTAGACGGAACATCTCCAATATCTCCAAATAATGGTTTTGCCAACCAAAACTGAATGGTACCTAATAGCATAAAAATACCAGCCAAACCAAATCCCCAATGCCATCCTAAATCAGAAGCTAAATATCCGCAAAGCATCATTCCGAAAAAAGCTCCGGCATTAACACCCATATAAAAAATAGTATAGGCACCATCTTTTTTTTCAGGGAATTTTTTATACATTTCAGATAAAATAGAAGTCATATTTGGTTTAAAAAAGCCGGTTCCGATTACCAATAGCCCCAATCCTAAATATAGCATAAATGGAGTATCCATAAACATTGCGGCGTGACCCAATGTCATAATTATGGATCCGATTACAACTGCCCATCTATATCCGATATATCTGTCTGCAATAATCCCTCCGAAAATGGGAGTAATGTAAAGCAACATCGCATAAGTTCCGTAAAGAGCTCCTGCATTTTCTGCAGACCATCCCCAACCGGGATTATCCCCTGAGATTGCAGCAGTAAGAAATAATATTAATAAAATACGCATTCCGTAAAAAGAGAAGCGTTCCCACATTTCGGTAAAAAACAATACGAATAATCCTGATGGATGTCCTAATACTTTTGATTTAAAAAAATCCGGATTAGCAGTTTCTGTAGACATTTAAGCGATAGGTTTTAATTATTTTTGATTGCGAAAGATAGTCAAATTATTTAATTTCAAGATTCAATTTTTTAGTTTTCTGATTTTTTTTCAAGAGGTTTAATTATCATTCTGTCGTAAATTACAAGTGAAATTACTGAGAAAACACCAATTCCGAAAACTACAAACCATAACTTATTTGGTTGGTAGGCATCCCAAAGCATATTGGTCAGATCCCAATGGGACATGCTTAATTTTTGTTCTGCTAATGCAAAATAGTCACTTTTCGAAAAAGGAAGATGAACATTTGAAATATCGATTCCGTTGTTGGTTGCCATTTCAGTAAAATTTTGTCCGATAGTTGCATAATCCAGATTTTTGTCTTTCAGATTGAATTGATTTTCAAAATCGGTAATCGATATTCCAAGCGCTTGTGACCCTTGCTCTATAAATTGTTCTTTGCTCACTACTTCGGGCATTGGGATATTTCGTTTTCCCATTTCGTTTTGCAAAAGCGAAAGTTTATCCGACCATTTTTGGTATAAATCTCCTGAAATAAATTTGGTAATAGCATAACTCGCTGCAACAGGTAAGAAATAGGTTCCTTGATACAAACCTTCTTTTCCTTTTGGAGTAATAAGAGCAATAAAAGAAGATACAGTTGGACTTGACATCATTTCTCCGACAGCAAAAATCATTGTTCCGATAATTGTAAACCAAACATTGTGAGTATAGAATGTTAGAGCAATTCCAATCGAAGCAATGATAGCTCCTCTGATAACAGCACTGATATGGCTCATTTTGATCACAAAATGAGAAATAAACACCTGGAGAATAATTATCATAAAAGCATCGATATTGGTAAACCATTCTGGTTTAACCTGTCCATCTTGTGTGAGTGTACTGGCAAAAAACGGCAAATTTTTATTGATCCAATTACTGATATTTCCGGAATTTACCCAATCTTCAATAAAATTCGGCAATGTATTAAATAACTGGTTGAACATCGTCCAGAAACCAATCATCAGTATCAACAGAATTAAAAGTCTTTTGTCCTTTAGAGCCTCAATAATGTTTAGAACAGAATCTTTAATGGCTTTCCCGATAGAGTCTTTAGGTTTTTCAATCTTTGGCTCTTTGTAAAATAACAAAAGTATAATGAGATTAATTCCGATTACAACAGCAGCTTGAATAAAAATAAGCTTCCATCCATAAGTTGTTCTCAAATACGAAGACATCCAAGGACCTACAAACCCTCCAACATTAACCATCATATAGAAAATCCCAAAGCCCATAGTTCCTGTTGTTTCGTCTGTATTTCTGGCTATAATAGCAGAAGCTACAGGTTTGAAGAAAGCTGCTCCAATGGCGACCAAAAGAAAAACCATATATACGCTCCAATAGGTGCTGACTTCTCCCAACATATAATAACCAAAAATCATTATAATATAAGAAATAAACAGTGATAATTTGTATCCAATTCTATCTGCAATTACTCCAAAAAATAAAGGCAATAAATAAAGAATGGCTACAATATTTGCCATAATACTTCCCTTTTGGATGTGATTAAATCCTAAAGCTCCTTCATCGGTTGAACCAACTAAATATAATCCAAAAAGAGTGTAAATTCCGTACCAGGCCCAACGTTCCATAAGTTCCATAAAGCTGGCAATCCAGAATGTTTTATTGAACGATTTTATAGTCTGGGTTAAAGATTTTTTATTTTCTGACATAAAAATTATTGTTTAGTAATGAGTAAATAGAGAAAAGTTTCCAAACTATAAAAAGCGACTTTTTGAGGTCGCTTTTTATGTGAGTGTTTATAGAAAATTATTTTACATCCTGCATTAGTTTTCTGACCAAAGGAGAAATTACGATAAGTGCAACACCTGCTATAAGAGCATAAATAGCCAATTGTTGATAACCATCTGTATACGATATTAATTTTTCAGTTTTAGTAGCATTTTCATCAGCTAAAGTCATACCTGCACCTAAAATTCCTGCCACATATTGTCCATATGCACTTGCTAGAAACCACATACCCATCATAATACCTTGTAAACGAGCTGGAGAAAGTTTTGTCATGATCGACAATCCGATTGGCGACAAACATAATTCACCTAAAGTCATTACAAAATAGGCAAAAGTGAAAATATCTAATGATGTCATTCCATTCTCATCGGCAAATAATCTGGTTGAGTATAAAATATAGAATGAACCTGCCAGGAATAAAAATCCTAATCCGAATTTTACAACTGTGTTGGGTTCAATTTTTTTCTTAGCCATAGCAACCCATAATAAACCAACCAGCGCTGCAAAAATAATCACGAAGAATGCATTTGCCGAATTGTTTACTCCATTGGGATCAAGTTTAATAGATCCTAAAAGTTCATTATTCAAATTATTAGCGGCAAACAAGCTTAATGATCCTCCACTTTGTTCAAAGAATGCCCAAAACAAAATAGAGAAAATAATAAAAATTAATGCTGCCAGGAGTTTTTTAACTTCAGAACTTGAATGTTTTGTCATTTCATAGGCTAGATACAACAAAGTTACTGGTCCAATTGTGTACATGAAATAATCTGTATATTCAGTTTTTGCAACCATTTTCATAATTACAGGAATTACAGCCAAAGCTCCGATATATACGAGAATCTCATAAATCGAACGTTTTTTACTTTCAATATTTTTGAGAGGAGACAAACCAATTGGCCCTAAGCTTCTTTTTGTGAATACAAAAGTGATCAAACTTATTGTCATTACAATAGCTGCCAATCCAAATGCTACATTCCAATATAGATTTTCGGGAATCATATTTCCGAAAAGCTCTCCTTTTCCTATCGAGATACATGCATAACCACCAAGTAAAGCGCCTAAGTTTATACCTGAATAAAACAAAGAAAAACCTGCATCACGTCTTGAGTCATCCTGTTTGTATAAAGCACCTACCATTGTAGAGATATTGGGTTTAAAGAAACCTGTTCCCACTACAGTAAAGGATATTCCTAAAAAGAAAAATTGCTTGGGGTCAATAGCGAGGATTAAACTTCCTGTGATCATCAATAAACCACCCCAAAACAATGATTTTCTGAAACCAAGGATTTTATCTGCAAATAATCCTCCGATAAATGTAAAAGCATACACAAAAGCTTGAGTAGCTCCATATTGTAATTGAGCGTCTTTTTCATTCAAAAACAATTCATGTACCATAAAAAAGGTAAGCATTCCTCTCATTCCGTAGAAACAGAAACGTTCCCACATTTCCGAAAAGAAAAGATACCACAACTGTTTAGGGTACTTTCCTCTAAAATTTTGAATTTGTTCTAAACTGGTATTGGTTTCCATGAGTTATTTGGTTTTTGGTTTTTAATATTTGAAATAACGAAAGTCTTAAAAAAAATTGTTATTTGACCCCATGCATCAATTTTTTTATCAACGGATTCAGTAAAATCACTAAAACTCCTGCACTTAAAGGTATTATCGTGAACAAGAAGAAGAAATGACTTAATGAATATTGTTCTTTTATAGTTTCTACTTCTCCTCCTAACAAGGCAGCCATTTTTTGAGCGATAGCAATAGCTAGATACCACATTCCGTACATAAATGCAAGCATTTTTGCAGGTACAAGTTTACTTACATAAGATAATCCAACAGGAGAAATAAATAATTCTCCTATAGTATGTAAGAAATAGGTAAGTACTAAAAATACCATTGAGATTTTAGCTCCTTCAGAAAGATTAAATGAACCTAACCCCAATACCAGGAATCCTAAAGCGACAATAATTAATCCGTATCCGTATTTGTAAGCGGCAGAAGGATTAAATCTTGATTCCCATAATTTAGATATTGTAGATGCGGTAGAAATAATAAAAAATGCATTCAAAGTAGAAAACCATGATACGGTAATTTCAGAAGTTTCAGCACTGAATTCTTTGTTTAACATCATAATTACAGCTATCCATATCAGAGCAAAACAGAGTAATAATGTCAAATTAGATAGTTTAATATCTTTCCATGTTGATTTTGCCAATAAGACTAATACCCATGAAATAATTAATAATGGTACTACAGTAAGCAAGGTATTAACAATGTTAAATATCAATAAGTTACTCCCTTCTAAGCTTCTGTCAACATAATCACGTGCAACAATAACTAAGGAGGTGGCTCCCTGCTCAAAACTCATAAAAAAGAAAATAAGGAAAAAAGCCAGTAGAATAACGCCGAACATTCTGTCTCTAATTACTTTTCCGTAACGCATAATACGTGATACTATAAGATAAATAAAGAGGAATAGTGCGATCAATATCATAATGTTCTGGCCTCGTAAAGCATTTGTGTCCATAAAACTGTACAAATCGAACACGCCATTTTTTGACAACGGATCATTAAAGGCATAGGTAAAACCTATTATGATTACCAATGCCATCAAAATCATGTCTATAATAGTGTATGGATTTTTTGTTTCTTCTTCGGACACGGCAACCTGAACATCTGTTTTTTTTGCAGATTTATCCAATATTCCTAAATTACCCATTAATGGTTTTGCTAACCAAAATTGTAATGTTCCCAGTAACATAAAAATACCAGCTAAACCAAATCCGATGTGCCATCCCATTTTTTCGGCAAAATAACCACAAAGCATCATCCCGAAAAATGCTCCGGCATTAACACCCATATAAAAAATTGTATAAGCACCATCTTTCTTCTCTGGTAATGATTTATACATTTCCCCTAATATTGCGGGCATATTGGGTTTAAAGAAACCTGTTCCAATTACCAGACATGTTAATCCTAAGAAGAAGAATACATTAGATTCTATAGCCATAGAAGCATGACCTAAGGTCATTATTATAGATCCTATAATTACAGCCGCTCGGGAACCAATATATTTATCTGCTATAACTCCTCCTAATACGGGAGTTAAATACAGAGACATTACATATGTACCGTACAATGCAGCAGCTTCACCTACTTCCCAGCCTAAACCCGGATTGTCAGAAATTACTTTAGCAGTTAAATATTGCATAAGCAAAACACGCATCCCGTAAAACGAAAAACGTTCCCACATTTCGGTAAAAAACAATACAAAAAGCCCCGAAGGATGCCCAAGGACTTTTGATTCTAAAAATTTGTGTTGGCGTAATGATTCTGTCATAAGTATCAGGTTAATTAAGGCTATAATTTTTCTTTGATGAAATTATTTATTTTATTAAACAAATGTAATCTTGTTTTTCCGCCATAAATTCCGTGGTTTTTATCGGGATAAATGGCCCATTCAAATTGTTTATTGGCTTGAACCAGTGCTTCAACCATCAACATAGTATTTTGTACATGTACATTGTCGTCTGCACTTCCGTGAACAAGCAGATAATTGCCTTTTAGTTTTGAAACGTGATTTATAGGCGAATTTTCATCATATCCCGAAGCATTTTCTTGTGGAGTCTGCATATATCTTTCGGTGTAAACCGTGTCATAAAACCTCCAATTAGTTACCGGAGCAACGGCAATGGCGGTTTTAAAAACATCATTTCCTTTAAGAATACAGTTGGATGACATAAATCCACCATAACTCCAGCCATAGATTCCTATCCTTGAAGCATCGATATAATCGTATTTTGCGATAACTTTTGCAGCATCAATTTGATCTTCAACTTCAAATTTTCCTAATTCTTTATAAGTACATTTTTTAAATTCAGACCCTTTAAATCCCGTTCCTCTTCCGTCTACACATGCAATTACATAGCCTTGCTGTGTGAGCATCATTAACCAGTAATCATTTGTTCCCAACCATTTGTTTGCGACTTCCTGCGATCCTGGTCCGGAATATTGATACATCAGGACCGGATATTTTTTTGAGGGATCAAAAATTTTAGGTTTTATGATGTAAGCATTCAGTTTATTACCTTTTTCTGTAGTTAATTCGAAGAATTCTTTTTGAGGCAAATCATACTCTTTTAATCGATCTGATAAAGCAGCATTGTTTTTTATTGACTGAACCATATTTCCGGTTGAAGAATGGTGTAAAGAATACTGAGTTGGAGTAAAAGTATTCGAAAAAGTTAAAATAAAATAATCAAAGTTCGGACTAAATGTTGCTTGATTGGTGCCATCTAAATTTGACAATCTTTTTTTGTTTTTTCCATTGAGTTGGATACTGTAAATATCCCTGTTGATGGATCCATTTTCTACGGATTGGTAAAAAATAGTCTGGTTCTTTTCATCGAAACCATAATAATCGGTCACTTCCCAATTTCCTTTAGTGATCTGATTGAGTAGTTTTCCTTTGTTGCTATAATGATAAATGTGATTAAAACCATCTTTTTCTGAAGTCCAGATAAAACTGTTGTCTTTTAAGAAAGTCAGATTATCTGTTACATCAACATAAGCATCATCAGCATCAAGTAGCACTCGTTTTTTAGAAGCGTCATTTCCGTTGATCATAAATAATTCCAGCATATTCTGATGTCGGTTCATAACCTGAACACTCAAAATATCGGTCTCATTTGTCCATTTTATACGCGGGATATAAAAATCATTTTTATCAGAAAAATCTATAGTTTTGGTAGTATTGTTTTTCAGATTGTAAATGTGAAGTGTAATTGAGGCATTTTTTTCTCCGGCTTTCGGATATTTAAAAACATCTTGAGCTGGATACAATCCCTGATTGTACAGATCCATTGAAAACTCCGGAACTTCTGTTTCATCAAATTTTATATAAGCAATTTTATCGCCGGAAAGATTCCACTCATAAGCTTTTACAAAAGAGAATTCTTCCTCATAAACCCAGTCTGTAATACCATTTATAATATGGTTCTTTTTTCCGTCACTGGTAATTTGAGTTGTTTTTTTTGAAGTTATATCGTAGATATAAAGGTTATTGTCTTTTGCAAAAGCGATACTTTTTCCATCGGGAGAAAAGGAAGGTTCCTGGATTTTGTAATCAAATAATTGAGTTAAAGTCTGTGTTGCAATATCATATAGGTAGTAGTTTGCCAAAAATGATCTTCTGAAAATCGATTCGGAATTACAAGCTAAGAGAATCTGATTTTCTTTTTCATTAAACGAATATCCATCAATCATTGGAATGTTTTTATGATTTTTTGTGTCGATTAATGTTGAAACTTTTTTGAGTGTAGCAAAGTCATATAAGTCTATTTGCATACTTCGATTAACTCTGTTAAAATTAAGGACAGTGTATTGATTGGAGTTTTTTAACGATTGAAGTTCTTCCATTCCTTCTGTTCTGTAAGATCCGGAATAAATTTCTTCTAAAGTGATATTTTTTTGTGCCTGAATAGTAAAGGACGTAACAAATAGTAAAATTAATAAGAGATCTTTATGGTGCATTTTTGTGTATTTGAAAAAACATTCAATTTTACTAAAAAAAAAGCAATAATCAGCATTTTTACTTTAAAATCGACAACAGTACATCTATTGGATGTAAATATGAAGAATATAAACTTCAAAATCGATTATAAAATCTCAATTCAAAACAGATATATTATCTTTGTGCTTTAATTCAAATTCATTAGAAGTAAATGACAAATTTGGTCAAAGGTTTTTCTAAACTTTCAAAGGAAGAAAAAATCAATTGGATTGTAGAGAATTATTTAAATCAAGATCAAAAATTTATTGAGGTCATCAAGCAATATTGGAATTTGGATAATCAATTACAACAACTGCATGACGATTTTATAGAAAATACGATCAGTAATTTTTATTTTCCATTAGGTGTTGCTCCAAATTTTTTGATCAATGGGAAGAATTATTTAGTTCCCATGGCAATTGAAGAAAGTTCTGTAGTTGCAGCAGCTTCAAAATCTGCTAAATTCTGGTCTGAAAGAGGTGGTTTTAAAGCTACGGTTCTCAATACCGAGAAGATAGGTCAGGTACATTTTATTTTTAATGGAAATATAGAAAAACTGTATCGTTTTTTTGATGAAAAGAAAAGCATTTTTTTTGATGATACCACCGAAATCACAAAAAATATGCAAAAAAGAGGAGGAGGCATTCTTGATATCGAACTCAGGAATAAAACCGATCTAATACCGAATTATTTTCAATTGCACGCTACTTTTGAAACCATAGATTCGATGGGAGCCAATTTTATCAATTCTTGCCTGGAGCAATTTGGAAAAACTTTGCAGAGAGAAGCTTTGGCTTTTGAGAATTTTAATGAAGAAGAGAAAAAGATTCAGGTTGTCATGGCAATTTTGTCCAATTATGTAGATAATTGTATAGTAAGAGTTGAGGTTTCCTGCAAAATAGAAGAATTAGCAGATAAAAAAATTACTAGCCCGGTTTTATTTGCAGAAAAATTTGTACAGGCAATTCGTATCGCCGAAGTTGAAACTTACAGAGCTGTTACACATAATAAAGGAATAATGAACGGTATTGATGCTGTTGTGATCGCTACAGGCAACGATTTTAGAGCAGTTGAGGCAGGAGTTCATGCGTATGCCGCAAAGGACGGAAGATATACCAGTTTGTCTCATGCAAAAATCGAAAATGATATTTTTTATTATTGGATGGAAATTCCATTGGCGCTTGGTACGGTGGGAGGCTTAACAAATTTACATCCTTTAGTAAAAATGTGTTTTAATATGTTAGGAAATCCTTCTGCAAAAGAACTAATGCAGGTTGTTGCTACGGCTGGGCTGGCTCAAAACTTTGCTGCTTTGAGGTCACTTATTACCAATGGGATTCAGGAAGGACACATGAAAATGCATTTGGGGAATATTTTGAACCAAATGAAAGCCAGTGAGGATGAACGTCAAAAAGTTCAAATTCACTTTGAAAATAACATTGTAAGTCACGCGGCTGTTGTTTCATTTATTGAAAATTTAAGAAATTAATTACTTGAAAAAAAGGTTTTATAGTAACGGAAAACTCCTTTTAACTGCCGAATATCTTGTGTTAGATGGAGCAGAAGCATTGGCTTTGCCTACAAAATTTGGTCAGGATCTGATATGTGAACCGGATAAAACCGGAAATTTCAATTGGAAAAGTTATGACAATGACGGAAGTATCTGGTTTGAAGGTGTTTTTTCTATTAAATCAATAATTCAAAACAGGAATGAGAGTGATAATCCGGTTCAAAATACTTTGATTGGAATTTTACATCAGGCTTATCTTTTAAATCCTTCATTTCTTTTGGACTCACAAGGAATGAATATTTCTACACACCTTACTTTTCCCAGAAATTGGGGTTTAGGAACATCGTCTACACTTATCAATAATATTGCACAATTGTTTCAGGTGGATGCGTTTGTTTTGTTGAAAAACAGTTTTAGCGGAAGCGGATATGATATTGCTAATGCACAAAATAGTTGTCCTATATTATATCGGTTGGAAAATGAGAAGCCTATTGTTACTGAGGTAGATTTTAACCCTGATTTTAAGAACAACTTATTTTTTGTATATCTTAATAAGAAGCAAAGCAGTAAAGCTGCAATTGCAACGTATTACAGTAAACAGCAAAATATATCAAAATATATCAAAAGAATAGACAATATCACTCATCAGATCCTCAAAGTAAGAGATATACAATCTTTTGCATCTTTAATGTATAATCATGAAGTATTAATGAGTGATGTTCTGGAAATGCAAACTGTGCAGGAAAAATTATTTCCGGATTATGATGGAGTAATTAAGAGTTTGGGAGCTTGGGGAGGAGATTTCGTTTTGGTTATTTGCGATACCAATCCTAAAGATTATTTTATTTCTAAAGGTTTTGAAACCATTCTTACTTATAATGAAATGATATTATAAAAAAAATCCTGATATTTTATCAGGATTTTTTTAGAATTAATATTTACCTTTTATTAGTAAAATATATGTCTATTGTCTTTTATTTCTGCGTTTTCTTTTAATGCGTTAATCGCACGGTTTACACCAGAACCATTAGACGAATTAAGCTGTGTAATATATGGGTTAAGATCTGTAGCGGCTTCGGCTTTAGTTACAGATTTTTGCTGAACAACGTATATGCTGGCAACACCTTCTATTGGTTTTGAAATTTTATTTGCTTCCGAATTAAAAGCTGTACCAACTACTTTTTGTTCTCTTCCGGCACCTGGAATAACCGCATTTGAGAGAGTAACATCTATAGCAGACTGAACAGTAACATTATTGGTTTTTGCAATAGCGTCAAGAGTAGAACCATTCATTTTAGCTTTTATCAGAGCTGCTTTTTTCTCATTTTTAATTTGCGTTTCTACCATTGGTCTGGCAACATCCAATGCCATTAATCCTTCTTTGTTTACTTTTTTGTATTTTAAAATAACATGTCCAATTGAAGGAATTTCGTATCTTTTTACATCTCCAACATCGGTTTTTTTATCAAAAACCCATTTTACAATTTGTCTTTGTTTTTGGATAGAGCCAATATTTTCATCAAGGATCTTAACTTTGGCTATTGGAGCAATTTCAAGAGAATTTTCTTTTGCCAATGATTCAAAATCTTTATTCTGAACATCCATTTCAAATTGTACCGCTTTTGCGAAATTTCCGTCAACTGTAGCTGCAGATGGCTCAATTTTTTTAGCAATGGTAGCCAGTTTAATTCCGTCCTGTTTGTCTGTAACATTGATGATGTGGTAACCAAATTCTGTTTCTACCAAACCAATTTTTCCAATATTGTTATTAAATACAAAATCGTTGAATTTCGGGGTCATTTGTCCCGGAGAGAAAAATCCTAAATCTCCACCTTGTTGTTTTGAGCTGTCGTCAGAATTGGTCATTGCAAGCATCATAAAAGAAGATGGGTTTGCTTGTGCTTGTGCTAGTAATTCGTTTGCTTTTTGAGCAGCATCTTCTTTAGATCTTGTTACAGACGGATTTGCTCTCATAGCTCCTTCATAAGCAATAAGGATGTGACTTGCTCTTGCAGTTGCACCATTTTTTCTTCCTAAAGATTTTGATATAAAATAGTATCCATTTGCTTCGTATGGTCCAAAAATTTCACCTTGCGGAAGATTGTATAAATTTTCTACAAATTCAGCTGGCAATTGATTTTTAGGAACAAAAGTAGAGTCGTAAGGAATATCGGAGTTTGACGCTACAAATTCAGCTATATTATTAGTTAACTTGAATCCCGGAATTGTATCGTTTTGTTTTGTCTCGTTGTTGTACACTACAGAAGCATCCAATAATTTGCTGATTTCTGTTTGTACATCTTCCTTGTCCTGAGCAGATGCAATATCGGTTATGATAATGTACTGTAGTTCGCGGGTTTCGTCTGCTTTATATTTATTTACATTTTTTTTCATAAATGCAATGATTTCATCATCACTCACAGTAACTTCACTATCATTAACAGAAGAATACGGTACTGCAACAAAATCAAAGCTAACCTTGTCAGATTCTATTGCATATTGCAATTTTGCTTCAGTATTGGTTGTGTACAATCCTGATTTAATCAAAGTATTGTATATTAAATATTTGGCATTTAATTCGGCATCTTTTTTTCTGGAGTTGATTACCGGTTGCAATTCGGGATTGGATGCGTAAAATTCTTTAAATTTATTTACATCAAAAATTCCTGCCTCGTTTCTAAAAGCCGGATCCTGACCAATATCCGGACTTTGGCTTAAAGTTTCGATAATATGGTCTTCTCCCACTTGCAATCCAAGTTTTTCAAATTCGCTTTTTAGTAAAGCAATAGTAATTTCTTGCTCCCAAACATTATTAACTGCCTGAGTAGAAGTTATTCCTTGTCTGCTTTTTTCTGTATTATCTACTTTTAGTCTGAAGTCTTCATAAGAAATTTTATCTCCATTAATGACTCCCACTTCGTCTGGCATGGTGTTAAAACCTCCGCTCTGAGCCACATCACCAATAATAAATGCGAAAAGACAAAAGCCAATAACAAGTATTAATAGTAAGGAACGTTGTCTAATTTTTGCTAAAACTGCCATTTTTGTATTTGTTAATTTTGAAATTTAGTTTGCGAAAATACAATTATCTATTTAAAAATGATACATCAACTAAAATATTTTATCTCATTTTTTTCTTTTTATAAGAAAATTACGGTAAAATCTATACTTAGAGTTTCAAATTTTGAATTTAATATTTTTTAGCTGGTAATTTTGTAATAAGATTTAATTATTGATTCTTTTGATTATTGTCTCTTTGTTCGAATTTTTTTTGAAATCTTTTTCTGAAGAAAAACATAAAAAAGGCAATAATAGCTATAAAGAAACTTACTTTATAATTTCCGTCTTCTGATTGATATTTTGTTATTCCGTCATAAACAAAAAAAAGGGCAAAAGCCAGATAGATGTATTGGGTAAATTTGAAATATTTCATATTGTGCTACTTATTCTGATTGTTCTATTTGTCCGGAGAACTTTTGAGTATTCATGATTTTAAAGTCTTTGTCAAAATCTACTCCCTCTCCGTAAGATACTCCTCTCGGAGCTGAAAATTTGTATTTTTTTTCTGTATAAAACCAACTGTTCTTTTGGTCAAAATACAATTGTTGTGTTTCTAGTTGCTGTTCATCTTCATTCTTGATCACTACATTTCCCTGAAGATCGATTATTTCTGTTTTTTTAAACTGAATTGCATAATCTGATTTTATAAAAGTTTTTTTTCCGTTTTTATCAAACAAAATCAAATCTATTCCTTCAGGAAATTCTGTAAAAGGATAGGCGATAGAGGCATAATCTTTCATTTTCTGACCTGTAAGAACAGCTTTGATGTAACCTGAATCAGTGTATTTTAATGTGATTGAATCTGCTTCTCCACTAGGCATGAAGTCTGAAATATATATTTTTTGAACGTCCCGAAAATTACTTTCACAACTCAAAAAACCACTTGTTAATATAAGAAGCGGGAGTAATTGAAGTATGTTTTTCGTTTTTGAGAACATTATTTCATAATTAAATTGTTGTATTAATTATATTTTCTTTTTACAAACCATAGATCTGAAAATGAAAGACTTATTGTAAAATTAGTGTATTTTTCTTCCACAAAGTTTGCGTCTTTTGTTCCCCTTTTACCATATTCCATACCTATATTTAATCTGGTAAAACTTCCCGAAACAGGAAACGTTAATCCTAAAGTTATTGCAGTGTCTTTAATTTCTTTGCTTTTTCCCAGAACGGTATTTTCCAGGATTAGTCCTGTGTTTTCATGTTTGAAACCTGCTCTGTAAGTTATTCTTTCTAAATAACTGGTAAATGAGTTGTATTTTGGAATATAATATCCGCCAACACTTAATCTTGAACCTGTCCCAAAAGTGGCGTTTGTAATATCTGTAAATCTGTTTCCGTAATTATTATAATCGAGATGGGTGTATTCTAATCCGACCAACCATTTTCTGTTTTGTCCATATCCACCACCAATACTTAATGTTGTTGGAGATTTGATATTGTGATCCGGAACTTCTATATCTTGTTCGTCGATCACGATTTCATTTCCTGATGCAGAGTATTCAAAAACCGCAAGATTTCTTGTGTTTTTTAAATTTAATTTAGATTCGGGAATAAAATTGATTGCGGCAAATACGGTATTTTTTTCATCTATTTTTTTATTCCACATTGCACCAAAGTTTATGTTGGCACCGCTCATTTTAGAATTGTTAAGCTCTCTTGTGCCATATTGTGTGTCTGTAATTAATGCAATACTGGATGTTTCTATACTTCCAAAATTATAACTCAAAGTTGCTCCAAGAGAAAGATTGTTATTAACTTGATACCCAAGTGAGATAAAAGCTTTGTTTACTCCTCCTTCACCGGTATGGATATCATTCATTCCTCCTGGTTCTGTGTTGAGTTGTCTTAGTTGATATCCAACTGTAGAGTAAGGTAAAAGTCCGAAACCTACACCTATTTTTTTAGAAACAGGAAAGCCTAATGCTAAATAATCGAAGGCAGATCTCCTGGCTTTTCCGTCACTTGTGTTAGTAACAAAATCTGTTGTGTTATAACTTCCTGCAAGTGTAAAAGTAGTTCGTTTCAGCCCGGCATAAGAAGCAGGATTCTGTAAGTTGATATGTATACTGTCTCCAAAAACACTTACACCACCCATAGCACGGTTTTCTACGGATCCTTTAAATTTTATTTCTCCAATTCCGTAGTAAGAATAGGCAGATGAAGTACTTTGTTGAGCAAATGTACCAATTGAAAAAAGCATCAATATGCTTCCAATAGCTTTTTTAATCATTTTCGATTTTATATTGATATGTATAAATCAAACTTTCCAGTAGAAAATTTGGATTGGCAAATATGGTATTTTTTAATCGTTTAGCCAAAAAAACTGTATCGCCACCAGTTAAAATTATAATAAAATTGGGATATTCTGTTCTATAGCTGTTGATGAATCCGTCAATTTCATGAGATATGCCATATATTACACCGCTATGCATTGCGTTTGTGGTACTGTTTCCTATAAAAGATTCTGGTTCTTCCGGTGTAAGCAATGGCAGCTTTTCAGTATATTGATGCATGGATTTGTACCTTAATCCAATTCCGGGAGAGATTGCACCACCCAAATAGTTATTATGAGCATCAACAAAATCATATGTAATACAAGTTCCCACATCTATTATCAATCTGTTTTGGTTTGGAAATTGTAGAGTTGCTCCAGAAGATAAAATCATTCTGTCTATACCTAATGTGTGGGGTGTTTGGTATTTGTTCTGGAATGGAAACTTGAAATCCCCGTCAATTGTAACGATTTCTATCTCGTATTGTGTTTTTAAAAAGTCAAAATTGATTTGTTTTCCAACATTCGATAGGATGATTTTGGAAATTGAAGAATGTTTTTGAAAAAAAGATGTGATTTTTTTTTCAAAATTTCCATACTCAAAAACAGAAAGATCAATCATACTAGTGTTCTCAAATACAGCACATTTGATTCTGGTATTTCCTGCATCGATAGCAATTATCATAAGTTTGGTTTTTTAAATGCGAAGATACAAATAGATTTTTTTTAAAAATTGTTTTGGATAATATAAAAAAGCTTCTATATTTGCACCCGCAATAGCAACGGTACCTTAGCTCAGATGGTAGAGCAATGGACTGAAAATCCATGTGTCCC